>CAVIHW010000007.1:0-74260 GCA_963642615.1 Oscillospiraceae bacterium | reverse complement strand
ACCGCTTCGCGAACCCTAGAATCAGATGGACGGCGCAAATACCGCGCCTTTTATCTGAGCCTGCTTCGCAGCTTCCGATAAGTTATATTACATCCTCCAATTCTTATTTTTGACCATAACAAACTAACCTTTTTCACCCATTCTGTTGCATCAATTATTGGATACTCTGAATCATCCCTGCAAACGCATCTTCTTCTCCGCCCGGTTCATAACTAAGAGAATAGGAAAATCCGTCCTCCTGCCAGACAGCAAGCTGATACTGTCCACCGTTTCCCTTTAAAGTCACAGGCACTTCATTTACGATGATTTCTATTACGTCAGAATAGAAATTGTAATCGCCGGAAATATCATCCGTTTTCCTGGCTTTGCGAAACAACACGGTTTGTGTCTGACTTTGATTTTGATATTCGATCTGGGCATATTCATTCCAGCCGTTTATATATACCGTATCTGCCACTTCAAACGGAAGATTTTTTACTTCCGGCACAGAAAACCCGAGTGCCTGGGAAAGTTCTGAAAGAGATGTCATTTCTACCATACCGTTTCCGACCAGGGCACCGGTCTGGCCTCCAAGTTCTTCCTGTTCACCGAAAGTCCCTGACTCTGCAAAAGCTTCCATAGTCTCACCGGGCACTACTTCTGCTTCTGTTTCTGCTTGATCTGGCAATCGTTTATTTCCACGATCCAAAAGCTGCGGCATCGTAAGGCCTCCTACGATCAGCATCATAATACAGGCTGCGGCAGGAAGATAACGAACAGTCCAACTTTTTTCTTTCATCTTTTTTTCTGCATTCCAAAGGATACGCTGTTTCATAGCATCCGTCACCTGAATCTGATCCATGATTTCTTTATATTTCTTACTCAAAATCGTAGTCCTCCTTCAGAATGTTCTTCATTCGTTTTCTGCCTCTTAAAAGATCCGACCGAACGGTACTTTCTTTTCGATTTAATATTTGTGCAATCTGGGCAGTCGGATATCCTTCGTAATAAAAGAGGTGGATCACTTCACGTGTTGCATCTGGTAGTTTTTTCACCGCCTCCCATACAAAAGAAAGGTCTTCTCTCTCCTGATCAATGAGCGTTTCTTCCAATTCGTCCGTTTCCCTAAGACGGTTATAGTCCAGCCGGTTTTTGCTTAAGTTTGATGCCACCCGAAGAAGCCAGGCCTTTTCATGCTCTGAGCTATCCAGTTTTGGCTGTACTCTCATATATTTGATCAGGGTCTCTTGCAAAATATCCTCCGCATCACTCATGTTATGAAGATAGGAATATGCCATCCGTAAAACAGCATTACCGTAAGTATCCAGAAGGCGTTCCGCATTCCGATGAAAGATACTGAGCGACTCTTTCTCTGCTGCATCTCCATAAAATCTATTTGTCTGCTCTTTTTTTGCAGCCATCCGTCTAATGCGGCAAAAAAATCCGGACAGCAGCCTTTCCAGAACTGCTTGTTTCTTCCAAAGTACAAAATCCATACTCATTTCTCCCGTACACAATTAGATTTATGCGCGATATCAGTAACACGCACTTACCTCACAGCCTTTACAAGGGCTGTCATCTCATCCATGCTCACTCCCGTCTCATCAACAGAGATGGAATAGCCGTATGTTCCGTCGTTCCAGGTGGCAAGAACCACCTTTCCATCGTTTCCTTTCAATGTTACATCGTAAATATCGATTTTTACATTCTGAATTTCAGAATAGTCCACATAATTTCCGCTGTTATCTTCACGATTCAGGCTTTTGCGGATCCTGGCCACTTCCTGATCACCTTTATAATAAATGACTTCCAGCATTTCTTGACCTAAATTGCGAAATGCAGAGGCAGAAACCCCACCGATTTCATCCGGAACCCGGATAGAAAAACCGACATTTTCTTCTGCTCCTTTTAAGGTCTCATTATCCATAAACGGATTTGCCATTCCCACATAACCATCAAACAATTCCTCTACCTTCTGTATATCTTCCTGATCTGCCCTAGAAGATACAGACATGTCCGATATCCTGGAATCATCATGGGGCTGTGTCTGTACCATCATGGTCTCGCTGCTACTCTTTTGCCCACCGCAGGCCGTTGCAGAGACTGCTGCTGACATCAGGGCGGCTATCATCATTCCGTATACACTTTTTCTTTTCTTCATATTTTTCATTCTCCTCTGTATTCTGATTTTTCACGGCTGTTTTTCTCCGTTTCATCTTATATACAGATGAGCCAGACTAAATGTTGCAGAAAGAGAAAAATTTTTTCCTGCTCACAGTATAAAGAGAACAGCCGTAATAAACAAGCACTTTTAAGCATGGCAAAACTGTGGCAGGGCTTTACGGATTTTTGTCAAAATGCTATGCTAGAAATAAAATGATAATCGCTTGAGGTGATAAGGATGGCACAGTTGATCTATCTGGCAGATGATGAGAAAAACATTCGGGAGCTGATCGCGCTCTTTTTGCAGCAGGAAGGGTATCAGGTACAGAAGTTTTCGGATGGAGACAGCTTGGCAGCGGCCTGTCGGGAAACACTGCCGGATCTTGTGATCTTAGATATTATGATGCCCGGAACGGATGGGCTTGTCATCTGTTCCGGGCTGCGAAAGAAAAATCCGGATCTTCCGATCATCATTGTCTCAGCCAAAGACAGTCCCATGGATCGGGTGACAGGGCTGACCCTGGGAAGTGATGATTACCTGGTAAAACCATTTCTGCCCTTGGAACTGGTTGCCAGAGTAAAGGCATTGCTGCGAAGAAGCAGCAAAGGAAAAGAGACAGAAACAAAAGAAATCCGGGAGGTCGAATTGGAGTTTGGGAATCTTCGCCTGTCCACTGCGCTGCGAAGAGCCGTTCTAAACAGTGAGGAACTTCCCCTGACTCCCGCAGAATTTGATTTTTTAAGCTATCTGATGGAGCATAAAGAGCGGGCTGTCAGTCGAAAAGAGCTTCTTGAAAATGTATGGAAAACCCAGTGGCAAAATGACAGTCGAGTAACCGATGATCTGGTAAAACGGCTGAGGAAAAAGCTAAGAGAACGGAATTGCCAAGTGCAGGTCGACACCGTATGGGGGTATGGATTCCGGTTGACGAAAGAGGAGGAAGCATGAAAAAGCAGCGGATTTTTACCAGAATACTGATCCCTACCATGATCATGCTGCTTCTTGTTCCGCCTGTTTCCTGCTGGATCTTCCATCAGGCAGCTAAAAAATATGCATATGGTGAAGCGGAACAGGAACTGGACACCTTACAAAAAAATCTGCTCCCGATCATAGAAAAATCCATGCATGATGAAATGATGGACTCGCCAAGAAAACGGGTTGCAAGCTTTGTGCGGGAAGGCGCTGCCCTCATCCGGCAGATGAATACGGATGCAGCGTTTTTTGTCTATACGGAAGAAAAGAAATTAGTCTATCCCTATGAGGAAAGTGAAAAGGAACGCGTAAAGGAACTGTCAGAGCAGGCTGTGAACTGTCTTTGGAAATTAACCGACGAGAACAAATTGCTGACAACCACCCTGCATAAAAATGGTCAGGAAGAATATCTGGCAAAATTATACCTGGTTCCGGTCAATTCCAGGGCATTTCACTATATGGTCACCTACTGCCCGACTGACCGGATTGATGCCTGGATAAACCGGGCATCCTGGATGGTCTTTGCAACCAGCGGAGGAATCTGTCTTGTCTTAGCCGGAGTTTTATGGGTAGTAACAATTGGGATCACAAAGCCCTTAGCGCGATTGTGCAACGAAGCAAACCGCATTGGTGAGGGGAATTTTGAGCCTATAGCAAAATCCTTTGATCTGGAAGAGCTCGAGAGCCTGCGGCTGAGCATGAACCAGATGGCAGCCAAGCTTGCGCAGTCCGATACCCAGCAGAAAACGTTCTTCCAGAATGTCTCCCATGAACTGAGAACCCCGCTGATGTCCATTGGCGGATATGCCCAGGGCATTGAGATGGAGGTTGTTCCAGATGCAAAGCAGGCAGCTCATACAATCCTGGAGGAGAGCCAGCGGCTGACCGGTCTGGTGGAAAGTCTTTTAACCTTGTCAAGACTGGAAAACGGAACAACAAGACCGGATTTTAAAGCACTGGAAGTGAATGCATTGATCCGGCAATCTATGGAGCGGATGAATGGACTGGCGATGCAAAGAAAAATCCGGCTGACATTTCATTCGGATCAAGAAGAAATTCTTGTATGGGCAGACGAAATGCTGACAGGAAAAGTCCTGGATAATCTGCTATCGAATGCACTGCGTTACGGAAAGTGTCAGGTAACGATCACACAAATCTGTCAAAACAAAGAAGTACAGATCCAAATCGCCGACGATGGACCGGGAATCGATCCCAAGGATCTTCCACACATTTTTGAGCGCTGCTACAAGGGCAAGGGCGGAAACTTTGGGATCGGCCTGGCGATCGTAAGGGCAGCTGTTGCCGGAATGGGCGGGAGGATCACGGCAGAAAATGAAGAAAACAGAGGGGCAGTCTTTACCTTATATCTGCCAGAAAAGAAATAAAAATAGCCGCCCAACCTCTGACCAGGTTTGGACGGCTATTCTGACTAATCCTATCGTACCGAAAAACTCTCCTCCTCTGTCTCTAACGGGATCTCTTCCGTGTCCATCCACTCAATGCGAATGAACTGATTGTGGTTCAATCCCACCAGCAGTTTGTTGATCATATATTCGCTTCCCTGAATTTCCAGAAGTACAGTTCCATCATACTCATTGCGTACCCAACCGGTCAGCCCCAATGACAGGGCAAGGTATTTTGCGGTATAGCGGAAGCCCACCCCCTGCACATGACCCCGGAAAATAATGCGTTTTCTTACATCTGCCATTTCTAGGCTTCCTTCCTTGTTTCTACAACCACTTTACATCTTTTTTTATAAAATGCAATACCATAAAGCATCATATAGTGACGTCCATCGTTTTTTAAATACTCAGAATACCTTCGATCCTTGATCTGTTTCATAGCTCTTTCACATGCTTTCTCCAGTCCAGAGGCTTCCCTTGCATACTTCAGTTCGAAAATAATCCCCTTATCCAGATCTTCCGGTTCGATAATGATGTCGGCAAATCCCTCTCCTGCCTCTACATTTGACCGAACAACCCAATCGGTATTTCCCGTTAATAGACCAAGCAAAAGCGTGTGATAGGAACTTTCTTTCTCTGTCTCTGGTGCCTTTGTGTCGAAAACACTGATTGAATTACTAAGCGTCTTATTCAAATATTGCTCTATTGCTTCCGTGTTCCCTTCCTCGATTGAATTCCAAAAACCTGTCAACCGTTTTGTATTGTCACGCAGTTTTTTAGCAAACCACTCTTGTATCTGAAGTTTATATACCTCTCGTACTTCTTGATTAGGAATGATCAGTTTATATGCTCCCTGTTCTGTCGTTCCAGCCTGCGTCAGGTATCCTGTTGTAAACAGCACACTCCAGATATTATCGATACTCTGATCAATTTCATCATAAGTCAGTTCAAGGCGAATAAACTTCTCGATTGGTTCTCCGGTGATCAAACGTTCAATCTCATCTCTCGTTGTTTTATTTGCCTGGTAAATAAAACGCTTTACAAGAGAATTGCCGCTGCTGTTGATCCAATAACATTTTGGGTGTGCCTTTGCGTCTTCGCAAAGCAGTTCCACATGATTGATCACATCCCATGGGCAATAAATATCTGCATCACCGAAATGATATCCGTCATACCATTCTTTCATCTCCGGCAAATGAGACTCCAGATGATATGCCTTCAGCAACGTCTTCACTTCACTCTCTGTAAATCCGAATTGTTCATCAAAACGAACATCGGTAATCGAAAGAATTTTAAAATTGTTAAGTCCAGTAAAAATGCTTTCTTTTGATACCCGCAGACACCCTGTTAAAACTGCAAATTGCAAAAACTCGTTCGTCTTCAGCGTTTCTCCTAACAATCCACGAATTAACAATACCATTTCTCTGTAGTATCCATTTTGAAAGGCTTTGTCGAGCGGTACATCATATTCATCAATCAGTACGATCGTCTTCTGCTCATAATGCTTATACAGCAACTCGGATAGATTTTTCAGCGAAAATCTTAGTTTTACGGAAGAGGCTGGATTGTGCTCTTTATTTAAAGCAATGAGCTCACGATATCGTTCTTTATCATCAGCATCCAGTTTACAGCTTTCAAGCAGAAATTTAAATCGTCTGGCTTCCGCTGCAACCAGTTCTGCAAGGCTCAGTCTGGCTTCTTCAAATGTAATTCCTTCCACACCCTTTAATGTAAGAAACACAACAGGAAACTTCCCCAGGTATTCTTTACAGAAGTGTTCATTCTGTGAAACAGAAAGGCCATCAAACAGTTTCGGGTCTGTACCGATTTCGAAAAAGCTGCGGAGCATGCTCATATTCAATGTTTTTCCAAAACGGCGTGGCCTTGTAAAAAGGTTTACCTTGCCCCAATGATCAAGAAGTTGTTCGATCAGCTTTGTTTTATCAACATAGTAAAAACCCTGTTGGCGGATCTCTCTAAAATCTTCGATACCAACCGGAAGTTTTAATGTCATTGCCATTCTTCCAAAATTCCTCCAAAAGCCATACTACCAGAGTCAAAGATGCCATGCACCCAGTGTACTTTGATTTTATCATCTAACCGGGCGCATGACAAGCTGAAGAAATTCTGTTTTGAAGCTATGTGATCGAGTAGGAGCTCCCCGTTTCTTTTTACACAAAAACCTCCCGGGCAGACATCGCTCAGGATGTTTGACTTGACTTTGTGGTGCCTCCATTTTCAAAGAAGCAGGTTCTTGCGATCAGCGCAGTCCCTCCGATATAGGAGATCTTTTTGCTCAATTCTGATCTGTGAATATATTCATCTGTATAATGTTCATCATATTTTTTGCAATACTGCATAAACAGACGGTAGATCTGATCATTCTCTAACATCGGTCCAAAAACGATCGTATGATCCGGAGCAAGGATGGTCATCACGTTGACCGCCACCCTTGCAATCCGTTCTACGGCTCCGGCCATAATATCTGCCACCACCGGATCCATCCGTGTCAGATAGTTGTCTGCTTCCTCCGACTCTGCCCATTCCGTGATCAAATCTCTTGTAACCTTCTGGCTGTCGCCCGCGGTCAATTCGTAAAGTACCGGTGTGTTTTCCTTTGAATACTGCCCCCTGATCCTTTCTGCCAGAGAGGCTACCGATACCCTGGTCTCAAGGCATCCTCTTCGTCCGCAGCGACACTCGATGCCGTCTGGTTCTACAATATAATGTCCGATTTCAGCCGCCTTGTGCTGAAAGCCTTCATACAGCTCGTTTCCGATCACGATCGCAGATCCGACACCGGGTCCCCATCGAAGGAACAACATATTGTCACCGGATTTTCCGACACCGTAAAGCATCTCTCCTTCCGCAAAGGCCTTTACATTGTTTTCTACAATGACAGGACACTGGATATACTGCTCCAGGATCTTCTTTATTTCTACTTCCTGCTTCCAGATTCCATATGCCTGGATACTGATCCCCTTTTTGCGGTTTACAATACCCGGAATGCAAACACCCACTCCAAGTACTTCCGAAAGCTGGATCTCCTGTTCCCACAAAAGGATCTTGATCTCCTTTGTCAGATTTTCCAGAAACATATCCGGACTGATCGTGGTATCCGTCTTGATCTTTACGCCCGCACGGCTGCACCCTTTCATGTCCGTCACTGTGATTCTGGTATAAACTGCCTCGATGCTGACCGAAACAATGCTTTTCCATTGATAATTAATATCTACCAGCACTTTTCTGCGGCCAGCGCGTTTTTCTTCCTGAAGTTCGCCTTTTTCTGCAATGATATGTTCTTCGATCATTGCATTGCACAGCATGGTTACTGCTGCCGGTGTGAGTCCCATGCAAGCCGCAATATCTTTTCTGGACATTGCTCCGTTCTTCTGAAGCATCTTAAGGATCTCCGATTTATTATTATATTTTACATTCTCCAGTGAAATACCTGGCTTGCCCATTCTCTCCACCTCCAAAAAAGCATTTAAACTCAGTATAGCATTTTGAATTTTTTTACGCAATGGTCACAACAAAACAGTCAAAACACGATCAATATTCACATACCTCTACTTCCAGCATATGTCCGAGAATCTTTAATTCTTCTTTTACATCTCCGTAAATGACTACAAAATGCGGCTCCCATCCGTCTGTAACGCTGCGGTTTACAATCTCATAGGAAGAGCCTTCTGTCTGAACCACGATCGAAGTGCCTAAAAACTGCTTTGGTTTGTCCAGGGCTTTTCCTGTTGTAAGGAAGAAACGGAAACTGCCGTCTGCTTTTCTTCCAACCCGAAATACCGTTACTTTATCTGCTGCCCTGCATCCAAAATCCATAACCGGTCCAATCTTCCGGTTCGGATGTACTCCAATTACGGCTCCTGTGTCTTCTCTTGCGATGGAGCATGCTGCTGTTCCACAGTGCCAGAAGGTGATGGTATTTTCCGCTTCATCCAGGGAGACCGGATCTCCAAAGAAAACAGCGGATTCTGTCAGTTTCATGCCCATATACATGGAAAGTGCCCCATAGGTATCTGCCTCGCAGCTTGCGGCAATTCCAAGATCATTTAACATGGAAAGCACTCCGCAGACCGGTGTTCCGAATGCGGTGAAGAAATCCGGCCAGCAGCGGGAAGATAAAGCTCCGATCCCGTTTTTTTCCACATATTCTTTATAGGCCTTGCAAAGCCTTGCGAAATCTTTTCTGTTTTGATCCGGAGTCTTTTCCATACCAACCGTGCAGGTTGTCATCTGTGAAAGATAAGCTTTGCATTCTTCATCCGTATAACCCTTGGCCATATCGATCAGCTCACGGGCTTCGATCGATTCTAAAGATGCGCCAAATACGTTCAATAGATCCAGATCCATGGCACGTCCAAAGCCAAAGCCTTCCGGAGTATGGCCTACCGATGCAATCTTTAAGGATTTCATCTCGTGTTTCAGCCACGCTGCACTGATACAGGCATGGATTTTTTCCCTTGTCCGCTCTTCTTCCGGGCTTCCGAAAATATATTCAAAATTCCCCTTCCGGAATGCTGCAAGCGCATTGCCTGCTGAATAAGCTCCTGTCAGGGAATTCAGCCGCAGTCTTCCTCCGTCGATTACCGGTTCCCTGAGAGTCCATAAAAGTACCGGACACGAAAATCTTCTTAAGACCTCACTGGCATAAGCTGCGTTGGCAAAGGTGATATTCTGCAGTACGATCAGTGACGGGTTGATCGTATCCAGAAATGCTTTCAGATCCGGGATCGATAAGAGCATCTTATCCGGAACTGCCACCGCATCCGTTAAATTTTTTAACAGCTCTATGGATTTTTCAAATTCTTTCTGTGCACTTTCCAGGTGAAAAGTCGGAACTCCCACCGGAATATAGGCCACCTGAAATTCTGACATAACTCTTCCTCCTTTTGACACTCATGCAAGTCTTTCAATTTGCTTTTTTGTTTTGATTTATTTCATAGCCGCAGACAATTCTGTAAAGATCACGCCAAGCGCATAGGCTCCCGCATCCGGATAGCCAATGCTTCTGTCTCCAACCGTTCCTGCTCTTCCCATTCTTGCTGCGATCTCTTCGGTTTTCTTTGCACCGGATACAGCAGCCATTGCTGCTTCTTTCAATGCATCTTTGAAGGAGCTTTCTTTCTCTGCACAGGCTGTCCATGCATCTGCACAAGGCACCAGCGCATCGATCAGGGTCTTGTCTCCCACAACGGCTCCACGGCCAAAGGATCGTTCTCCGGTTGCCTGGATTCCTTTTACCGCCGCCTGCATCATTCCGGCAAATTCTGAAATATCCAGTTTTGCCTTTCCTGCGGTCAGCTTTCCTGCTGCGCGGAATGCCGACCCCCAGATCGGTCCGGAAGCTCCTCCGCAATATTCCATAATGACAATAGAGCATGCATTCAGGAAGGTTCCAATATCCGAAGCTTCCTTTACCATGATCTCATCCCATTCCCGCTTTAACTGACGGAAGCCTTTGGCAACACTCATTCCAAAATCTCCGTCTCCTGCATGGGAATCGAGTTCACAAAACGGCACTTCGTTTTCGATAATGCAGGTGCTCATCTTATCTACAAGATACTTCATATTATCCAGAGAAATCGTTTCACCTGAAATCTCAGACCAGCTTTCCTCCGCTCTCATGGCATAGCTGACTTCCTTGTTTTCCTCGCTCTCTTCAGTCAGGTTCACATAAGGGATCTCTGTCTGACAGGATTCCACATGAAAGGCCGGTGCCTTGCTTTCCCGGTCAAGATACTGTTTTAATTCCTCATCCATCTTCATCAGGGAAATGGATGCGCCCTGCATGTCAATGCTCGTCATATAATTTCCGACAAAGGTTCTGTGGATCGTAATTTGCTTTTCATCCAGCACGCGGCATACAGCATTGTTCAAAAGATATAGCTCCTGAAGCGGGGTGCTTCCAAAACCATTTACCAGTACGGTGACGGAATCTCCTGTTTTTACCTTCAGTTCCGCTGTCAGGGCAGCTGTCATCCTCTCTGCCAGCGCGTCTGCACAGATCACGGATTCTCTTCGGATTCCAGGCTCTCCGTGGATGCCGACTCCGTACTCCATCTCCTCTTCTCCGATTTCAAAGGTCGGAGTGCCTTTGGCCGGAACTGTACAGGATGTAAATGCAAATCCGAGACTTTTTACATGCTCTACGGCATGTTCTGCTGCTTTTTTTACTTCTTCCAGAGACAGACCAGCTTCTGCAGCTGCACCTGCAACCTTGTGTACCAGCACAGTTCCTGCAACTCCGCGGCGTCCTACGGTATAAAGGCTGTCCTGAACAGCGATGTCATCATCTACTTTTACATAATCGACCTGGATTCCATCTTCCTTGGCAAGATGGGCTGCATTCTTAAAGTTCATCATGTCGCCGCTGTAGTTTTTGATGATCAGAAGGGTTCCCTTGTCACTTGCCGTTTCGCGGATTGCCTGATAGACCTGGATCTGGGAAGGAGATGCAAACACATCGCCGCATACGGCTGCATCCAGCATACCCTTTCCTACAAATCCTGCATGTGCCGGTTCGTGACCGCTTCCGCCTCCGCTGATCAGGCTGACTTTGTTTTTATTGATCTCTTTTTTACTGATCACCTTAAACTTTCGGTTGAATTTCAGCTCCGGATGCGCCATGACAATTCCGTTGCACATCTCAATAACGACTGTTTCCGGACGATTGATAATTTTCTTCATCACACATTCCTCCGTCCGTCTACGCCTGATAGCGCTCTTTGAAATGTTTTCCTGCGGCATCTGCTGCTGCGATGGCAGCCATTACACTCTCAACCGTTACCGGAAATGGCATTGCATAGATGGATTCCTCCGGGATGCAGGCCTTCTCTGCCACCGCGCGAAGCTCTTCTGTGGATATCTCGGTTACTCCAATGTCTGCAAGGCATACCGGAAGTCCAAGCTTCATGCAAAATTCCAAAACCTCTTCCAGTTCTTTTGTCGGTGCATTTTCCAGAACCAGCTGTGCGATGGTTCCGAATGCCACCTTCTCACCATGCATGTATTTATGCGTTCCTGGAAGAATGGTCAGCCCGTCATGGATCGCATGCGCTGCTGCCAGACCGCCGCTTTCAAATCCCAGTCCCGACAGAAGAATGTTGGTTTCAATGATATTTTCCAGGGCAGGAGTTACGACGTTGTTGTCACTTGCCTCCTTTGCCTTTATACCATCCTCAAGAAGAGACTGGTAACAAAGACTTGCCAGTGCAAAGGCCGCCTTGGTTCCCCTTGCCTCCGGACAGAGGCCTTCTCTTACACCACACGGAAGCCCCGCATTTACTTTTGTAAAGGATCGGACATTTGCCCTGGCCTCAAAATAGGTTGATAAGGCATCCCCCATGCCGGAGACAAGGAAACGGGTCGGAGCCTTCGCAATGACAGAAGTGTCGATAAGGATCACACTCGGGCTCTGTTTGAAGTAAGCATAATCATCGAACGCTCCATCCGGTGTATAGAGTACTGCGGAATGGCTAGTCGGCGCATCGGTTGCCGCAATGGTCGGAACAATGATCAGTGCCTCCCCTTCTGCCACACATTTTGCCGTGTCGATCGCTTTTCCTCCGCCAAGACCAATGGTGCATTTGCACTGTTTCTCCCTGGCAAGCTTTTGCAGACGGGCTACCTCCTGTCTGGAGCATTCTCCGCAAAATCCACTCTCTACAAAGGTGACACCAAATTTTTTCGCTGTTTGATCCAGTTTTTCTTTGACTCTTTTCGCATCATCCGGATGCGCGATCAGCAGTGCCGAATCTCCGTAAGTCCGGACAAAGTATCCAAGATTTAAAATCTCATCTTCTCCCTGTACATATTTCGTTGGACAAATAAACGCTTTTCTCATATCGATTTTCCTCCGAATTCTTTTTCAAATATCCAATCTTATTTGAACATCAGTAATACTCCTGATATCAACAAGAGTATGTACGTTAATTTCATAAACACTTCCTGACTCATGCGTTTTACGAGCACCGATCCGATCACCATTCCGGCAATCATAAACGGGATCGAAATCAGTTCTGTCACGATCAGCTTTTGTGTCCACATGCCTATACTGATATCCTGGATCAGAATGATGGTATTTAAAATGATCCAGATAGTCGAGATCGTAGCGCGAAAGCCGGTCTTTTCTTTGATCGCTTTTGACAAATATCCAATGAGCAGGGGACCTCCGGAAACAAACATTCCATGAACGATCCCGGAGCCAACTAACAAGGCCAGGGCTTTTATTTTATCTTTCTTCCCAGCGTTTTCTTTGCTGTCTTCCTGATCTGTTTTCCGGACAGATTTTAAATATCCCTGAAGTGCCAGCAAAATAACAAAGATCCCCAGAGCCTTATATAAAACCCCGTCATATCCAGTAAGCAGATGTTTCAGGAAAAACCCAAAAAAGATCCCGACAGCCATGATACAGACAACCTTTTTCAGTTCTTTCCAATTCACATGCTTTCCCTGGGTCACAAACACATAGACCCCGGCCAGGATCCCAAGAAGATTCAGGATCGGTTTTGCTGTGTCATATCCTACCAGCATCAGGCCTGGAGGCATTGCGAGGATGGTCCCCGCAAAGCCTGTAATTCCCTGTATGACATTTGTCAATAAGATTACGATATAAAACGCAATGTCATTCATTTACTTAGTTCACTCCG
This sequence comes from Oscillospiraceae bacterium, assembly GCA_963642615.1. Classification (GTDB taxonomy): domain Bacteria; phylum Bacillota; class Clostridia; order Lachnospirales; family Lachnospiraceae; genus Brotaphodocola. Next base: position 61,076 of record CAVIHW010000007.1, on the reverse strand, counting down.
TATTTCTCTCTGATCTTTAAGAACAGTTCTGCATAGGGACTGTTTTTTCTGTAAAATGCCGGTGTATATCCAAGCTCTGCAGCCACAGTAAACGTGCCGCCCTGATACACTTCTCCCGTCCAGAGATGGATCCACTCATCTTCCGGTAGATAAACTTCCCATTCATGTTTTCCGGATTCATAAACAGGGGCAACCAGCATATCTTTTCCAAACAGATATTCATACTGGATCTCATATGTTTTTTCATCCTTTTCATAATGCATGAATAAAGGTCTCTGTACCGGATGGCCGCTCCTTGCATTTTCTTTTACCAGTTCTTTGGTATAGGGAGCCAGCATGGTATAAATATCAACCAGTCTTGCGAGTTTCTCCATGGTATCCTCGTCGTCATAATACTGGAAATTGGTATCCGGTCGGTTTCCCTCATGAGTTCTCATAAATGGGGTAAACATTGCCATTTCTGCCCATCGAAGGAACAGCTCTTTGGTTCTTGTATTATCAAAGAGAGATGTATATCCTCCAATATCGCTGTGTGTCAGGCCGCAGCCCATCATGCCGGCACTGAGTGCGCCGCAGATCACAGATGCCAGGCCATCATGAATAGTAAAGTCTACCGACTGGTCTCCTGCCCAGAGAAGGGTGCAGTACTTCTGACTTCCGGCACCGCCTGCTCGCATGAAATATACGACATCGCCAAGTTTTCCAGATTCCTTCACTGCCTCATAATTGCATTTTGCCCACAGCACCGGCCAGTGATTATGCTCGATCATAGGAGATTTCCGGTTATAAAGACAGATATCATCCGTCGGGAGATATTCTCCGAAATCTGCCATCCAGCCGTCGATTCCGATATCCAGAGTATATTTTCTTATAACGTCTTTAAACCATTCAAACGCTTCCGGATTGGTAAGGTCAACCACGCCGCAGTAGAACTCGCCAAAATCTACCAGATAATCACTTCCATCGGATTTTGTGGCAAAATATCCCTTTTCTTTTCCTTCTTTGTAAAGTTCTCCGTCATTGACCAGATAAGGGTTGACATAGCCAAGGAAGCGAACACCTTTTTTGTTTACTTCCTTTATCTTTTCCGGAAGATCCGGATACATCTCTTTGTGATATTTCCAGTCCCACTGGAGTCTCTTTCCAAACGAGGTCACACGTTTTCCGCACCAGTCCTGGCACCAGATACCGGATACCTTGATCCCTTTTTCCATTGTCTTATCAAGCAGGCCAAAGGATCTTTCATTTCCGCCCTGAACTCCGATGACAAGGCCGTTATAAACCCAGTCCGGAAGCTCCGGCTGTCTTCCAAAATATGCGGTCAGTTTCTCAACCAATTCCAGATAATCTTTTGCTGCCTCAATGCGGATCTGTTTTGGAACCTCCCAGATCTGCAGTTCATGAAAAGTGCTGTTTTTAAAATCAAAATCCGCATATGCCGTAGAATCTACATGAAGGTAATATTTCTTTGTAGATACGAAGGTTGGCTGCGGGAAATTGGTATTGTAATAATCTCCGCCCGCCTTATTCTCCACATCGGAACGCCAGGTCACATAGGTTGTCTTATCTCTTCCAACTCCGGGCTCAGAGGTCCAGATCGGGAAGTTTCTTCCACGCAGGTTAAAGTAAGACATCTGTTCCCCACAGCCATAGCATTTCTCATCCTTATCTGCAGCCACCCGGAACCAGAAACGATTGATCCGGTCATCATTCTGTTCAAAATCCAGGATACATACATCATGTTCACATCTTACTTTCACCTGGATGCGGTTTTCAAAATTCAGTTCCACACCATCCGGTACAACTTTCGTCTCTGTCAGGGCGAGCGGATAACGCTCCGTCACGTAATCACTGATCTTAAAGTTGCCGCGATACATATCCACATCTTCTTTGCCGACTCCGACATAGAGCATCGGTCTGTCTTTTTTGTGGACAAGGATTTCTTTTCCATTTGCTGTAAGGCTAAATTCCTCATTCTTTACTTTTATCTGCATGTGTAAACCTCCTTTGGCAGGCAGCTTTTACGCTGCCGCCTGACGTTTTTTCATTTCTTTCAGGATCAGTACTATGGTTTCGATGATCAGAACTGCCGTGATAACCGCAATTCTTGTAACATTCTTGTCTGCTGTTGCGATTCCTGCCGGTGAGAAGATAAAGTATTCATACACAAGGAATGAGATCAGCCACACGGCAAAAGCATTTTTATGCTTCCATGGTGTCATATCATAACCATCTGTACGAAGAGTACCCTTGTCAAATTTCTTTGTATTCGGAGAGATCTTGCTGCATACAAAGATGATGATGAGCATGATGATAAAGGAAATTGCATAAATATTCATATAATTGATGCTGCATATTGCATTGGTAAACGGAGAATCAATTCCCGGGAAAATAAATTTATAGCATGCGTAGAACATGATATGGAAAGCCGTTGCACATACCGCTCCCAGTGTTGATCCTGTTTTCGAGAACATTCCGATCAGTACCATCGTGATGATCGGGATATTGTAAAATCCAGTGAAACTTCGTCCAAAGTCATAAAGACCTGTGCTTAGCACATCTAAAAACGGGGTAAAGATGATCGCAAATGCTGCAAATCCCCATCCAATGTTCTTTGCCAGCTTCACGGTTGCTTCCTCAGAAAGATTCGGATTGAAGACCGGTTTATAAATATCGATCATAAATACGGTACTTGCCGCATTCAGGAACGAATTGTAGGTAGAAATGATCGATCCGAACAGTGCTGCACAGAACAGACCGGTGATCGGCCACGGAAGCGATCTTGCGACCAGGGTTGGATAGGCAAAGTCTTTGCTGGAAAGTTCAGGTACCAGTCTTGCCGCGATCACGCCCGGAATGACCAAGAGCAGCGGAACCATCATTTTCAGGAATCCGGAGAGAAGTACACCCTTTTGTCCTTCTTTTAAGTTTCTAGCACCGAGAGCTCTCTGGATCAGCACCTGGTTGGTGCCCCAGTAGAACAGGTTTGCAAGCAGCATACCGGTAAAGATACACATAAACGGAACCGGATCATTCTTTCCGCCAATGGCATTCAGTTTTTCCGGCTGACTGTTGACCACATCCAGAACACCAGCCACAAATCCGCCGCCGCTTAATTTTCCTACTGCGACAAAGCCAAATACAACCACCATAAGAGAACCTACAACCAGCAGAACACCGTTGATGGTATCCGATACTGCTACCGCTCTCATTCCACCAAGTACTGCATAGAGCGCTCCGATGATTCCGACAAGAACGATCAGGATGGTAAGCGCCAAGCCTTCGCTGATCCCAAAGATCGTTGAAAATCCGAAGATCTGTTCAAATGCGATTGCTCCTGCGTACAGGCAAACCGGAATTCCGATCACAAGATAACCGATTAGAAAGAGGATGGAAACCATTCTTCTGACACCAATCCCATAACGCTCTTCCATAAACTCTGGAAGGGTTGTATAACCCTTTCTCAAATACAATGGCAGAAACACGAATGCCATTACTACGGTTGCAATGACTGCGGTTGCTTCCCATGCCATACCGGACATATTCGCTGCATAAGATTGCCCCGACAATCCTACCAGGTTTTCTGCTGACAGGTTTGTCAGTAACATGGAACCTGCGATAAAGGTACCCCCCAGTCCGTTTCCTGCAAGGAAGTAACCTTTTGCTGTCTTCTGATCATCACTTCCGCTTACGATCTTTCCGGAAATGATTCCAACCAGTGCTGTAAAGAAAACGAACGTTACCATCGTAAATACTAAATGTTCCATTTTTCCTCCATTTCCCCAGAATATTTTTACCGATTTGTCTAATATACCTATTCTCCTGATATAAATTTTGTGCTAAAATATTCTAGAAAATTGTTATTTTCAGTTCCACGTAACCGAAAGCATTGAAATATTCCCAGTATTCCGCTTTCGGTCTGCGTGGTTTCTTTTTTAAGCAGTTTCCTTTTTAATAAAAAAGTTCCTTATTTTCTCCGACTAATCCCGGATACGCTCCCTGACGGATCAGAGGTTCCCTGTCCGGATGCGCGATCACCCATTTATTTTTCTGAAGAAGCAGTCGTTCTTCATTCGTCTTACAAAGTTCTTGCTCCTTGTGTTCAAGTGGTGTGTTGGTTCCTCTTGGCAGGATCACAATATCTTTAAATCCCTCATCACAGACTCTGCAGGGAGAAAGATGAAGGGTGGTCTGATACATCTCGATCGCTGTGCCTTTTTCGACAAAGAAGACCTTGGCATCTTCCACTTTGTAGGTATTATGCTGAATCTCCCAGGTATGTCCCAGCACCAGCATAAAATCGGTCACTGCAATGTTGATCTCGCTTCCCTTATGGTATTCAAATCCATTGTATGTGGTATTTCTGCCATTGCAATAACCAATCTCTATCGGCATCTCCCCATAGATCCGATCCTGTACCACTTTTGCAATCGCAATATCTTCCATCTCAGACACGGATGCGGTGTAGACGTTTCCATTTTCAGGGATCGTGGTATGATCTTCCATATACCGGGTCAACTCCGAAAAATCCAACCCTTCGATCACTCTTCCATAGCTTGCAAAACAGGGATCCTTTACGCTAAAAATCTTAATATCATTTTTTTCATTTAGCTGTTTTAACATGATCTTCCTACTTTCTATTTCTGCATCTCTCGAACCGCTTTGATCGTTGCGCAGAAATCTTCTTTTGCACAGCCCATCTCCATTGCCTCGTCATAAACAGCTTTCACTGCTGCCTCTCCGGAAAGGTTCATGCCGCATTCCTCTGCCATATTCATGCAGATCTTTACATCCTTATACATGTTTTCTACAGAAAATGCTGTTGTATAATCTTCCTTTTCAATCGGAGCATGTTTGGAATCCAGATAGAAGTTCTGGCCACCGCCGTAGGAAATTGCTGTTGTGTAACTTGCAATATCAATTCCGTATCTTTCTGCCAGCGTCAGAGTCTCATTGACACCATTCTGGATCTGGGATACCAGTGCATTGTGACAGATCTTCATTACAAGGCCTTTTCCATTTCCACCCATGCGGATGATGTTTTCTCCCATATAGGAAAGGATCGGTTCTGCCTTCGCACAATCCTCTTCCTCTCCGCCCATATAGATTCCAAGCTTTCCGGCGATGGCTGCCGGTTTGGATTTTACAACCGGGGCATCCACAAACCGGGCACCGGTTTTCTTTACCATCTTAGAAATTTCAACCGAAACAGACGGGTCGATCGTGCTCATGTCAATGCAGAGCTTGGTTTCGTCCAGTGCCGGAAGCACTTCCTTGTAAACAGCCATGGAGTGTTCTGACTTTGGAACCATGGAGATGATCACATCGGATTTCTGTGCCAGTTCCAGGGAACTGCTGCACCCGATGCCGCCCTTGCTCTCAAGAAGTGCTACCTTTTCTTTTACAAAATCAAAAACATATACCTGATCATCATGCTTTTTGATGATATTCTCGCTCATGGATTCGCCCATGATTCCAAGTCCAATAAATCCGATCTTCATTTTGATCTTTTCCTTTCCCGGAGAATCTCCCGGACAGTGTTTGCTATCCGGCCTGCTCCGCCTTTTTGGGGATTACTCGGTTACGGTGTTATCCCATGCATTTCTGAAGGTTTCCAGTCCCTGATTTGTATAAGCATGCTTGATGCTGTCTTTGTATACCGCAAGACCGGTTGTAATGATATCAGCACCAGCCACGGCACAGTCTACGATCTGTTTTGGAGTTCTGATTGCTGCACAGATGATCTGGGTTTTTCCTTTGTATCCATAGTTATCATAGATATCGGAAATTGCCTGGATGTAAGCCTTACAGTCCTCTCCGTTTGCCTCTTTCCAGCCAATGAACGGAGAAACAAATAAGGAATGATTCTTTGCCGGAAGGATTGCCTGTGCCGGTGAGAATACAAGAGTCACATTGGTTCTTACTCCATCTGCTTCCAGCCTGCGGGCTGCCTGGATACCTGCTTCTGTACAAGGGATCTTAATGACAAAGTTGCTGCAGATCGCTGCAATCTTCTTTCCTTCTTTTACCATCTCATCTGCATCGTCAAGATGTGGATTGATTTCTACGGAAATCGGGAACTTTTCATATCCTTCAATTCCCTCTTCCCTTACCCAGTCAGCCATCTCCTTGATTACAGTAAGGAATGGTTTGCCGCTTACCATGATGTGGCGCGGGTTTGTTGTTACCCCATCAATACCGAAGGTGTGATACGCCTCCTTGATCTCATCAATCTTTGCGCTGTCCAGAAAATACTTCATATTCTTCTCCTCCTTATTATTTTAATTAATTTTGTTAATTAATTACTTCAAAAAAATTTCAGCCAGGTTTTCCTGAGGATTTTTATTTGCTCATTTCTTTTATCTTGGCTATGTCTGCATTATATATCCATCCTTCCTGCTTTTCAATAGCTAATTGCGTTAGTTTTTCATTTTCATCCTTTTGATTAAAAGTGTTAATTAATCTTTGTATAAAGTGACGAAAAAAAGGCTGTCGCAGATTTCGCTGCGACAGCCTTTTGAGGATCGATCAAATCCACTATTTAAAATACTTCACACCACTCTCGAAGATCTTCATATCCTGCTCGCCATAGATGTTGATGGCTACCGCTTCGCCGCGACGCTCGGAATGTGCCATCTTTCCAAGGATACGGCCATCCGGACTTGTGATGCCCTCGATCGCCATGTAAGATCCGTTCGGGTTCCAGAACTCATCCATGGTCGCATTGCCGTTCTCATCCACATACTGAGTTGCAATCTGGCCATTTGCTGCAAGCTTCTTTAACCACTCATCATTTGCCACGAAACGTCCCTCTCCATGGGATGCCGGGTTGCAGTATACACCGCCAAGCTCTGCCCCTGCAAGCCATGGGGACTTGTTGGTGACAACCTTGGTATAGACCATCTTGGAAATATGACGTCCAATGGTATTCATAGCCAGGGTCGGTGCATCCGCAGTCTGCTCGCAGATGCGTCCCTCCGGAACCAGACCGAGCTTGATGAGTGCCTGGAAACCATTGCAGATACCAAGCATCAGACCATCGCGCTCATTTAAGAGTTTCTCGATCTCTTCTTTGATCACCGCATTGCGGAATACCGTTGCAAAGAACTTTGCACTGCCCTCCGGCTCATCACCTGCGGAGAATCCGCCCGGGAACATCACGATCTGAGCCTTTGCGATCTCTTTTTTGTATTCCTCTACGGAATCACGGATATCACTTGCACTTAAGTTTTTAAATACTCTGGTTACGACTTTTGCACCCGCACGCTCAAAGGCTTTGGTGCTGTCATACTCACAGTTGGTACCCGGAAATACCGGAATGAAGACGTTCGGCTGTGCCAGCTTGTGGCTGCATACATAGATCTTGTCTGCCTGATACAGGTCAGATCTTACCTCTGTCTGCTTCACACCGGAAGTGGTCGGGAATACATTCTCAAGAGTCTTGTTCCAGGAATGTAATGCCTCATCCATGGAGATGGATACCGGGCCGTACTCGAAGGAAGCGGTATCGGTCACCTCACCGATCACGGTATAGCGGATAGACAGTTCTCCCACCTTGCCGTCCGGAACCTCACATACGATATTGCCCCATCCAGCTGCGAAGAAATCTCTCGGATCTACATTGTGCTCGATCTTTACACCAAGCTTGTTTCCGAATGCCATCTTGCTGACTGCCTCAGCCAGTCCATGACCCTCTACAGCATAAGCAGAAAGGATACGTCCGGCCTTGATGTCTGCATTTAACTTCTCATAACCATCCATGATCTGGGCATAATCCGGCAGATCATACTGGTCTTTTTCGATATCAAATACCACGATCTTGCTGCCCGGTTTTTTAAACTCCGGTGTAATGATGTTCGGATAATGATCCACATCCACCGCAAAGGAAACCAGAGTCGGCGGAACATTGATCTCACCGTGTTTTTCATCGTTGAAGGTTCCGGACATGCTGTCCTTTCCTCCGATGGACGGGAGGCCAAAGCCAAGCTGTGCATTGTATGCTCCCAGCAATGCTGCAAATGGTGCGCCCCAGCGGGTCGGATCTTCGGTCATGCGCTTAAAGTATTCCTGGAAGGTGAAGCGGATCTTTTTGAAATCACCGCCGCTTGCCACGATCTTTGCAACAGAAGAAAGCACGGCATAGACAGAACCATGATACGGGCTCCAGCTGGACAGATACGGATCATAGCCATAGCTCATCATGGTAACGGTATCGGTCTTTCCCTCCAGTACCGGAAGCTTGGCAACCATGGTCTGGGTTTCCGTCAGCTGATACTTACCGCCATACGGCATGAATACGCTTCCTGCACCGATGGAACCGTCAAAACGTTCCACCAGTCCCTTCTGGGAACATACATTCAAATCGGACAAAACATTCAGCCAGGTTGCCTTTACATCGGCTACTTCTTTCTTAACAAACGGATTGCCTTCCTTTGCCGGTGTCTCCAAAACAACCTTCGCTTCCTGGTGTGCACCATTGGTATCTAAGAATGCACGGCTTACATCCACAATGGTCTTGCCTCTCCAGTTCATGACCAGACGCGGTTTTTCCGTTACTACAGCAACCGGAATAGCCTCCAGGTTCTCCTCGGCTGCAAAGCCCAGGAATTTCTCCACATCGTTTGGATCAAGGACTACAGCCATACGTTCCTGAGATTCAGAAATTGCAATCTCCGTTCCATCCAGTCCTGCATATTTTTTCGGAACCTTGTCTAAGTCGATCTCCAGTCCTGCTGCCAGCTCACCGATCGCTACAGACACACCGCCAGCACCAAAGTCATTGCATTTTTTGATGATCTCGCTGACTTCCGGACGGCGGAACATACGCTGGATCTTGCGCTCGGTCGGTGCATTACCTTTCTGAACCTCTGCACCGCAAACCTCGATGGAAGCCTCGGTATGTACCTTGGAGGAACCGGTCGCACCGCCAATACCGTCACGGCCGGTGCGTCCGCCCAGCAAAACAATGATATCACCAGGATCAGAATTCAGACGCTTTACATACTTTCTTGGAGCAGCACCCATGACAGCACCGATCTCCATACGTTTTGCAACGTAGTTCGGATGATAGATCTCCTTGACATAACCAGTAGCCAGACCGATCTGGTTTCCGTAGGAGCTATAGCCATTTGCTGCACTGTTTACAAGCTTTCTCTGCGGCAGCTTACCCTTTAAAGTCTCGGAAAGCGGCCGGGTCGGATCTGCTGCACCGGTCACGCGCATAGCCTGGTATACATAGGTACGTCCGGAAAGCGGATCACGGATAGCACCGCCAAGGCAGGTTGCCGCGCCACCGAACGGCTCGATCTCAGTCGGATGGTTGTGAGTCTCGTTTTTGAAGTTGACCAGCCACTCTTCTGTCTTTCCGTCAATCTCTACCGGAACAACGATACTGCAGGCATTGATCTCATCGGATACTTCCAGATCTTCCAGCTTGCCCTCTGCGCGAAGCTTTTTCATGGCAAGTAATGCCAGATCCATCAGGCAGACAAATTTATCATCCCGTCCCTTGTAGAGCACTTCGCGGTCTGCCAGGTAGTTTTTGTAAGTAGCCTCGATCGGTGCCTTATAATCCCCATCCGTAATGGTAACATCTTTTAATTCCGTAGAAAACGTGGTGTGGCGGCAATGATCAGACCAGTAGGTATCCAGAACGCGGATCTCCGTTACTGTCGGGTCGCGATGTTCCTCGCCTGCATAATACTTCTGGATATGTTCAAAATCACGGAAGGTCATGGCAAGATTTAAGGAATCATAGAGTTCCTTTAACTTTGCAGTCTCAAATCCGCAAAAGCCGTCAAAAGAAGCCACATCCGCCGGGGTTTCAAATACGGTAACCAGAGTTTCCGGTTTCTTGCTTCCTGCCTCGCGGGAATCCACCGGGTTGATGCAGAATGCTTTGATCGCGGTGATCTGTTCTTCAGTCAGACTGCCGGACAGCACATAAGTAGTAGCAGTTTTGATAACCGGCTCCTCCGTCTCCTTTAAAAGCTTCACGCACTGTTCTGCGGAATCTGCTCTCTGGTCAAACTGTCCCGGCAGATATTCTACGGAAAAGATCGTGTCGCCTTCCTGTTTTGGGAAATCCTCTTCATAAACATAGTCGACCGGCGGCTCGGAAAAAATGGTAACGAGTGCCTGTTCATAAGTCTCATCAGAGAGATTTTCGATATCATAACGGATCAATACACGGACTCCGGTCACGGTGTCTATGCTCAGATAACTGCCGATCTCCTCGCGAAGTTCTCCTGCCTTTACGGCAAATTCCGGTTTTTTCTCTACATATACGCGTTTTACACTCATGTGGTTCCTCCTGTTATGCATTTCTCTCAATATGAAACAGTTTCTTCTTAGAAAAATCTTTTAAACTTATACCATAATACCATAAGATATATTATAAATAAAATTAATATATCTTATGGTATTTATTAGTTGCGCTTAATTATTGTATGCTCAAATCTCGGCATCCGGACTGACGCTCATGGCATCGAGGGTTTGCTTCATGATCTCTTTGATCTCATCCTCAGTCATTTTCATTTTTTCTGCCAGCTCTGTCACGGTAGCCTCACGTCCCAGCTCTTCTGCCAGACGTTTGGAAACTTCTTTTAAAACATTGATCCGGGCAAGGATCTCTTCACCGACATCATTTGCCTGCTTTTGTTCTTCCAGCGCAGCCTGGATGCGCTCTCTGGCAAGTGCCTGTACCTGGCTTTTTAAGTCACCGTCCTCATACTCGTCCACGGCCATGATCAGCGCCATATTGGCTTCCTGGATCAGATCTCCGATTGGAAGTCCTTTTTCGGCATAGGCCTTGGCCGTTTCTGCCACAAACGGAAGATAACCTTCCATCAGGCGGGAACGAACCGTGGTATCTCCATTTTTCAGTCTGTCTAAGAGTCGCATCTCCTCCTCTGTTTCCAAAGGATGGATCTGGGCGATCTCATCCATATATAACTGGTATACATCATCAAACATTATTTTTATTCTCCCTCAAAAGCTTGATTAATCCTCCGGATAGATCAGTCGGCTGTCGTCGATGTGGTCCATAACCTCTCTAAGGAAACGGTCTGCAAGCCATTTTGCCATAGAAAGATTCATATCCAGGTAATTGCCGCAGTCCCTTGCGCTGGCTCCGGGTATCTCTCCGTCAAAATCACGGATGAAGACAAACATCTCGCGCACCAGCGGCACAATGTCGCAGGACTCATAATCACCGGCTAAAAGCAGATAAAATCCGGTACGGCAGCCCATCGGGCCAAAATAGAGCACGCGTTCCTTGATCCCATCGTGATTGCGTAAAAAGGTCGCCGCCAGATGCTCGATCGTATGGATTTCTGCTGTATTCATGACCGGTTCAAAGTTCGGTCTGGTCATGCGGATATCGAACGTGGTAATGACGCTGTCTTTGGCCTTATCCTTTCTGGATACATAAATGCCCGGAAGCAGTTTTAAATGATTGATCGTAAAGCTTGTGATTTTTTCCATCCTGTCATCTCCTTATGTCTGATGCAGCAGCTTCTGCTTGGCACAAACTGCTGCTTATTTGTCATTTTGCCTTAAACTGTTTTGGTACGTTCGGTGTTGTCTGCCAGCCTTCCGTCCGGCTGCAGGTAATACCAGGTTCCTGCATCAAAGATCCAGCCGGTTTTCATGCTTCCGTCTGATCCTAGATAGTACCAGATGCCCTGATCAAAGACCCAGCCTACCGCCATATCTCCATCCGTACGCAGGTAATACCATTTATCGCCATCCAAAAGCCAACCGGTACGCATAATGCCATCCGTTCCGAAATAAAACCACCGCTCTGTGCCCTGCCAGAAGATCCATCTCCAGCCGGTCGCATATTCCCCGTTCGTCATCCGGAAACGGTAAATCTTCTGCATGGAAGCAGTAACTTCCGGAATCCAGTCACCGTAGGTACGCACAGCCGAAACGGAAGCTTCCGAAGAATGGCCTCCGCTACGGGAAGACGAATTCTTATCATTGCCATGATCCGGCTGGATCTTATCGCTATCATCGTCCGGCACGGTCGTTCCGCCGTCATTTCCGCCGATTTCTAAGGAATACTGAACCTGGAATTCTCCGTTTCTTGTGGCAGTCACCCACAACCCATCCGCTCGTTTTTCCAGAGAAACCGGAACATTTGCAGTTGCATCTACTACTTTATAGTCATAGGCTTTTCCACCCAGCGGCGGATATTCCAGATCCGGATAAGGAAGCAGATAAGAAATTTTTGCTCCATCTGCCGGATACAGGTTTTGATAATTTTCCGGGCTCACACTGTCTGTCTTAAACCTCAGATCATGTTCACAGGTGATGATCCCGGTTTTCTCATCGGTCGCCTCAAAGCTGCTTGTCACAAAGAGTACGGCATTGGCAGAATCTTCATCCGAAACATAATTTGCATCTCCCTGCCGGTTGTAAGTCAGGCTGCCATTCAGCTTGAAGCTTTCTCCCTGCTCATAACCCACCTGAATAGTAAAAGCAGGATAATATGCCCCGTTATACTTTAGAAACAGCTCCCACGCGCCAAGCTGGTTTAGATTCTCATTCGTCCACTCGGCATACGTTTCACCGTCCAAAGAAGTATAAAGTTTTGTCTTATACTGGCTTAAGAAGCCAGTTAAAGCAGTTGTTTTTGCATTCCGGTCTGCATCATAGAGAACAACCTCGGAACCGGAAAGATCCAGTTCTTTGCTTCCCACCGCATAAAAGGTTTTTTTCGGAAGGGAAACCGTTCCGATCTCACTGCTGCGGTTTGTGACCTCATGTTCAAACAGAAGACTTGCACATGCACAGTCACGGTCATCCTCGGTTGTATATTTCAATTTGTGATACAGGAGGAGACTGATCTTTGTCTGGTCAGGCTGCACGCGGAAACGCTCAAATCCATCAAACTCACCGGAAACGGATTCCAGTCCAGAGTCATCATACGTATAGATACTCCAGCCATCCGTCGCATAGACATCAATCTCTGTGCCGACTTCCAGTTTGGTTTTCTCTGTCACCGGTGTCTTGGTGCCTGCCAGATATACATGGAATCCAGAATCATCCACCGTCACATTTTTGTGCAGGATATAGACGGTCAGAGTCTTTTTGTCATCCGATAGATTCCTGGAAAGATCGTCGTAGTCTGTTGCCAGGGAATGTCCTGCAACCTGTACATTCGCCCAGTTGGCAAAGACGGCATTGTAATTCGCATTGATCGTCATGATCAGACGGTTTGCATAATCCTTTCCTGACTGGAAGGTTTCTGTTTCCTTCATTTCACGAACCGATCCATCTGCCAGGCATTCGTACCAGCCACTGTTTTCATCCGTTGCAATGGTATACTTGATATCCTTGTTCGTGCCGTCATACAGGTAACTGTAAGTATTCCAGTAATTCTCCAGCCTGCTGGTTGTTTCCTTTACCGTACGCTTTTTCTCTGTCCAGTCGCCTTTCAGTGCGATTCCACCTCCGCTATAGGATGCAAGCTCATACATGCGAAGGTTCTGTTCGCTGATCACATGGGTAAGATCTGCAGACGGATCCACAACCTTGACAAACGTGAAGGTCTTTCTCTGATCCTCATTGCTGTCATAGTCACAGAGGATCTGAACCAGATAGAAATGATCTTTTTTAAGTCCGGTCACATCCCACTCATAGCTGTAGCAGCTTCCGGTCACCGGATCCTGCTTCGGATCGCCCAAAAGATCCTTTCGCGTATAGACTGGACGCACATTCGCATAGATCTCGATCCACTGATCTGCAAAGTCATCATCGGAAACCTCGGCGCCGTTTAACATCAGTTTTCCGTCCTCCGCATAATATCCGCGGTCACTTTCTGTCTGGCTTCCATCGGTTTCACCCAGATCTGCTGCCCGGGCTGTCAGGGTACAGGCGGCATATCCCTGTTTATCCACCGGTTCCTGATCAAAAGCCACATTGACCGGAACAATCGAGGATACTTCAATGGCCTCAGCTGCTGAATAGACATACGCCGGCTTTTTCAGCTCGAAGGCATCCGGATCCGGATCATCTGCAATTTTAGCTGATCCGATATAAAAATCAGAGATTGCATAGCAGGATGCATCGGTATCCTTGCAGCCCCAGATACGAACCAGACACCTTCCTCCCTGTTTCAGCCATACGGCATCCTCTTTATCTGCCTGGAAGGTCAGGGTAAAGGTTTTTTCAGCACCTGCTGCAAGTTCATGCCGGTTGATATCCTCATGGTAAATCAGGTTCTCAGAGGAATACCGCGCCACATCCTCCCAGGTTCCCGGAACATCCATCACGGCACTCTTTGCCATTCCCATCATTGCATCAAAGGTAATGGCTTTATTGCTGTAATTTTTTACCTTTACCTTCACCTGGATGCTGTTGTCGCTTTGTACCAGAATATTCTGATCATCATCCACGGTAGTCATGGAAAAGACGGCAGGTGTTCCGTTATCCTCAGCATAGGTAAAGAGCGTTTCCGTTCCTTTCGACGGATAAATGGAAGGTGTTGCCTGCGTACAGCTTCTCTTGATATGATCTGCCAGTTCTCCTGCGCTGACCTCATGATCCGCATTGACATCTGCTGCATAAATATTGTAGGAAGCATCGTTTCTGTCATATCCAAGCGCATGGCAGAATGCTGTGATCAGCTGTCCGCCGGTCACATTCTGGATGCTGGTCTCATAAGCGGAGGCAGCAGCATAAATATAATAGGATAAGGCAGAAGAAGCCGCACCGGTTTTCTTAAAATCCTTAACAAAGGTTTTCAGGTACTGATCTGCCTGATCCTGCGCCTGCTGCATCGTAGCATCCACATCAAGTGAATCTCCATCGCCCTCCAGATCCATGGTCGGCATGATCATGCCGCCGGAAAAGCAGCAGTCCAAAACCAGAACCACCTTACCGGAAAGCTTTGCGATATGCTGTTTTAATTCCACCGCCTGGATCGTATTCTGCTTTTCTGATCCTCCAAGACTCAGCTCTGATGTGCCGTCATCGTGATAATCCCCATGTCCCGTATAAGCAATCAGAGTCAGACGTTCTTCCTTTGCTGCCTCGTCGATCCAGTTCCAGATCTTGGTCTTATAATCTTCGTCCGTATCCTGCGGGATTTCCATTACCGTGACATTCTCATCAGAAAACTCTCCCGTGCGGGTCAGCGCACTGCAAAGTGCCTCTGCATCCTCCTCAGGTCCGGTTCCTAAGGACTCATCCTCCGTCTGCACCAGGATGAGTGCTTTGCTGTTTCCTTCCGTTTTTGCTGTATCTTCCGGTTTTGCTACAAAGGCTCCGTAAGGATGCCGTACCTTAATCATATAACGTCCAGATGTGTAGGTTGCATCGGAATAAGCTGTCCAGGTGCCGCTTTCGTCATTGACATCCTTCGTATAGTACAGACCCTCCGCAAAACGGTTCCCGCCGCCGAGCTCCATCCTCACATTGACATAGCAGCTTCCGCTTATGATCTCATCTGCATAAAAAACCAGGGTATGTTCCTCGTCCGAATCGTCCTGCCCTGCCTCGGTAACCTCAAACATCAAGGATACCACGCGAAAGCCCTGGTAGGTTCCATCCTCGAATGCGACCGTGTGCGGTGTCGTAAGGAGGTTTACCGTTGTCTTCATATCTGAGGTGACCGTAAATTCCTTTTGTTCCATGGAAACTGAGGTATACCGGATCACAAAGTCACCGGAAGTGACCACATTGCTTTTCACAGAAACGGTGCTGGTATCTTCCGCTTCGCTTTCATCTGCCAGAGAGAGAGCCATGTCTTCTTCGAAACCGAACAATTCTTCATAGGAAGCCGGGAGATCCTCATCGGCCAAGCCAAAGGGATTTTTCTCTGTTTCCCCGGAAGATTCCGCATCTGAGTCCGTGGCAAGGAAAATTTCATCCTCATCCTCCCAGTCATCTTCCTCTTCGATCTCGTCATTTGATTTTTCTGACTCCACCCTGCTTTCATCCCGAGATGCATCGCTTGCACTTGCACTCCGGATCTGGAATCCTCCCGATGCAGGCTGCGTCATCGCATAAGCAGCTTCACAAAATCCAAGCCCGATCTGTTCTATGGGTGCTGCAATCAGGCTCAGTGCCAATACGACGGAAATCCATTTTTTGCATCCATGCTTCATACTCCTGCCACCTTTCTCTCTTTCTGTTTCTTTTTCTGATTTCTATGATGATAAAGAACGCACCAGATACACCAACCGATCCATGCGCCCATGGTATTTGTGACGACATCATCTAACTGACAGTAACCTCTCTGCGTAACAAGCTGCGTAAGCTCCAATAAGATCGAACTCATTCCGGCCACGGGCACGCAGATCCAAAAATGCTCCATTTTTCGGAATGATAAAGGCATCAGAATCCCAAACGGAACATACATCAGGATATTTTCTATAAAATAGGCATGACTGACTGCCGAATGCCCCCAGGTTTCAAACAATGTAAGATCGATTGAATGGCGGCTTCCCGGTTCTCTTGAAAAAAGAGCTGTCTGCAAAAGCACCAGCAGATATACAAGCAAAAGGATCAGAAAGAATCCTCGTGAGGAAAGTGTAAATTTCCGGGGTTTTCCTGCCATCATACGGATCCCCAAACGAATCCCCATTGCATACAGGCACGTAAGAACGATCACACCCAGATAAAAAACCGGCTGCGTAAAATCCTTCAGGATACACAATATCACATCAAAAAACATAGCATCTCTTACTCCCGACGTTTTATGTCTTATCTTACCATTAAGGGATGGGAATTTCAAGCATTACCATCCCTGCACCATGCGCTTATTTTTCTTTCATTTTGTATATGTAAGCGCTTTCATTTCCAAGCATTTTATGCTATACTCATAAAAGCTGCCAATATAAGGCACAACAAAAGAAGGAGGATTTTGATATGAGTGACATGGCAAACAAACATCCGGACTGCGCTTACTGTGCAAAGGGGGAACTGGTAGAAAAATTTGGATATGAGATCTGTGAGTTGCCGGCATCCACAGTATATCTCTTTAAGGAGCAGAGTCATCCGGGCAGATGCATTGTGGCATCCAAACATCACGTTTCCGAGATGCTTTCCTTAAGCAAAGAAGACCAGGAGGCCTTCCTTGCTGATGTCGTTACCACGGCAAATGCGATCCACAATGTCTTTCATCCGGACAAATTAAATTATGGTATGTACGGTGATACCGGCTGTCATCTTCACATGCACCTTGTTCCGAAGTATAAAGATGAATTTGAATGGGGCGGAACCTTTGCAATGGATCCGAACCTGAAAAAGATCACAGAAAAAGCGGAACTGGAAAAGATCGCAGCTCCGCTTCGAGAAGAAATTTTAAAATAATGGCAACTATTCGATCGCCGCATACATCTTTTTGCGGCAAAGGAAGTAGTAACTGTATTCAAAGACCAGCATGCAGGTCCAGCCAATGGCACAGGCGTAAGCCTCTCCGGTAATGCCGATCCTCGGCACCAGGATGTAGACAAAGATCGTCCGTACCGTGATCTGTAAAACCGTGGAGATCAGGGTGATGGTCATATTGCCCATTCCACGCATAAAGCCCTGCATGGCATTGGTCAGGCAGGGATAGATGATGGTAAACGCCTTCACGGAAAGATAGGAAACGCCCAGGCGGATCATCTCTTCCCCGCCGCTATCCGGTGCAAACAGCCCGATCAGCGGTCTGCGAAGCAGGAGGATCAGAATACAGATGATCGGATAGTAGACCAGTCCGATCAGAACACCCTTCCACAGGGTTTCCTTTACTCTTCCCTTATCTTTTGCGCCGCGGTTCTGGGCAGCACAGGTCATCATGCCATGGCTGATGGTCTGTGCCGGGATCCGGCCGTAATCTTCAATCTTGCAGCCGGCATTGAAGGCTGCAATGACATCGATCCCCTGAACATTGATCACGCTCTGGACAAGCAGCTTACCGATTGGCTGACAGGACTGCTGAAGTGCCGTGATGAGACCACTCGACAGGATTTTCTTAAGGAGCACCCGATCCAGGATCATTTCATGAGCCCCAAGCTTCAAGGCCGGGATATGACGGTAAACATAGATATAGCACAGGATCGCAGAAACAGCCTCTGCTATGACCGTTGCCAGAGCCGCCCCAAACACACCCCAGTGAAAACCAAAAATAAAAAGACAATCCAGGGCAGCATTCAGTACCGAAGAGATGCCGACAAAGGTCACCGGAGTTTTGGAATCTCCGACTGCACGGAGTGCGCTGGACATAATATTATACTGAAAGGTAAAAAAGTTTCCGATAAACAAAAGGCGCAGGTAAATAAGGGAATCCGTCATAATGGAAAGCGGCGTATTCATCAGCTGCAGGATCGGATGCGAACACACGACGCCAAGCAGCATAACCAGGAAACCTGCTATGGTGCCAAAGATCAGTGTCGTCGAAAGGGAACGCTTAAGCTTATCGATATCCCCCGCACCATAATATTTGCTCATATAAACAGAGGCTCCGATCCCGATCCCCGAAACACTCTGGATCAAAAGCACCGAGACCGGATTGGATACAGAAACGGCACTTAAGGCCGCAACTCCGGCTCCCTTACTGACAACGATGGAGTCCACCGCGTTATAGGTAAGCTGAAGAAAATTTCCAAAGATCAACGGAATGGCATAGGCCAAAAGATGGCGGTAAATGCTGCCGCTTGTCATATTTCTCATAATCATCCCCCATATTCAAAACGTTATTCTGTACGGCTCTCATCTGGAATCCAGACACCGTTTTCATCCATATAATAATACTTCCCGGGTTCTGTCATCACCCATCCGGTCTGCATGGCACCGGTTTTATCCGCATAGTACCACTGCTCATTCCAGACAAACCATCCGGTTGCCAGCTGCCCAGTTTCTCCGAGATAATAGCGTTTTCCATCCTGTTCCTGCCATCCGGTAAGCCGGTAGCCGTTTTCATCAAGCAGATACCAGTTTGCCTCCACAAGCTGCCAGCCACTGCCAAGATAACTGCCGTCCTCAAGCTGGTAACGGCTTCCCTCCAGATAGTTGCGCCATTTTCCATTTGTATATCCGATCACCTGCTTTTCGCGGTAATCAACATCCGGGGAACCAACCCAGGAGCCGGCCTTCACATAGGCCTGTTCACTGACCTTCGGGGTCGCCCGCACCACAAAAAAATAGGTATGAAGATCATCCATATAGGCTGAAAAATCACAGGAGGTTTCGCCTGTCCGCTTTGTCATGACACATTGTGCTTCTTCCATACTCTCGTCGTCAAAATTGACCTTGCGCCAGTTTTCCTCATCCCGGTCTACCGAATCTGCGATATACAGCTTCACCTGATACTCGTGTGCCTTTTTCACCGAAGACCACTTTCCCGTTGTATCGGTCTCCCACCAGACATGCTCCGGCGTGCCAAGTTCTATGGTCTCCACCGCCTTATCTGACGCATAGACCCGAAGCTTCCCGATCATCGCAAAGAGGATCATCACACAGGCAGCTGCCAGAAGAACACTCCGCTGCTTTTTCTCTTTTTTCAGGTTCATCCGCACAGTCTCCTTTCTGTAAGTTGTGCACTGCAAGCATTCGATCCTTATTCGCTTCGCAGTGCATCGATCGGATTCAGCTTTGCCGCCCTGCTTGCCGGCATATAGCCAAAGAGCAGACCGATCCCTACGGATACACTAAAGGATACGATCACTGCAATGGGCGTTGGTGTTGCGCTTAATCCCGCGAGCTTACCAATGGCAGATGTGGCAATGCTCCCTAAAATGATCCCGATCACACCGCCTAAGGAGCTGGTCACGGCTGCCTCGATCACAAACTGCTGCATGATGACGCTCCGTTTTGCTCCGAGTGCCTTGCGGATACCGATCTCCCTTGTTCGTTCCGTTACCGATACGAGCATGATATTCATGACACCAACACCGGCAACCAGAAGCGAGATCCCGGCAATGCCACCCAGTCCTGCCGATACCATGGCGATCATACTATTTAAGGAATCCAGCATCTCACTCATGGCCGTGACCGTGTATAGATCATCATTTTTAAATTTCTCATACAGGAAATTTTCAATCCGTGTCTTTCCCTCGCTGGCAGCCGAGAGATCACGGATCGTAAAGGTGTAATTGTTGATGTTGGCATTGCGCGCCATCTTGACCGCACAGCTGTATGGCATAAAAAGGAAATCGTCCGTACCTCCCTCTTCCAGCTCATCTCCCTGCTGCGCTACAATGCCAACGATCTGAAAGGCATAGCCGTTTACCTTGATCGTCTCACCGTAAGCCTTATCGGCACTGCCATAAAGTTCACTTGCCACATAGGCACCGATCACGCAGACCTTGTGTCTTGCTGTAATGTCCGCATACTGAATGTTGCGTCCGTAGTCCAGCGTCCAATCCTTGATCCCAAGGTAATCCTCGCTGACACCACTCACGGAAGTGGACGTCATGGAATCTGTTCCGTTTTTTACGGTTCCGCTGACGCTTACCATAGGCGTCATATGATCAAAGCTCTCCGTATTTTCGTCGTAAAAAGCATACATTTCATCTACCGAAACTGACCGGGACGGAAGATTGATCATGTTGACCGTGATCTGATTGGTACCAAGGCTTGCAAAGCTCTCCGTCATATAAGACATGTAGGCATTTACAAGGCTCACCAGGATGATGACCGATGCCACACCGATGATAATGCCAAGCATCGTCAGAAAGGAACGCATCTTGTTGCTCCAGATACTTTTGATGGCCAGCTTAAATGATTGCAGCATAGTCTTTTACATCTCCGTTAAAATTGATTTTCCCATCCTGGATGCGCACCACATGCTTTGCCTCCAATGCAATGGAATTGTCATGGGTGATCATGACGATGGTATTTCCCTCTTCGTTCAGTTCCTTTAAAAAATTCAAAACTTCCCGGCTGGTTTTGGAATCCAGCGCTCCGGTCGGCTCATCCGCCAGGATCAGGGAAGGGTTTCCTGCCAGTGCCCGTGCAATGGACACTCGCTGCTGCTGGCCGCCCGAGAGCTGATTTGGCATGTTTTTATATTTATCTGCCAGACCGACGCGCTCTAACGAGCGCATGGCACGTTCTCTTCTCTCCTCTGCAGGAACCTTTGCATAAAGCAGCGGAAGCTCTACATTTTCCAACAGGTTGCATTTCGCAAGCAGATTGTACTGCTGAAAGATAAAGCCGATCATCCGGTTGCGGATATCCGCCAGCTGGTCATCACTCATCTGATCCACATCTTCTCCGCCCAGAAGATAGCTCCCGGAGGTTGGCACATCCAGTGCACCGATGATGTTCATCAGAGTTGATTTCCCGCTTCCGGATTTTCCGACAATGGCCACAAACTCGCCGCGGTTGATGGTAAGCGTGATGCCGTCATTTGCACGGACTTCTTCATCTCCCATATAGTAGATCTTATAGATATCCTTTAATTCAATCAGAGGTTCTCCCATCTGCACTCTCCTATCTCTTTACGGCATTCCGCCGCCTCCATGGCTGCCTCCCTGGCCGCCTTGGCCGCCTCCGTGACCGGAACTGCTGCCGCCCTGGCCGCCTCCGCCGCCGGGTCCTCCGCCCATGCCGCCGTCAGGACCGCCCATGCCGCCCATCTGGAACATGTCGGTGCTTGTGTTGGATGCGGAATCCACATAGACTACGTCACCTTCCGAAAGACCGCTTGTGATCTGCACATAATCATCATTGCTGATCCCGGTTTCCACCTCCACAGACCGAAAGCCTGCCGGCACATTGCCCTTTTGCTCGGTCACACTGTCATCTTTCACATAGACACGGTTTCCTCGCATCAGGGAATCGACCGGGATCATCAGTGCATCGTCCACCTGATCAAGGATGATGGTTCCGTCTACATTCATGCCCGGAAGGAGGTCTCCCACCTCATCGAGGGTCACGGTGACCGGATAGTTGGTTACCCCGTTTGACTGAGAACTTTGCAGGCTGATGTTGGTCACTTTTCCGGTAAAGGTCTGGCCTTCCATGGCATCTGCCGTGATATTGACCGTCTGGCCGATCTTTACGCGGCCGACATCCAGCTCATCCACAGACATCTCAAAGGTCACCTCCGACAGATCATAGATCACCGCAAGCGTTGATGTGGAGCTGCTGGAGCTTCGGTCGATCTTGTCGCCCGCCTTTACACTCTTTGTAATAACCTGACCGGAGATCGGTGCTGTGATGGTATAATTGTCATAGGTTTCCTGCTTGTTATCCGCATTACTCTGGGCAGACTCGATTTTTTCCTCTGCCTGGTCTACGGCATCCTGATAGGAATCCAGGATATCCTCCACATCCTTTGCCTTAATCCGAAAGAGCGGCGTGCCGGAGGTCACATAGTCACCCTCGTGCACCAGAAGCTCCTCCACTTCCAGGCTGCCGTTTCCGGTGATCGAAGCTTTCATGGTCGTATCCGTGACCGGTTCAAAGCTTCCCTCACTGCTGCATGTAAACTCCCCAATGGAAACCACTGCACTATGGGAGGTGGTGAGGCCGCCGGGGTTTGCCACCTCCAGCGTGACATACCGAACCATACGCCCACCGTCTAAGACCTCATCCATATTGCTGACTGCCGTCACTACACCGGAAAGCTGCTCCTCCGTGTCCGTCAGCGTAATGACTGCCTGGCTTCCTACCAGGATCAGCGCAGCTTCTCCTGAGAGAAACGGAACCTTCAGTTTCATGGTCTGGTCGTTATAAAGCTCTGCCAGATCTGTATTTGCACTGACTTTGTCTCCCGCCTGGATATTCAGCTTTTTAATAAATCCGGTGCGTGTAGACTTATAGGTGTTGCCGCTGTAAGTACTGACCGCTTCCTGATAATCCTCAAGTGCCTGCTGGTAGCTTTTATTGGCACGTTCCAGAGAATTTTCGGAGGATTTTAAATCAGACTCCACGGAAGAAGAATCGATCTGGTACAGCACCTGTCCGGCCGTCACCTGGTCGCCCTCCTCAAAATCTGCCGTCAGAACCGTTCCCTCCACCAGAGATGTGATCGTATAGGTATCTTTGGGAGAAATGGTTCCGGATGAGGTCAATTCCGAGGTCAAAGTTCCTACTGTTGCCGTGGCGGTCTTTTGTTCTCCGGATTTTGCTCCTGCCCGCTTCGCCTTTGCGCTGTGATTGTACCAGAAAAGGCCGCCGCCTGCAACCGCCAGCACACATACACCAGCGATCATGGCCTTCCCTTTTTTATTTCTTTTTTTCTTTGCTCCGGATGGTGGATTTTTTCGTAATTTTTCTGTCAGTTTTTCAAACATCTGCGGCCTCCTTTAATCTTCCACGTAATCCACAACGCTGTAGGTCGCGTCACCGTCGGAACTCTCGCTCTTTTCACAGATCAGAGTTACCCGATCACCCACACGGATGGAACCATAGACAGAAAATGCAAACTGCATCTCGGAATTTCCCAATTTGTATTCCTGTCCATTGTCTAAGGTCACCGATGTCGGTGTCATGACATCGCTCGAACTGTAATAGACATTCTCCACCGTACCGCGCACCGCACACCGTCCTGACTGGACATCCTCATCTGCAATATAGGCCCAGATCGTTTTGGCCGTCTGGTTGTAATAGATCACGACATAACTGCTGGAGACATAGCTCTTTAATGCCTCGTAGCTGGAGGCATCGCCATTTACAAAGATGCTGGCCTCCTGCACATTGAACGGAACATAATTGCCGATCTGGGAACCTTTTGTTACGAGCTTCGGACCTTTCAGATTCGTATCTGCAAGGCCAAGCGGATTTACTTCTCCGTCCGAGTTCAGTTCACATCCAAGAACCGTTGCGTAAGCCTTTCCACCGCTCTTGGTGTCGGTCTTTAATAAATTATAGAAGAGATTGATACAGTCTGACCGGTTTAACACTTCATTTGGCTGTCGATCCAGATTTTCATTTAATTCGAGGGCATAAAACTTGGCCATACGGGCACTTGAAAGGCTGCTGCCAAAGTCCTCACTCGTATATCCAAGAAGGGCCAGAATCCCCCTTGCCGCCTCCTGGAGGGTGATGGACTGATCCGGCTTATAAAGGCCTCCCAGATAACCATTCACCCAGTTCTGCTCCGCTGCAATGCGGATACTCGAGGCATACTGCGCCGTGGCCGGAACATCGGCATAAACCGATACGCTGCTGGTGGTGGGAAGATAATCCCGGTAAGTGGATGCCTTTACCAGCATATAGGCAAATTCCGCACGGCTGACCGGATCATTTAAGCCGGTACTGGTATTGTTCATGATCCCGGCAATTCCGACCACCCGTTTCCGGTAATCCATGTTGTTATCTGCCGCAAATGCAGTCATATTTGGTAAAACCGCCATGGCAAATGTCACACCCGCCATTGTGGCTGTAAGTTTTCTCATACTCATCCGGTATCCTCCTTTGGGATGCTGTTTTACGTTTTAAGTAGCATATCAGAAGAATGTGTTAAATTTGTGTAACGTTGGAGAATTATGCAAAAAGAAAAAGGATTGAACAAAACTGTTCAATCCTTGATTTAAAACCATTTCTAAATTAGTTCTCTACGGAAACGATTTCTTTCTTATTGTAAGAACCGCAAGCCTTGCAGACTCTGTGAGGCATCATCAGGGCGCCGCACTTGCTGCACTTTACTAAATTCATAGCGCTCATTTTCCAGTTAGCTCTACGTTTGTCACGTCTTGCTTTGGAAGATTTATTCTTTGGGCAGATAGACATGGTTTACACCTCCTTAAACTTTTGAAATAAATCCTGGATTACTGACATTCTTGGGTCAGGCGAACTGCGGTCACAGGAACACTCCGTGTAATTTAAGTTCGCACCACATCTATTGCAAATTCCCTTGCAGTCTTCCCTGCACAATACCTTCATAGGCAGATTAAGCAATAGTTCGTTACTGAGCAACCGGTCTACATCCAGATTATAGCCGCTTACATAGGGCTGTTCATCGAGCTCTTCCGTACGTTCGCTGTCGGTCTTTGCAAGATCCAGTTCTTCGTCGAATTCCAGTTCAAAAGGAATATCAACGGATTCAAGACATCTGTCACATGGCATCTGCAAAGTCACCTCTGCACTGCCTGTAAGAAGAAGCTTCTTGTTTCCAAGATTCCGGATATGCAGCTGTACCGGGCTGCGTTTTGCGATCTCATAGGCAGCCTTGCTGGTGCAAAGGCTGTCAATCTCAATCTCACACGTATAGTCCTTCTCTTTTCCATCTACGGAAAACAGCTCTGTCAAATTAATAAGCATATCAGTCTCCTAATACGCACCTGTATAATTATATACAGGTGCGCCGGTTTTGTCAACAACTATTTAATTTATTTTTATGCCTCAACCAGTCTCTTGGTCTCTCTTGCGATCGCAAGTTCCTCGTTGGTCGGGATCAGCATAACTTTGACTTTGGAATCTGCTGCAGAAATCACTGCATTCTTTCCTCTTACATCGTTTGCCTCATCGTCGATCTTCACACCAAGGTAGCCTAAGTACTCGCAGATCGCTTTTCTGCTTGCCTTGTCGTTCTCACCGACACCAGCGGTAAATGCGATTGCATCTACACCGTTCATGGCTGCGGTATAGGCACCGATGTATTTTGCAACACGATAGATGAACGCATCCAGAGCTACCTCTGCCAGATGATTGCCCTCTTCCTTTGCCTTCTCGATATCACGGAAGTCACTGGAAACACCGCCGCTCATGCCGAGTACACCAGATTTCTTGTTGAGGATGTTTAATACCTCGTTGACATCCTTGCCCTCTTTGTTGCAGATGAACTGAACAACTGCCGGATCGATGTCACCACTTCTGGTGCCCATGATCAGACCCTCAAGAGGAGTCAGACCCATACTGGTATCTACGCACTTGCCGCCGATGGAAGCAGATACGCTTGCGCCGTTTCCTAAGTGGCAAACGATAACCTTTGCATTCTCAGGATCGAGTCCGCCGAACTTGATTGCCTCACCGGATACGAACATATGGCTGGTGCCATGGAAGCCGTAACGGCGGATGCTGTATTTCTCATAGTACTCATGCGGAATTGCATAGAGATAAGCCTTCTCCGGCATAGCCATACCGAAACCGGTATCCCATACTGCTACGTTTGGCTTGCCCGGCATTGCTGCCTCAGCTGCCTCGATACCCATTAAGTTCGCCGGATTGTGTAACGGTCCAAGATCGAAGCACTCACGGATGACTTTCTTAACGTCGTCATTGACAACGATGGACTCGCTGTATTTGGTACCTGCATGCAGTACGCGGTGACCGATTGCGGTGATCTCATCGGTGTTCTTGATCACGCCATGCTCTGCATCCTGAAGGGCATCCATAACCAGCTCGATCGCTACGGTATGGTTCGGCATGTCTTTTTCTACGACATATTTGTCTTTTCCGGTCGGCTGATGGGTCAGCTTAGAACCCTCGATGCCAATTCTCTCGCAAAGACCCTTTGCGATAACGCTCTCATCAGCCATATCGATCAGCTGATACTTTAAGGAAGAGCTTCCGCAGTTGATTACTAAAATCTTCATAATATGATATTCTCCTAACTAAATTCGATTACTGATTCTGGCACTGTACTGCAGTAATTGCAACAACGCCTACGATATCGTCTGCAGAGCAGCCTCTGGACAGATCGTTAACCGGTTTTGCAATACCCTGGCACATCGGGCCATAAGCCTCTGCCTTGCCAAGTCTCTGAACCAGCTTGTAACCGATGTTTCCTGCATCCAGATCCGGGAATACCAGTACGTTTGCATGACCTGCAACCTTGCTGTCTGGAGCCTTGGAAGAACCAACTTCCGGAACGATTGCTGCGTCAAGCTGAAGCTCTCCGTCGAGTGCAAGCTCCGGAGCCATCTCCTTTGCAAGCTTGGTAGCCTCAACAACTTTGTCAACATCAGCATGCTTTGCGGAACCCTTAGAGGAATGGGAAAGCATTGCAACCTTCGGCTCCTCACCGGTCAGCATCTTGAAGCTCTCAGCAGAAGATACAGCGATTGCTGCCAGCTCTTCCGGATTCGGATTCTGGTTCAGACCGCAGTCTGCGAATACGAAGGTACCGTTGCTGCCAAGCTCGCAGTCCGGAACTTCCATTAAGAAGAATGCGGAAACTAATTTGGTACCCGGTTTGGTCTTGATGACCTGCAGGCACGGACGAAGGGTGTTTGCGGTAGAGTGGCATGCGCCGGATACCATACCGTCAGCATCGCCATTCTTGATCATAAGGCAGCCGTAGTAAGCATAGTCGCTTAAGATGGTCTCTTTTGCTTTCTCAGGAGTCATGCCTTTGGACTTTCTCAGCTCAACGAACAGGTCGATATACTCCTGTGTTTTCTCGTAAGTCTGCGGATTGATGATCGTAGCACCGGATACATCCAGTCCCTCGCTGTGAGCACCGATATCTTCCGGAGTACCAATGATAACAAGGTTTGCAAGATCCTCCTTCAGAATTTTTTCTGCAGCAACCCAGGTTCTGCGATCCATGGACTCAGGCAGTACGATCGTTTTTTTGTCTGCCTTTGCTTTGGCTTTGATAACATCAATAAATCCCATAATAATACCCCTTTCATGTTTAATGCATTTAACCTTATTATAAACATTTTAAAAAGCAAAAGACAAGCTGTATTTTGTATTTTCTTGCATTTTTTATCAAACATATCGTTGCGTAAACAGCAAAGCGAAGCTTGTTTTAGAACGGGATCCGCTGTATAATGGTTTTCCAAAATATTTCCATTTATAGAAGGAAGCAAACATGAGTCAGATCAAAACCGTCGGCATCATTGCCGAATACAACCCGTTCCACAACGGCCACCAGTACCAGATCGAAGAGCTCCGCAAAAAAACCGGAGCAGATTTTGTGATCGCTGCCATGAGCGGGGATTTTGTCCAGAGAGGGGAAGTGGCCATTTTTGATAAATATACCCGCACCCATATGGCTCTGTGTGGCGGCGTTGACCTGGTTGTGGAGCTGCCCGTGATCTTTGCCACCTCCAGTGCCGAAGACTTTGCAGCCTGTGGCGTGTCACTGCTTGGTGGCCTTGGCTGTGATTTTCTTGGATTTGGAAGTGAGTCCGGAAGCTTAGACGACTTAAATGCAGCCGCAGACCTGCTTTTGGAAGAATCTGAGGAATGGAAAAATCTGCTGCAGGATTTTCTAAAACAGGGGAAATCCTATCCCGCCGCACGGAGCCTTACCGCAGCAAAGCTTACAGAAAAGCCGGAAGTTCCCACCCTTCTTTCTTCCCCAAACAATATTCTGGCAATTGAATACTTAAAAGCCTTAAAACGACAGGAAGCCTCCATGATCCCGGTCACCATAAAAAGGAAAGGCTCAGGCTACCACGAGACCGACTGCAGTGGCACTTACGCTTCTGCCTCGGCCATCCGTTCCCTTATTTGCAGTCAGACATACAACACTGAGCAGCTAAAAAAACAGATCCCTGCCGTCTCCTTTGATGCACTCTTAAAGGAGAAGGCACTTGATGCACCGCTTTTTGCAAATGACCTGACTGAGCTGCTAAACTTCCGGCTTCTTCAGGCACTTCATACCAAAGAAGATCTAAGCTGTATTCTGGATCTTTCGGCAGAACTTGCCGCAAGGCTTTCTAAGCAGGCACTCACCTTTTCTCCGTTCCCGGAAAAAGTCATGCAGCTGAAAACCAAAGGCTATACCTATACCCGTATCAGCCGCGCTCTCCTGCATCTGATCTTAGATCTCACAGAGGAAAAGGCCGGACTGGCAAAAAGCCTGTCCTATACCCCCTACGCCCGGATCCTTGGTTTTCGAAAATCTGCCGGCCCGTTGCTTACCCATATAAGGAAATGCAGCACACTTCCGCTGATCACAAAAACAGCCGATGCCAAGAATCTGCTGTCAACGGATGCCATGCTAATCCTCGAAACCGACTTTTATGCCTCCCATATTTATCAGTCACTTCTGTCCTCCCACAGAAGACAGATTCGAAATGAATATACAAAATCCGTCATAGTCATCTGACCATGACGGATTCGTTTATAGAATCTTATAAATTGTCGGGCTGATCTGCAAAAATTCCAGGATCGCCTGAATTTCTTTCTCATTTTTCTTTGGTCTTCCATCGTATACTGCACGCAGAAGGATATTTTTCGGAGTATGCTCCATGTCAATGAATTCCAGGATCTGTGTCCGGTATCCCTTCTGTTCTAAAAGTTCCGCCCGGAGCGCATCGGTATACAAGGCTGCCATCCTCTCTCGGATCAAACCATAGTGCAAGACCGGACTAAGCAGTTCATTTTTGATCTGCTTATTTAACTCATGCTGACAGCATGGCACGGATAAGATCACCTTGGCACCCCAACGCACAGCCTTTTCCAGGGCATAGTCCGTTGCGGTATCGCAGGCATGAAGTGTCACGACCATGTCCACATGGTCAACGCCCTCATAGGAAGCAATATCTCCATGATAAAATTTCAGATTTTCGTAACCATAATGCTCTGCCAGTCTGCCGCAGTGAGCGATCACATCCTTTTTCAGATCCAGACCGATGATACGGATCGGATATCCCTTCATCTCATGCAGATAATAGTACATGGCAAAGGTCAGATAAGACTTACCGCATCCGAAATCAATGATGACATTTTCTCTGGTTTTATCCAGTTTCGGCAGGATATCCTCGATAAATTCCAGAAAACGGTTGATCTGCCGGAACTTGTCATAACGGCTTTTTACAATCTTTCCATCTGGGGTCTGCACGCCAAGATCGACAAGAAACGGCACTGCGTGGCCTTCCGGGATCACATAGCGTTTCTGGCGGTTGTGCTGCAGCTTTTCGAGGAGTTTTTCGGAAGGCAATTCTTCCGATACCGTTTCTTTTGCACCTGCCGTCTGCATCTTTGCAGGAGCCTGCTTTCTTACCTTTACTGTCGTTGTCCCCTTCTTTCCAACCAGCACCGTAGCACTGCCAAGCTCCGAGAGCACTTCAGCCTGTTTAAAAACGCCTGAAAGCTGTCTGATCAGATATTCCTTTGCTTCTTCTGCATTCATATTTTTATGAAATGCCTGGGTTTTGGTAAACTCTTCTGCCTGAAAAGTAAGTGCACCCTTCATGAGCATGGGGCGCACCTTTACTTTCTGCAGACAGTCTTTCTCCACCGGATTGCTTAATACAACCTGGTTCAACTTTTCATTGATAAAATCATCCAGCATGGATGATAAGGTTTCTTTTGCCATGATCTTTCTAGTTTTTAAAGCTGTGGATCGGAGCCGGGATACGACCGCCGCGAGTCACAAATTTTTCACAGGAATAACGGTTTACCGGCATAACCGGAGCATAGCCCAAAAGGCCGCCAAACTCCACAGTATCACCAACTGTTTTTCCGATCACCGGGATCAGGCGGACAGCTGTAGTCTTCTGGTTGATCATGCCAATGGCTGCCTCATCTGCAATGATGCCGGCAATGGTGGTGGCCGGAGTATCTCCCGGAATGGCGATCATATCAAGACCTACAGAGCATACACAGGTCATGGCTTCCAGTTTTTCCAGAGTCAGAGCGCCAAGCGTAACCGCATCGATCATACCCTGATCTTCACTGACCGGAATAAATGCACCGCTGAGTCCGCCTACATAAGATGACGCCATGACACCTCCCTTTTTGACCTGGTCATTGAGCATGGCAAGCGCCGCTGTGGTTCCCGGTGCACCAACACGTTCAAGACCGATCTCCTCAAGGATTTCTGCCACACTGTCTCCTACAGCCGGAGTCGGTGCCAGAGACAGGTCAATGATGCCAAACGGAACACCAAGACGTTTGGATGCCTCCTGTGCAACCAGCTGTCCTACACGGGTGATCTTGAATGCTGTTTTCTTGATGGTCTCACAGAGAACCTCAAAGTTTTCGCCCCGTGCCTTCTCAAGCGCAACCTTCACAACGCCAGGACCGCTGACGCCCACATTGATGATGGCATCTGCCTCGGTCACACCATGGAAGGCACCTGCCATGAACGGGTTGTCATCCGGCGCATTGCAAAATACGACCAGCTTTGCACAGCCCAGGGAATCATCTTCCTTGGTCGCCTCTGCAGTTTCCTTTACGATCTCGCCCATTAAGCGTACCGCATCCATGTTCAGACCTGTTTTCGTAGAGCCGACATTGATGGAGCTGCATACGCGCTCCGTCGATGCCAGTGCCTGCGGGATCGAGCGGATCAGGTTTTCCTCCGCCGGAGTCATACCCTTGGAAACCAGGGCAGAATAGCCACCGATGAAGTTTACGCCAACCTCTTTTGCTGCCCTGTCAAGGGTTTTTGCGATGGTCACAAAATCCTCAGGCTTCTTGCACGCGCATCCGCCTACCAGGGCGATCGGGGTTACCGAAATTCGTTTATTTACGATCGGCACACCGAAATCCCGGGCGATCTCCTCACCGGTAGATACCAGATTTTTTGCATAGGTTGTGATCTTTTTGTAGATTTTTTCATTCAGGGTCTGCAGGTCGTTATCGCAGCAGTCCAAAAGACTGATACCCATGGTAATGGTACGAACATCCAGTTTCTCATGTTCGATCATATTGTTGGTTTCAATTACTTCAAACATATTCAACATGACTGTATCCTCTTTTCTTCGGTCTTGTTCATTAGATTCTGTGCATCTTCGTAAAGATCTCTTCGCGCTGGCATTTGATGGCAACGCCGATCTCTTCCCCGACTTTCTCAAGCTCCGAAGCAATCTCACCGAACGAGTCTGTTGCATGCTCCATATCTGCGATCATCATCATGTTAAAATAGTCCTGTACAATGGTCTGGGAAATATCCAGGATATTTACCTTTTTTTCTGCCAGATACGTACATACCTTTGCGATGATTCCTACGGTATCTTTTCCTACAACTGTGATAATTACCTTGCTCATGTGGCCATCCTCCGTTTGTATAAAAGTTTATATGGTCTACAGATCGATGATCTGTGACATTTCATCCCGTTTTGCAACCTCAATCGGAAAATCCTTCGCCCTGTATGGCGTATCCCCCTGATCAATCTCGCAGCGCACGGTCTCATAGGCCAGCGCCTCGTAATTGTTCTCTTTGCTCAAATGCCCGAGCAGAATATGTTTCAACCTGTCATTTAAAATATGGTTCAAGAGCCGCCCTGCATTCTCATTGGACAAATGTCCGTGATCACCAAGGATGCGGCGCTTCAGATAATAAGGATAGGGGCCTGTCTCCAGCATATTGACATCGTGGTTCGCCTCCAGCAACAGTGCATCAAGCCCAAGCAAATGATCAATGATATACTGATCAAAATGTCCCATGTCTGTTGCCACTGCCACACACTTATCCTCGCGGCTCACCCGGTATCCGACCGGATTTGCCGCATCGTGATGGATGGAAAAAGGCTCCACCGTCAGATCCCCGATCTGAAAATCCTCATCCGGAAGTACCGGATGCAAAAGTTCCTTTGGATACTCTCCAAGGCTTGTATTGGCTGCCACCGCTTCGAGTGTCTCCCTGGTTCCGTAAATGGGAACATGATGCTTTCTTGCCAGGACGCCAAGCCCCTTTATATGGTCAGAGTGTTCATGGGTGATCACCACCCCGTCAACATCCGCACCCTTCAGTCCCAGTGCATTCAGCCCCTGCTCGATGCGCTTGTTGCTGATTCCCGCATCCACCAGGATATGGGAATGTTCCGAGCCAACATAAATGCAGTTTCCACTGCTTCCGCTGGCAATGCTTGCAAATCTCATCTGTTTGTTTCCTTTATTATTTTGCTGCCGTTTTTTCAAATCCGATCGCATGAAGGATCGTTTCGATCTGAGATCTGGAATCTTCCAGGGATCTGCTGTTGTCGATCACAAAATCCGACAGTGCCAGAAACTGTTTCCGATCTGCCTGGTTTTTCATGATATCCATGCACTTTTCCCTGGTATAGCCGCGATTCTCCATCAGACGTTTCACACGGATCTCATCCTCGGTATCTACATATAAAAGATACTTGCAGACGTCCCTGCTCCGTTCATCAAAAAGTGCAGCTTCCACAACCACCAGATTTGCAGTACTTTCCCGTATCTGCCGTTTGATCTCATTCCAGGTAAGCGGATGGATCAGGGCATTGACACGTTTGCAGGCCTCCGGGTTCGTAAAGATACGGTCTGCAAACCGTTTTCGATCCAGGGTCCCGTCTAAAGAAAGGATTTCCTTTCCAAACAGGCGCACCAGTCCGGTATATCCAGGCTGCCCCGGTTCCTCCAGCATACGCGCCACAAGATCTGCCTGGATCACCTGCGCACCGTATTCTTTCGAAAACAGGTCAAGGATCCGGCTTTTACCGGCTCCTACTCCGCCGGTGAGGCCAAGTACCATCATATTAATTGCCCATCTTCTCTCTCATTTTGGTTTCATGCTGCTGCAGTAAGGACAAAAGGAGTTTCTTGGAAATACAGATATTCTCGCCATACGGGTTGATCACAAAACCCTTCAGGTCGTTTTTCTGGCGGATCAGGATATGTCCGAAATCCTGCATCGTCATGATCAGTGCCTGGTCATGGCTACCATCCTCATTCCATTTGGAATATTCATCCATATCGGTAAAAGCCATATAATACTTGTCGCCTTCTGTATTGGTGATGTCCTCAAAACGGATCCAGGTAGACGGTCCCTTGTTTTCTGTCATAACCGTCTGCTTCTGGATCGGAGAAAACAGGCGTGCCGACATCAGTGCTTCTGCCATATGGCTGCGCGAAGCGACATCGTCATGCTTTAATACCTCCTGGAGTGCTGCTACTAACTTTGTATTTTTGATATTATCGGATTTGTGATTCACTTTATTGCTCATAAAAGGCCTCTCTTTTTTTCATTTTATGTTTCAATTCTCTGCATTATAGCATAGTTTTTATTTCGCGTCCAGCCAGTTATCACCCGTATGCGCCTCTACCTCCAGCGAAACCCGCAGCTTCGCCGCGTGTTTCATCCGCTCGGTTACGATCTGCATCACCTGTTTTACTTCCTCTTTGTGGGTTTCCACCAAAAGTTCATCGTGCACCTGAAGCACGATACGCGAACGCAGATGGTTCCTTCTAAGCTCCTGATCGACCGCGATCATAGCGATCTTCATGATATCTGCGGCAGTGCCCTGGATGGGTGAATTCATAGCAACCCGTTCCCCGAAGGAACGCTGCATGAAGTTTGCCGATTTCAATTCCGGAACCGGACGTTTTCTTCCATACATGGTTGTGACATAGCCCTGCTGTTTTCCCTGCTGCACCTGTCCATCCAGAAACTCTTTCACGCCCGGATAGGTTTCAAAATATTTGTTGATATATTCCATAGCCTCCTTCCGGCTGATGCTCAGATCCTCACTCAGGCCAAAGGCACTGATACCATATACGATGCCAAAATTGACTGCCTTCGCATTGCGCCGCTGCAGCGGTGTCACATCCGCAAGCGGTGTATGAAAGACCTCCGACGCCGTGATGGCATGGATATCCTGTGCATCACGGTAAGCACCGATCAGGCGTTCATCGCCCGACATATGTGCCAGGATGCGAAGCTCGATCTGGGAATAATCTGCATCCACAAATACATAACCGTCCTCCGGCACAAAGACCTTACGGATCGCTCTTCCAAGTTCCATACGTACCGGAATATTCTGCAGATTCGGTTCCGTACTGCTGATGCGCCCCGTAGCCGTGATGGTCTGGTTGAATTTTCCGTGGATCCGTCCATCTTCCCGGACAAACCCGGACAATCCCTGCGCATAGGTAGAGTTTAATTTGGTCAGCTGACGGTATTCCAGGATCTTCTGCACCACCGGATAATCTGGTGCCAGCTTTTCCAGCACATCTGCCGCAGTGGAATATCCGGTCTTTGTTTTCTTTCCATGAGGAAGACTCATCCGTTCAAACAGGATCTCGCCCAGCTGTTTCGGGGAATTGATGTTGAAGGTTTCTCCCGCCAGATCATAAATTTCCTGTTCCAGTGAACCGATCTTTTCCTCCAACTGCTTTCCGTAGGTGCAAAGCTGGCCGCGGTCTACCCGTACTCCCGCCTGTTCCATATGATACAGGCTGTATATGAGCGGCATTTCGATTTCCTGATAGAGCTTTAACATGCCCTCTTTTTTCAGACGCTCTGTCAAAACATCCGATGCCTGATAGGCCACATAAGCCATGTAGCAGCTGCAGGTAATGGCCTCCGGGTGTTCCTCTTTTAATGCATCTGCCAGGGACTGTTTGCCGAGCAGGTCTGTCCTGGACGGAACAGTCATATCAAGATAATCTCTTGCAAGGTCATCATACTCGTAGGTATCCTTCAATGGATTGAGCAGATATCCGGCCACGCCCATATCCACCACGGCGCTGCCGTAATCCAGGTTTAGATAGGGAAGCTGTGATTTTAAATCCAGAACTGCTACCGGTTTCAGGGAAGGATCTCGCCTGATGATCAGTTCTTCAAGATGATCACACAGGTAACTTCCGGTTAAAAATCCTGCTGCCGAGATCGTATAGATTTCTTCCTTTCCGGTACAGATGGCAAGTCCTGCCACTCCGTTTTCCGACAAGATCAGCTGGCATCCAACCTGATCTGCCGTTTTTGCTTTTTCAAAGATCTGCTCTGCACCGGACAGATCCTCCACACTCCAAAACGACTCCTCCACCGAATTTGCATCCATCTTCTTTACATCAAACCGGGCAAGGATGGACTTAAACTCCAGCCGTTTCATATATTCATAGGCTTTTGGTGTATACAGCTGTCCGATCTTTGCACTGTCATAATCAAATGTGATCGGGCAAGTAATGCAGATTGTTGCAAGGTCAAGGCTCATCGCTGCAAGGTCGCGGTGCTCTTCCAGAGCCTTCTTTGCCCTGGGCGGCTTTACCTCGTCAAGATGGGCATAGATATTGTCCAGGCTGCCATAGGTCACAATCAGGTTTGTAGCTGTCTTTTCTCCAATGGACGGGACGCCAGGAATATTATCCGAGGCATCTCCCATCAGTGCCTTGACATCGATAAATTCTGTCGGAGTCACCTGATATTCCCGCTTCACATCTTCCGGATAATAATCATGGATCTGGGTTGTGCCGCGGCTGGTCTTTGGAATGCGGATCTTGATATGGGTATCTGCAAGCTGCAAAAGATCTCGGTCTCCCGATACGATAGAAACCTCTTCTCCTTCTTTTTGTGTACGCTTGGCAACGGTTCCAAGGATATCATCCGCCTCATAGCCCGGCAATGTGAGAATCGGGATTTCCATAGCAGACAGCACTTCCTTCATGAGAGGGATCTGTTCTCTTAACTCCTCCGGCATCGGTTTTCTGGTGCCCTTGTATTCTGCATACATCTTATGGCGAAAAGTAGGCTCTTTCAGGTCAAAAGCGACAGCAAGATGATCCGGCTGTTCCTCCTCCAGGATCTTAAACATGATATTGAGAAAACCATATACCGCGTTGGTATGAAGCCCCTCCGAATTTGTAAGCTCCGGCACCCCGTAAAAGGCACGGTGCATGATACTGTGTCCATCTATTAAAACAAGTTTTCCCATATTGTTTTTCTTCCTCTTTTCTCAGGCTTTGATTTGTGCGTGCTGCACGATTCCCACGCGGCTGTTTCAGTTCTGCATCCAGATGCGCATCTGCATCAGAAGCATAACAAAGACTGCAGTCACCTGCAGCGTATTTGCCACATAACAGATCACCTTGCGAAGGCGGGCTGTCCGCACCGTAAGCCAGGCATTCTCCATGCTCGCTTCTAAGGAACCGGTGATATCATAGACGCCATTTCCGCTGTCCAACCGCATCAGTCCGACCGAAACCGTGTAATAAATTTCCAATTCCTCCCTGCATGCCGGACAATCCTTCACATGTTTCAGAAATTGTTCCAGTTCTTTTTCATCAAGCTGATGATTGATATAAGGCATGACCATCTTTTCCGCTTCCCTGCAAGAATACATTGCCTCACCTCCCGCCTGCAGTTTACATCATAGCTACCATCATACAATATCTCACTTTATTTTTCAATTTCTTCCTTCTTTTATTTCCCTGTGGATTGACTTGATTTTTATTCTTTGCTAGAATAAAGCCTATCGTAGCTGCCGGTTTCAAAACTTCCGGCTGCGTGAAAGGAAGGTTCCTCAAATGCCAAAATTAAATGAACATTATCAGGATTTAAAAGAAAGTTATCTCTTCGCAGAAATCGCACACCGTGTTGCTGCTTATGAGGCAGAACATCCGGATGCAAAGATCATCCGCCTTGGTATCGGCGATGTTACGCTTCCGCTTGGTGAGCTTGCCATCAAAGGACTTCACGAGGGCGTGGATGCCATGGCTTCTTCCGAAACCTTTAAGGGTTACGGTCCGGAGCAGGGCTACGCATTCCTGCGTGATGCCATTTCCGCTTACTATGCCCGCAATGGCGTATCGGTTGATGCAGCCGATATTTTCATCTCCGACGGAGCAAAAAGTGATACCGGAAATATTTCCGAGCTGTTTGACAACGACAATGTGATCCTGATCCCGGATCCGGTTTACCCGGTTTATGTGGATTCCAATATCATGAACGGAAAGAAGGTTACCTACTTATCCGGAAACGCAGAGAACAATTTCCTGCCGATGCCGGATCCGTCCGTGCATGCTGACATCATCTACCTCTGCTCCCCGAACAATCCGACCGGAGCTGTATACAATAAAGAACAGCTCAAGGAATGGGTGGATTACGCACTGAAGAACAATGCCGTGATCCTGTTTGACTCCGCTTATGAGGCATTCATCTCCGATCCGGAACTGCCGCGCAGCATTTATGCAATTGAAGGCGCTAAAAAATGTGCCATTGAATTCTGTTCCCTCTCAAAGACCGCAGGATTTACCGGAACCCGCTGTGGCTATACCGTAGTCCCGAAAGAGCTGGTATTTACCGCTTCCAACGGACAGGAAATGTCCTTGCATGCAATGTGGAACCGCAGACAGTCCACGAAATTTAACGGCACATCCTATATCATCCAGAAAGGTGCAGAGGCTGTTTTCACAGAGGAAGGCATGGCTCAGTGCCGGGAAAATATTGCATACTATCAGGAGAATGCACGCATCATCGCAGATACCCTTACCCGCAGAAATATCCGTTTCTTCGGTGGAGTACACTCTCCTTACATCTGGTTTGAGTGTCCGAACGGCATGGAATCCTGGGAGTTTTTCGATTATCTGTTAAACAATGCCCAGGTGGTTGGAACTCCGGGCGCCGGTTTTGGCGAAAACGGAAAGAACTTCTTCCGCCTGACTTCCTTTAACAACCATGAAAATACCATTGCAGCAATGAAACGTTTTGAACATCTGTTCTAATTCAAAAATAATAAAAAGTTCTTGCCAAGTACCGACAGTTATGCTATAATCATTTCTGTTTGAGTTAGCCGGCGTGGCGGAATGGCAGACGCATCAGACTCAAAATCTGACGGGGGCGACCTCGTGCCGGTTCGAGTCCGGCTGCCGGCATCCTTGGCAGGGGCAAGCGCCACAGATATGGATCATCCGTATCTGTGGCGCTTTTCTTATTCTCAGCTATGAATTTTCAAAAGCCGGAGGCTTCATCGATTTTCTTCAATTCTTCTTCTGTAAAATCCGCACTCTTAAGTACATTCAGGTTATCGAGGATCTGGGAAGGTTTTGACGCACCGATCAGCACGCTTGTGACCACATGATCCTTGAGTACCCATTTCAGCGCCATCTGCGCCAGACTCTCTCCGCGTCCTGCTGCGATCTCGTTTAATGCACGAATGCTTGCCAGTTTTTCTTCTGTAAG
The DNA here is from genome assembly GCA_963642615.1 of Oscillospiraceae bacterium. Classification (GTDB taxonomy): domain Bacteria; phylum Bacillota; class Clostridia; order Lachnospirales; family Lachnospiraceae; genus Brotaphodocola. The sequence goes on along the minus strand of CAVIHW010000007.1, from coordinate 22,366 downwards.
CAGAGAGGCCTTTAAAAATCTTCCATCTGTGATGATCCTGCTGTCTTTTGGAATTCCATCCAGATAGCGGTTCGTCAGGGTTCCCTGTGCCAGCGGACTGAATGCGATGATCCCCTTTTCAGCCTCACACGCGGCCTGTTTCAGACCATTTTTTTCAATGGTACGATCAAAGATCGAATACCGGTTCTGATTGATGATATAGGGGCAATGCAATTCTTTCAAGATTTTTGCAGCCTCCTTCATGTGTTCCCCGTCGTAATTGGAAATTCCCACATAAAGTGCTTTTCCGCTGCGCACGATCTGTGCCAGAGTCTCCATAGTCTCCTCTAAGGGCGTTTCCGGATCCATCCGGTGATGATAAAAAATATCGACATAGTCAAGACCCATCCGTTTCAAACTCTGGTCAAGGCTTGCAATAAGATACTTTTTGCTGCCCCAGTCTCCGTAAGGGCCATCCCACATCAGGTAACCTGCCTTTGTGCTGACAAGGATCTCATCACGATAGGCATGAAACTCCTCTCTCATGATCCTGCCAAAATTGACCTCCGCACTCCCCGGCTCCGGTCCGTAATTGTTGGCCAGATCAAAATGGGTAATGCCGTGATCGAAGGCCGTAAAGCACATCTGTCTCATATTCTCGTAAACACCGGTGCTTCCAAAATTGTGCCACAATCCCAGGGACACCTCCGGAAGCTTAAGACCGCTCTTTCCGCAGCGGTTGTATTTCATGGATCCATAACGGGATGCATCTGCCTGATACATATATCCTTCCTCCTTTTTGATCATTGCTACGTTTTTCATTATACTCGAAGTCAGGAAGCATTACAATATTTCGGGGAGCTGACAGATAAGATATTTCCCATTATTGACATTTTTGAATATTCTTGTATAATAACAGTGTTATAATTCAATATCGAACCAGGGGAGCTTCTTGAGAAGCTGAGAGTAAGGTGAGACCTTAGACCCTAGAACCTGTTGGATAATGCCATCGTAGGAAGAGTTAAGCAAGTTAACGCATCTGTCGTATCGGCAGATGCGTTTTCTATTTTTAAGGAGGAAAAAACATGAACGCAAGTGTAGCAATCCAGGTACTGCCAACCGTAACCGATGACGAGGAAGTGATCCGCATCGTAGATGAAGTGATCGACTATATCCGCTCTACCGGTCTCTCCTATTACGTAGGACCGTGCGAAACTTCCATTGAGGGAGACTATGATCAGCTTATGGAAGTGGTGAAAAACTGTCAGTTGGTAGCTGCAAAGGCAGGCTGCCCGGCCATGAATACCTATGTAAAGATTTCTTACAAACCAGAAGGAGAAGTGCTGACCATTGACAGAAAAGTTACCAAACATCATCAGTAAACTTCCTGCAGTCATTACCCTTTGTGCCATTGTACTCTTGTGGCAGCTTCTGTGCATGTCCGGCCTAGTACCCGGATACATGCTGCCTTCCCCAATCGCTGTGGCCACGGCACTCTTTACCAATCTCCCGCTGATCCTGACCCATGCGGTATTTACCCTGCAGGAGGCATTTTACGGACTTTGCATTGGTGTTGTGCTGGCATTTGTCAGTGCAACGCTAATGGATCGTTTCCGGACGATCCACCAGGCCTTTTATCCGCTGATGATCATCACTCAGACAATTCCGACCATTGCCATCGCTCCTGTTCTGGTATTGTGGATGGGATTTGGTATGGCACCGAAGATTGCGCTGGTCATCATCACCACGTTTTTCCCGATCGCAGTGGGACTTCTGGATGGATATAAGAGCGTTGATCAGGATTCCATTGACCTGATGCGATCCATGGGAGCCACAAGGGCGCAGATTTTTTATCATCTGAAATTTCCATCTGCACTGAATTCCTTCTTCTCGGGGCTGAAGATCTCCGCTTCCTACGCGGTCGTGGGAGCAGTTGTGGCAGAATGGCTGGGCGGTTTTCATGGCCTGGGGGTTTATATGACCCGTGTCAAAAAGGCATATGCATTTGACAAAATGTTTGCCGTTATCATTTTTATTGTCATCATCAGCCTTCTATTAATGGAGGTGGTGACGTTGATCCGCAGAGTGGCCATGCCATGGACACGGACAGACAAAATCAATCAAAGGAGAAGCAAATCATGAAACTAGATCACACCATCAGCGGACGCGCCACTGGCGCATCCTCGATATCCATAGCAAAAAAACTGACTGCAGTTTCCACAGCTGCTTTTATGGCGCTGTCACTGACAGCCTGCGGCGGCAGCAAAACTGCCGATCAGGCAGGTTCTGAAAGCGCAGTATCTGAAAATGCCTCATCGCAAAGCACTGCATCCGAAGGATCAGGCGAATCAGATGATGCAAAACTCACGCCGATCACCTTCTGTCTGGACTGGACACCAAACACCAACCATACAGGACTTTATGTAGCGCAGCAGATGGGCTATTATAAGGAAGCAGGACTTGACGTACAGATCGTACAGCCGCCTGAAAATGGCGCAGCACTCATGTGCGCAGCCGGTCAGGCACAGTTTGCGATCGAAGCACAGGACACCATGGCTCCATCCCTGGAGGCCGAGGATCCGCTTGGTATCACAGCAGTTGCAGCAGTCGTGCAGCACAATACCTCCGGTATTCTCTCAAGAGCCGGGGAAGGCTTAGACAAACCGGCCGGATTGACCGGCAAAACCTATTCCACATGGGAATCCCCCGTGGAGCTTGCAACCTTAAAAACAGTCGTTGATCAGGATGGGGGAGATTTTGAACAGGTAACACTCATTCCAAATGACATCACTGATGAACCGGCAGCTCTGGCAGCACATCAGACTGATGCCATCTGGGTATTCTACGGATGGGGCGGCATCAATGCTGACGTGGAACAGACGGACTGTGACTTCTTCTTCTTTAAAGATATTGATGATGTATTTGATTATTATACACCGGTGATCATTGCCAACAATGACTTCCTGGAATCGGATCCGGAAACCGCAAAAGCCTTCCTTGCTGCCACGGCAAAGGGTTACGAGTATGCGGTTGAAAATCCAAAGGAAGCTGCTGATATGCTGATCGCCGGGGATGATACCGGTTCCCTTCAGGGATCTGAAGATTTGGTATATGCTTCCCAGGAATACCTGTCCACCCAGTACAAGGCTGAGGAATCCCGCTGGGGCTATATCGATAAATCCCGCTGGAATGGTTTCTACAAATGGCTTGCAGATAACAAACTGACAGCTACCGACCTGACCGGAAAAGGCTTCTCGAACGACTATCTCCCCGAATAAGATCCACAGCAAAACAATTATGACATTATTAAAAGCAGAACATATCACAAAATCCTATGATCAGAAAATGATCATCAAAGATATCAATATTGAATTGAATAAAGGGGAACTGGTTTCCCTTTTGGGGGTCAGCGGAGCCGGAAAGACTACCCTCTTTCACATTCTGGCCGGACTGATCACACCGGATGAAGGGAAGGTTTTTCTGGATGGAGCAGACATTACCTCCTGTCCTGGTAAGATCAGCTATATGCTTCAGAAGGATCTTTTGATGCCTCATAAGAAGATCATCGATAATGTATCGCTTCCGCTGATCTTAAAAGGCATGAAAAAAGCAGAAGCCAGGGCGAAAGCCGATCCGCTCTTTGCCGAATTCGGACTGGAAGGAACACAAGATCGGTATCCCTCCCAGTTATCCGGAGGCATGCGGCAGCGGGCGGCACTTCTTCGGACTTATCTCTCATCCAGGGGCGTTGCACTTCTTGATGAACCGTTTTCTGCACTGGATACCATCACCAAGTCCAACATCCATACCTGGTATCTGGATATTATGAGTAAGATCGACCTGTCTACCTTATTCATCACGCATGACATTGATGAGGCAATCCTGTTGTCTGACCGGATCTATATCCTGAAAGGCGCGCCAGGGCAGATCACAGCCGAAATCCCCATTCTGGAAAAGAAACCAAGACCAGAGGATTTTTATCTGACAGAGACTTTTCTGGAATACAAACGAAGGATCATCCGACTCCTGTAACCGTTCAGGGATCGCTGGTGTGTTTTCATGAATCAGCGAACGTGCCACTGGCGCCTCCGCAATATGCATTGGAACAAAGTTTCCTATTATACAAAAAAGCCACAGCAAGGTTTTGCATGACTGCATCCTGCTGTGGCTTTTCTTGTTCGTTACGGTTCATGTGCTGCATGAGCAGCAATCCTTTTCTACAGACAGCTTTCTGTCTGATAACAAATTCCCTCTTTCATGACAAAGGCACAGTCTAGCAAAGCCTTTGTATCCTGCATAAAGTCTCGTTTCCATGCCGCTATATCTGCAAGCTTTCCTTTTTCCAGGGTTCCGATCCGGTCGGACAGCTGTAAGATCTCCGCATTGACGCTGGTTGCCGCCTTCAATGCATCAAACGGCTTCATGCCGCTCTTTAACCAGGCTTCATATTCATAACCACTTTCATAATTCTGATGATTGGCTACAAAGTCAGTGCCATAACCAAGCCGGATCTTACTGTGACAGATCACCTCGCGCCCGGCCTGGAGCGCATCCTTATAAAGCTCCAGTTTTCTTTGAAACTCCGGCTGCTTCTTTTTGATCTCTTCCGGGTCATAATGAACCGCTTCTTCATAGGGACTGAAGGTTGGGACCAGATAAAGTCCCTTTGCTTCGATCAACTGTGCCGTTTCCCGGTTCATCAGACTTCCATGTTCCATTCCGTCGATCCCGAAAGCAATCAGCTTCTGCATGAGCTCATTCGTGTATACATGGGCAGTGACGGTTTTTCCGAGCTCATGTGCAGTATGGATGATCGCGTTTAATTCCTCGTCATTTAGCTGCTGCTGGATCGGTGTGTCATAAGGCGTAAAAAAACCGCCCGTGGCCATGATCTTTAAAAAGTCTGAACCGTATTTCACCTGTTCACGCACCGCGTTGACAAAATAGTCCTTTCCAGCTCCAAGCGTCTGTCTTTCTTCCTGAAGTGTCCGGGACAAACGAGGATTGCCTGCAAACCCCTGACTGAGATCTCCATGGCTGCCTGCTGAGCATAAAAACATCGGTGCAGCCACGATCCGGCTGCCTGGAAAATACCCTTTTTCGATCGCACGTTTGACATCCAAAACCCCATATCCATTGCTGGTAATGCCGCCAACATGGCGCACAGTGGTAAATCCTCTGCGCAGGGTCTTTTCTGCACAGCGTGCGACTGCCAGGGTCTTTGCTTCCTCGCTTTGCATATAGACCTCTTCCCGAACGGTATGCCAGTCAAAATAATCCATATGCATGTGAGCATCGATCATGCCGGGTGTTACCTGGCAGTCGGTCAGGTCGATGATCTTTGCTCCATCCGGCACTATGATATCCGTGCCGATCTCTGCGATATGATCCTCTTCCACTAATATGCTCTGCCCGTTTTTCCACTCTGGCGTGATTCCGTCATAGAGTCGTCCGCACTGCAGAACCTGATACTTTTCCTTCATTGGCCGCTTTCCTTTTCCTACTCTAAATTTTCTGCCGCTTCTGCTTCCATGAGATGCTGCACAAAATAATCCATCTTTCGATGCACAAAATATGTATCGGATGGGACATTATGATTGCATCTTGGCAGCACAACCAGGTCATAACGCTTATCGCGAGCATTCAGTTCATCACAAAGCCTGAGTGTCTGCGCCATGGTCACATTGTCATCCATGGCACCATAGGCAAGCATCAGACTGCCCTTTAAGTTTCCGGAAAGCCGGGTGATATCTCCATACCGGTAAACCTCTTCCGTATAAAGGCCATTGTAACGTTCCGTCCAGGAATGCTCATACATCCGCTGGTCATAATTGCCGGAGGATGCCACGCCTGCACGGTATACATCCGGATATTTAAACATGGCTGACACCGTTGCGTATCCTCCTGCGGAATTTCCCCACATGCCCACGCGATCCAGATCGATCTTTGGATAACGTGCCTTTAATTCTTTCAGGACAAAGGCATGATCGGCAAGTCCCGCACAGGCATGGATGTTGTGGTAACTGAATGCATGAAAATCCATACCACGCCCCGGAACACCACGGCCATCCAGGATCAATCCTGCAAAACCAAGCTTCGCAAACGACTGCAGTCCACCATGGATTTCACGATCCATGGCATTGTCCCAGGTAAACTCCCTTGGTACGTTATACAGCTGTGCGCCACCGTAAATATAATCAATGAGCGGCCAGGATGTTGTCGTATCCGGCACATCCGGATAAAAGAATACTCCATAAAGCTTTGTCTTACCATCTTCTGCTGTCAGCGTGATCCGTTCCGGCATCTGATAGCCAAGACTGAGAAGCTCAGAAATATCTGCCTTTTCCAGCTCGCAGACCCAAGAACCGTCCAGCGCACGAAGAACCGTGACCGGAGGAAGGTCTACCCTGGAATAAGTATCCACAAACGATTGACTTCCCATACTGATCTTATGTACAGCATCCTCCGGCGTCAGGCGCATAAGGCCGCTTCCGTCAAATCCCACACGGTACAGCTGGTAATACATCGGATCGGAACATTCCGGGACATTGTTTGCCATAAAATAGATCTGCCTGTTCTGTTCATCGACGCGAACCAGCTTCTGCACGATCAATTCGTTTTGGGATGGATCAAAAAGATCTCCCTCACAGATACTCCCATTTTCCGTCAGACGGTACCGGTAAAGATGTGCAAATCCGTTTCGCTCACTCTGCCAGAATGCATAAGTCCGGTCACTGGTAATAAAATTGGAAAACAAATAGCTGCCATATCCATCTAACAATCCGAAGGCTCCAAGGTTAAAAAACAGGTTCGTGGTTTCCGAAAACACAGCCCGACAGGAGGCATCCTTTGCATCTCCCAGATAGAGACAAGCTTCTTTGTAGCCTCTTGCGATCCAGGTAAAATAAAAATGCCGGCTGTCATCCATCCATTTGACGGATGACTTTTCTTTGCTGGTGAAAACCGGATAAAGAAAATCCGGTGCATCGATCTTTACCAGAGTCTTTTCCAGCACAGAACCAAGATACAGACTGTAATGTGGAATCTCTTCATCCGAATCCGTCACAAACGGACACGGATATTCATAAAGTTTCGGCCTTAGATCGTTCAGGCTGTCTGCATAAGATGCGATCAGCGGAAGTTTTTTTGTATTCCTGCGGTCAGCGCGATAGGTAAGAAAACGCGTTCCATCCGGACTCCAGAGTACCTGCGGACGATCCGTATAACCCTGTCGTTTTACGGTAATCTGGCTATAAATATCAATGTAGCAGCCATATTCCAGATAGGCTTCTCCATCAGAGGTAAGAAGCGTGCGTTCACCGGTCTCTGACTTTGTAAGAACCAGGTTATGCTGGTCATAAGACAGCTGCCAGGCACCACCCGGAGATACCGTGACTCCCTCGTTTTCATGCCTGCCGATATCATGGTTTATTCCTTTTGCATCTTTCTTTTCGGTCACCTTTAAGCTTCCATCTATCCCATCTTTCTCGATCAGAACCGTTTTTACCGCATTTCCTTCTCGTATTTGCCGTTCATAGCAAAATGCGGTGCCGTCTGCATTCCAGAAGATCTTTGGATTTCCATTTAACACGGCGGTGCGTGTATGTTTTGTCTGCAGCTTTTCGGCTGCTTCATACCGCTTTTTCATCTGCTCACTTTTCATAGCTTCTCCTTATAAAAATACACCGACACCTGGACCTAACGGAAGATTGAGTACAACCCAGATGATCATCTGAACGATCCACATCAGCAAAAATGCAATGGAATACGGAAGCATCATGGAGATCAGACTTCCCATGCCAAAGTTTTTATCATATTTCTTTGCCATTCCGATCGCAATCGGGATGTAAGGATAGATCGGTGTGATCGCATTGGTGGTAGAATCACCAATACGGTAGATGATCTGGGCAAAGGCCGGGCTGTATCCAAGCATCATCATCATCGGAACCAGGATCGGGGCAAAGATATACCATTTTCCGGAACCACTGGTCATAAACAGGTTTACCACGCAGCAGAGCAGAATGAAAAACAGCATTAACGGGATACCGGTAAAGCCTGCTGCCTGCAAAGCGCCTGCGCTCTTTACAGCAATGATCATGCCAAGATTCGTATAACTGAACATATTGATGAACTGTGCAATGACAAATACCAGCACAATGTAACCGGTCATGCCTTCTAAAGCCTGCGCCATCTTGGCCGGGACGTCGGAACTGTTTTTAATGGTACCGGCCTTCACGCCGTACACAACACCCACTAAAATAAAGTAGATCATCAAAATCGGAACCAGACCCTTAATGAACGGTCCGTTTAAGATGCTGCCGTCTTCCGCACGCAGGATACCGTTTGACGGAATGACCAAAAGTGCAAATAATAAAATATACAGAATGCTGAAAATTCCGGCCGCACGAAGTGCACTGGTCTGAAGCGGAGTGATCTCCGTTCCCGATTCTACCGCATCTACGCCCTCTCCGTTTGCCGGATCATAGGTTCCAAGACGCGGAACAATAAATTTTTTGTTTACAAATACGCCAACTGCCGTCAGCATAAATACAGAAACGATCATAAAATACCAGTTACAGGTTGCATTGACGGTTATGGACGGATCGATCATCTGGGCTGCTGATTCCGTAACGCCAGACAACAGCACATCGGTTCCGGCAACGATCACACAGGCAGTAAATCCGGCATTGGTTGCAGCATATCCGGCAAGCAGACCTGCGATCGGATGCATGCCGACCGATTCAAAAGCAGTTGCTGCCAGAGCAGGTACTACAATGATGGATGCCTCAGAAGCAATACTTCCGTTGATTCCAAGAAATAATACAGTTGCCGTAAGTGCCCACAACGGAACACCAAGAATGGCACGACGCATGGCAGTTGTAAGAAGACCAACTTTCTCAGAAAATCCAATGGCAATCTGCATGGCAAGTACCAGGCCAAGCGGTGAGAAGCCCTGGAAGTTCGAAAGCAGATTTTCTAAAAGCCAGACAAGACCATCCTTACTGATCAGGCTCTTTGCCAGAACCGTCTCTCCATTGGTCGGGTTTACCACACTGATCCCGGCCATACTGCATGCCAGACTGATCAGTGCCAGGATCAGACATAGCCATAAAAACAAGATATACGGATGCGGCAGTTTGTTGCCTACCCGCTCAATAAAGTCCAGGACTTTTCCGTCCTTTTTCTTTTGTGCCATTCCCTGCATAAAAGTACCTCCTAGTTCATTTTCTTTTTTAGACCATGGTCTTATTATAATCAAAAAAGAAAAAAGGCGCAAGCGTTCCCACCTATGCCTTTTAAAATAAAGTTTCCCCCGTCAAAAATGGCAAAAATCGCCGTTTTTTCCTTTTACCGTTCTGTCCTCTCTTCATATTGAGAAGAATATCCGATATAAGAACGTTTCAGCTTGGGAATACTCACCGCAGCCAGATCATAATCTCCGTCTGCCAGGCACCAGGAGATCAGCTGGCTGCGCTCCTCTGCAACGATGTCTGCGGCCAGCGTATGACTATCTATGTCAGAGCGGATCTCACCCCGTTTCTGTCCGCATATGACAATTTCCAGGATGATCTTCACAAAAGAACGCTGCTCCCCCCAGAAACGGATTCCTGTGGTACCGGAGAGCTGGCTGATATAAAGGTTGGTAAGCAATTCCCATCCGATCTGCCTGCTCATGAAATCAAACATAAACTGGTTTAAAAGAAGCAGCTGGTTGAAACTTTCGAGATTTTTATCAATCCCCCTGTAGAATTCCTCATATTTTTCATCAAACAACTCATACAGAGAATCTAAAAGTTCTGCCTTCGCATGGAAATAATAATAAAATCTGCCCTTTGAGCAATGAGCCTCCTTTAAGATATCCTCCATGGTGGTATTTTGATATCCCTTCTGGTAAAACAGCTTCCATGCTGCATTTAAAAGCTGCTGACGCTGTCTTTGTTCATTCATCTCGTCCCTGGTTCGCATGTGTTTTTGTCCTTTTCCTTTTTCCGGCATTTTCCGTCAGCGCAGCATCCACGCAGAACTGCCGGACAGTTCTATCTTAACATCCGACAATACAAATGGCAAGTTAAGGAAAAAAATACTGCTGTCACCTGTCATGCGGCAGTTTCCGTTTGTAAAGTTCCTGCATGTGTGCGACAGAAATGTGTATGTGTAATACTACTGTACGCGGTTTTTTCTTCTCATCACACTCCAGAAGATATTTGCACAGATCCAGCCAATTCCGGTAGCCAGTGCCACGGCGTTCAGCCCCATGTGGCCAATCAGGATCCAGGACAGGATGACACGCAGGGTAATGTGCCCGGTTGCTCCGATAAACGGGAGCTGTACCCGCCCAATGCCATCGAAATAACCGACGAAGGTATTGCCTGTAAAGCAGAATACATAAAACAGGGCAACAAAACGCAGATAATGAACGGCCTCTTTGAATGCCAGTCCTTCTGATGTACCAAGCATCAACGCAATAGCCTGCGGTGCGAATAGGATCATCAGCACAGCAGAAACTGCACCCAGACCGATCAGCCAGCGCAGGCTGCACTGATATGTGCCCTCAACCCGGTCTTTCTTTCCTGCACCATAATTCTGCGCCGTCAGGATCGATGTGGAGGTTGAACCGCTGGTGCCGAAGGAATTTGCAAATCCCTCGATCCTGGTCGCTGCCGTATAGGAAGCGATCATCTCGGTGCCTCCGGTATTGACCGCCCCCTGGACAAACATTTTGCCAAGGTAGAGACTGCACTGATGCAGACTTGTGACCAGGCCAAACTTCAGCGTATTGCGTAAATATCCAGCATTCAAACGGCAGTCCTTTTTATGAAGAAGCATTTCCGGATGCGTGCGATACAGGTAGGCAAAGCAGACAATTGCCGAAAATAATTGCGTCAATGCGGTTGCTATGGCTGCGCCTTCAATGCCCTTTTGAAAGACTGCCACCAGCAAAAGATCCAGAAGAAGATTCATTCCCACTGCCGCAGCCAGCACATACAGCGCTGTCTTCGTATCGCCGGCGGCACGTAAAAGGGAGGCCAAAAGATTGTACAAAAACACGGCCGGAAGGCTTAAAAAGATCCAATGCAGATACCGGATCACATACATCTGCAATTCCTCAGGGGTCTGCAGGATTTTCAGGAGCGGAGAGATCCCAAGAATCCCAAGAATCATCAGACAGATCGTACCGGAAAGACCCACAGCCAGTGCTGAAAAATGTTGTTTTCTGACTTCCTCCATATTTCTCTGACCATATCCCTGAGCAAACAAAACCGAAAATCCAGTACAGCATCCAACCAAGGCAAATAAAAAGAGGTTCATCACTGTTCCGGCTACTCCGATCGCTGCAAATTCTTCCTGTCCTGCAAATCGCCCTACTACAAAAGCATCGATCGTATTATAAAATTCATGCAGGATATTGCCAAATACAAGCGGAACCGCCAGGGCGATCAGATGCCCAGACAGTGTTCCCTTCGTAAAGTCCCGCTCTTTTTTCATAGAGTTCCTCCTTCTCTTCCAAAAGCATTGACAATAGCCTATCATAGCTTTATCATTGAGTAAATCGACATTCTATCAATGTATCTTTGCATTTTTTGCAATGATATCAGACATGAACGGATTCACTTTATTAGGAAGGTTTGGAACTTTACATGGATACCGAGCATTTATCAATTTTATTGACTGCCATTGAAAAAGGCAGCTTTGCAGCAGCTGCAGAGCAGCTGAATTATACGGTTTCAGGCGTTAGCCGCTGCATTGCAGCGCTGGAGCAAACAATGGGTTTTTCGTTGCTGCACCGCAGCAGACAGGGCGTTATTCCTACAAACGAATGTGAAATGATATTGCCCGTCATCCGAGAACTTGTTTTTGCAGAACAAAAACTGATCCAGACCGCTTTCCAGATTACCGGTATGGAAACAGGAACCATTGTGATCGGCAGTTCCTACAGCTATTATTATCCCTGGCTTACCCATATCACTGCTGCCTTCCGGACGATTCATCCGAGCATCCAGTTTCACTTTGTCTCAGGTTCCAGTTCTTCTTTGTTTCAACAGCTTTTTGAACACCGGCTGGACTTTGCTCTGGCCAGCCGCCGAGACGGTGATTACCAATGGATTCCCCTCTGCGAAGATCCCCATCTGGCAATCCTTCCGTCCGATCATCCGTTAGCCGGTTTAAAAACACTTTCCATTGAACGCTTTGCCATAGAACCTTTTATTGCCACTTACCCGGATGTTGAAACCGATTATTCTCTCGAGTTTAAAAAACACAATATTCAGCCGAACATCCAGTATACTACCACAGATATGTCTGCAACCTATGCCATGGTAGCGGCAGGTCTTGGACTTTCCGTCAATAACCAGATTAGTGCTCAGAAAGATTATCCGGGCATTGTACATATTCCGCTCGATCCGCCTCAGATGATCTCCATCGGCATAGCCTGCCATCACAATCTGCCTCCGGCTGCACAAAAATTCTGTCAGTTTCTTTTGGATCATGCGGGAATCTACACGTGATAGATCTTTCTGCAGCCATATTTCATGCAGGCAGAAATGGTAGTCTCTGTTCCGCTTCTTATTCCTGCCTCCACGACATACAGTTCATCCGAAAGTGCTGCGATCAGGCGGTTTCTACGCGGAAACATATACTGTCTTGGCTTTGTTAGGGGAGGATATTCGGAAAGAATACAGCCTTTATTTGCAATTTTTTCGTATAATTCCTGATGCTCTGCCGGATAGCAGACATCTGCACCGCATCCCAGAACCGCAATTGTATATCCTTCGCCTTTCAATGCAGCCGTATGTGCGTACGAGTCTATCCCCTTGGCCATGCCACTGATGATGGCACAATCATGACTTACAGCCTCTCTGGCAAGAGCAATTGCCTTCTCCTTTCCCTGCCTGCTGCATCTTCTGGCTCCAATGATTCCGGCGCTCTTTGAATATTCATTGATGCGAAGATTCCCCTTTCCGTAAATCACAAGAGGCGCATCCCTAAGTCCCGCAAATCTGTCTGGATACCGAATGTCCTTCTTTGTGATGATCGATATCCCCGCCAGATCACAGTTTGTAAGAATCTCCTCTGCTTTTTTCATGATTGAGGCAGAATTGCGATTCTCAAGGAAATGCTTCAGTCTCGTTTTCCCCAGTTCACTGTGTCCGTTTTGAAGAATATATCTGTCTTCGGCTTCCAGCAGAGAATGTTCATCCATATCAAAGCAGGCCTTCGCATTCCCACACAGCTCTGCCAAATGATTTGCCCGAACAGGACCAAGCCCCTCCATGAGCGTCAGCCTCAGATCAGCCATGATTTTTTCTTCATCCTTCATAGCCGTCATCCAATCGTGTACAGCTGACTGCTGGAAACATCAAGATCCCTGCAGGCAAGCGCCCTGGAAATATCCTGCGGCCGGATTTCCTCACTTCCGTCTATATCCGCACAGGTTCTGGCAAGCCGGAGAAGCTTATGGATGACCCGCGCGCTATAGCCATATTTTTCACTTGCAGTTTTCAGCATCTGTGTGCACTCGTCATCCAGTTTGCAATATTTCTGGATCATGGATGTGGTCATCTGTGCATTGCAATTGACTCCGGTGTCATTCTGAAACCGTTTTTGCTGTATGCTCCTGGCGCGTTCCACGATCTCGCGCAATTGAGCAGAAGTACGACTGCTTTTTTGCTCATTTAATTCGAAATAATCCACATGAGCCACGCTTTTCTGGATGTCTATCCGTTCCAGGATTGGTCCTGAGATCTTTCCTCTGTAGTGTATGATCTCATAATCCGTGCATCGACATTTTTTTGACGGATAATATCCGCAGGGACACGGATTCATTGCGGCAACAAACATAAAATTTGCCGGATAAGAATTCGTGCCATTTACCCTGGAGATGGTAACCCGTTTATCCTCCATTGGCTGTCGCAGGGCATCAAGCGTGCTCTTTGAAAATTCCGCTATCTCATCCAAAAAGAGAACTCCGTTGTGAGCCAGGGACACCTCTCCCGGCTGCGCGTAACTGCCTCCTCCGATCAATGCGTTAAGCGAAACATTATGATGTGGTGCCCGGAATGGTCTCATTTTTACCAGTCCCATACCAGCATCGAGAATACCTGATATGCTGTGTATTTTGGTGACCTCCAGAGATTCTTTCTCTGACATTTTCGGAAGGATCGTAGCGATTCTCTGCGCTATCATCGTCTTTCCACAGCCTGGCTCACCGATCATAAGAATATTGTGTCCTCCGGCTGCTCCAAGAACGATCGCATCGATCAATTCATCCTGTCCTTTCACATCCAAAAAATCAAGTTCGCGATTCACCGATATTTCCGAAGGATCATCCCCAGATCCAGGTAAATTCTTTGCATCTGCTCCCTTCTTTGCGGATAAGCCGACCTGATCATACAGCATATCTTCCCGGCCGGCCTGTTCCAATGCCTTAAGATCAAGCCTGCCATCTAAAAATCTCACAGTATCCTGCAGATTTTTTACAGGACATACCCGGATTCCGGAAACAGATGACGCCTCTTTCCAATTGTCATATGGAACCACAACGGAACTTACACCGCACTTTCTTGCCTCTGTTACCATGGATAAAACCCCATTGCATGGCCGGATACGGCCATCCAAAGAAAGTTCACCGATAAAAGCATATTGTGCCAGGTTTCTGGGGGAGATCTGATCTGTCTGGAACAAAAGAGCTATGATCATCCCCAGATCAAAATGCGAGCCCCTTTTCTTTTTATCTCCCGGGGCAAGAGAAAGGATCACCTTATCCTTCGGTATATCATAACCACAGGATTCAATTGCCGCCTGGATTCTCTCCCCTGCCTCCTTGATCGCCTGGTCAGGAAGGCCTATGATCGACATCATCTGCTGCTGACCTCTTATGGTAGATGCTTCTATTTCTACCATAAAACCTTCAACGCCCGTTGTAGCCATGCTCTTTACAACTGTTGCCATAAATCAGCCCCCTTGTTCATGATATATCCGGAAACATTGGCAAAACCCGATGCAACCACCGTATCTTACGGCGTATTCTATACAGGAAGTGACTGTTCCTATACAAAACTGTGCTGTTACCAGGGGAGCCACCTGTCATCCTCCTTCATTTCCTTTTGGATCAATAGTTCCTGCTCCGCATGAGAGATCTTTCCTTCCACAAACATTCTATACTGTTCCCTGCTGTTGTTATGAAAACAAGAAAGGACACGACCTGTCTCAACAAGTGCTGTGATGAGATTTTTGCCAACATCTTCCTGCCTGTCCACAAACAGCCTGTAACTGCTATAGTCATAGTCCAGCGGATGTCTCACCATCATGGCCTTTACGGGATTTAAATGGATATATCTGCTGACCTCAAGAAAATAACGTTCGTCTTTTATGAGACATGCAGTATATCTGCTTTCAAAAAGATGTCCTGTAAAGCTGTATCTGCGGTTAAAATCCATGCTGTAAAGATGCAGGATCTTCTGCAGGATCTTATACAACTCTGTATCCTTTGTTTCTACGATCATATGGAAATGATTTGTCATGAGGCATAGGGAGTGTATCCTGAACTCATAAATACCGCGTGTCTTCATCACATATTCTAAAAAGGAGATGTAATCATATCTGTCCTTAAAAAGTACCGTTCTTCGATTCCCCCTGCTCATGACATGATAGGTTGCTCCGGGATACCATATTCTTTTGGGTCTGCTCATAAAATCTGCCCCTTATCTTTTATTCATCTTTTTGTTTTATTTCATCTTTTTGTTTTATTCCATTTTTATGGATTTATGGGTTAAAAAAACTTATCCAAGTTCTTTCATAGCCTCCAGATAACCAAAGAGCCTCGCCTGTCCTTTCGCATCCATACCATTATACTCCACAATGAGCCGTCCGAGGTCACTGTCTCTCCCTACAACGAACCAGTCTACCTGGTTTCCACGTCTGCCATTACCATCTGCACCTGAAAGAAGCCACTCCGGGCTCACGTTCAGTATCTTACAGATGATCATGATCTTTTCTGATGTTGGATTCGTACCCTTCTTTTTCCATTCGCTGATGGTGCTCTGCAATATTCCCGTCTTCTCAGAAAATTCCTTCTGTGACATGGAAAGTTCATCCAGTCTGTTAAAGATACGCTCGCTGATCGTCATAATCTGTATCATCTCCTCTGGCAGCATTTGCGGGTTGAATGTGTATTGTTTCATTTTTATGGATTATAAAACAAAAAAAGAAAATTGTCAAGTGTCACGCGTCAAATTGTAGTTCCCATCTACGGCAGCTTTGCCGCAGATTAAGTTTGACATCTCCTTCATATTGTATATCCCAGCGTGCCGTTTTTTACGGCACTTTTTTATCTGCATACTCCTGACCATCCCCCGCTTTCTCGTATAATCTTTGAGTAACAAAAAAGAGAAAGAACAGCCCGGCCAAAATTCGTTCTTTCTCTCACGCTCTTAATGGTGACAGGCACGAGGTCTTGGCGTTAAATGGTTCTTCTATAAAATGGAAGATCAAACAGGCAATAAAATACCCACGGCCATTTTGTTGGTCGTGGGTATGTATTCCTACTCGTAGATTAAGACGCTATCACCATAGGCAACTCTGCTAAACAGATCTAATATATCCGCATTCGTCATGACGATACATCCTCTGCTTGCATTATTGCCTACCAGGTCAAAACCTCCGTGGAGTTCAATCTCTCCACCAAGGTTCGTGTACCAATTCGGTTTCGCCTTTGTTGTATTAGCATTTACAATGGAGTTATACTGAGCCTGCGTAATCAATCCGGTATTCAGTCCGCGTTCTGCATCTTCTGCCGACGGATAACTGATACCGATTCCTCTAGTATAGGCACTTCTGGTGTTCATAAGACAAATGTAAAATTCTCCATTCGGAGTCTTTCCGTCTCCCTCCATTTCTTTGTCACCATCAGCCTTTCCAGTGCTGCACTTATAGGACTTTACAAGTGCTCCATCCTGCCACAGCTCAACCGCGTGCCCTGCTTTAGATACAGCGATCACCCTGGCTCCGTTTGCGCTTCTTTCTGCCAGTACGTCAGCCGGTACCGTACTCGGGATCCAACTTCCGTCTGATCCAACCCAGTATCCGTCATCGGTAAAGGTGTCATGGAACATATAGCCTTCAACTGTAACATATTTCCAAGATCCATCCTCTGCCTGAGTCCAGGTGCCTGCTGCCGCAAAACTTGTTACTGTTATTAACATGGTAAACACCATGATAAATACTGCCGTGATACATTTCTTATGCATTTTCCTACTCTCCCTCTTTTTTATGATTTTGTTTTCGCTCAGATATGCTAAAACCTGTACTATACCGTTCCAGAGCCCCCTTATTATCGTCTTTATTTTCACATAATGAGCATGATGACATATCTTTAATTTTATGTCAATAGTTATCTTTGTGTCGTTACTTATAACATATCATCGTCACATATTTTTGTCTAGCACATAGTGTCTGAACTTGTATTTCTGATTCTTGTTACTTCGCTGTATTGGCTATTGGTTGTTTTTCCAAACACAGTTACCTGCCACATCCTCGATAGCGGTGCACTCATTCGGGTATCCGCAATAAGTGGTTGTGTCCGGACTGACACCATAAATTTGCACATTGATCTTTGCTGCATTCAGGATCGAATTCTTCTTACCCCTAGAACGGGATACACGGAAACCAAATCCAAAGATATTCTCACCGCTGAAGCTTCGCAAGAACTCTCCGCTTTGCTTCCAGGCTCCATTTGCATCGGTCAGCCAGCACTTGTTCTCAATGTCTGCCACCTGATCCGGCCATTCACGATCACTATAATCCCACCACGGAGTGCTCTTTGCATCGGAAACCATGTTTGCTTCCCAGATGTTTACGTTGTTAGGGGATTCTGGTGTACTGCTTTGCGTCTTACCGACAAGGCTTGCCTGATCTTCTGTCTGATAATAACCATAGTCTGACCATACTTCATAATCGATCATCTCCGGCTCGGAGTCTTCATCTTCGTCATCATCAGACTCTTCTTCCTCTTCTGTGATATAATGCAGCTGTCTGTACTCCGGCATACCGAGGTTCATGTCACCAAATGCATCACTCTGAGGGATCGGATCCGGGTCAGGCGTATCTTCCGTTGTAAGAACATACTGAATTTCCAGCGTATCGTCCGTTGTACACTGGTTGTCATCGCTTTCGGCTGCACTTTGTGGTACGGCAATGACTAAATATCCGGTCTGCATATCCTGAAGATTTTCCGGGATGGTAAAGTTTAAGGCTGCAAATGCTGCACCCTGGTAGTAATACTCATCGGGGATCTCGATATTCTCGGTAGCCTGAGTTATTTTCGATGTGCTAACCGTACCGGTGCTTTTGCCGTCAACGGAACTTGCGTTACTAATAACGGATGCATCCGGAAGGGACGAATATGCTATCATAGAAGCGGTGTCCAAACTGATCGGACTGGATTCAGCACTGGCATTTCTTGCATAAAATCGGATTCCACGGTTGGAGTTTGTCGTAGCTTTTTCCGATGTATAATAAGTCATGATTCCTTCTACGGTATAATGACGTCCCGGAACCAGCTTTGCGATCTGACCGCCCACTACCGTTACAACACCATCTGTAGACGTCATGTCATCTACCACACGATAGGCTTCTGATACGATCGCTCCGGTTTCTTCGTCCTTGATCACAAGAAGGGTAGGGGATATATTTCGGTCGATTTTTCCGCCTAATGTATATGTGGAATAAAAATGCTTCGCTGTATTTCTGACCATATAAAAATACAGGGTCGGGTTTTGTAAATACGGATCGCCGATCACTTGAAAGTGCCTGTTCAGAACCTGCCACCATTTCAAAGAAGAACCTGTCCTTTGTATGTAGTTTTCTGCTTCTTCTCTATAGGCAGCTCCGTAGGAATCCCCATTAGCCCATAACGTAAAAGCTTTTTCTGCGGATTCCTCTGTCCTATTTACATCTGTTGCACGGTTCGTTTTGACATTTCCATGCGTGTCCCAATATCCCGTACCGTACATTCCGTTTGTTTCCATATTCTCTATAGGCTCCGGTGTATGTCCCATATCATATACGGTCTGAGTGCTGTCAGACGTACGGAGTATGCCATCGCCTTGTCTTGACCTTGTATATACTTTGGCAAGAATCGAAACACCACCATTATTTGATGGCCATATTACATCGGCAGCGAAATAAGGGTTTGTTCCGGCAAGAAATTTTACTGGATTTTTGTTTATGGATCCTGCCTCGGAAATAACCATTCCTGCATATCGAAACGATAATAGTTCATTGCCCGTAACAGAGATTCCCGGATTTAACCATTTTCTGGTGTTTCCAATCTCCGTTTTATGAGCTGCTGTTTTTACCAGATACTGAGCATTGGAGCCTCTTGAGGTATAAGCATTAAAACCCTGATATCGGAATGCAGACTGGCTGCTGTTACTACCTAGTCCATCCCCCATCCCGGGTAATGATAACATCGCATTTGCCACTGCCCGCGCATTCTTCCCATCCGTTCCAAAATCAATAGGAACGTAGGCTGCGGCACCACCCATATAGTTTGGATAATAAAAGCTTTCGCCAGATTTGAAAAGAGCGCCATTTCTATCAAGTGGGGTATCTGCCCGTGTTTGTATGACACCAATGCCCGGGAGCAGCATGACTGCTGATAGCACCCCGGCAAACAGTTTTACCATATTTTTTCTCATTGCCTGTATGCCTCCTTTATAAATGTAAAAATGCCTGTTTATATTATGGGATATGGAGATGGAAGTAGCATTTCCCACACTGCTGCTCCCTGCGCTAGAATTTGCATATTTTTCCATTTTGGAGTATAATACAAATATCAGAAAAATAACGGAAATAAATTAGAAAATCAAATTTTCAGGAGGAAATGGTTATGAAAAAGAAAGGCTTTGTTACTTTGCTGTTAGCAGGAATAATGACAACCGGATTAGCGGTTCCTACGTTTGCGAGTAACCTGTATGGGATCAATCTTGTACAGTATTACGAGGAAGATTCCACTGAGATTCATGATTCCTATGCATACGGCATAGAGCAGAATGCACGTGTGGCTAGCGGTCGCAAATACAAAACTCCCGGATGGGAATGGATCAATGGGTATTGTTATTATTTCCCAGACAAAGACATGCACCACAAGCTCACAAACTGCACAACTCCGGACGGATATACAGTTGACGAGGAAGGACGTTGGACGGTAGATGGCGTAGCACAGTACAATGGATACGGATCTCAGCAGGTTGGGACAGATGCTCTTTATGCTGGTCTGGATGATGATGCCCGCTGGCTTGCCATGAGAGGATATTTGGAAAAAATGCTTGCAGAAAAGCAAATGTCAGGGACAGACCAGGTAAGTATGGTTTCATTTGATAATAATATCAGCTTGTGCGCCCCATACGCGGAAGGAACAATCCTTCATAATGATGGAGACGGCGATTACCTATACTTCCATACCAGCAATAAATGGAACGATTCCCCGGAGGTCTATGAAAATAATTATACAGAAATCAGAGAATTAGTTATTAAGGCACTCTGCGGGGATCATGCCGGACAGGAATTGTTTGACGCTATTCGAAAAGCTGCAGAGCCTGCGGAAGGTGGACGGCATGCTCAGGCATTGCATGACGAAAATGGAAATTTAATCCCTGAAGACGACCCGGTTATTAACAGCGATGGGTTAGCGCATTGTAAGGTTGAATGGTATGATACCTCTGGGGATGGTGTTAATTTCAACTACATTGATATGGCAAAATGGGGTTCCGGACAGATGAAGACCGATTATGGAAAATCTATTTATCTGGTTCCGAGCCCATCTGTTGTTGACAACATTGATTCACATACTACTGTATCATGGGATCTCATAATCAAATAAGTGTTTTGATTTGACGTTGTATAGGAAAAAGCAGATTCGGGAACTTTTGTAGAAAGAAGTGCAGGGGCCGGGTCTGCTTTTTCTGTGTTGCTCTGCCCGAAGAAATATGATACCATGAGTACATGGGTGCCACCATAACACGGTAGGCGGTTTGTCCCTCTTCGGAGGGTCTGTAACCCTCCGATCACATAGAAACCCGCAAGGGAATCTCATGAAAGGAGGGCTTAGCCAATGAGTATTACTGAAGTAATTGCACTGTTAAGCTTATGTCTTACGTGTTTTAAACTCGGCTATAAGATTGGTCGGGATAGTAATAAGACGCAGAAATAGCCGCCCCATACCTGGTCAGTTGAGCGGCTATTTTGCTTATCAATTATAAACCGGGGCAAACCGTCTATCGGTGGTACCCTTCTATTTATAATATACCATTCATGACTCCAATTTTCAACCCATCAGACGAAAAATAAAACAAATTCCTCTTGCGAGGCATAAAAAAGAGCTTCCCATTTAGAGAAGCTCTTGACAAATGTTGTCGCAATAGTCTTTACAAAATCTGCAAACCAGCGCCTAAAATCTATGCACGAATTTTTTCGATTGGCAGACGTTTCGTATTGGAAACCCATGCGGCAATCCGGCAATTTTGACAATTGGAGTGTGATTTCCAACTATTCGCGAAATACTGCTTTAACGAATAGTTAGAAGTGAAAATGGGTATGGGCGGATGCACGTTCAGTCCCAGTACACTCGTTTAATCTTCCGGAAGAATCAATCTACAATCATCATCAAAATTAGTGCATTCGTAATAAAGATTATATCCTGTTTTTCCATCATCATCGTTTTGTCTGATCCACAAATATCCGGTTTTTAGCTCAACTGTCTGCCCGGATAATTTAAACGAAATTGTCGGATTAAAGGGATCATCATTGAGATACTTTGTGTTAATCTTCTCTGTTTCCAGAAAATCATACTGTAACTGGGAATAATAACTCCTCACATTCGCCCAATCCGTGGCTACTCTCGCCTTATGAAGCTGAGAAGTAAAGATAGGTATGGACATTGCAACCAGTACTCCTATAATGGCCACAATCACCAGAAGCTCTGCTATGGTAAAGCCAGATGTCCCCCCCCCCGAAATCATTTTTTCTATCCATCAACTCATACCTCCTTATTTCTTTCCGGCACCATATCCAAGCACAAAGCTTATGCAACCTGCGGCTATCAATATAATTAATCTCATAATGCGTCCTTTCACGTAACTTATCTCAAGCGGTATTTTATTCACCTCAAGATTTCGTCTCATCAATAATTTTCTTCATGCACTTCAAAGTAACTCTGCGGATGATTGCATACCGGACATACCTTAGGCGCACTGGTTCCCACTACAATATGTCCACAGTTACGGCATTCCCATACCTTGACCTCGCTCTTCTCAAATACCTGCGCTGTCTCAATGTTTTTCAGAAGTGCACGATATCTCTCTTCATGATGCTTCTCAATCTCTCCTAC
>CAVIHW010000006.1:0-78550 GCA_963642615.1 Oscillospiraceae bacterium | reverse complement strand
CCGGGGAGACGCTATGCTCGCGCACTCGGAAAATTCCAATGTGCCGCTAATTCTGTACGGGTTCCCGGAACTTCTACGTTATTGGCTGAGCTGCTGTAGGCAAAACCAATGTATTTACGACTGAAGTTTTTTCATCACGGAACAGTAGTAGTATCAGAAACGCCAGTAATGCCTGACAGACACCGTATATTAGCGTAGACAGTAAGTAGCATATATCCATAGCACTTGCCATCCACAAATATGCAGCAAAGCCAGTACAGTAGAAGTGCCGAGACTGTCATACAGAATAAGCAGACCCTTTGGAATTTTCCGAGTGTGCGAGCATAGCGTCTCCACGGAGGGCCTGTCTGAGCGTGCAGCGCACGCGAGTTTAGCCCGCAGGGGAGACAATAGGCGGCGCAAGCACACGAGGTAAAAATTCCACCAGGGTATGCGGTTTTGTATGGCAGTCCCGGCACTTCGGACCCTATTCTATAGCATATGGCTCCAATGAATTTTCATTCGAGCGGTATCTCTGAAAGCCCCCGGGGGGTCAGCACACATACCTTCCGAAATCCGCATTCGTATGCGATTTTCTGTGCCTGTTCGAATGCATAGGCGATGGTATCAGCGCTGTGGCTGTCGGAGTTGATCATGATGCTTCCGCCCATAGCCTTGAGTTCCCTTAAAAGGGTGGGATTCGGATATGGAGCCGTGCGATAGCCACGGGACATGGCTCCGGTGTTGATCTCAAAGGGAAGCCCCTGCCTGTTTAACTTTTTCATGGCAGCCAAGGCAGGTTCCAGATAGACATCTTTTGTTTCGTCAAAATGCTTATATCCTTCGTTAAATTTGGTGATCAGATCAAAATGGCCGATCCAGTCACAATGAAGCTTATCATATGCCGTAGCCTCCAGTTCAAAATAGTCCTCCGCCATGGCATACCAATTGCCATTCCATAGGCTTTCCACCGCCTGTATCAGCTTTTCCTCTGTGTCATCCACCATGACAAGATGTCCGTCCTTTAAAATGCTGTGTGTGGATCCAATAGTATACTCCGCATCCTGCACAGGTCCTAAGGTGTCCAGTTCAATGCCAATGTAAAGATTCATTTTTCCGGCATATTCTTCCCGAAGCATTTCCAGTTCTTTCTTATATGCAGCAAGGGTTTCATTCGACATACCAAATCCCGGCTCCCACATGGAGTAATCCGCATGCCCGGAAATGCCAAGATCTGTTAATCCCATGCGATATGCTGCTTCCACCATCTGACGCGGAGTGCTCTTTCCGTCGCAATACGTGGTATGCGTATGAAAATCTCCACGAAGTTTCATTTTCTTTTCCATCCTTTCTTTTTCCGAAGCGCAAGCGAACCCTTTGAATATCTTAAGTTTCAAAGATTCCTATTCGTTTACCTTGCAAATAATACCAGCTTCTGTGCCTGATTCTGGTCATTGCTCCATACCAGAAGATTGCTGCCTTTCTCTACATCCTCCAGAGAAACAATCTGTCTGGTCAGATATGGCATGATACGGCATTCCGCATCCACAGTATATTTGGGTCCTGCTGTTGATATCAAAGTGAAACTTCCGTCTGTATTTGCAGTCATGGTTTTTACGGTAATATATTCCGGTGCCTTTGCATCTGCCGGAACCTGTCCAATGATGACCTCTCCCGTTGTCTGTGGCGGAAGACTCATGGTCATAGCAGGACCGATATAAGCATATACCGTATCGCCGGCCTTAAGCTCCTTTGCCTCAAGCGGATAGCCATCCTCTCCGTCCAAGATCAGGGTATCACCGGAAATATTGATGATGACCTCGCCTTCATATACATTGCCGGTCGGGCAATCCAGATCGATGCTTTCATCATCTGCATGAAGGACGGTCCCCCAGACGGGCGCCTGTTCGTTGTCTGACTCAGCATATCCTGCATCCGGATTGGTTATCTGGCTCATGCCGCTTCCGGCCATAATAACTGGTGACTGGGCTGCCATGGCTGTCAGAACTCCTGCTGCGGTCATCAGAACTGCCATACCAACGGCAGTCATGGTATTGTTTGTTTTTCTGCTCATGCGTTTATCCTCTCTGTAATCATGGTTCATCGGTTCCAGTATATCAGAGAGAACGATCAAATACCATTGATTCTTGCAAACGTTTCCCTTAAGGATTTATTACCATGGTTTTTGTTATCGTTGATATTTTATCAAAAGCATAATATAATGATGAAAAAAACAGGAGGATTTTTGCAAAATGGAAAAGTCCAAAGTATACTTTACTGATTTTCATACCGTTGCCTTTGGTGACGGACTTCCTGCGAAATTGAAAAAGCTTATCAAAAAAGCAGGGATTGCAGACCTGGATATGGATGGAAAATTCGTAGCCATCAAGATGCATTTTGGCGAGCTCGGCAATATCAGCTTTCTTCGCCCCAACTACGCAAAGGCCGTTGCGGATGTTGTAAAGGAATTCGGTGGAAAACCATTTCTGACAGACTGCAACACCATGTATCCCGGCAGCCGAAAAAATGCATTGGAACACCTTGCCTGCGCCTGGGAAAATGGATTTTCACCGCTTTCCACCGGCTGCCCGATCATTATCGGAGACGGACTCAAGGGCACGGATGACATAGAAGTCCCGGTACAGGGCGGTGAATATGTAAAAGCTGCCAAAATCGGACGTGCAATCATGGATGCGGATGTTTTCATCAGCCTGACGCATTTCAAAGGTCATGAAATGACCGGCTTTGGCGGAACCATCAAAAATATCGGCATGGGATGCGGATCCAGAGCCGGAAAGACAGAACAGCACTGCAGCGGAAAGCCCCATATTGAGAAGGAGCTGTGCCGCGGCTGCAGACGCTGCCAGAAAGAATGTGCTAACGGTGGTCTCGTATTTGACGAAACTACAAAAAAAATGCATGTTAACCAGGATGATTGTGTCGGCTGCGGACGCTGCCTTGGTGCCTGCAACTTTGATGCCATTGTTTTTGATAATGACAATGCAAACACGCTCCTCAACTGCCGCATGGCTGAGTATACGAAGGCCGTGGTGGACGGACGTCCAAACTTTCATATTTCCCTGATCGTAGATGTTTCCCCGAACTGTGACTGTCACGGTGAAAACGATGTACCGATCCTGCCAAATATCGGAATGTTCGCTTCCTTCGACCCGCTCGCACTTGACCAGGCCTGTGTTGATGCCTGTCTGGCCGCACAGCCTATTCCGGGAAGCCAGCTGGCAAAGCATCTTGAAGATCCGCATTTTCATGATCATCATGATCATTTCACCAATTCCGCTCCGGAATCAGAATGGCGTTCCTGCTTAGACCATGCTGAAAAGATCGGTCTTGGAAACCGCGATTATGAACTGATCCGGATGTGATCGCACATTCGATTCATTTGATATCCGAATCAGCGGACGCGCCACTGGCGCCTCCTCGATATGCATAGCAATAAAAATTGCAGGAGAAAACATTCATTCATGCAAGCATGATCCATGTTTTCCCCTGCAATTTTGCTTCATTCTGAACAGTTACATCGGATCTAAAAAACGCGCTCCATACTTTTGGTATTTATCTGTGAACGATGCACTGGTTTTATTCAGCTGTTACCTTCATAAATTTCTTCTTACCGCGTTTTACAACCATACCATCACCTGCAAAGTCTGCCTTTGCGTAAGATGCCTTGATATCCTTTACCGGCTCACCATTGACGGACACACCGCCCTGCTCTACGTTTCTTCTTGCCTCAGAACGGGTCGGAGCCAGACCGGATTTCTGCAGGATCGCTAAAATGTCAATGCTGCCGTCAGTGAAATCCTCATCGGTGAGGTTGTAGGTTGGCATATTTTCCAGGCTTCCCTGACCGCTAAACAGTGCACGGGCTGCAGTCTGTGCCTTCTCGGCCTCTTCTTCGCCGTGAACCAGTTTGGTCAGCTCATATGCCAGGATCTCTTTTGCGGTATTTAACTGGCTGCCTTCCCATTTATCCATCTCATCGATCTGCTCAAGCGGCAGGAAGGTCAACATACGCAGACATTTTAAGACATCTGCATCTGCCACGTTTCTCCAGTACTGATAAAATTCAAACGGGGTGGTCTTATTCGGATCTAACCATACTGCACCTGACTGGGTCTTGCCCATCTTCTTGCCCTCAGAGTTTAACAGGAGGGTGATGGTCATGGCATGAGCATCCTTTCCAAGCTTGCGGCGGATCAACTCGGTACCGCCCAGCATATTGCTCCACTGGTCATCGCCGCCGAACTGCATATTGCAGCCATATTTCTGGTATAACATATAGAAATCATAGCTCTGCATAATCATGTAGTTGAACTCTAAAAAGCTCAGTCCCTTTTCCATACGCTGTTTATAACATTCTGCACGCAGCATGTTGTTCACGGAAAAGCATGCGCCAACTTCACGCAGCAGTTCTACATAATTTAATTTTAACAGCCAGTCTGCATTGTTGACCATGAGCGCCTTGCCTTCGGAGAAGTCAATAAAACGGCTCATCTGTACCTTGAAGCAGTCACAGTTATGCTGGATCATCTCCGGTGTCATCATCTTTCTCATATCGGTACGTCCGGACGGATCCCCGATCATGCCGGTCCCGCCTCCGATCAGGGCAATCGGCTTGTTTCCTGCCATCTGCAGGCGCTTCATCAGACACAGAGCCATGAAATGACCTACATGCAGGCTGTCTGCGGTCGGGTCAAAACCGATATAGAAGGTAGCCTTTCCCTCGTTTACCATTTTTTTAATTTCTTCTTCGTTCGTAACCTGCGCGATCAGACCGCGGGCTACCAGCTCCTCGTAACAATTCATTCTTTATTTCCTCCTTTGATTACAAAAAAATCGTCCTCCCCGGCCGAAGCCAGAAAGGACGAGGGACGTCTCGTGTTACCACCTTACTTCACAGACAGCTCACACTGCCTGCCTCAGCGAACAAAAATAAAAACTTTTGTTCCAGCCTGATAACGGATGCTGTATTCCGGCACAGCCTACTAAAAATCAGCAAAGTTCCTTCGTTCGGTGCGCAGCTCCGGGATGTATTCACAGTGTGTTTCCCGCGCGCCTCTCATCTTCCGGCTGCTTTCTGTGCGATACCTCAAACTGTTACTTCTTCCCTTCAATGCCTTACTATAGATTTCTGTTTTGGCAGTCTTCACGGTGATGAGATCTCCATGCACTGCTACAGCGAATTATACGGGGGAGTTTTCAAAATGTCAAGCCTGTATTCCTTAGTTTGAAGACGAGGTCGGAATATAACGGGCGATGCGTCCTGCAAATTCTGCGATATTCTGAGTCTGGAGTATCACCTTTCCAGGGCCGGTAAGCTTTGTCAAAAACAGACCCTCTCCGCCAAATACAATATTGGTAAACCCTTTTACTGTTTCAATTTCATACTGAACTGTCTTCTGGAATGCAACCACATTGCCGGTGTCCACCTTTAGAACCTCTCCAGGCTGCAGGGTCTTGACCACCTGGTCACCGTCAATCTCCAAAAATGCCATACCGTTTCCGCTCAGTTCTTCCAGGATAAAGCCCTCTCCTCCAAACAAGCCTGCTGACGCTTTTTTGGTAAACGTAACCTTTAAATCTACGCTCGGCTGTGCACAGAGGAAAGCCCCCTTCTGACAGATGAGTCCGCCGTTTGCTCCAACATCTACCGGAAGGATGCTGCCCGGAACTGTAGATGCAAAAGCAATCTGGCTTCCAGCCTGCTCGGCCTGATAAGTAGCCATAAACATGGATTCTCCGGCAAACATGCGTCCCAGACCTTTCATAAATCCGCCCTTGGTATTGGTCGTCATCTGGATACCTTCTGTCATCCAGGCCATGCCACCGGACTGGGTATACATGCTTTCTCCCCTCTGTTCAAAGAGAATTTCCACTGCCGGCATCGTTGTTCCGATAATCTGATATTTCATGTTCCTTCCTCCATTTCCTTCTGGATTACAGTCCATGCAGCGCAGGAACTGCTTTCATCTTGATTACAGAGTAGCACAAAACCATTGTATACACAAGCAAGCTTCCCTTAGATCTTCGGGCTGTAGCGTTCCTTAGTGATCCTGTCGTGGGAATAGCCTGCAAACTCTGTCATTTCTTCCAGCTTCCAGTTCTCATAGGGCAGTGTACAGTGAAGATCCGCCGGATAATTGCGGTTCCAGCGAAATAAGATCAGGCTTTCGATCTGATCTTCATACCGTGCCGGATCCTGATCCTCAAAAAAACAGTATTCTCCCTGGACAATGTCCGAAAAATCTCCTTTTACCACGGCAATGCGTCCTCCGTCTTCGTCCAAAAACTGCCCGCGGCTGTAAGCACTCATCCAAAGCCGTTTTCCTCCCGCCAGCTCCAGCATATGCTTGCGCAGCAGACGATCCTGACTCTGCCTCCTGTGATTGAACATCATCCCATTGTTATCATCCACACATACCATTGCGATCATTGTCCTTCCCCTTTCCACTTTGTATAAGTTGTATGCTGCCCGTCTGTCTTCCAGATTACGGCACCGCTTTCTTTTGTCTGTAAAATTTCAATCTTTTTGTCCGAAAGCCGCTTCATCACGTCCGGATGCGGATGCCCGTAACGGTTCTTGGCACCGCAGGAGATCACCGCATAATCCGGAATCAGCCAGGAAAGAAATTCCTCACAGCTGGAATAACCAGAGCCATGGTGCGCAACCTTCAAAACCCAGACGTCATCCGATTTTGATCCTGTCTTATCTTTTTTTGTAACTTCCGGCAGCCGGTTCTGTAAACGCCCCCGTTCTCGTTCCAGTGCCATCAGATTTTCTTCCCCCTGTGCACTCATATCTCCGGTAAGAAACATATGGAATTTTCCATAATCCAGCAAAAACACCAGCGAATGCTCATTGCGGTCAGTACTTGCGGCCAATGCAGCTTGTCCGCCACTGACCTGCGGATACAGACAGGTAAGGTTCATATCTTCGATCTGATCCCCCCGTTCTATCCAGACCGTGCTTCCTCCCTGATTTTGACATAAGGTTTCAAGCTGTGCATATACTTCCTCCCCCTTCCCAAGCTTTGGCAAAGCCAGCATTTTGATCCGCACGGAATCCGGCTCACCTTCCTTTGCCTCTTCCATAAGCCAGCGCAGACCGCTGATATGATCCCAGTCTCCATGGCTTACAATGGCAAGGTCGATCTGCCGGATGCCACAGCTTTTCAAAAACGGCTCCAGCCTGTATTTTCCAAGTTCCTTTTGATCCGTGCTTCCGCCATCCACCAGGATCACCTGATCTTTTGTGCGAATACAGATGCCATCTCCCTGCCCCACATCCAGAATGGTCACCTCCAGCCCGCGGGGAGCATGCGGATGCAGGAAAAACAAAGCCGTAAGCAGATATAGGATGAGAACGGCTTCCCGCTGCTTCTTAAGATCCAAATGGTTTTCCGGAATTGTTTTTTTCTCAGAAATCTGTCTTCCATAAATGATAAAAAGCAGGATTCCAAGCACCACATAATACCATAGGATCTGCCAGAGTTTTGGGCGTCCGCACAGAAAACTGGTTCCTGGAAGCTTTCGAAAACATCGGCAGCAAAACTCGTACCAGGAAAACACAGCTCTTCCGCCTCCGGCAAGAAAGGCACCTGCGCGCAGGGAAAACAGGCTGACAAAAAGTCCCACTGCCCCGCATCCGACGATCAGGCCGGTAAGAGGCACCACCAGAAGATTCAGAAAAATCCCATAAAGCGGATAAGAAAAAAAGTTCCACAGCACGATAGGAAGAGAGACAAGCTGCATGCAAAGTGTCATGCGCAGGGTATTTTGTATTTCATCCAGTTCCTTTGCAAGACCGATTCCTATAATGGCCGCAAACGACAGCTGCACCCCCGCCTGATCTGCCAGATAGGGGCTCTGCCACAAAAGGATCAGTGCAGAAAGTCCCATAGCCGACAAAAGATCGTAAGTGCGTCCCAGATAAGCAGCGAAAAATCCGCACATGGTCATGATCAGGGCACGAAGGACAGACGGTGAGGCGCCCGTCAGAATGCTGTAGCAAGTCAAAATCAGTCCTCCTGCCACCGCTGCCCTGCCGTATCCGACTCCTGCCTTTCTCAAAAGGCCGTAAGCTGCCATGCTTACCAAAGAAAGATGCAGGCCACTCACCGCCAGCAGATGAGCAATACCGTTTTTCTGATAAAGATCACGGATTTCTTCAGACATGCCGCTTTTATCTCCCAGAAGCATGGCTGCAAACAGACTTCCATCTTCTTCTCCTGCCAAAAGCTTCAGGCGTTTGGAAGACCAGGTCTTCAGATCCTGGATTTCGTTGAGAAAAAAGCAGGATACCCTTCTTGGCACACCATAAAATGCCTTGGTGTCCTGCAAACTGACCAGATCCTGTTGCTTTACCGTAAGCGCAAACACACGCCAGGTCAGCTTTTGTCCGCGGTAATACGCAGCATAATCAAATTCTCCCGGATTGGAGGACGGTGAAAAACGACTGAATTCTCCAAAGACCCGCACCCTGTCTCCGATGCGATATGGGCTGGTCTGTTCCTCTGCTCCTGTGGCATTTTCGACATAAACCTGCAGATAGCGCAGATTTCCCTCCTTTGTCAGGACATTCCGAAGCAAAAGCACAGTCTTGGATTCCTTCTCTGTGATCCCGCGGATCTCACCAATTCCGTATGTGCTTTCTTCTTCTAGCAAAAATGCTGTCTCCTTAAGAACAACCTGCTCCTCACAAAAGCCCCGTGCCATGCCAAGTATGACAAAAAGGGGCAGAAGCCTTATGCCTATGCTCCTGTCCCAGAATATCCATCTGCGCCGGTTCTGGCAAACCGCTGCCACACAAAGTGCCAGCGCCAAAACCAAAAGAAGCGCGAGTTCCTTCATTGTGCCCTGATGCAGGATTACGACCTCTCCAAGTACGAATCCCCCTGTCAAAAGCAGCAATGGGTGTTTAATTTTATCTTCCTCCCGTATAATCGAGATTTCTCTCAAACAAGGTATTTAACGATATACTTTCCCGAAAAGTAACATTCTGAGATCCGTTTACCGCGATCTGTACACGATTGACACTGGAAAGTTCTGATAAGGAATTCACGATCGAATAAATCGGAATATAGTCCTTCACCTCCAGGGAATTGCTTAAAAATGCAGCATCAAGATTCACATAGCAGACATTTTCGTTGACCGAAACATTCAGGATCTTGATTTCCGGATTCAGCGTTGGCTTAAGATCCGGATTCTTTGGACCACTTATAAGCTCCTCTATGATAACCCGCTCTACGGATGTGTTGACATTATGCATAACGCTTCTCTTTTCCGGATAGAGCATGCTTCCATCTGCATCCGTAAAATACAGAGTCAGATCTGCACGTTCATAGGCATTGACATCCGTAATGCTGTCCACAAAATCCGCTGCCGATATGGGACCTGCCGGCATTCCGCTTTTGTCAAGCAGCGGCTGATCTCCCGAATAAATGCTGATATATTCTACTCCCGGCACCTGAGTGAAGGTTCTTGCCAGTGCAGCTCTGCAGAGTATCTCCTGACAGGCATTCATACTGGTATAATTATTGTCAAAAAACAGGTAGAGCACGTTGTCATCCTGACGGCATCCCTGGTATACCACCTTGTCCGAAAAGACGCTCTGCGCCTCCAAGTCAGCCGGCACATGAAACAGCTCGTTCATCAGTTCTGCTATGAGTTTTTCCGCAGTAGCTGCTTTGGTGCGATAAGGCTGCTCTATGAGTTTTGTCACGCCCTGGTTCATATAATAGACCAGATATTCCGCCTCTCCCTCCTGCAAAGGGACTTCCCGCTTCTTACATCCGCTCAGCAGGAACATCAGAACGAAAAATGTCAAAAAAAGCAATCGTCGGACAGTACCGTGCCCGGCAGTGCCATGGAAGTGATGTTTTTCTGTCTGTTCCATAATCCTTTCCAATTCCTCCTGCTAGGCAATGTAATTTAATGGGATCCGCAGCGTAAAGGTACTGCCTTCTCCCTCTTTGCTGTTGAGTTTGATGGCACCTTTATGCATCAGCACCACATTTCGCGTGATGGCAAGACCCAGACCGCTGCCTCCGGTCTCGCGAGATCTGGCTTTGTCCACACGGTAGAAACGTTCAAAAATACGATCCTGCACATCTTCCGGTATACCGATCCCGGAATCCTGTACCTTCAGATAGAAGAATTTATGATCCGCATCCAGGGTCACACGTACCCATCCCTCTTCCTTGTTATATTTGATCGCATTTTCCACCAGGTTTGTGATCGCAAGAGACAGCTTCATCTCATCCACATCAGCAGTCACCTCCCGGATGCTCTCAAAGATCAGCTCCACTTTCTGACGGTTCGCAATGGGGCGGAGTCTCTTTAAGATCTGCTCCACCAGTGCATTTAAGGTAACCTGCGTAATGTTTAACTCTGC
Organism: Oscillospiraceae bacterium; assembly: GCA_963642615.1. Classification (GTDB taxonomy): domain Bacteria; phylum Bacillota; class Clostridia; order Lachnospirales; family Lachnospiraceae; genus Brotaphodocola. Next base: position 68,160 of record CAVIHW010000006.1, on the reverse strand, counting down.
TTCTGATTTATCCATTTTTACCAGAGATAAAAGGTCGTCTATGATCTTGCTCTCCCGGTCGATCTCATTGGAGATATCCTCCATAAATTCCCGGTAAAGCTCCACCGGCACCTCTCCCATTCCCATCAGGGAATCTGCCAGCACACGGATCGAGGTAATGGGAGTTTTCAGTTCATGGGATACGTTGGATACAAATTCCTGTCTGGACTGGTCAACCTCCTGAAGCTTCGTGATCGTCTGTGCCACTGAATTGGAGATATCACGGGTCTCACGATATGCACTGGAACTGATATCTGTATTTAACGCTCCCTGTTCCACATGATGCAGGCGGGTCTGAAATTCCTTAAACGGCCGGACCATCATGGATGCAGCCAGAACGGCTGCCAGGATCAGCACCAGGACAAGAATCACCTGAAACAGAACCAGGCGTTCTCCCACCGCGTCGGTAAGGCGCGCCATGGTTTCCGTGGAAGCCGTCATCACCAGCACACCTTCCACAGAATGTTCTTTGGAAATGCTGTAGATCGGAACGGCCTGTGCAAAATAATGTTTCTCCCGGTTATAGCGGCTTACCGTTTCGCCCTGAAAGCTGCGCAGCACCGTATCCGCTATATGCGTGCGGTTTTCGGCAAGATGAAAGCTGTCCTGCACGATCTTGAAATCCTGATTGACCACAACAATGCGGCCATTGTATACATCTGCAATCGTCTCGATCTCATTGTTGATGCTGCCTTTTTCCTCACTGTTTAGATAGCCGGTACGGGCAATCTTGCTGCTTAGGATCTGACACTGGTTCTGCACTTCCACCATGCGCTCATCGATCTGGGTCTGTTTTATGACACTTAAGATCGTCTGTGTGCACAGAAACATAGGGATGATGCCAAAGAGGATCAGACAGATAGTGATCGGTACCTTTAGGCTGACAATCCGCTTTTTCAGCCATGGGATCTGCAGCTTTTTGATCTTATAGGCCATAACGTTTCCGTTCTTCTTCCAGGTCGATCTTCTTTGACATAGCCACTGCCAAAGATCCCGGACCGATATGACAGGCCACACTCAATGATAACGGATCGCAGGCAGCAACCTTAGCTTTCGGATACTGTGCTTCGATTTCTTTTACAAACTCATCTGCCATCTCATGATTCTGGGTATGCGCGACAAGCAGCCAGGTGTTCTCTGCCTCCGGATCTTCAAAACGCTCTTTTAAATCCTTCTCTGCTGCTGCAAGCATGGTAGCTCTGGCCTGCTTCATCGTGCGAACCTTGGAAAAAGAATCCAGTTTTTCCCCCTGAATCTGTAAAACCGGCTTGATGCGCAAAAGGGTGCCAAGCGCTGCCGCAGTCGGGGTAATACGTCCACCCTTTTTCAGAAATTTCAGGGTATCCACCGTGATATAAATGCTGGATTCCATCTTTACCCGCTCCAAAATCTCGGCAATCTGTTTTGCATCAAAGCCATGATCCGCCAGTTCTTTTGCATCCAGGGCAGACTGTCTTTGTGTCACGGAAATACGCTGGTTATTTACAACAAAAACCTTGCCCTCATACTCTTCGGAGAGTAAACGGGCTGTCTGGCAGGAGCCACTTAAGCCGCTAGACATAGGGATATGCACAATCTGGTCATATCCTTTTGAAAGCAATTGATCCCAAAGATCCGTCACATCCTGAGGGGATGGCTGGGAAGTCGTGATATCTGCATCCTCGGCCTGATGTCTGTAAAATTCCTCCTGCGTCAGATTGATATCTTCCTTAAACGTCTCACCATTGATCATAAAGGGCATCGGAAGCACGCAGATTCCCAGGTTTTCTGCCTCCTTCTGGGTAATTCCGCTGTTACTGTCCGTAACGATTGCAATTTTCATACTAATCTCCTTCTACGGGTTTCTTATAGTAGATCCGGATGATTCCGGGATGTTTTTTCAATATCACGTTTTATTTTACCTTATTTTTCGTGGAAATGGAAGTTGAAAAACAGAAAATCTGTGTTAGAATACCTATGATCATAAGGAAGGAGTTTTTCCATGGAAACCATTACGTTAAGCCTTTTTACCATCATTCTGGCAGTTTGCCTTCTTTTGAAGCTGCCAACACTTGCCGCCCTTGGCTGTGGACTGATCCTCTTTTGTGTCTACGCTGCCGGCAAAGGAAATTCCATAAAGGACATTCTTGCCATGATCTGTGACGGCATCCTCACGGCAAAAAACGTCCTGCTCGTTTTTGTATTGATCGGTCTGATGACGGCTCTCTGGCGGGCATGTGGTACGATTCCCTATATCATCTGCCATGCGGCCAGACTTCTGCGGCCAGAGATCCTTCTGCTTGTTTCGTTTCTGTTAAACAGCGGCATATCGTTCCTGACCGGAACATCTCTTGGCACGGCAGCCACCATCGGTGTGATCTGCATGAGTATGGGAATCGCAGCAGGTGCAAATCCCCTGCTTCTTGGCGGAGCGATCCTCTCCGGTGCATTTTTCGGTGACCGATGCTCCCCTTTTTCGACCAGTGCACTTTTGATCAGCGAACTGACAAAAACAAATATTTTCGATAATATCAAAAATATGCTTCATACCTCCTGGCTGCCCTTTTTTCTCACCTGTCTGCTGTATGGCGTCCTTGGCTTTCAAACGCACAGTCAGACATCTCAGGCCGACCTGAATGCCCTGTTTAGTCAGGAAGTCGTGCTTCATCCGGCAGCACTTTTGCCGGCCATCGTTATCTTTGCACTTGCACTGATGCGGGTTCCTGTAAAATATGCCATGACGGTCAGCATCCTGACTGCTCTCTGGGTTGGATTTGCCATTCAGCATTTTTCATTGTCACAGCTTCCTGCTCTGCTTTTTGCCGGTTATCATGCAAACGGACAAGAGGCCGCAGCCTTCTTAGATGGCGGAGGGATCCGCTCCATGATCAAGGTTGCAGCCATCGTATGTATCTCTTCTTCCTATGCCGGGATCTTTCAGGCCACCGGACTCCTAAACGGGGTAAAAAACGTTCTTTTAAAGTTAGGAAACCGCATCACGCCATTTGGTGCCATCCTCCTGGCGTCCGCAGGTACCTCCATGATTGCCTGTAACCAGACCCTTGCCATCATGCTGACTCGCCAGCTTGGTGCCGAACTGGAACCGGATGCTGACCGCATGGCCTTAGGTCTGGAAAACTCTGCCGTGCTGGTAGCGCCCCTCATTCCCTGGTCCATTGCAGGCACTGTACCGCTTGCAACCATTGGAGCGCCGCTTGGAAGCCTGCTTGCAGCCTTTTTCCTGTATCTGGTTCCGCTCTTTTACCTGTTTATACAGATACCGGCATTCCGAAGACGTTAAAGAATCGGCTTTTCCAGAAGTCTCTTATAATAAGACCTCGCCTGGTACAAGGCCTGCACAGGATTATTGCCCAACACACGGTCTTTGACCACCAGCACCGTGCTAAGTCCATTCGCATACTTAAGGAAGAGGCTGTCATGACCGCAGCACAATCCCATGACAATATTTAAATCTACTTTTTCTTTATTCAAAAGCTTTGCCTGCAGGATCGGATTGCACATCACATTTCCGGTTGTACAGGTATACTCAGGTTTAACGCCGATATCGGTCTTTTGCATGGAACCGGTCTTGCAGGCTGCACTGTATACTTCAAAGCCATTCAGCCGGAGGATCTTTGCCAGGATACGGCTCTCTTCCAGAAGACCGATACAGGTGGCGATACCAAGCTTCTTTGCGCCGATCCGGTGCGCAAACTCTATGGTTTCCTCTACACGCGTATATTTTCCGTAAAATCCGCCTTCCACCTCAGCTGATGCGATCGCAACCTTTCGATTGATCCGATTCTCATAAAGTTTCGCGATCTCTTCCAGCTCCTCCTCGGTCAGAGCTGCTGTGGCACAAAAATCCGGATAGTCCCCGTTGTGTTTTTTACATCCATACCGGCCGCAGTCCACGCAGCTGAATCCTGTCTTTTTGTTCTCACTCATGTTTCTCTTCCCCTTTCGTCCGATAACGCAAAATTGCGTCCTCCACTCTGTCTAATGCCTCTTTTAACTGACTGCGCGGGCAGCCGAAATTTAATCGGACAAATCCCGCCTGTCCATATGTTTTTCCATCATTAAAATGCACGCCTGCCTCTCTCCGGAAAAAAGTAAACGGATCAGAAATCCCCGTTTTCCTGGCATCGATCCAAACAAGATACGTTGCCTGATTGTGCACTGCAAAGAGTCCCGGAATATTTGCGATCCGCTCTTCAAGATAATCCCGGTTGCCTCTCAGATAGTTTCTCAGATCCTCCTTCCAGGCATCGCAGGAGCCGTCGTAAGCCGCCGTCAGTGCCGTTTCTGCCAGGATATTGCGTACGGAAAACAGTCCCAGTGCTTCTTCCTCGAACCGTTTGCGAAGTGCCTGATTCGGGATAATGGCATACGCAAGCGGAAGTCCCGGAATATTTGCGATCTTTCCTGCACTGCACAGGGTAATGCTGTTTTGTTCCACCTCCGGATTCAGGCTGAAATACGGAATATGCTCTCCCTCCAGGATCAGTTCACAGTGGATCTCATCCGCTACCACAAGGAGGTTATGCTTTTTTGCAAATTCCGCTGTTTTTTGCAGTTCCGGTCTGGTAAATACACGTCCTACCGGATTGTGGGGATTACAAAGCACATAGACCCCCGTCTTTGGAGTCACCGCCGCTTCCAGGGCATCAAAATCCATGGTATAAAAAAGGTGATCTTCTTTCATGGGAACTTCTGTCACAGCAGCACGGGCTTCCTCGGGCAAACGCCGGATATGCGTATACATCGGTGTGGAGTAAAGGATATCACCACCGCCCACACGACAGGCCAGATTCGCTCCCGGCATGACACTCGGGATCCAGACGATCCACTCTGGCAAAACCTTCACACCATATTTTTGTTCATAATGCCATATTACTGCCCTGACCGCTGCATCTGCAGAAGCCGGATAACCAAATACGCCTTGCTCCAGTCGCTCTTTTACCGCCTTCAAAAGTGGTGCCGGAGCCTGAAAATCCATATCCGCCACCCACATTGGCAGAAAATCCCCTCCCTGGCGATCCCATTTTGCACAGTTTGTTCCTTTTCGATTCAGGATCTGATCAAATTCTATCATTGTTTCTCCTTACAGTCTATATCTGATAATCATAGTCATTTGGTAAAATACGCCGTAAAAATGCCTTCGTCCGTGGATTTTCAGGAGAAGTCAGGATCTGCTTTGCAGAACCTTCTTCCACTACCACGCCCTGATCCATAAAGACGATCTTCGTTGCAATTTCCATGGCAAAACTGATCTCATGTGTCACTACGATCATGGTCATTCCCTGTCTGGCTACTTCTTTCATGACACCAAGCACCTCCCCCACAAGCTCCGGATCCAGTGCTGAGGTCGGTTCATCAAATAAGATCACATCCGGCTTCATGGCCAAGGCTCTTGCAATGCCGATCCGCTGCTGCTGTCCGCCGGAAAGCTGTGCCGGATATGCGTCATAACGCCCGGCGAGGCCTACCTGGTCAAGCAGGCTGCGTCCGATCTGTTCCGCCTCCGTTTTGGGCATTTTTTTCACCACGATCAGGCCTTCCGTCACATTTTCCAGTGCCGTCTTATTTTTAAAAAGATTGTAGAGCTGAAACACCATTGCAGTTTTCTGGCGGATCGCTCTGATCTGTCGATGACTGGCCTTCTTTGCATCCACGCTGAGGTCTCCGATCGTGATCGTACCGCCATCTGCAGGCTCCAGAAAATTGATACTTCGCAAAAGTGTTGTTTTTCCGGATCCGCTCGGTCCTAAGATCACAACTACATCCCCCTTATTTACAGAAAGATCGATGGACTTTAATACTTCATGATCCTGAAATGATTTCTTTATATGCTTTAACTGAATCATCAAACAGCCTCCAATCCATTTTTTTGTCCGGCTTTTTTTGACAGCCAGTGAAACAGTTTTTCCAGCAATACCGTCATGCCCCAGTAGATCAGGACCTCCGCAAGATATGCTTCCATGTTATTGGAAGAAAGCGTTGCCTTGATCTTTCCTGCCTGCACGATATCAACGACCCCGATATAACCGATCAGGGATGTGGCGCGCAGCATGGAGATATACTGATTGCCAATGAGCGGCAGCGCAACCGGAAAGGCTTGCGGCAGAATGATACGCCAGAATATCTCCCCTTCTGTCATGCCGATGGAAAGCCCGGCTTCCCGCTGTCCCGGGCTTACCGCACTCAGGGCAGTGAGGAAACTTCCGGACAAGAAAGCGGCAGCACTCAGCCCCAATGCCAGAATCGCAATTCCAAGAGCCGGGATCACGGTAGCCTTTACCGACCAGCCCAATTTTAGTGTCAGAGCATGAAAACCATTCCGGATCCCGAGATAAAGGATCAAAAGAAGGAGAATGGTTGGGACTCCACGCATCAGATGCACATAAGCATTGGCCAGAATGGAGAGGCATCTTTTCCTTCGCCAGCCAGACATGCCTTTGTTTGCTGACTTTCCGCCCTGACGGGCTGCTGCCAGAAAAATCCCAATGAGCAGTCCGGTCAGCATGGCTGCTGTCGCTGCAAAAAAGCAGACCGGCACACGCCTTATACAGACCAGAAATACCTCCCAGGCAAATGCTGTGTCAAACTGAAATGTTACCACGTTCTTTTCCTCCCGTTATGCATACGTCAGTCGGCGCTGCAGCTTTGAAAACAAGAATTCCAGGATCAGGGAAATCGCAAGATAGATCACCGCAACATCCACATAACCTTCCAACGGATGAAAGGTTTCCACGGAAACGATCTGGATCGCTCCCATCAGATCCACCACGCCGATCAAGTAGGCCAGCGATGTATTTTTTACGATGTTGATCAGAATATTTCCAAGCTCCGGCACTGCGATCCGAAAAGCCTGCGGCAGGATGATCCTTGAAAAGACCTGAAAATGTGACATTCCTATGGAAAGTCCTGCCTCAGTCTGTCCTTTTTCCACTCCGAGTACAGAAGCCCGAACCAGTTCCGAAAAAAATGCAGCATTCAGGATCCCATAGGCAGCACATACATAGACCATGGCATTCACACGGTTCAAGTCGATCCCGAACGGCAAAAAGACATTGCGCAGTAGGATCGGTATCGCAAAGAAGAAGGCCAGAAGCAGCACATTCGGCGGTGCTGCCCTCAAAAAAGACACCAGGATGCTAATCAGCAGATCCAGTACCGGAATTTTGTGCAGACGTATCATGCCGAATACCAGACCGATCAAGAGTCCCAGGATTGCAGAAATTCCAGCAATCTGAAGTGTTTTCGGAAGAAACCTGATGAGTTTTGGAAAATATTCAAAACATAATGTAATACGAAAAAATTCCATGGTTTCCTCCTGTTTTATTTATAGGGATCAACGCTGTAATCCTGTCCATACCACTGTTTCGACAGTTCACTTAAAAATCCTTCTTCCCGCAGTTGTGCAAGCGCTTCATCTACACGGTTTCTCAATGTCTCTTCTCCCATATTAAATAAGATATAGGTATCCGATGCCATGATCGTATCTCCTACCGTCCGAAAATCAGACCCGTAATTTGCATTCAACTTGTCTGCATTTCGCTTTACCATAGTGCAGGCGTCTACTTCTCCATCCTGGAACATCTGGATCATGACCGAACTATCTCCATTCAGATAAACCAGGTTGATATCTGCACCGCTCTGGGCTATATAATTCTGCCAGAAATAATCATCACTTCCGCCTGCAGCTTTTACCAGCACTGTTTTGCCGTTTAAATCATCCAGAGAATGGATGTCGTCCCGGTCTCCCCAGACCGTCACATTCTGTGTATAGGTCAGATAATACTCGTTACTGAACAGATATTTTTTTCTGCGCTGCTCATTATCCTCCCAACGCTGCAGCGATGCATCCAGTTTTCCGGCTTCCACCGCCAGAAGGGCATCTGTGCTGGCAATGGATGTGTACTCAAACTCATATTCCGGCAGCAGTTCATCAATGGCTTTTAACATTTCCGGCTCATAACCGGTATAATTTCCATCCGCATCCACGTAAGAATCCGGATTGGAATTGTTATTCACAGAGATCAGAACTTTGCGTGGATGTTCTGCCGTAGGAGGATTGGAAACATCCGGATCTGTATCACCGAAGGCATTCTCCTGCACGGATGAAACCTCTGTCTGGCTCTCATTTTGTACTGATGTTTGATTTTTGTCACCTGTGCTGCTGCATCCAGTCAGCGCCATGAAGGATGAAACGGTTACGGCTGCAGCGATCCATGTTTTTCTTTTTTTCATAATGCTCTCCTCTCGTACTACCCGCTCATGAGCGAATTTTCCTATTACACAAAAAAACGGAGATTCCACAGGATTTCCCCTTTTGGGTTTTTCCTGCAGAACCTCCGGTATTTCCGGTCAATTCTGTTCATGGTGTCGTTTTTTTAATGTACTCTTATTTTTTCGTGTTTCTCAATCTGTACCAGTTCCCCATCCTGAAATACCAGAACAATGGAACCATACCTCAGACTTCCTGCCAGTTCCTGGATATCCGCAATCTGCTGTTCTCCAATGGAATCTGATCTGCGCGACTGCTTTTTGTAATCCGACATACTGCGGCTCTCCTTTATTCCTATTTATCTACTTGTTTAATAGGTGTTTGTAGTATACCATACTTTTCGAAAAATGCAAGAGCTAAATGATCTTTTTTCACAAATACCAATTTGTGACATGAAATCCGAAGTTTTGGGAACCCGTACAGAAACGCGGCACTAAGTGGAATTTTGTACCTCGTGCGCTCCGCCGCCTATTGTCTCTCCTGCGGGCTAAACTCGCGTGCACTGCACGCTCAAACAGGCCCTCCGGAGAGACGCTATGCTCGCGCATTCAGAAAATTCCAATGTGCCGCTAATTCTGCACGGGTTCCCAAAACTTCTACTGTACTGACTCCACCACAAAATAATAAAGCAGGCAAAATTCTCGATATACATAACAACAAAAAATGACACATCAAGGTTAAACAAGCGCTAACGCGACCTTGACGTGTCATTTTTCTCCAGATATGAGCTAATCAAGCAATCTCAAGAGGCTCTGCCGGCACGTTATTGCCGTCATTGCCAGTATTCTTATGGCTATATGCTCTTTATTGTAGCTCAGCCAGTACCGTAGAAGTGCCAGGACTGTCATGCAGAATAAGCAGACCCTTTGGAATTTTCTGAGTGTGCGAGCATAGCGTCTCCCCGGAGGGCCTGTCTGAGCGTGCAGCGCACGCGAGTTTAGCCCGCAGGGGAGACAATAGGCGGCGCAAGCACACGAGGTAAAAATTCCACCAGGGTATGCGGTTCTGTGTGGCAGTCCTGGCACTTCGAACCCTACTTTACAGCATATGGCTCCAATAAAATTTTATTTGATTAACAGAGATTTCCCCGTCATCTCTTTCGGCTGCTCCATGCCCATGAGTTCAATGAGGGTCGGAGCGATATCTGCAAGGCATCCGCCTTCTCTTAACTGATAGGACGGATCTGCATTCACCAGGATGAACGGAACCGGGTTGGTTGTGTGGGCAGTCCACGGCTCTCCTGTGGTATAATCTACCAGCTGCTCGGCATTGCCGTGGTCAGCGCAGATAAACATAACACCATTCACTTCCTTGATGGCATCCACTGCTCTGCCTACGCAGGCATCCACTGCCTCGATCGCCTTGATGGCAGCGCTCTCCACACCGGTATGGCCAACCATATCCGGGTTTGCAAAGTTAATGATGATGACATCATATTTCCCGGATTTGATGCTGTCTACCAGCTTGTCACAAACAGCCGGTGCACTCATTTCCGGCTTCAGGTCATATGTTGCCACTTCCTTCGGAGAAGGAACCAGAATGCGGTCTTCACCCGGGTTTGGTTCTTCTACACCGCCGTTAAAGAAGAAGGTAACGTGAGCATACTTCTCTGTCTCGGCAATACGAGCCTGCTTTAAGTTGTGAGCAGCCAGAAATTCACCGAAGGTGTTGGTGATGCTTTCTTTCTTGAATGCTACCAGCTTATTTTCGATGGTTTCATCGTAATCGGTAAAGCAGACAAAGGTAGTCTTTACACGGTCGCCGCGGTCAAATCCGGTGAATTCATCATCACAGAATGCACGGGTCAGCTGGCGGGCACGATCCGGACGGAAGTTGAAGAAGATCACGGAATCATTGTTTTTGATGGTTGCAACCGGAGTGCCGTCCTCAATCAGAACCGTCGGCATCACAAATTCATCCGTCTTTCCGTCATCGTAAGAAGCCTGTACGGCCTCAACAGCATGCTCTGCATAGCTTCCCTCGCCTTTGGTCAGCGCTTTATAAACCTTTTCCACGCGATCCCAGTTTTTATCACGATCCATTGCATAGTAACGGCCAGAGAGCATTCCGATCTTTCCAACGCCAAGTTCCGCCATCTTAGCTTCGAGAGCCTCAACAAACTCCTTGCCGGAGGTTGGCGGGGTATCGCGTCCATCCAGGAAACCATGTACATAAACCTTGGAAAGACCATTTTTCTTTGCCAGCTCAAGCAAGCCGTAAATATGGGTGATATGGCTGTGCACACCGCCATCGGAAAGCAGTCCGAACATATGCAGTGCGGAATCATTCTTTTTGCAGTTTTCCACTGCCTCCATCAAAGCCTCGTTAGAGAAGAAATCTCCGTCCTCAATTGACTTGGTGATGCGGGTGAGCTCCTGATATACAATGCGGCCGGCACCCATATTTAAGTGACCTACCTCAGAATTTCCCATCTGACCTTCCGGCAGTCCGACTGCCAGACCGCTTGCCTGTCCCTTCACAAACGGGCACTGGCTCATCAGCTGATCCATGATCGGGGTCTTGCCCTCACATACTGCGTTCGCTTCGCAATTATCATTCAATCCATATCCATCCAGGATCATTAATACCACTGGTCTTTTTTCCATGATGCGTTCTCCTTTTTTGTCTAAAAATTGACGAATCGCCTTTATTGTACTTCAACAGAAACATTATTGCAAGAAAAACGTTCTATTATCGATCATCTATTTTTTTCCAAGCCGTACCTGCTCCAGATACTCGGAAAGATCCTTGTCAACTCCGGAAAACAGGTACTGCTTTCCGGCTTTTGGAAGGTTACCGCGGTCCTCCTCGATCTGACGGCTGACACGCTCCATATCTTCTGCCAGGTCGCTTGCCGACATCAAAAGACAGCCCTGACTTCGGATAATAACCTGTTCCAGGCCATCGGAGGTTGCCACGGTAACCCGGTATTTTTTCCCCATTTGATGGGCAAATTTCTCAATGTACTGATCTGCCGTTTCCGCCTCCTTGGTATATACTACATGAATATTGTGATAATCCTCGCAGCTTCCCACGCCGCCGCTGACCTTGTAAGCATCAAAGACCACGATCAGGTTGTATTTTCGATATCCCTGATAGTTGCAAAGCATATCCATCAGACGATGACGGGCACCATCCAGAGTTGTCTTCATCAATTCCCGCAGTTCATCCCAGGCATAAAGGATATTGTAACCATCTACCAAAAGATACTCTTCTAGCGGTTCTTCCTTTTTTGCGTGGTTATATTTCCCTGCATCATATACGACCTGGCGCGGGCCGCTGTCATAAGAAAGCTTCCGCTTGCTCTCGCCATAAGTGCGGGTAAAGATGGCTTCGAGCTCCTTGTCATCGGCTCCAAACGATATGTTTCTGCTTCCGCCAGCCCCGACTTCTCTTTTTTTTGCACTTTGCTGTTTTACTTCTTCCAAATCCGGATCAGGTTCTTCTCCCAATACCAGAATCCCGGTCTGGATGTGCATATACTTTTTCACTTCGTTCCATGGCACCACAAAACCGGCTCCATGGGAACAAAAGACCGAACCGGTCGGATCTGCCAGATCCAGTTCGGCATCATAACGTGCCGCTTCCACTACTTCCACTGCATTATGACAAGGAAAATATCCCTGCAGCACACAATTTAAACGACCGCGGCCTTTCGTATAAGAGACTACCTCACGCTGGTAATTCTGCATCGTAGCTACCGGTACCACACCACTTAAGGACATGGTTTCCCCGTCCACTTGCGGCGGATCAAACGTCCCCTTCATGCGCTCAAGATCCGTCATGGCACGGCCTGCGCACTCCGACGGGACCTCCAGCTTAAATGCATAATACGGCTCCAAAATCTGCATACAGCCTGCTGCGGCAGCTTCGCAAAGTCCCTGGCGGACTGCCCGGTAAGTGGCCTGCCGGAAATCTCCGCCTTCGGTATGCTTCTGATGGGCACGTCCCGCGATCAGGGTGATCTGCATATCGGTGATCTCTGATCCGGTCAACACGCCGCGGTGACATTTTTCCTCCAGATGCGTCAGGATCAGCCTCTGCCAGTTCCGGTCTAACACATCCTCGCTGCACCGGGCAGAAAACTGCAGTCCGCTTCCCGGTTCACCGGGCTCCATAAAAAGATGTACCTCTGCGTAATGGCGAAGCGGCTCAAAATGCCCCACGCCTTCCACAGAAGCGGTAATGGTTTCCTTATAGACAATGCTTCCGGCATCCAGGCGGATATCCACACCAAAGCGTTCTGATACCAGACTTTTCAACACCTCGATCTGCACTTCCCCCATCACCTGCACCTGGATCTCTTCTGCCTGTTCATTCCAGGTGATGTGAAGTTCCGGTTCTTCCTCCTCCAGCTGCTTTAGATCTGCAAGCATCTTATGTGCATCGCAGTCCTCCGGCAATTCTATGCGGTAGGTTAAGACCGGCTCAAGAAGTGGAAGTTCAGACTCCGACTCCGAACCAATCCCCTGTCCCGGACGAGTCGTCATGGGGCCTGTCACTGCGCAGATCATGCCGGGAGTGGCCTCATCCACCGTCTCATATTTTGCTCCGGAATAGATGCGGATCTGATTCACCTTTTCTGGTTCTTTTCCGTTTCCCCGCAAAAAATCCTTTACCTTCAGGCAGCCGGATGTAATCTTTAAATGGGTCAGCCGATTTCCCTGTTCATCCCGGGAGATTTTAAATACCTTTGCACCAAATGCATCTTTTTGATCGTTTCCATCCGTACCGGAAATTTTTCCGTCACTCATCCATGTTTCCAGCCCCACAAGCAGTTCTTCCACACCCTGGAGCTTTAATGCCGAACCAAAATAGCAGGGAAACAGTTTTCGATGCAGGATCAATTCCTGAATATCCTTCTTTGAGATACTTCCCTGTTCAAGATAGGCTTCCAAAATCCGTTCATCGGACATGGCTATGGTCTCCCAGATCTTTTCCGGAACCTCTTTGTTAGATCCGTCCAGCCATGCAAAATCCACACAGGATTCACTCAGCCGTTTCTGAAGTTCCATAAGAATCGCTTCCCGGTCTGTGCCGGGTTGATCCATTTTATTGATAAACAGAAAGGTCGGAACCTGATAACGTTTTAACAAGCTCCATAGTGTCTCCGTATGCCCCTGCACACCGTCTGCCCCGCTAATGACAAGTACAGCATAATCCAGTACCTGCAGTGTCCGTTCCATCTCGGCAGAGAAATCCACATGACCGGGCGTATCCAGAAGCGTGACCGTAGCATTGCCAAGCTGACATACAGCCTGCTTGGAAAAGATGGTAATGCCGCGCTCCCGTTCCAGTGCATAGGTGTCCAGATACGCATCCCGGTTATCGACACGCCCCAGTTTCCGAATGGTTCCCGTTGTATAAAGAATTGCCTCGGACAGGGTGGTTTTCCCCGCATCCACATGCGCCAGAAGGCCAATACAGCGACAGGTTTTCATGAAAAATCTCCTTCATCCAATTTCACTTACTGATGTTCCTGTAAATATTGTTCCGTCAATGCCACCGCATCCATGATACACTGCGGGCAGCTGCAGAGAACCTTTCCCGTTTCCACACCTTTGAGTTCACGGCAGAGATAGGAACCATTTTTCTCCTGGAATTTCTTTACATATTCCTTGACCTGCTTGTAGGTGCTTCCCTTGGTCGGTGCACCCTGCTTTAAGTCTCCTACGCTGTTTGCAAGACCGATCACCATCATCATGCCGGACAATGCACCACACATTTCCATCATGCCCATGCCAAGACCAAAGCCTTCGGCAATCTTAAACATTTCCGTTTCATCTACTCCAAATTCTTTACAAAACGTGCATGCAACTGCCTGTGCACAATTATAACCCTGATCATGCAATGAAATTGCATATTCTGCTTTTGTACTCATGTGATATTCCTCCTGTTTCTTCTTATAGATTATCCAGAATCTTTTTTACATCCTTCAGATTCGGGAACCAGACCGGCGGCTGCATGTTGGTTTTGTGCTCCCCGATCATCTTTTCCATCCAGACCATATTGTACCATCGTCCGAATTTGTAACCGCATTTGTTAAATTCTCCCACTAGGCGATAGCCGATATGGGCATGATATTCTTCACTGTTTCGTGTCAGATGTTCATCTTCCGTCTCCGGCACAGCGATACAGGCTTCCATATTCAAAATCCCCATGGCCCCGCATACGGCCTCAAGCGCACGGTTCAGCTTTCTTCCCACACCACTGCGTCGCAGGTTTTCATCCACATAGATAGATGTTTCTACTGCCCAGTCGTAAGCGGCACGGTCGTGAAACGAGCCGACATAGGCATAGCCGATGATCTTTCCTTTTTCTTCTGCTACCAGATACGGATATTTCTGTAAGGTATGGTGGATCCTTTCTCGAAATTCTTCCAGAGTCGGAACCTCATACTCGAAGGTAATGGCCGTTTTGACTACATAGGGTGTATAAATGGCCAGCAAAGCACTCGCATCGTCCACCGATGCCACACGGATTCGGATATCATGTATTTCCATAATGAATTCCTTTCTATTTGCAGCTATTTTGATTCATTTTTTCAAAAGAGCCACCGTCTCGCAGTTTGCCGTGGCCGGGAACATGTCCACAGCACAGGCTTTTTCTAACTTGTAGCCGCGCTCCTGCAAGATCACCAGATCCCTTGTCAGGCTGGTGGGTTTACAGGAAATATATACGATCCGGTCTACACCAAAATCAATGATCTTATCTAAGGCCTTTGGGTGAATGCCGTCTCGCGGCGGATCCAGGATGATCAAATCCGGCTTGTCTTCCAGTTCTCCGATCACTTTCAGCACATCTCCCGCAATGAACTCACAGTTATTCAGTCCGTTTCCTGCGGCATTCTCCTTTGCTGCCTTCACGGCTTCCTCTACAATTTCCACACCTACAACCTTGTCTGCCACCGGTGCAATGATCTGGGCAATGGTTCCGGTTCCGCTGTACAGGTCAAAGACGACCTTGTCTTTTGTCTCTCCCACATAGCCACGGGCAGTTTCATACAATACTTCTGCGCCCAGGGAATTGGTCTGAAAGAAGGAAAATGGGGTGATACGGAATTTTAAACCAAGCAGTTCTTCATAAAAATAATCCTGTCCGTAAAGGATGGTCGTCTCATCGCTCTGGACTACATCGGCCAGACTGTCGTTACGGATGTGCAGGATGCCTGCAAAGCTTCCCTCTAACGGAAGTTCCTGCATACAAGATCTCCATCCATCCAGCAGTTCTTTTTCAGAAACAGGTGTCAAACAGTCTTCCGTCACGCCCAGACCTTCTGTCTGTCCGGAAGTCACCAATGCCACCAGGATTTCTCCTGTCTTTACTGCACGGCGCACCAGAAGGTGGCGAAGATATCCGATGTGCTGCATTTTCTTGTGGTAGCTGATGTGTTTCTCTGTAAAATACTGAAGCGTTGCTGTTAAGATCCGGCAAAAATCCTCATGGACGATCTGACACTCCGGTGTATTTACAATGTCATAAAAACTGCCGCGACGGTGCATGCCCAGAGCCAGCGGTCCATCTTTATATTCATCTCCAAAAGAAAATTCCATCTTATTGCGGTAGCCGTCACAAATAGGACTGGCCTTGATTCCCTCAAATTCATAAGAATCACAGACCTCATCCAACAATTCTTTGATCTGGCGCTCTTTGATCTTCAACTGTTCCTCATACGGAAGGCTCTGATACAGACAGCCACCACAAACGCCAAAATGTCTGCAGGTGCCTTCCGTTTTCTCCAACGGAGATTTTTCCAAAACCTCCAACAGGCGTGCCTCACATTTGCCTTTCCGTTTTTTATTGACCACAAAACGAACCTTCTGACCCGGAATAGCATTCTTTACGATCACACGTTCTCCGTCTACATGTAAAATTCCCTTGTTTGGGAAGTCAATGGTCTCTACGACCGCCTCATATATATCTCCCTTTTTCACAATCGCTCTCCTATGCAAAGAAAAGGCGCATCCCGGTCTGCGAGACACGCCTGTGTTCTGTTTATGATGATTTGGAATAATTATTCTTCATCCTCATCTTCAAAGAAGTCATCATCAAAATCATCATCGAAATCGTCTTCAAAATCTTCCAGATAATCCGGAGTAAAGAAACGATATACGCCGTATGCGATCGCTGCTACCGCTGCTACCACTCCAATGATGGCAAGGATCCAGAGAATACAGGTTTTCTTTTTTTCTTCTTCCTCTTTTCTGTGTAAAAAGTCATTCAACTTGGTGGAATTCATGATCTCCTCCACCCGCGCCATGGCGTCTTTGCTCATGTTATCGAAACGATTCATACATCCACGTCCTTTCTGTCATGTTTGCTGACTTTGCTTTTGAAGCCACACCATTTCATAAATTATACCATTCTTTTTCTGTTTTTACTATCTTAATTTTAGTTAAATTTTCTCCAGGCGCGCAAAGGATGCAAACATCTTTTTTACTCCCGCCTGATCAAAATTCACGGATACCTCAAAATCCTTGGCACCATCTTTTACGCTGAGGACAGTTCCGTCTCCGAATTTCACATGATGTACCCGATCGCCTTCCCCGTATTCCAGCTTTTCCGGTTTTTTCACGGTAAACGCCTTGCCAAATCCCGGAGTTGTTGCAGATCCCATCGCCGTCCGTTTTTCAGATCCCGCTGCACCACCGGACTGGTATGATGCCGTTGCAGAAGCATAGGCATTGGATTTCATGCCAAATTTGCTGACACCAAGACGATCCTGATTTCTGTTCCATGGAAGGTCATCGTCCGCAAATTCCGCACGACTTGCCGTTTTTTCTACTCTCGCTTCCAGTTTTTCCATCTGGATCAGTTCTTCCGGGATCTCATCCAGGAAACGGCTGACTTTTGCATAGTGCGTCTCGCCGTTTACCATACGTCTGCGGGAAGCCGTAATAACCAGGCGTTCTTTTGCCCGGGTGATGCCCACATAGCAAAGCCGTCTCTCTTCTTCCAGATCCGTCCGGTCATCCGACATAATGGACATGCTGCTCGGAAACAGTCCATCCTCCAGTCCGCTTAAATAAACCACCGGAAATTCCAATCCCTTGGCACTGTGCAGAGTCATCAGAGTAACCCTGTTTTCCGAGTCATCCATCCGATCCACATCCGCCACCAGCGCAACCTGCTCTAAAAATTCATCCAGAGAAGGATGCTCGGCCTCTTCGCTGTAGCTGACTGCCTTGTTCATGAGCTCTTCGATATTCTCCATACGGGACTGGAACTCAATCTCTCCCTCACTCTGCAATTCTTCCTTATATCCGGTATCGGTAAGGATCTGCTCCATCAATTCCCGGATCGAGGCTCCACGCTCTAACGAGTCCCGGAGCTGTTCGATCTGACCGGTAAAGACAGAAACCTTTCCTGCTGCCTTTCCAAGTGCCGGTATGGCTGCCGCGCGGGCACAGGCATCATAAAAGTTCATTCCCTGTTCCGATGCCCAGGCTGTGATCTTCCCAATGGAAGCCGCTCCGATCCCCCGCTTCGGCACATTGATGATACGCATAACTGCAAGATCATCCTGTCCATTTGCAATGGTCTTTAAATAGGATAAGATATCCTTGATCTCTTTTCTCTGGTAGAAGTTCACTCCGCCCACCAGACGATACGGCACATTGTACGCAACACACTTTTCCTCCAAAAGGCGGGACTGAGCGTTGGTACGGTAAAGAACTGCATAATTCTGATATTCCCGTCCGTCTTTTAAAATATCCCGTACAATGCCTTCTGCCTCCTCATAGGCCTGCTCATACTGGCGGAAAATCACCGGATCGCCTTTTCCGTTGGCCGTCCACAGCGTCTTGTCTTTCCGCCCACGGTTATTGCGGATCACTGCATTTGCTGCATCCAGGATATGGCTGGTAGAACGGTAATTCTGCTCCAGCTTGACCACCTTTGCACCCGGAAAGGAGCTCTCAAAATCCAGGATGTTGCTGATGTTTGCTCCGCGAAACTTGTAGATCGACTGGTCATCATCACCCACAACACAGAGATTTTTATATTTTCCGGCCAGAAGTTCGATCAGACGGAATTGTGCCGTGTTCGTATCCTGATACTCATCCACCATGATATAGCGGAATCGCTCCTGATAATATTCCAAAACATCGGCATTGGCACGAAGCAGATCCACGGTTTTGAAGATCAGATCATCAAAATCCAGCGCATTGTTATTCTTTAATTCATCCTGGTAAGACTGATAAACCTCTGCGATCTTTTTTGCCCGCCAGTCTCCCTCGGCATTTAAGCGAAACTCTTTTGGACTGATCAGTTCATTTTTTGCACTGGAGATGGCAGACAGCATGGCACGATCGCGAAACGTTTTCGGATCGAGCTCCATTTTCTTTAAGATCTGCCGCATCAAGGTTCTCTGGTCGTCCGTATCATAGATAGAAAAATTTGTATTATATCCGAGATGATCGATAAAACGGCGTAAGATCCTTACGCAGGAGGAATGAAACGTGGAAACCCATACGCTTTCAGAACCAAAGGTCACCAGCTGATCCACACGCTCCCGCATTTCCCCTGCAGCCTTATTCGTAAAGGTGATGGCCATGATGTTCCAGGGATTTACTTCCTTTTCTTCGATCAGGTATGCAATGCGGTGTGTCAGCACCCGGGTTTTTCCGGATCCCGCTCCCGCCAATACCAAAAGCGGCCCCTCCGTGCAGAACACGGCTTCCCGCTGTCTGTCATTCAATGTATCATAAACTGCCATTGCACTGTTATCCTTTCCAATTGCATTCGCTTTAGTCTACCACAAAAAGGCAGGCAAGGCAAACCTTTGTTTGCCCTGCCTGCCTTTTTCATCATCTTTACCACGGATCATTATTCCGCGTATGCAATAGCCTCGATCTCTACTAATGCACCCTTCGGGATTGCAGCAACTTCAAAAGCTGCTCTTGCCGGGCATGCGCCCTCAAAGAAAGTAGCATAAACCTCGTTCATGGCGCCAAAATCAGAAATGTTCTTTAACAGAACCGTGGTCTTTACCACATTTGCCATGCTCAGTCCGTCGCTCTCGAGAATATTTTTGATATTGGTCAAGGACTGTCTGGTCTGTGCTGCAATGTCTTCTCCTGCAAACTCACCGGTAGCCGGATCGATCGGAAGCTGGCCGGAAACGAAAACAAATTTGTCTGCATGGATTGCCTGGGAATACGGTCCGATCGCTGCCGGAGCCTTTTCTGTTGCTAATACTTTTTTCATAAGGTTTGTTCTCCTTTTCTTAATCTTTGTAGCTATTCATTATAAACTTTGCAGGCCTAAATTGCAATCTTTTTCCGCCGGGTTTCAATCCTGATCATAACCATTGACAACCTTTTCGCTTGATATCTGGTTTTCAATACTATATAATAGCGTATACGAGGTGAGTTTATGAAAACAAATTCTGAAAGATTATCCGATATTCTGAGCTGGTTAGATTCCATCTCCTATATCAAAACAGAAAAGATCCCGGAAGTGGATCTATATATGGATCAGGTCACTTCCTTTATGGAAGAACACTTAAAGAAGACCAAACGCAGCCCGGAGGATAAGGCTCTTACCAAGACCATGATCAACAATTATGCAAAAAACCGGCTCCTCCCGGCACCTGTTCGAAAAAAATACAGCAAAGAGCACATTCTCCTGCTGCTGTTTATCTACTATTATAAAAATCTGCTCTCCATCAGCGATATCGAACAGCTTTTCAGGCCTGTCACGGAACATCATTTCAAGGCAACTGAGGGTCTGAACATCTGCGACATCTATGAGGAGGTATTTTCCCGGGAAGACCTTCAGATGGAACACCTAAAGGAAGATATCCGAACCAAATTTGAGGACAGTCTTCAAACCTTTACCGATTCAGACAGCGAAGAGCGGGAATATCTGCAGCTGTTCGCCTTCATTGGAGAGCTGTCTTTTGACGTATACTTAAAAAAACATATGATCGAGATGCTCATCGACCAGCTTCGTGAGGAACTTCCATCCGAGTCCAAAAACAGCGGACGCTCCTCGGGTGCCTCCTCGATATCCAGAGCAACCAAAAAAGCAAAAAAGTGATGCCGCCTGTGCATCACTTTTTTGCTTTTTGCTATTCTGACAGTTCACCATTTTCTTCTTGTTTTTGCGCAATTCTGCTAAATACCATGTCGTAACCATCATTGCCATAATTCAACGACCGGTTCACGCGACTAATGGTTGCAGTGGAGGCTCCGGTTTTCTCTGCAATTTCCAGATAAGTGCTCTTTTCTCTCAGCATCTTTGCAACTTCGTAGCGCTGAGACAATGACAGCAATTCATTTACCGTACATACATCCTCAAAGAACGTATAGCACTCTTCCGGAGTCCGTAAGGTCAAAATTGCCTCAAACAGATGATCTACAGCCTCTGTCTTAATCTTTTTATTCATTCACTATAATCCCCTTCTAAAAACCTGGTATTTTCGCCCTCACGTTCAACAGTTTATCACACTAAATTTGTAAAGTCCATAGTTATAGAAAAGATTTTAACCCTGTAAAACAAATCTTTCCACTACGTGTGCAACTCCGTCATCGTTGTTTGAGAATGTAACATAATCCGCGGCATTACGCACCGGGCGGACGGCATTCTCCATGGCTACGCCAAGTCCTGCAAATTCGATCATGGAAAGGTCATTATAGCCATCTCCGCAGGCGATCATCTGCTCCCGTTCCATTCCAAGCAGGTTCAGAAGCTGAGCCAGGCTCTGTGCTTTGTCAATTCCGCGTGGCAGGATTTCCAGGAAAAACGGATCAGACCGATAGACACTGAAATTTTTTCCGAGTGCCGCCTTGACCCTCGCCTCAACCAAAGCAAGATAATCTCCATCATCCAGCATCAGAAATTTCGGAACCGTAAAATCCAGATATTCGGCTAAGTTGTCCACCTGTTTTAATTTCAGGTGATTGATCCTGGATTCCAGCTTTGCATAGGGATTTTCCGGATTGTTGGTAATAATCTGTGCTCCCTCATAAGTCAGGATATCGACCTGTTCCTTCTTTGCAAGCTCTACGATCCGAACATTTGCCTCTTTGGGAAGTTCCTTTTTAAAGACCACTTCATGCGTACGGCAGTTCGTGATCATTCCACCGTTAAACGACAGGATATAACCTCCATATTTTTCCAGCTCCAGCTCTGCTGCCAGCGGCACGATCCCGTAAGTCGGCCTCCCCGATGCCAGCACGATCCGGACTCCCATTTTCTGTGCATCCATCAGGCTTTTCTTTGTTCTTGGTGTGATAACCTTATCCCGGTTGGTAAGCGTTCCATCCAGATCCAGAACGATCATCTTGTACTTCATATTCTTCTCTCCTGTATCCTCTCCCTGATATACGCCTAGCATACCACAAAAATGTCCGTTTGTCACAGACATTTCACAGATCATGACCCATGGCAAAAACGTGGCAGTTTTTATATGGTTACTGTACGCATGCAGACCCTTTGAAAACCGAAAATGCCGATCCGTGTATAGTAACTTTTCCCATTCTATGATATGATAGGAATAAGAATTGAATGTCAATATAATGAGGTGTTAACATATGAATACATATTATTCTGGCAAGTCCTACAGCCGCAGGCGCAGACACTCCAGACTACCGAAATTTCTGGCTGTCGCAGCCGGCATTGTGCTGATCGGTGCGCTTGGCGCCGGTATTTTTTTTCTAAAGAAAAAATCTCCCGCTCCCGCTTTGGATGATTCCGGCAATATTGTGATCCAGACAGAGTCAGAAACGTCCGGTGCAGAAGCCGCCACTGAGGGAGATGGCTTTGTTATGCCCGACACGCCTGCTGCCGATCTGCTCCATCAGGCCTATCTTCTGGCTGCCGGGTATGATTATGATGCGGCACTGGAGCTTTTAAAGGGTTCTGAAGAATTTGCATCCGATCCGGAGGTTACCGCTGCCATTTCCGAATATGAAACTGCAAAAACCACCCTGGTGCGCACCCCCATCAGCAAGATCACCCACGTTTTCTTCCATACCCTGATCGCAGATCCCGCCAAAGCCTTTGACGGTGATGCCCACCAGAACGGATACAATCAGGTTATGACTACCGTCGATGAATTCAAGAAAATTCTGGAAACCCTGTACGAAAAAGGCTATGTCCTGGTAAAGCTTCACGATATGGCCTATGAGACGACAGACGAAAACGGAAATACCGTCATGAAAGCCGGAGACATCCTGCTTCCGCCCGGAAAAATTCCTTTTGTCATGTCTCAGGATGATCTCTGTTATTATCCCTATATGGATGGAGATGGATTTGCAAACCGGATCGTGATCGGCGAAGACCAAAAACCAACCTGTCAGATCACCCTGGACGATGGTTCTGTCACAACCGGTGATTATGACCTGGTTCCGATCCTGGAAACCTTCTGTGAGCAGCATCCGGATTTTTCCTATAAGGGCGCACGGGCAGTTCTTGCCTTTACCGGTTATGAGGGAATCCTTGGCTACCGCACTGCATCCTCCTATGCCGGTTCTGAAACCTACGAGCAGGATCGGCAGGCTGCAGCCGAAGTGGCTCAGTGCCTGCGGGATCACGGATGGGAGCTGGCCTCCCACAGTTGGGGACATTTAGATCTCGGTACGGTTGAGTGGGATCGTTTTCAGACTGACACCGACAAATGGGAATCGGAAGTAGAATCTCTGATCGGTCCAACAGACATCATCCTCTATCCATTTGGTGCGGATGTCGGGGACTGGCATCCCTATACCATGGACAATGAACGCTTCCGTTACCTTTACAACGCAGGTTTTCGCTATTTCTGTAACGTGGATTCCAGTAAGTACTGGGTACAGCTGGGTGATGATTACCTGCGCCAGGGCCGCAGAAACCTTGACGGCTACCGCATGTGGAAGGATATAACCGCAGAGTCCGAGGGTCGCACACGAAAACTGGATGATCTGTTTCAAGCCGAAGACATTTTTGACAAATCCAGACCCACCCCGGTTCCGGAGATGTGATGATCATTTTGTGGAGAGATATTATGCATAATCGATATTTTAAGACGCTGACTCTTCTGTTGCTTGCGGCCTTCCTTTCCGGCTGCACAGGCTCAGATCAGACCTCAGGCTTTTCATCCGTCACAGGTGCCAATTCCACTCAGACCGATGAAACCTCTGTCCGTATGATCCTGATCGATCATACCTGTTACCTGGATTCCGGCCGGACTGTTTTTCGCAATCCGGATCATACAGACGGCACGATCCAGTCTATAACAGATTCTGAACATACAAAACCGCAAAAAAACAGAGAGGCAAATTTTGACTGTCTCGGAGCCTCCTACACTCTTCTTACAAACGGAGCAGCGGCCGTTATGACCGATGAAGCATCCGGCAATTATGAACTTTTTCTGGCAGATGATACCGTGGAATTTCAGGGAATCTACAAAAAGAAAAAAGACCTTTCCCCGGATACCTTAAAATGGCTGGATTTTTATTACAGTCTTTCTGAATCAGACCGCAATGTACTTGCCATGATCCCTTCTGAATTTGCCGGGGAAATTGCCGAAACCGGCATGGCTGTGAATGATAGCGCTTCCTCAAATGCCTCATACCTGGAAGCTCTGACACAAGAAGAACTGGATGTCACCGAGGCACTGGCACAATACTACTTTACCGACGAGGTCACCGCATTTGAAGGCGTAGACCAGATCTACCCCGCCGATTCCTCAGATCCGCAATACCATAACAGCGGTCTGGAGGATGACTACGAACCCGGAAATATCATCATCTACCGGGTTCTGACCAATCTAGACCGCCGTGACGGCAACCCATTCCGCTATATCAGCATTGCCAGAACTTCCAAATCCGACGACTGGAAGATCATCAACAGCGGATTCTGAGATGCCATTTATTCCTTCATCCGATAACCAACTCCAATCTCCGTGAAGATGTAATGTGGTTCTGCGGGATTGCTTTCGAGTTTGCGGCGGATATTTGCCATATTGACACGAAGGATCTGATTATCCGTATCGGCATAGGGTCCCCAGATTTCTTTCAGGATGAAATCATAGGTCAATACCTTTCCTGCATTTTTGGCCAGGAGAGACACCAGCTTATACTCGATCTGGGTCAGGTGGATATCTTCTCCATTCAGGGTCACCACACGTTTATCAAAGTCGATCACAAGTCCATCCCGGGAATAGACGGTCTCTCGCGGTCCTGTGCTGGCTATCTGTGCACTGTGACGCAGTGCCGTGCGGATACGCGCCAGAAGCTCTTCTGAACCAAACGGCTTTGTGATGTAATCATCTGCTCCCTTGTCAAGCGCCTGAACCTTTTCTGTCTCCTGCGTTCTTGCGGAGATCACAATGACCGGGACAGCCGAAAAACCGCGCACACGCTCGAGGACCTCACCGCCATCAATGTCCGGAAGTCCAAGATCCAGAAGGATCAGATCCGGATGGTGGGAGGTGCACAGAGAAAGGCCGGACATTCCATTCATGGCACGCAGAGCCTTGTAACCATTTGATACCACAATGGTCTCAATGTAATTTCCAATATTCTTTTCATCTTCAATGATCAGTATTACCGGTTTATTTGTCATATTCTTCATCCTCTTCCAATGGTAATGTAAAAATAAATTCCGCACCCTTCAAGCGGTTTGCCGCTTCTATCGTGCCATGATGGGCATTGATAATGGTTTTGCAGATTGTAAGTCCGATTCCCATTCCCTTATGGGAATCTCCGCTGGCATTAGGATCGATCCCGGCTCCGTCAAAGATGGTCTTAAGCCGTTTCGGATCAATCCCGTTTCCGTAATCCCGGATATGGAATGCCACATAGCCTTCCCTTTTTTCTACATAAAATTCGATCGGTTCATCGGTACCAGAATGATATACTGCATTTTCCAGCAGATTGATGATGACCTGTTCAATGAGTGTTGCATCCATGGGCACCATAAGAAATTCATCCGGAACCCTCACGTCTACCTTTCCCTGGGGGAGACGCTTATGAAAACGCTGTACCGCCTCTGCCACCACTTCCTCCAAAGGTTCCGGTGATGTATTTACAAGCGTATCGCCCACCCGGATCCTGGTAACGGACAGGAGGTTTTCCACCATATTTAACAGCCAGTTGGCATCCTCCCGGATTCCGGAAAGAAGCTCCTTGCGCTTTTCTTCCGTCATCTGCGGACTGTCGCTTAGCGCAGTATCAGCCAGCCCGATAATACTGGTTAAAGGAGTTCTAAGGTCATGGGATACTGCCCGAAGCAGATTGGCACGCATGGTTTCCTTCTCAGCCTCTACCAGAAGTTTTTCCCGCTCATTTAAAAGCTGGCTCTGTCTTTTAAAGCGTGTTGTTGTTGTGCTGGTGATACTGGACACCAGCATCATACCAAGAAAGGTCACCGGATATCCGTCTATGGAGAAGTTGAAATTCATATACGGAAAGGTAAAAATATAGTTTACAAAAAACACACCAACAACGGATGCGATGATCCCGGTCACATATCCTGTTGTATAACGCGCAACCAGCATGACAGCCAATACATAGATAATTGCTACACTGGTTGTATTCTTACCCAGATGGAAAAACGCCTCTGCCAGAAGGGTGGCAATTCCCATGATCAGAACTGAGATCAGGATATTGTTGCGGATCACGATGATCAGACTTGAAAACTCTATGGTCTTTTTTTTATGGATTCCCTTATGCGCTGTCTGCTCAGACATAGTTACCTCCAAAATGCTTGAAAAAATGGGAACGGAAATAAATTCCGCTCCCATCTATTTTACTATAAAAAAATCACAGTGTATAGTTTTCAAAACACCTGTTTCTGATTCCTTAACGATCCCTTTACAGTTTTTTCCTTATTTGTTGTAATTTACGATCGCACCAAAATCCGGTTTTAAAGATGCACCGCCTACCAGACCGCCATCGATATCAGCCTGTGCAAACAGCTCCGGTGCACTTGCTGCGGATACAGAGCCGCCGTACTGGATACGAATGGCTGCAGCAGTTGCCTCATCGTAAATCTCTCCGATGCAAGCACGGATCGCTGCACATACCTCCTGTGCCTGCTCTGTGGTTGCAACCTTTCCGGTTCCGATCGCCCAGATCGGCTCATATGCGATCACGGCGGTCTTTGCCTGGTCTGCAGTTACATTTAAGAAAGCAATCTTGATCTGCTGACGGATCCAGTCGATGGTGATACCCTGTTCTCTCTGAGTCAGGCTTTCACCACAGCAGATGATCGGGGTCAGGCCGTGCTCAAATGCCTTAAGAACCTTCTTATTTACGGTTTCATCGGTCTCTGCAAAGTATTCTCTTCTCTCAGAATGGCCAAGGATAACATATTTTACACCTGCATCAGTTAACATGTTCGGGGAGATCTCGCCAGTATAAGCGCCTTTCTCCTCAAAATACATGTTCTCAGCGCCAATCTGGATGTTGCTTCCCTTTGCAGCTTCCATAGCCGGAATGATGTCGATTGCCGGAACGCAGAATACTACATCAACCTCATCGTTCTGGACAAGCGGTTTTAAGGTATTGATCAGGGCAACAGCCTCGGAAGGTGTCATATTCATCTTCCAGTTGCCTGCAATGATTTTTTTTCTGGACATGTTCGGATCCTCCTGAAATATTTAATAGCGATAGCTTCCCTTACAAAGCTCGTGCTGCGCTTTCAGCTTGCATGCACTTCTTGCTTATTTATCGTCAGCAGCTGCAACGCCCGGAAGGGATTTGCCCTCTAAGAACTCTAAGGATGCTCCGCCGCCGGTGGAGATATGGCTCATCTTGTCTGCAAAACCGAGCTGGTTTACAGCTGCTGCGGAATCTCCGCCGCCGATGATGGTGGTAGCGTCGGTCTCAGCCAGTGCTTTTGCTACTGCGATGGTACCTGCTGCCAGGGTCGGGTTCTCAAATACGCCCATCGGTCCGTTCCATACAACGGTCTTTGCACTCTTGACTGCATCTGCATACAGCTTTGCAGTCTCAGTGCCGATATCCAGTCCCATCATGTCAGCCGGGATCTGATCTGCTGCCACGTTCTGAACTTCGATCGGAGCATCGATCGGATCCGGGAAGGATGCTGCTACTGCTGCATCTACCGGAAGCAGGAGTTTCTTGCCAAGCTTCTCAGCCTTCTCAAGCATTTCCTTGCAGTAATCCAGCTTGGTATCGTCTACCAGGGATTTTCCGATCTCTTTGCCCTCTGCCTTTAAGAAGGTAAATGCCATTCCGCCGCCAATGATCAGGGTATCGCACTTTTCAAGCAGGTTAGAGATTACGTTCAGCTTGTCTGCAACCTTTGCACCACCCAGGATCGCTACGAACGGTCTTACCGGATTCTCTACTGCATTGCCCAGGAAATCGATTTCTTTCTGCATCAGGTAACCCACTGCGTTGGTGCCGCCCTTTGCGGAGATGAATTTGGTTACACCCTCAACGGAAGCATGTGCTCTGTGGGAAGAACCAAATGCGTCACATACATAATCATCTGCCAGATCAGCCAGCTCTTTGCTGAACTGTTCGCCGTTTTTGGTCTCCTCAGATCCGCGGAAACGAGTATTCTGAAGCAGAACAACATCGCCGTCCTTCATTGCCTCTACTGCCTTGGTAGCAGCCTCACCGGTCACGTTGTAATCAGATACGAATACAACTTCCTTGCCCAGTTTCTCAGACAGACGTACTGCAACCGGAGCCAGGGACTCACCCTCGTTCGGGCCGTTTTTCACTTTTCCAAGATGGGAACAGAGAATCACCTTTGCACCCTCACCGATCAACTTCTGAATGGTCGGAAGAGCAGCCACGATACGGGTTTCATCCGTGATCACTCCAGCCTTTAACGGAACGTTAAAGTCACAGCGTACCAGGACTCTCTTTCCTTTTAAATCTTTCAGATCATCAACACTTTTTTTGTTTAACATTGAGATAATCCCCTTTCTTTTTGTATAAATGTGTCGCATTTGAGAAGCATGCAATTTCTCATAAACCGAAAAAGGATCCGGCCCACAAGTGACCGGACCCTTAAGGAGTCTTTTATAAGTTTTAAAAACTTATGCCAGCTCTGCGAAGTACTTAATGGTGCGAACCATCTGGCTGGTGTAAGAATTCTCGTTGTCATACCATGAAACAACCTGAACCTCATACAGATCATCTGCGATCTGAGCTACCATGGTCTGGGTTGCATCGAACAGGGAACCATATCTCATACCGATTACATCGGAAGAAACGATCTGATCCTCGTTGTAGCCGAAGGACTCGCTTGCTGCTGCCTTCATAGCTGCATTGATATCCTCTTTGGTAACGCCAGCTTTCTTAACAACTGCGGTTAAGATGGTGGTAGAACCGGTCGGTACCGGAACACGCTGTGCAGAACCGATGAGTTTGCCGTTTAACTCCGGAATAACCAGGCCGATTGCTTTTGCAGCACCGGTGGAGTTCGGAACGATGTTTGCAGCGCCTGCTCTTGCTCTTCTTAAATCACCTTTTCTGTGCGGGCCATCCAGGATCATCTGATCACCGGTATAAGCGTGAATGGTGCTCATGATACCAGACTGGATCGGAGCGTAATCATTCAGAGCCTTTGCCATAGGAGCCAGGCAGTTGGTGGTGCAGGATGCTGCGGAGATGATGGTATCATCTGCAGTCAGGGTATTCTCGTTTACGCTGTAAACGATGGTCTTTAAGTCATTGCCTGCCGGAGCAGAAATAACAACTTTCTTTGCGCCTGCATCGATATGAGCCTGTGCTTTCTCTTTGGAAGTATAGAAACCGGTGCACTCTAATACTACATCTACGCCGATCTCTCCCCACGGAAGATCTGCTGCCTTAGCCTCTTTGTAGATGGTGATCTTCTTGCCGTCAACAGTAATGGAATCTTCTCCTGCCTCTACGGTATGCTTGCCCTCTCCGATATGGCCTGCATATCCGCCCTGTGCGGTATCGTATTTTAATAAGTGAGCTAACATCTTCGGATCGGTTAAGTCGTTGATTGCTACTACCTCGTAACCCTCAGCACCAAACATCTGTCTGAATGCCAGACGACCGATACGACCAAAACCATTGATTGCTACTTTCACTGCCATGATTGATTCCTCCTAGATTGTTAAAAATATAGTGATTGTTAAAAACTCATCAACCTTGCCTCTATTGTACCTAATAATGGACAAAATAGCAAGCATTTTTTACTCAGATGAAAAAATTCCGTTCATGATCGTCTTGTATTTGTCAAAGAAGGCTATTTTTTCGCGTATTTTCGTACTTTTCACACTGAACATGTTTTCCTGTAAAATGGAATTGCATCGGAACTTATAATCAGAAGACATGCCAATGACGCCTCCTCGATCTGCATAGCAAAAAAAACCGAAGCCTTCTGCCGGATTTTCTCCGGAAAAGCTTCGGAATTTTTAACAAACTTATTTCTTCTTTTTAACATGGATCATAAAATGTAACGATTCGGAGTCAATCTCCAAAATCCGGCCTACATCTCATCCTTTACATATCCTGCCAGGTTATAGGCATGGTCGGATACACGTTCCAGATTGCTGATGATATCTAAGAACACCACTCCGGCTGACGGCTTGCATTCTCCTGCGGAAAGACGCTCGATGTGTTTCTCGCGAAGCTCTTCTTCCTGGCTGTCTACATCATCCTCGTACTGGCTTACCTTGCGCACAGCATCCATATTGCCGTTCTGTCTGGCATCAATGGCATACTGGAAAGATTTTAATACGCTGTCGCTGATGGACTTTAAGTCATCACAGCCGGTTGTCGAAAACTGCAGTCCGTGCTCTACCATATACTGTGCCTGCTCAGCCAGGTTTTCTGCATGATCTCCGATACGTTCAATATCACTGACACTGTAAAACAGATTGTTTACGACTTTTTTCTGTTTCTCGGTCAGGGAAAGATTGTCCACCTTGATCAGGTACTCCGTGAGCATCTTTTCCATATTGTTGATTGTCTGTTCGGTCTTAAATACCGTTTCCACCTCATCGGAATTGACCGTCAGCACCGCATCGATGGCACGAACCACATTCTTATAGGTGATCTGTCCCATATGGACAACCTCAAGCGCTGCCGTCTCAACTGCGAATGCCGGAGATTCAAAGATACGCTCATCCAGATGCTTGAAGGTTGCAGCAGACTCCTCGTCCTCTTCCACGGCTTTTGGTTCTTCCTTTTCCTTTACGACAATGCCAGAAATCTTAACCAGCACATCGGCAAACGGAAACAAAATGGTTGTCATGGTCAGGTTGAATATCGTATGGAAGATGGAGATCTGTACGGCATTGATGTTGGATGCTGCAAAAACCGGACGCAGGCTGAAAAAGATGAATCCGAGGGTTCCAAAGAGGATTGCACCGATCACATTGAAGGTCAAATGCATGACTGCCGCACGTTTTGCGGTGCGGGAGCCTCCCATACTGGAAAGGAGTGCCGTAACACAGGAACCAATGTTCTGGCCAAGTGTGATATAAATTGCAGCATTGGTCGTTACGATACCATTCATGGCCAGTGTCTGCAAAATACCAACGGAAGCAGAGGAGCTCTGCAAGAGCGCCGTAACAAGGGCACCGATGATCATGCCAAGGAACGGATTGCCGCCTAATACTTCAAATGCTTTTGCAAAAATCGGAGCATCCGTATAAGGCTTGATGGATCCTGACATAAAATCCAGACCGATAAATAAAAGACCGAGACCAATCATGATCTCACCGGCCATCTTCTTTTTCTGAGATTTGGCAAAGACCAGAAGCAGTGCTCCGATACCAATGATGGCCGGGGCATAAAAGCTCGGTTTTAAAACTTCAAAGGCATCTCCCAGCTGGCTCATGGATACGATCCAGGCCGTGATGGTGGTACCGATGTTTGCACCCATGATCACACCGACAGCCTGAGACAGATTCAAAACACCTGCACTTACAAAACCAACCACCATAACCGTAGTCGCACCACTGGACTGGATGATGGCCGTGATCAATGCACCCAGGGCTACCGCCAGAAATCTGTTGTTTGTCAGCATCCCAAGGAAACTGCTCATCTTGCTTCCCGCAGTCTTTTGCATACCATCGGCCATGATATTCATGCCATATAGGAACATGCCGAGACCGCCAAGAAAACCAAACCCGTTTGAAATGTCGCTGATAGACATACTCTCCTCCTCGTCCTACGTACCATCCTGCAGCGTTTGGTATCCTGCAGGATTTTTCTCTTTATTTAAGTCCGCAAACAAGTTTATCATACCATACTGATTCTTTCCTTTTCAACCGATTTTAAAATTTAAGTTAATTTTTGGTAAATTGTATGTAAAAATGCCTGCCGCAGACAGTGCGACAGGCATTCTCAACGAAACCCTATAAAATTATTGCAAAGATATTTGCTTTTCAAAATAAAATCATATCAAGAAAAAAGTATTAGTGATCTGCTGCATAGGCGGCCAGGGCAGCCACGATCGACTGATTGCTGTTCCAGACATTGCCAAATTCGCTGACCGGCATAGGACAGGATACGCTTCCCACTTCAATGGTAATACTCGGGATTGGATTTTCTTTGATCTGCACATAATCCTTAAATCCACCCTTACCGCTGCTGCCATTGGTCCGGTAGCCGGTAATCCCGGTCACCAGACTGGCAAGTGCCTTGGACTCTGCAGATACCTTATTTCCG
Source organism: Oscillospiraceae bacterium (assembly GCA_963642615.1). Classification (GTDB taxonomy): domain Bacteria; phylum Bacillota; class Clostridia; order Lachnospirales; family Lachnospiraceae; genus Brotaphodocola. Next base: position 36,234 of record CAVIHW010000006.1, on the reverse strand, counting down.
GCAAAATCCCAGTATACCAGGTTTCCCATGCTGTGATAGCTGATGGTCATTGTCCAGTTTCTGGAATTTGCAAGATTTGCCAATGCCTGGCTTTCCGGTTCGGAAAGGGAGCTGGTTCCCTTATAGTTTGCATAGGATGCGTGAGCCGGTCCGGTGGAAATCGTTTCCCAAAGTGCCGGGAAGTTCTGGTTTAGATCCACACCACGGCCATTGGCCTTCCATAAGGCCTGATAGCGTTCAAAGCTCTGGCTGGTGCGGCCATCTGCCTGATCCTGCGCATAGCACTGGCTTACGACCTGGCGAAGATCTGCCGAACGCAGGGCAGACACTCCAAACTGGCTGATGGTAATGCCATCCGGATTGACCATCGGAACAATGTGGATAGCAACACCGGCAAGGATATCTGAAAGGCTCCGCCCCTGATAGTTTCCGGTATCATAGAAGGCTAACAGATGTTCCGCCTGCTTCATCACAAGAAGCGGGGTCATATACTCTCTTGCATGGATTCCCGCATGAATCAGGATATGCTTGGATGCATTGGTATTTCCGATCACCATCTCATACAGCGTCCTGCCATCTAAGCTGGTTCCGATCTGGTTCACCTGCAGATGGTTTGCGTAGCGGGACTTTAATTTACCGATATCACTGCTCATCTGGTCATAGCTGTACTTATCCGTCACTGTAACGATCGGATCCGTCAACTGGCCGGCAAAAGATATATCCCCCGCACCGACTACAGCCGGAACGGTCACATTGCCCGGAGCACTAATCCCGCCTAAACTCATACTGCTTCCTGCAGTAATGCTTCCTGCCGGACCTGCCACAGAAGCGTTCGTCTGGGAAGTTGTTACTGTAGTGCCGCTTCCGGCTGTCACCGTACCACTTCCGGCTGTTACGGTGCTGCTTCCTGCCGTCACTGTATTTCCCGCTGCTGCAGAATCCTGAGTTGTCACTTGTGAACTTCCTCCTGTTGCCTGAGTACTTCCTGCTGTCACCGTACCGCTTCCTACTACTGCAGATGTCGGTGCCACAGTTTCCGTTGCGACTGCCTGTGCAGTCTCATTTATACTTGTTTCTCCGGGAGCAGACGTAAGACCGGCCGGATCTGTTCCCACCGTGACCGGCCCGTCTGCATAAGCCATAAAAGTACTACTGGCCACCAAAAAGGCAGCCAGAGCACCTGTAAAATATCTTTTACAGTTCATCGGTTTGTTTTCTCTTTCCTATTTTTCAAGATCGCCCGGCTTCATGCTGAGACTGATCTTACCCATTTTGTCTACATCAAGAACCTTTACTGTTACCATGTCACCGATATTGACAACATCCTCAACCTTCTCCACACGCTTGTCGGAGAGTCTGGAAATATGGATCATACCGTCTTTCTTCGGTTTCAGCTCAACAAATGCACCAAACGGCATAATGCGGACAACCTTTCCGGTAATCACCTGACCTGCCTCAATGTCGGTCACGATGGTTTTAATGATGCTCTTTGCTTTCTCGATCATCTCTTTATCGGTACCGCAGATTGCTACATTGCCTTCCTCAGAAATGTCGATCTTGACGCCGGTCTCCTCGATGATCTTGTTGATCACGCAGCCCTGCTTGCCGACTACATCGCCGATCTTCTGCGGATCAATGCTGATCTGGTCGATCTTCGGAGCATACTGGCCAACCTCTTTTCTCGGCTCAGCGATCGCCGGCTTCATGCAGGTATCCATGATGAACAGTCTTGCCTCGCGGCATCTTGCAATGGCACCCTCAACGATCGGTCTGGTCAGGCCGTGAATCTTGATATCCATCTGGATCGCAGTAATGCCATCGGTTGTACCGGTCACCTTAAAGTCCATGTCGCCAAAGAAGTCCTCAAGACCCTGGATATCGGTAAGTAATACAAAATCGTCATCCGTATCACCGGTAACAAGTCCACAGGAAATACCTGCAACCATCTTTTTGATCGGCACACCGGCAGCCATCAGGGACATGCAGGATGCGCAGGTGGATGCCATGGAGGTAGAACCATTGGATTCAAAGGTCTCTGATACGGTACGGATCGCGTATGGGAACTCCTCCTCAGACGGAAGTACTGGAATCAGGGCACGCTCTGCAAGTGCACCATGACCGATCTCACGGCGTCCCGGTCCTCTGGATGGTTTGGTCTCTCCTACAGAATAGGACGGGAAGTTATAATGATGCATATAGCGCTTAGCCACTTCATTCTCATCCAGACCATCTAATTTCTGCTGTTCTGACAGCGGAGCCAGAGTGCAGACGTTGCAGATCTGAGTCTGTCCACGGGTAAACATCGCAGAACCATGCACGCGCGGGATCAGATCGATCTCTGCAGCCAGCGGACGGATCTGGGTGATCTCACGTCCATCCGGTCTCTTGTGATCTTTTAAGATCATCTTGCGGACAGTCTTCTTCTGATACTGATATACAGCCTCAGAAAGGACTGCCAGCCACTCCTCTTTCTCTGCAAAAGCCTCTTCCAGCTTCTCAGTGATCTGGCGGATGTTCTCCTCACGAGTCTGTTTGTCATCGGTGAAAACAGCCTCTTCCATCTGCTCCGGAGTTACAATCTCCTTGATCGCAGCAAACAGCTCTTCCGGAATCGCGCAGCTCTCATAGGAGTGTTTTTCTTTTCCGCACTCTGCAACGATGGTATCAATGAAGCGGATGATCTCCTGGTTTACCTCATGAGCCGTATAAATAGCCTCGATCATCTTTGCCTCCGGAATCTCATTTGCTCCGGCCTCGATCATGATCACCTTCTCACGTGTGGATGCTACGGTTAAGTTTAAATCTCCCTGTTTCCACTGAGCCTGAGACGGGTTGATGACGAATTCCCCGTCAATCATGCCCACCTGAGTCATGGCACACGGACCATCAAACGGAATGTCAGAAATGCTGGTCGCAATTGCGGCACCCAGCATAGCAACCAGCTCCGGACGGCACTGCGGATCTACACTCATGACCATGTTGTTTAAGGTTACATCATTCCGGTAATCCTTCGGGAACAGCGGACGCATCGGACGGTCAATGACACGGGAAGTCAGGATAGCATTCTCAGATGCTTTTCCCTCTCTCTTGTTAAAGCCTCCCGGGATCTTTCCTACAGAATATAATTTCTCTTCGTATTCCACGCTTAACGGGAAGAAATCGATCCCGTCCCTCGGTTTATCGGATGCCGTAGCAGTGGATAATACGGTTGTTTCCCCATAATGCATGAAGGCTGCACCGTTGGCCTGTTTTGCAACCCGGTTTACATCAACAGTCAGCGTTCTTCCTGCAAGTTCCATACTAAAACTTTTGTACATAGATAATCTCCTTTTCTTTCAATTTCCGGCAATACTTTATCCGGTATGATCTCTCACAGAAGGCTCCGAAACTACTGCTCTGTATACAAAATATCCGTTGTATATACAGCAGCGGCTTCGGGATATGCCTTCTGAAAAAACAAAAGGGTGGAGATTTTTTCTCCACCCTGGTGTCCTGATTACTTTCTGATGCCTAATTTTTCGATCAGTGCACGATAGCCTTCCAGGTCGGTTTTCTTTAAGTAGTCCAGAAGACCACGTCTCTGACCTACCATCTTTAACAGACCACGTCTGGAATGATGATCCTTCTGATTGCTCTTTAAATGCTCGGTCAGCTCTGCAATTCTTGCGGTAAGGATTGCGATCTGTACCTCCGGTGAACCGGTATCTCCTGCTTTTCTGCCATACTCAGCGATGATTGCTGCTTTCTTTTCCTTTGAAATCATGTCGATTTCCTCCTTAAATTTTTATACTCACCGTGAACCAGGCCACTGGTTGGAGTATCCAAACGGCTGGGCTCCGGCGCAAACTCATACCAAAACATGATAGCATATCCATACCTGCATGTCAAGCCGTTTTCCACCGATAAATCTAACCATTTTTCGACGGCAAATTCAATAACAGCCATGCACGATCAATGCCAGCACAATGCCAAGTGCAGCTCCTGCCGCTACCTGAAGAGGCGTATGACCCACAAATTCTTTTAACCGTTTCTGGATTTCCTGATTATCCAGGTTAAACCAGTCCTGTTCCATGATCAGGTTTAAGAGTCTTGCCTGTTTTCCCGTTTCCTGACGGACACCTATGGCATCATACATGACCACGGCTGACAGAACAAAACTGATCGCAAACTGGAAGGACTCCACCCCGTAGCAGAGTGCTGATGCCGTTGTAAGCCCGCAGACGGTAGACGAATGGGAACTTGGCATGCCGCCGGAACCCACAAGTCGCTCCGGTGTAAAACTCTTGTTCAGTCCGAAATCAATCAGTGTCTTTAAAAGCTGAGCAACCGTCCAGCCCACAATGGCACTGATCAGTACTTCGTTGCTTAATAATCTATCCCAAAATCCCATGTTGTCATCCTGCTTTCTGTCGCTTACCGGTCGGTTTTTAATATCCGATCAGCCAGTCGTATAATTCCTGATATTTTCCTGCCGACTGCTGCCAGGAGAAGTCCGCTGCCATAGCCCGGTCAATGATCTTGTTCCATTCCCGCTTTTTCTCATAATAGATATGTTTTGCATAGCGGACGGTATCAAGCATCTCATGCGCATTGTAATTAGAGAAGGAAAATCCGGTTCCGCGGCTCTCATATTCATTGTATGGCTCTACTGTATCCTTCAAGCCTCCTGTCTCACGCACGATCGGCACGGTGCCGTAACGAAGCGCCATCAGCTGGCTTAAACCGCACGGTTCAAACAGAGACGGCATCAGCAGTGCATCGCAGCCTGCATAGATCTTATGGGACATCTCATTGGAATAATAGATCTGTGCGGAAACCCGGTCATGATATTTCCAGTCATAGTGGCGGAACATGTTTTCATATTTTTCATCTCCGGTTCCAAGTACCACAAACTGCATATCATCACTGCACAGCTCATCCATGACACACTGTACCAGATCAAGACCCTTCTGGTCTGTCAGACGGGAAACAATCCCGATCATAAATTTCTTTTCATCCACCGGAAGTCCAAGTTGAGCCTGGAGCTGCTTTTTATTCTTGCCTTTTTCCTTGCGGAAGTTCTTGGCATTGTACGGCTGGGCAATGAACTTGTCTGTCTCCGGATTGAACTCATCATAATCGATGCCGTTTACAATACCGCGCAGATCTCCGGAACGGGCACGCATCAGGCCATCAAGACCCTCCCCGTAAAACGGCATCTTGATCTCCTCTGCGTAGGTCTGGCTTACGGTTGTAATGGCATCTGCAAAGACAATGCCGCCCTTTAACATATTGCCGTCCTTGTAAGCCTCCAGTTTATCCGGTGTGAAATAATAATCCGGCAGCATGGAGAAATGCTGGATGGTCTTAACGTCCCATACACCCTGGAATTTCAGGTTGTGGATGGTCATAACAGACTTCATGCCTGCAAAGAATTCGCCTCCGCGGAAACGGTCTTTTAAATATACCGGGATCAGTCCGGTCTGCCAGTCATGGCAATGTACCACATCCGGTTTAAAACCAATCACAGGAAGTGCCGACAATGCCGCATTGCAGAAGAATGAGAATTTCTCCAGGTCATACAGCCAGTCTCCGTACGGCTTTGCTCCCGCAAAATAGGACTCATTGTCAATAAAGTAAAATGTAATTCCATCGTAAACATATTCCATGATGCCCACATAACGGCTCTGGCCAAGGTAATCCATATAGAAATGATCAATATAGGTCATCTCGCTGCGCCATTTTTCCGGAATACACAGATATTTCGGTATCATAACCCTGACATCATAATACTCCTTGTCAAAGCATTTTGGCAGGGAACCGACTACATCTGCCAGACCTCCTGTTTTAATAAATGGCACTGCCTCCGATGCAACAAATAATATGTTCTTCATACGAACCCCTCCTCTGCATCAGTCTGCCCCCAAGCGGACTGTCTTACCTATCAGTATACATGATTTATGCAATTTTAGGAAGTAAAATCTTTATGAAATTCGAATGAAAAAGCACAGCCAAAACTTATAACTGGCGCTTATAATCTTGCCGGATCTTATCACTGATCAGGGCAATAAACTCCGAATTTGTCGGCTTGCCGTTTCCGCTGTTTACAGTATAACCAAAAATATCATGGATCACTTCCAGTTTTCCGCGGCTCCATGCCACCTCGATCGCATGACGGATCGCACGTTCCACCCGACTTGCGGTGGTGCTGTGCTTCCTGGCAATGGATGGATATAAAACCTTCGTTACCGATACAAGAATTTCCCGCTCTTCCACGGACAGGATGATCGCATCGCGTAAAAACTGATATCCCTTGATATGGACCGGAATACCCATTTCATGCAAAAGCTTTGTTACATCATCCTCCAGATTGTGACGCACATAATTTTTCTTGGCTACATAAGCACTTTCCGGCTGTTCCCGCACGGTGGAAATGTATTTGGTCTGGATCCGTTCCTGCGCTACCAGATAAATCTTATCCAAAAGCACCTCCCGCTCAAATGGTTTCAGGATATAATAGCTTGCCCCGTTGCGAAAGGCTGCCGCCGTCACGGTCTCATTTCCGGCTGCAGTGACCATGATGACAGCCGGCATATCCTTTGCACCTCTGCCCGTCCGAAGCTTCTCAAGCACGGAAATCCCGTCCAGCTTCGGCATGATCACGTCCATAAGCACGATATCCGGTTTCTTATCCAGGATCATCCGATATGCATCTTCTCCATTATCTGCTTTTCCAACTACATGAAATCCTGTTTCCCCCTCCAGGATATTCCCCAGAAATTCCATCATCCGCGGATTATCCTCCGCAATCGCAATGTTTAAATCCGACATACTCTTCCCCCTTGTTTTTTGATCAGTATAACGATTCAGAGCCAACCTCAAAAATACTTCGTTCTGAACCGTTACAAACATTATACTAACCGGTCTTGTCGAAACTCAATCAACTTTAGGCGCATCATTCGACGGCATCCGCATAAATCGACAGCTGCTTGATTTTCCTTCAACCGGCTTTCATAAGGGATTCACATATCGCTTCACCCCCGCACCATATAAAACGAACAAGGGCGGGTAAATATCACATTTCAGGAGAATTTTCATTCTTTTTTGGTCTGTCCGGCCAAATTTTTCATTTCTTTTGCATTTTCCAGCACGGCATCCGTGATCTGCACGCCTCCCAGCAGTCTTGCAAGTTCCTTTATCGTATCCTCGTCATTCAAACGCATGATCCGGGTTTTTGTGCTGGATCCGTCTGTCGATTTTTTAATTTCAAAATGACAGTCAGCCATGGCTGCGATCTGCGGCAGATGGGTAATGCAGATCACCTGGTGCGATCTCGAGATCACAGCCAGCTTTTCTGCCACTTTCTGAGCCGTGCGTCCACTGATGCCGGTATCGATCTCGTCAAAGATCAGGGTTGGGATCTCGTCGCTGTCTGCCAGCACGGTTTTGATAGCCAGCATGATACGGGACAATTCACCGCCGGATGCAACCTGTCCTAAGGATCGTTCCGGCTCGCCCGGGTTTGTGGAGATCACAAATTCCGCCTCATCAAAACCGGCCGCCGTATAATGGGACAGTCTCCGAAATTCCATAGAAAAACGGACATCCAGAAAATTCAGGTCGATCAGGCCTTCCCTGATCTTCTCTGTCAGTTTTTTTGCCTCTTTTTGACGTACCAGAGAAAGTGCCATACAGGCTTTTTCCAATTCAAGCTCTGTCTGCTTATACTGCTTTTCCAAGTTCTGCCGGTATTCATCAAAATGCTCCAGTTTCTCCAACCGTGCTTTCTTCTCTTCCAGCTTTTTTTCAATTTCTTTTACGTTTTTCCCGTATTTGGCTTCCAGGCTGCGGATCAGATCCAGGCGCTCCTGTGCTTCCTGATAAGCCGCCTCGTCAAAATCAAGCTGTTCCAGATATTCCCCAATGGCATGATGGGCATCGGAAAGTACAGCCTCGGCGTCATAAAGCTGATCCTGAATGGTTTTTAATTCCGGATCAAACTCTGCCACCTCGCTCACCTGATGCAGGGCACTTCCCACAGCATCCGCATCCACTGCCCGGTATGCCTCGGTCAGGTTTCCTATGATCCGTCTAGCATTGCCATACTTTCTGCACCGGGCGGCCAGAGCTTCCTCCTCATCCGCTTTCAGATCGGCACCCTCGATCTCCTCAATCTCAAAACGCAGAAAATCTGCCTCTCTCCTGCGGCTCTCACTATCCGTAACGAGTTCCTTCAGCTGTTTTTCCAGATGGCTGTACTCCGCATAAAGGGTAGCCGTCTGTATTTTTAACTTATCTGCCTGGGATTTTGCGTAGGTATCAAGAATTTCCAGATGCTTTGATGCGTGAAGCAGAGACTGATGCTCATGCTGTCCGTGAATATCGATCAACAAAGAAGTGATCTGTTTTAATTTTGCTGCCGTAACCGTTTCATCATTGATCCGGCTTAAGCTGCGCGATGCCATGATCTTGCGGCTGATAATGAGGATGCCATTCTCATCCGGCGTTACATCCAGACTCTTTAGTGCCTCCGCTTTATCCGGATCCACCGAAAATACCAGTTCCACATAGGCATATTCCGTACCGTTTCGTATCATTTCTTTTGTAGCCTTTTGTCCAAGTGCCAGATTGACAGATCCGATCATGATCGATTTTCCGGCACCGGTTTCACCTGTCAGGATGTTTAGTCCCTCGCCAAGTTCCACATCTGCCGCCTCGATCAGTGCCAGATTTCTTACATGCAGTTCCAAAAGCATTGCCGCACTCCCTTCCGCCCTATTGGGCTGAGATCATCTTTTTTAATTTTTCCATCAAAAGGATCGTATCATCCACACTGCGGACCGCACACATGATGGTATCATCTCCCGCAATGCAGCCTACAATTTCATGAAAATGGATCTCGTCCAGCGCTGCCGCTACCGCCATAGCCATGCCGGATACGGTCTTGATGACAAGAATGTTCTGTGCCATATCCATGGAGACATAGCCATCCTTTAAAATACGGATATATTTATCACTGAACGCAGTCTGGCTCTGCATGACCATGTAGCGCTGCCGTCCGTTTTCCGACTGAACCTTAGTCAGCTTCAGTTCCCGGATATCCCGAGATACCGTTGCCTGGGTAACCTTGTAGCCTTCCTTATTCAGACGCTCTGCCAGTTCTTCCTGCGTTTCTATCTCATATTTTCCAATCAATTCCACAATTTTGCTGTGACGTTCCAGTTTCATGGGTTACCTCCGTTTAGAAATTGCCTACCCGTGTACCGTAGTGATACGATCCATCTTCTGTCTGATATTTTCGAGAAACGATACATTTTTCAGCTGAATGAGAGTCGTATACTTGGGTGCCCTGCAGATCTCCAGCTGCTCACCATATTGTAAGGAAAATACCTGGTCTCCATCAAACACAGCCGAATGAGATCTGCCGTCAGCCTGCTTTAAAAGCCGGATGCTGATGTGGTCTTCCGGGGAAAGCACGATGCTGCGCGCTCCAAGAGAATGGGCGCAGATCGGAGTCAGAAGCATAAGCTGCGCTCCAGGCGTGACGATCGGACCGCCGGCCGACAGATTGTAAGCGGTAGATCCTGTCGGCGTCGCTGCAATGATGCCGTCTGCCATGTATTCGTGAAAAAATGTACCGTTCAGATAAACCTGAAAATGCAACATCTGCAGTACATCCTGTCTGGTCACCACGATCTCATTTAAGGCAATCCCTGTTACCGTCTTCTTACCTCCTGTCACGCTTCCTTCAAGCATCATGCGCTTCTCCAGAGTAAAAGAATCCTTAAGCAGGGCATCTAACACCGGATCCAGGGATTCCTCTCTGGAAACCTGGGTCAGATATCCAAGGTTTCCCATATTGATGCCCATCATGGGAAGATCAAGGCTGATCAGATCCCTGGCTGCCTGGATCAGGGTTCCATCTCCGCCCAGGGTGATCACACATTCCGTATCTGCCGGGATCTGCTCCGGTCTTGTATAACCTCTTGTGTGCACGCAGGTGGCTCCGCGCCGCAAAAATTCTGTCTCAAGTTTTTCCGCCATGTCTAACGCCCCTGTCTTAGAGGGATTGGCGATCAGATAAAAATGCTTCATATATCTCCTGACTTATTTATCGAGTTCTCCGTGAGCTGCATCAACGATGGCCTTTGCATCCACCTGATACTCCGGATAAAGTGCTCCGTCTGCATGGTTCTGCAGATAAAGCAGGTATTCGATGTTGCCTTCCGGTCCCTTGATCGGAGAGTATTCCAGATTCAGGATTTCAAATCCGATACTCACCGCAAATTCCATAACTTTCTCGATCACTTCCAGATGCGTGCTTTTTTCCCGTACGACACCCTTCTTTCCAACCTTCTCGCGTCCGGCCTCAAACTGCGGTTTGATCAGGCAGACAATCTGACCGTCTTCCGTCAAAAGTGCCTTTACCGGTCCTAAGACCTTCGTCAGAGATATGAAAGAGACATCGATGGAGGAAAACTGAATTCTGTCTGCGATATCCTCCGGTGTCACATAACGGATGTTGGTCTTTTCCATGCAGACCACACGCGGATCATTGCGCAGCTTCCAGTCCAGCTGACCGTGTCCTACATCTACCGCATAGACCTTTACTGCCCCGTTTTGCAGCATACAGTCCGTAAATCCTCCCGTAGAGGATCCCACATCCATGCAGACCTTATCTTTAAGTGTCACGCCAAAATGGGTCATGGCTTTTTCTAATTTCAAACCGCCCCGGCTGACATATTTTAAGGTTGCACCGCGCACCTCGATCTTGGCAGTCTCCTCAAACATCGATCCGGCCTTGTCTTCTTTCTGGCCGTCCACATATACGATTCCCGACATGATAATGGCCTTTGCCTTCTCCCGGGAAGGAGCAAGTCCCTGATTTACGATCAGGATATCCAGTCTTTCTTTCATGAGGTTCTCCTTCTGTTTCCTATCGTTTTCACTTCAATTTTTATCCATGCATGGCTTCTTCAAGCGGAAGCCAGCTTTTTTTCATGGTACGGATCACAGAATCACTGTCGATACCCAGCTCCTCGCGAAGTACCGATACATTGCCATGTTCTACATAAGCGTCTGGCAGTGCGATCGTGAGTACGTTTACATTTGGAAAATGTTCCTGTACATAGGCCTTCACCTGAAGCCCGTAACCTCCGCAGAGCACATTTTCCTCCAGGATCACCAAAAATTCATGATCCCGTGCCAGCCGATCTGCCAGTTCATAATCGATCGGCTTGATGAAGCGTCCATTGGCGAGGGTGCAGTCAAAACCCGCCTCCATCAATTTTGTCCGCACATGTTCTGCCGTGCTCACCATGCTGCCGACTGCCAGCAAGGCGATCCGGCTGCCCTGATACAACATCTCTCCCTTTCCGTACTCGATCGGAGCAGCAAATTCCTGTAATCCACGGTAGGCTTCTCCGCGCGGATAGCGGATCGCGATCGGACCGTTATACCGGCAAATGGCAAATTCCAGTTCCTTTTGCAGTTCCCACAAATTTTTCGGTGCCATGATGCTCATATTCGGGATGCAGCCAAGATACGACAGATCAAAGATCCCCTGATGGGTCTCACCGTCACTCCCCACCAATCCGGCACGATCTAGGGCAAATACCACAGGCAGGTTCTGAATGCAGACATCATGGAGCACCTGATCAAAACCTCTCTGTAAAAACGAGGAATAGACAGCCACCACCGGTTTTAAGCCGGCTGCTGCCATGCCTGCAGCGGAGGTCACCGCATGCTGTTCGGCAATCCCAACGTCAAAAAAGCGATCCGGGTACTGCTTTGAAAATTCTTTTAACCCGGTTCCGTCCGGCATGGCTGCCGTAACCGCCACCAGATGCGGGTTGGTCTTTGCCAGCCGGCAGATTTCTCCGGAAAATATATCTGTGTAAGTTGGAACCGTTTTTTCTTTTAAAGACTTTCCGGTGGCAATATCAAAAGGATCTATGCCGTGGAAACGGGATGGGTTCTCTTCTGCCGGTGCATAACCTTTTCCCTTTTTGGTCAGGACGTGCACCAGTACCGCATGATCCATCCGACGAGCCTCTTTAAAGATCTTGACCATGGTCCTGATGTCATGGCCATCTACCGGTCCCAGATAAGTGACTCCCATATTTTCAAAGAGCATTCCGGGAATGACCAGCTGTTTGATGCTGTTTTTGGTCCGGCTGATCTTTTCTACCAGCCCGGCACCGATTACCGGGATTTTTAACAGGCCTTCCGATACACAGCGTTTCAGCTGATTGTAGCCGGAACCGGAACGCAGACCGCTTAAGTACTTGGAGATGCCCCCCACATTTTCCGAAATAGACATATTGTTGTCATTCAGGATAATGATAAAATTTTTATTCAGATGAGCGGCATTGTTCAGAGCCTCATAGGCCATGCCTCCCGTCAGGGCACCGTCTCCAATCACGGAGACAACCGCATAATCTTCTCCTAAAAGATCTCTGCCCTGAGCCATGCCAAGTCCTGCTGAAATCGAGGTAGAGCTGTGTCCGGTATCAAAGGAATCATAGGGACTTTCCTTGCGTTTCGGGAAACCGCTCATGCCTCCGTACTGTCTCAGTTCGTCAAACATTTCCCTTCGGCCGCTTAGGATCTTGTGCGTATAGGACTGGTGTCCCACATCCCAGATCACCTTGTCCTTGGGCAGATCAAAGGCCCGATAGAGGGCGATTGTAAGCTCTACAACCCCAAGATTGGAAGCCAAGTGACCGCCAGTCACACTGATTTTCTCGATCAAAAACTGACGGATCTCGGCTGCCAGCGTCTCAATCTCCTCCGGACTTAATTTTTTTACGTCCCATGGACCCTCTACATGTTCCAGAATCATGGTATTTGCAACTCCCCAATATCAATCTATTTTTTCCGTTCCACCAGCATGATGATCAGGTTTTCCAGAAACTCATTTTTGCCCGGAAGTTCTTTTAACATACGGACTGCACGGGCAGAAAGCTCTGCCACATCCGCCTTTGCCTGATCAATTCCTGCCAACGTCACGTAAGTGGTTTTCTGATTTTTTTCATCGCTCAAAACCGGTTTTCCAAGTTCCTCGCTGGTGCTTGTCACATCCAGGATATCGTCCTGGATCTGAAATGCGAGTCCCACCGCAGAGGCGATCTCTTCCACGCGCAGGATTTCATCCTCAGATGCTCCGCCTAAGATAGCTCCGATCATCATAGAAGCCTCCAGTAAGGCTCCGGTCTTTAAGCGGTAGATAAAATCCAGCTTGTCCTGTGGTATGGGTTTTCCGGTCAGTTCCACATCCACCACCTGGCCGCCGATCATGCCATAGATCCCTGTCTTTTTTGAAAGAACCTGGATCGCTCTGGCGACCCGGTCCGGATGGGCTGTCATGGAAAAAGCCTTGGATGCAGTCTCAAACGCATAGATCATCAGCGCGTCTCCGGCAAGCACTGCCATATCGTAGCCAAACTGTTTCCAGGTGGTAGGCAGACCGCGGCGAAGTTCGTCATTATCCATACAAGGAAGATCATCATGGATCAGAGAAGAGGTATGGATCATCTCCATAGCTGCCATAAAAGGCTCCACTGCCTCTTCTGTCCCACCAAACAGGCGATAGGTTTCCATGATCAGCATGGGGCGCAGACGTTTTCCGCCGGCACGTACACTGTAATTCATGGCCTCAAAAATGGTTTTCTGATGTCCCTCCTCCTTTGGAAGATAATGTTCCACCACGGTCTCAGTCTTTTGGGTTCTCTGCTTGAGCTCTTCACGCATCTCCATCGTCTGCACCTCCCTGCAGGATGATCATCTGTTTTTCTACCTGATCGATCTTTTCATTGCAGTTTCTGACAAGCCGGATCCCTTCCTCGTAACAGGCAAAGGATTCCTCCAGCGTGATATCCGGAGATTCCAGCTTTTCAAGAAGCTCATCTAACTGTGCAAATGTCTGCTCTATCGAATGTTCCATCATTGCTCCTTCATTCTTCCATCCTGGGCATATGTTGTGACTTCCGTTACCTTTGCCCGGATCTTTCCGTCGTGGATACGTATGGTAATTTCCTCTTTTGGAACGATGTGAGAAACAGAGGAAAGTCTTTTTCCCTTCGCATCGGTCAAAAAGCCATAGCCATTGCTGATCTTTGCAAGCGGCGACTGGCTGTGAAGCTTTCCGCTAAGCAGCTCCAGACGATGCCTCGCCATAGTCAGCTTCTGTTCCATAGCTTTTTTCATGGCATCCTCTGTGTCTGCAAGCCGCTGCTTTTGTTCCCTCAGCCTGCGTTCCGGATCATGAAGCTTCAGCCGCAGCCGGTACTGTTCCGCCTTATAACGGGAAAGCTCGGCTTTTCTTTGCATTGCCTGGTTTAGCGCAGCCTGATAAGAAAGCCTCTTTGTCTCAAACTGTCGGTAATCAAAGACTGCAAGCTCTGCCGCTGCAGACGGAGTCGGCGCCCGAAGGTCTGCAACATAATCTGCGATCGTCACATCTGTTTCATGTCCTACTGCGGAAATGATGGGCGTGCCACAGTCAAAAATGGCGCGTGCCACAATTTCTTCATTGAAAGCCCAAAGATCCTCGATGGAACCTCCACCTCGTCCCACAATGATCACGTCAAGCCCCATCTGATCCAGCGTACGGATCCCGGAAACAATGGAGGCGGCAGCTTTCTCTCCCTGCACCAGTGCCGGATAGAGGATCAGCTGCACATAAGGATTCCTTCTGTGGGCAATATTTACGATATCACGAATGGCTGCTCCGGTAGGTGCTGTCACTATGCCAATGGTTCTGGCATATTCCGGAATCTGCTGCTTGTATTCCGGTGCAAACATGCCCATCTCTTCCAGATCATCCCGAAGCTTTAAAAAGCGCTGATATAAGTCTCCGCGCCCTTCTTCTTCAATCCTTCTGGCATACAGCTGATATTTTCCATCCCGCTCATAAACATCGACCGTGCCGGTCACAACAACCTTCTGACCTTCCTGTAACTGAAAAAGGAGACCTTTCCTCTGGCCGGCAAACATGACTGCCGCCAGAGTTCCGGTCCCATCCTTCAGTGTAAAATAAATATGTCCTGATGTATGGTATTTGCAATTTGAGACTTCGCCCCGCACCATAATACGGCTGAGGGCGAAATCCTGGGCAAACATGTTTTTGATATAGGAATTCACCTGGGAAACCGAATAAACGCTGGCCATCTTATGCTTCCGTTACCAGTTTCGCCAGCACACCGTTGATAAATGCCGGTGAATCCTTACCGCCAAATTTTTTCGCAAGGTTCACGGCCTCATTGATGGCAACCTTGTCCGGCACTTCACTGTCGTAGAGCATCTCATAGACTGCCTGGCGCAGGATCGTAAGTTCTACTTTTCCCATGCGTCCGGTCTTCCATCCCTGTGCCACTTCATCGATACGACCATCCAGTTCCGGAATCTTTCCTGCAATTCCCTCTACCCTGTCACTTAAGAAGGTACGGTCAACCTCTTTCATCTCCACATTGTGGACGATCTCTTCGGTTCCGTTTTCCGATATATCATCCTCCTGCGGGGCATCAAAATACTGCTGCACCTGGTCCTTTATCTCATCTGTCGGGTAAAACTCTACTCCGAACAGGATCTTAAAACAATGCTCACGCATCTCTCTTCTGGTCATCTGGTTTTCTTCCTCCTGCTTGTAACAGTTGTATGACATTTTCCATTCTATCATATCATACTTTTACTGCTTTCACAATACAGTCGTGTCAGCAGATTTTTTTCTATCGTTCGTAGAGATTTTTCGTCCTTCACGGTTTAACATGCGCAGGATAAATTCCACAGATCCCTCGATTCCATAGGAGGCACTGTTTAAGCACAGATCATAATTGGAGGCCATGCCCCAGCGTTTTCCCGTAAAGAAATGATAATAATGCTGATGCTGGTGATCAAACCTTTTTAAGAGAGCCTTGACTTTTTTCGCATTCAGGTTCGGATACACCTTCATCATACGCTCGAGCCGCTGTTCAAACGGTGCCGTGATAAAGATACTGATATGCGGGATCTGATTATTGGTCAGGATCATATCCGCACAGCGTCCCATGACAATAAAATCCTCCTGCTTTGCCATTTCACAGATCAGGTCACTCTGGTTGAAAAAGACCGCGTCGCGCTTACTAAGGCCATGATACCGGCTAAATTCCGAAAAATGTTCCTTTAAAGTCATCTTCTTTGGTTTTGCAAAGGCATTTTCTAAATCTGCCTTATCCGCGGATTCTCCCGGATATCCAGCCTTATCCACCACATGATCTTTTTCGGCTTCCAGCCGTTTTAATACAGCCGCAAAGATCTCTGCATCATAATAATTCATCCGCAGACGGTCTGCCAGGGTAAAACCGATCTCATTACCGGCACTTCCCTGGGTACGGCTGATGCAGATGATCAGATGATCATCGTTTGAGAAACGGTTTTTCAGATTCAGTGCATTTAATCTTGCCTTTTCCTGATCCAGCACGTCTCCTTCTCCAAAGCTGGTCGGCAGCGCCATCACCTCATCCAGGATGCGGACATATTCCTTCATGACCATGGATAAGATCTCTTTGTCCGGAATGGTTCTTGCCATGTTGCTGATCAGGGCAAGCTCACTGCGCAGCTTATGTCCATTGTCACGCTGCTTCATCAGCTGTACCAGTTCGCTCACACAGCGTTCCCGATCCCGGTTGAACACACGCCCTAAGGAAGAACCAAGACATGCGTAAACCTCAGCATCCAGATCATAGATGCGCTCCGCCAGTTCACGAAGCTTTTCCTGTGTATATTCCATTGTCTTAAGCCCTCCTTACAAAAAGAACACCAGGGTATCCAGTAAAAATACCGGAACCAGAAACGAAACCGACCAGAGCAGATAACCGAAAAAGGACGGCATCTTGATACCATTCTCATCCGAAATGGATTTGACCATAAAGTTCGGTGCATTTCCAATATAGGTATTGGCCCCCATGAAAACTGCTCCGCAGGAAATAGCCTTGAGCATGGCGATCGGCACAGTGCCAAGGATGGTCGGCATGCCTTCCGTAAAGCCCAGCGCACCGGCGGTAGTCAAAAACACCAGATAGGTCGGTGTATTATCGAGAAAGCTGGACAAAAATCCGGTTGCCCAGAACATCTGAAACGGTTTCGTTAATCCCAGGCTTGCACCGTTTTCCTTTAAGATCATCAGTGCCGGCTGCATGGTGATAAAAATGCCGATAAACAGCACCGCAACCTCGCGGATCGCGCCCCAGGTAAAATGGTTTTTCCTGCGGATTTCTGCCTTTGTTGTAGCAAAAGACAAACCTGCTGCAGCAAGGATGATCACGATCTCGATCAATGCCGGAAAGCTTAAGCTTACCTCCCCAAACAGTGGAATGCCACGCACAGCGCCCTCGGCATCCTGGAATGCTGCCATGCTCGGAAGCGTACCGCTTAAGATCACGGCTGCCACGATCATAACCAGAAAGATCAGATTGTGAAGTCCAAGGATGTGAACCTCCGTACCCGGTTTGCTGATATCCGGTTTTAAGCCTTCCGCAATGTCTTTCCGGTAAGCTCTGCGATCCAGAAAATAGAACACGGTCAGCAGGATCACTGCATTAAACAGCAAAACCGGCAAAAGATGCAGGCTCCAGAAAAACGGAACGCCGCGCATAAAGCCCATGAGCAGAGGCGGATCACCGATCGGTGTCAGACAGCCTCCGATGTTTGAGATCAAAAAAATGAAGAATACCATGATATGGCTTCTTCGTCTTCTCCAGGCATTCATTTTAATGACCGGGCGCACCATGAGCATACTGGCACCGGTCGTGCCGATCCAGCTTGAAAGCATGGTTCCGATCAGCAAAAGTCCCACATTGATCCGCGGAGAGCCCGCAAGGTCTCCCTCCAGGGTAATATTGCCGGAAACACAGAAAAGTCCGAACAGCAAAATGATAAATGTCAGGTAATCATCCACAATACACTCTAATACCTTCTCAAATGCCTGTCCAGGTCCATAAACAACTGCAAATGGCAGCACAAACAAAAGCGACCAGAATACGACCGCATGGGGCTGATGCCGCTCCCACCACTCTGCCCTGATCAGCGGCAGTACCGCAATGCAGAGCAAAAGTCCTGCAAACGGAATACAAAATGCAAGATTCATTCTAATTTCCTCCTCGTTTTTTCCGTTTCGCAAAAATACAACATTCCCATCCCCTGTTTACAAGCAAAAATTATTCCAGTTAACTTGTCAAAACTACATAAGATTGTTTTTCTTTGCAAACAATTTTGGATTATATCATGGATCCGGGCAAAATGTAACCATCGATAATTAAATAACGAATTAAAGCAAAAAGCTGCCGCAGGAGGCAACCAAGAACAGATTGTTCCGTTTCTCCTGCGGCAGTCTTTCACCTTTTGTTTTATGAATGCTGCTGTCTTTTGCATTACTGCTGTGCATTGATATTGACGCCTGCAATACGGACATTGACATCCAGTACGGTCAGGCCGGTCATATTTTCAATGGCTGACTTTACGCGCTCCTGAACGCGCCCACTCACATCCGGGATGTTATAGCCATACTTGATATTTAAGGACAGATCGACCGATACATGCTCCTCCGTCACATCCACCTTAACGCCTTTTGACAGATTCTTCATGCCAAGCTTTCCAACCAGCTCATTGGTGATATTGCCTGCCATGGAGTCTACGCCATCTACCTCCGTTGCAGCAAGTCCTGCAATGATCGCTACGACTTCATCTGCAATGCGCACCTCACCCATCATCTCTTTTTCATATAATTTATGCGTATTTCTTCCTTCTAACTCTGCCACAGTATTCCTCCTCAGATCAGGTAATTTAGATTTCTTTCATTAGTATAACTTATCTGCGTAGATTTGCAAAGAGGTGTTTTTATTACTGCAGCACGCCGGATGCATCGAAGCGATACTGCACGCCATCGATGGTGTTCTCACCGGTCACCATGGCACCGGATGCATTGCAGTAATAACGGCCGCCGTTCCAGTCGATCCATCCGGTCTGCATATAGCCCTGCTCGTCAAAAAAATACCAGGTTGTTCCTGCCGGATCCTTCCACCAGCCACCCTTCGGGTAGGTGCCGTCTGCATTCTGATACCACCAGCGTCCTGTGCCTGCTTCCTGGATCCATTTTGCCTGACGGACAACGGAAGCCTCACTTTCTTCCGGTATGACCGTATTGCCGGTGGCTCCGGGGCCTCCGTACTGCAGCTGTGAGGAACTGCCGCCATTTTTGATCATCTCTGCAAAGCTTTCCGAAATGTAGGTGCCTTCTGACTCTTCTGACCAATATCCGTCCGTGTATTCCTTGGAACCGGATTTTGCCAGTGCTCTTACCTTGAAGGTATATTCTCCCTCTTTCGTCATCTTCTTTTCCATATCATAGTAGGTCTTCTTGGTCTTGGCTTTATCGATCTGACTTTCATTGCAGTAGAGATAGATCTCATACTGGTAAGCCTCCTCGACTTCGTCCCAGTTTGCTGTGGTCCCGTCATCTCCCCAATAGGTATCCGATACTGTTTCCAGTCTGGTTTTTGATGAAGCCAGGGCTGTGATCGCCGCAGCGGCAGACAAAAGTCCGACTGCAAGGATCCGTACCATGTGTTTTTTCCAGTTCTTCATGTTCTTTTCCTCCTATTTGTGATAAGGTTCTTTGTGAATGATGCGATAGCTTCGATAGATCTGCTCCAGCAAGATGACGCGCATCAGCTGATGCGGGAATGTCATTTTCGAAAAACTCAGTTTGTAATCTGCCCGGCCAAGCACTGCCTCAGAAAGCCCCAGTGATCCGCCGATCACAAAAACAAGCTGGCTGACTCCGCCAATCCCGAGTTTGTCGATCTTTTCTGCCAGCTCTACCGAATCCAGCATTTTCCCGTCAATGGCCAGGGCAATGACAAATGCCCCGTCCCGGATCTGTTCTAAGATCCGTTTTCCTTCTTTCTCCCGGATCTGTACTTCCTCTGCCTCACTGGCCTTATCCGGTGTCTTTTCATCTGCCACCTGGATGATCTCCAGCTTGCAATAGCGGCTCAGCCGTTTTGCATACTCTGCTATGGCATCCGTATAAAACTTTTCCTTGATCTTGCCTACCGTAACCAATGTGATCTTCATGATTCTTTCCTGCTTCTTTCCCGTCCGGATTTCACCCGTTTTACCGTTTTTCCTTCTTTTTTGCGCTCAATACAGTAGATCAGTTCCAGAAAACGGCTCACTTCCTCCCAGGCGTCCCGACTCTCCGGGATCAGCCGCAGCGCCATCTGAAACACATGAAACATGCCTTCGTACACGCTGACCCGAAGTTTTCCATGCGCCCGGCGCACCTTGTCTGCCGCCCTCAGGGTATCATCCAACAGTACTTCCTCACTGCCCACCTGAAACAATATGGGCGGAAACTGTTCAAAGCTTCCAAACAGCGGAGAAAGATAAGGATCCTTCGGATCTGCATCTCCAATGTAGGGGCTGTCAAACAGCATATTGTCCGTGCTCCCTCCAAATTGGGGATCCCGGTTGAAATTGGTCTGATAGGAGGCTCCGCTGTTTGTCAGATCCGTCCAGGGAGACATCACGAGCACTCCGGCCGGAAGCTTTATGCCATGATCCCGCAGATACATCACAAGAGAAAGTGCCAGTCCTCCTCCTGCCGAATCACCGGCAATGACAATGTGATCCGCCTCGTAATGTTTTTCCCAAAGCAGCCACTCATATGCTGTCACTGCATCCTCCAGTGCAGCCGGGTACGGATGCTCCGGAGCTACACGGTAATCCACGGTCAGGACATCTCCGCCAAAGCTTCTTCTGCAATACTGTATGGCAAAATCCCGGTATATGTTCTTCATGGGACCGATATAACCGCCGCCGTGCAGCTGCAAGATCACCCGGCCGGTACATACGCCCGTGGGACGCAGGTATTCCATTTTACAATGTTTTGTCTCCACGATCTCATATTCATAATCCGGCGGGCAGATCCATGCCGGCTCCTTCGGATCCATGCGGTATTCTCCGGTCTGGATCTTGTGTCCCATAGCGGAATCCATCATATTCCGCATCATATCCCTCATCAATTTTCCGCGCAGACTCACTTCTTTGTTCTTCAAGTCATCATCCTCCGTCTGTTTCGTCAGTCCCCCGCTTTCGTCTGCACAATTTCACGATGCACTAGCTTATGCGGATCCTTACACGTGCAGACGACGTTTTAATTCTTCTTTCCAGCTTTTACGTCCCAGCATATAGTCCCGGGCTTCTTTTGCAGCATCAATCCCTGTATTTCCTACAATTTTTGCCATACGGGTAGCCTTTTCCTCACCACCTCCACGACGGATCAATACCTTACGGATCCGCGGATACATGCTGCGCTTTGCCGCCCTAGAAGGCTCATTTCCTTCAAAGCGTACCTTGATCCCATCTTCCTTTAACTTCTTAAAAAACCGCTTTTGCAGCCTGCTGTCTGCAAATACCGAAGTAAAGGTAATGACCATCTCATCCTTATATGCACAGACGGCACACTTCACCGGCTGCCGTCTTGACACGCCGATCATCAGATGAAACCGCTCGATCATATCTGCATATTCCGGCTCCATGAAGATTGGTCCGATATTGGAAAGCGTCATGGTATAAGCCCGGTCTTTTAACCGGAACACAAATCCCAATGCCGGAGATTTGAGAAAAAGCGGGATCGTGCGCAGATACCACTTTTTTTCATTGGAAACATTATATGCAATGCTCTCTGCCAGCCGATCCTTATCAATCTTGCGATCCATCTGGCTGCTTACCTTTTTTAACAGCACTTCAAACGGAATGTCCGGATTGTTAAACAGCCAGCCGATCATGGTAACGGCAAAGAAATTTGCCATAGTATCTGAACCAAAAAATGCCCGCAGGTTGATGGGTAGATTTAAAACCACCGCTCTCCTGCTGCTTTTTCCGCCCAGATATTCCTTCCAGATCGACCAGATGAGTACCGCTGCCAGGTATTTTGTGATGCTGACACCATGCTTTTTGCAGACGGCCTTCAGTCCGCCAACCGATACATAGCCATGCAGCACCTGTCCGCTTCCGAGCGGCAGGTAATGTCCCTCCAGCTGGTAAGCCGGTCTGGAGGTATAGCTTCGGGGTTTTCCCTCCTCTCCATGTTCCAGATAGCTGTCCTGGACATGAAAGATTTCCTGTTGCCTTGCGTGCTCATCGTCCTGCGTGATCTCTTTGGAAGCACCGACCGCCAGCCTCAGATACTGTCTGGTCAGGCATTTTAAAAAATTCACTGCCCCGAGTCCGTCAGTCAGGGCATGGAAGACTTCCAGGTTGATCCTTTTTTCATAATAGGTCACCCGAAATAAAAAGCGCTGGTTTCCATGAGGATCGATAAAGCGGCACGGGTAGGTATTTTCTCTTTTCACCTGTGGGATCCGGTCATTTTCTTCAAAATAATACCAGAATAACCCCCGGCGCAGTCTTACACGGAAATTACGGATCTCGGGCAGGATATCCACAAGTGCCTGTTCAAGCAGTTTTTCATCCACTTCTTCCTTTAAGGTAACGGATATACGAAATACCTGGCTTACATTTTCATTTGCGATCACCGGAAAGATCTTGGCTGTGTTGTCCAGTCTTCTCCACCGGTTTTTCCACTGTTTTTCTCCCATGACACGTTCCTCTCATCCTGCAGGATTTCATGATACCCGGAAATAATAACCTACTCCCCATTTGGTATGGACATATTTCGGATCACTCGGGCTCGGCTCGATCTTTTCACGCAGGCGTCTGACATGAACATCCACCGTCCGCACATCACCGGTCTCCGATGCTTTATTTCCCCATACCAGAGTCAGCAGGCTTTCTCTGGAATAGACCTTATTCGGATTGCATACAAAAAGCTCCAAAAGATCAAATTCCTTTGCAGTCAGATTGATCTCCTTTTCTCCGATAAAAACCCTGCGGCTTTCCTGGTCGAGCGTTAGGTCTCCGGCGGTCACAATGCTGTTTTCTGCCTCTTTGGTCTTTGCATTTTTTCTTGCATTTCTGCGCATGATCGCTTTGATCCTTGCCTTTACCTCCAGGATGTTAAATGGTTTTGTTACATAATCATCCGCGCCATATTCCAGTCCAAGGATCTTATCCATGTCTCCGCCCTTGGCAGTCAGCATAATGATCGGCATCTCCGAAAATTCCCGGATCGCCTGGCATACTTCAAATCCGTCATGCTTTGGAAGCATGACATCCAAAAGGACAACATCATATTCCTTCTGCTTTGCCAGGTTGATCGCCTCTTCTCCGTCATATGCACAATCCACTTCCATTCCATCCTGTTCCAGACTGAAACGGATGCCTTTTACGATCAGTTTTTCATCATCCACCACCAGAATCTTTGACATGTTCTCACCTATTCCTATACTGTAATATTTTCCTTTATTTTTTGAAAGGCTGCATCTTTGATGCCGGGCACCTTCATGATGTCTTCTATGTTTGAAAAGCCTCCGGCCTCCTTGCGGTACCGGAGAATGTCCTCTGCCCGGGACTGGCCGATGCCTTTTAAGGTCATCAGCTCTTCTAAGGATGCCGTATTGATATTGACCATGTTATTTTTCGATGCTGCAAGAGCCGCACCGGACACCGACTGCCCACCGTCTCCGCTTCCAGACTGGTTTTTCTCCAGCCAGGCAGGATCCTTCACCTGAGTCTTTGACGGAACCTCCAGCTTCATGCCGTCCGTGACGGGTTCTGCCAGATTGAGCCAGGATTCAGCCGCCTGATCCGTAAAACCGCCCGCCTGATCCACGGCTTCAAAGATCCGTGCATCTTCCGGCAGACGATATACGCCCGGAGATATCACTTCCCCGCAGACGTAAACATAGTACAGCGGTACCGTCTCAGATTTATCGTCTTCCGTTTCAGGCTCTGATGAGGTTCCGGTCTCTGTTTCTTTCAGATCCGTGATATCCTCCCCGCTTTCCCGGTCGGTTTCCTTTGCAGCAGCTTTGGCTGCAGCTTCTGTCGAAAATTTCTCTTCGGTTTGCATGGTTACCGTCTTATTTGTAGAATCTGTACCGTGAAAACTGTAAAATATTCCCGCTGCCAGAAGACAGACAAAAAGCACCAGCCATTTCAAAATAGTAACGCATTTATGTTTCATGTTCTTCTCTCCGTTTCCAAAGAGAATCCCAGATTCAGCCTGTTTCTATTTTACCGAAAGCGGTCCGTAAATACAAGCGATATTTCGAAATGAAAAAATGCAAAAAATCTCTCTTCCGTCTGTTTTTCCTCCAGTCTATGTGACTAAGTGTAATACAGACAGAAAAGAGATTCCATAGCAAATCGTTTAAGTTTTCCTTACATTCCAAAGACCTGTTCTGCGTAGTTTACGGAAGCCATGGCATCGCGGCAGTACTGGTCTGCCCCCATGGTATCTGCATACTCCTGGGTCAGAACGGCGCCTCCTACCATCACCTTCGCCCACGGTGCCGCTTTTCTAAGCTGCACGATGGTTTCTTCCATGCTCGGAACCGTTGTTGTCATCAAAGCAGAAAGACCAACTAAGCGGATATGCTTCTCAACCGCAGTCTCTACAATGGTTTCCGGCGGAACATCTTTTCCAAGATCTAACACATCATAGCTGTAATTTTCCAGCAGAACCTTCACGATATTTTTTCCAATGTCATGAATGTCACCCTTGACTGTAGCCAGGATGATGGTTCCCTTCTTTTCCTGTTTCTGGCCGCTGGCATCCATCTTTTCCTTGATGACCTCAAAAGCGCCTTTTGCCGCCTCTGCACTCATAAGCAGCTGCGGAAGGAACATGGTTCCCTTTTCAAACCCTTTTCCCACGACATCCAGTGCCGGTATGATCTGGCTGTTGATCACATCCAGGGCATCCTCAGTTTCCAGGAGTGCTCTTGCTGCATGCACCGCCTGGTCCTTTAAGCCCTTCACAATGCTGGTATGCAGATCTGACTCAGCTGTTTCTTTCGAATTTGCACCAGACGGACTTCCTGCAGTCCCTGTCACCGCACTCTGGCCTAAGCTTGCCACCTGGCCGCTGTAAACGGAAATATATTCACTGCACTGGGGATCCAGATTCATGAGGGCACGGAAACTGTAATATGCACGCATCATAGCCTCCGAATTGGGATTGATGATGGCAGCGCTCAGTCCGTTCTGCATAGCCATGGTAAAAAATGCCGCATTGATGATCTCGCGCTGAGGCAGTCCGAAAGAAATATTGGAAACACCAAGAATGGTCTTTCCGTGCAGTTCGTCCCGCACGCGCCGCAAGGTTTCCAGGGTTGTGATGGCACCCTGACTGTCAGAGCTTACCGTCAGACACAGAGCATCAATGATGATATCCTCCGGACCGATCCCATACTCTTTTGCAGTCTCATAGATTTTTTTTGCCACCCGGATACGCCCCTCGGCTGTTTCCGGGATGCCGTCCTCATCCAGTGCCAGCGCTACCACGACACCACCGTATTTTTTTACCAGTGGAAATACCGTGTGCATAGATTCCTGTTTGCCATTGACCGAGTTGATGAGCGGTTTACCATTGTATACACGCATGGCGCGTTCCATGGCCACGATATCTGTAGTATCCAGCTGAAGCGGCAGATCGATGATGCTTTGCAGCTCTCTTACCACTTCCTCCAGCATGGACGGCTCATCAATTTCCGGAAGTCCGACATTGACATCCAGTACGTGAGCTCCGTGATCCTGCTGGGTTACACCCTCCCGAAGGATGTATTCCAGGTTGTGATCACGCAGCGCCTGCTTAAACTTCGACTTTCCCGTCGGATTGATACGTTCTCCGATGATGACCGGATTTTTCCCGATCTCCACAGCCTGGGAAAATGAGGATACCACAGTGCGGTTCTTCTTCGTCACCGGAACCGGAATTTTTGCACGGCAGCGCTCGGCCACCATGCGGATGTGTTCCGGTGTAGTGCCGCAGCAGCCGCCCACGATCCGGGCACCCATATCCACGATCTCTTCGACAGTCTTTGCAAAATGAGCCGCATCAATATCATAAACCGTCTTTCCGTTCTCACTTCTTGGAAGTCCGGCATTCGGGTTGATCATGACCGGAACCGAAGAAACCTCCAGGATGTCCTTTAAGATCTCCTTCATCTGGATGGGTCCGAGACCACAGTTCATGCCTACAACATCCACGCCAAGTCCCTCTAACATGGCTACGATCGATGCCGGGCTGCCTCCGGTCAACAGCTTTCCGCGTTCGTCAAATGTAACGGTTACAAAGATCGGAAGATCACAGCCTTCCTTGGCTGCCAGCACGGCTGCCTTGGTCTCATAGCTGTCGCTCATGGTCTCGATCAGAATGAAGTCTGCTCCGGCATCCGCACCAATCTCCACCACCTCCCGGTAGATTGCATAACAATCTTCAAAAGCGAGGTCTCCCATCGGCTTTAACAGCTTTCCCGTAGGACCCATATCAAGTCCGATCCATGCTTGTTTTTCACTCTGGCGGATCGCTTCCTTTGCATTCTCTACAGCCGCCCGGATGACCGGCTCCAGCTGAAAAGCGGTTGTCTCATTATATTTTAACCGGTCTACCCCGAAGGTATTGGTGGTTACAATGTCTGCTCCTGCTTCCAGATAAGCCTTATGGATCTTTACCAGCTCCTCCGGGTGCGTCAGATTCCAGGTGCCCGGAAGCTCTCCCGGCTTTAATCCTGCCTCCTGCAAAAGGCTTCCCATTCCTCCGTCACAGAACAGGATCCGGCTCTGCAATTCCTGTAATATATCCATGCTCAGACTCCTTTGCTTTTTCATGTTTTCGCTTTTCATCTGCGGTATGCACAATCCCGCTTTCCACAGACCTCACACCCCTGTACGGTACAGTTTCTGGGCAGACGGCTCACACCGATCACAGCCGTCACAGATTTGGACGGTGCCATCAAAAGACTGTCTGTCAGTGTTACCCCAATCCGTTTGCCAAGCTCTAAGGCCGACACGATCGCTTTCTGGCATTCCAGCGGAAAATCCCCATATCCGGGACTGAACCGCGGACGCAGATAAAAGCCGCGCGCCTCATACTCCTCCTTCAGCTTCTGGTTCTGTTCATCGCAGAACGTTTCCAGCATAGCCACCGATGCTGCCTGCATGACCACAGCCTTGCTCATCTGGATCTTTCCATAGCGGTGGAGCAGCACGTCTACCTGACTGCCCAGCGTAGCTGCAAATAAAAGGATCCGCTCACAGTCCTTTAAATTTCTCTCCAGCCCCTTACTCTGTGTCTGAAGACAGGTCATGTCGATCCTGTGATCCTGAATCGTCAGCGGATACTCTCTCCAGATTGCCCTTAAGGATGCTGCCTCCTCCAACTCTTTTTTGCATTGCCCGATCAACCCGGCTATATTCTGATCCGGTGCTTCGCCATTTTTCACCCCAAGATAGCGTAAGAGCTCCCGGTCATTCCAGCAAAAACCTTCGTTCATGAATCTCCTCTTTAGGTCAGATGATATCAGACAGACTGTTTTTGATCTGTGCTGCTACATCTGGTTTATTCATGGAATAGATATGGATGCCATTTACATGGTTTGCGATCAGGTCAATGATCTGCTCGGTTGCATAGGCAAGGCCTGCCTGCTTCATGGCAGCCGGGTTATCACCAAAGCGGTCTACGATCGCCTTAAAGCGTGACGGCAGATAGGTTCCGGACATGGAACAGATCCGCTTGATCTGAGCTGCGTTGGTCACCGGCATGATTCCTGCAATGACCGGAACCGTAATGCCTTTTTCCCGGATGCGGTACAGATAATTATATAAAATGTTGTTGTCAAAAAACATCTGAGTGGTCACGAAATCACATCCGGCCTCCACCTTCTCTTTCAGGTGCAGGATGTCCTCCGTCTTGTTTGCCGACTCCACATGTCCTTCCGGATAGCAGGCTGCACCGATACAGAAATCTCCGGAAGCCTTGATCTCAGCGATCAGCTCAGAGGCGTATCGGTAATCATGCTCCACCTTTCCATCCTTCGGAATATCCCCGCGCAGAGCCAATACGTTCTCAATTCCCTGCTCCTTTAACTGATCCAGAACGGAATGCACCTTTTCCCTGGTAGAAGAAACACAGGTCAGATGCGCAAGCGGGGTAACCCCCTTGGCTTTTAAGGAAGCTGCAATATCTACGGTATACTGGCTGGTTCCACCACCCGCACCATAGGTTACACTCATGAATGCCGGATCCAGCTTTGCGATCTCAGAAGCCGCCTGCTCCACAGATTCATATTTGTCCTCTGTCTTCGGTGGAAACACCTCAAAGGAAAGTGTCGGTTCGCCTTTTGCAAGAATATCTCTGATCTTCATATCTGTATTTCCTCTCTTTATTTTTCTAATGCTTCGATCGCTGCCTGCAGCTGGTTGTCCCGGTCTAACGGGATATCATACTGTCCGACAAGATCTTCATCGAGTTGCCTCTCCACTTCCACATCCGGAGTCAGTCCTTTTTTGTGAAGGTCATGACCGGCCGGTGTATAGTAATGCGCTGTGGTGATCTTTACAGCGGAGCCATCGGTTAAAGGGATGATATTCTGGACAATGCCCTTTCCAAACGAGGTCGTGCCAACCAGCACCGCTGCGCCGTAATCCTGCAAGGCGCCTGCAAAGGCCTCTGACGCGCTGGCTGACTGTCCATTGATGAGCACCGCGATCGGGATGTTCAGTTCATGTCCGTCCGTTTTCGGAAAAGCTCCGTCTTCCGTATTGACCCCTTTTATGGCATGACAGGTCTGGCCGTCCTGACAGTAGTATCGCTCTTCCTCTCCATTCTTGGATGCGATCGAAAGGATCACACCATCCTGTTTATCCTCCGGAAGGATATAGGCCGCCATCTGTACACAGGAGGTTAACGTACCTCCCGGATTGTCACGCAGATCGATGACAAGGCGCTCCATCCCCTGCTGTTCAAGATCTGACACTGCAGCAATAAACTGATCTGCCGTCACGGTATCAAACTGGGTCACCTCCACATAGCCGGTCTTATCCGGAAGCATCTCATGCTCTACCGTCGTCACCTCGACGATCCGGCGCTCAACGTGAAGCGGGATCTCCTCTGTTCCGCGCAAGACTGTCAGATCCACATAGGTTCCTTCCTCACCGCGAATGTATTCCTGGACCAGAACATCCAATTCCATCTCTGCCGTGGAAACTCCCTGCACCGTGTAGAGGATATCGCCCTTTTGCATGCCGGCCTCTTCTGCCGGAGAGCCATCAAACACACGCAGTACCGTCATGGCTCCGGTTTGTACATTCTGGCTGACCAGGACGCCAATACCGCAATACAGTCCGGTGGTCGACTCCGTCATGGAATTGTACTCGTCCGGTGTATAATAAACGGTATACGGATCATCCAGCCCATACAGCATGCCTTTGTAGATACCGGTCTCCACCTGCTCGGCATCTTCATCAAATAGAAAATACCGGTCAACGATCTGCTGGAGCACGGAAAGCTTTGCATTCACCTTTTTTAAGTCGATCTGTGTCCGGACGGCATCACTGCCGGAACTGACTGTCGCTGTACTTGTTTTCTGACTCTGCATCACAGGGCGTCCTGCCATGGAAATACCGGCAAAGAGCCCGCCCCCTGCCACTGCTGTCACAAGAACCCCCGCTGCAACCCCCTTCCAAAACTTCATCCTGTCCTGATTTTCTTTCTCCAATGCTGTCACCTCGTCTGTCTATTCTGTAGGATCCTGTTGCATGCTAGTGCACTGCACAAACTGCGATCTGTCCGTTTACGGACTCACATAGGACTGTGGATTTACATAACGTCCGCCGGAACGAATGCCAAAATGCAGATGCGATCCGGTGGAATATCCGGTGGAACCGACCTTGGCAATGGTCTGTCCCTGCTTTACGGTATCCCCTTCCGAAACCAGAAGCTTGGAACAATGCATATAGACCGTATAGATTCCGCCGCCATGACTGATCATGACATAATTTCCTGCAGAGTAGCTATAGGTAGATACCACGACCGTACCGGACGCGGCTGCCACAATGGCTGCACCGGTCGAAGCGGAAATATCAATGCCCTGATGGTTGCTGGATGCTCCCTTGGTCGGTGATGTCCTGCTTCCAAATCCCGATGTGATCCTGCTGCTTGACGGGCAAGGCCATTTGAAGCTGATACTTCCGAGGCTGCTCACATTGTAGGAAGCAGCCTTTTCGGTTGCAGAAACCTTCTTTCCTTCTGCCTCTGCCTTCTTTCTGGCTTCCTCCGCTGCTTTTCTGGCGGCCTCTGCCTTCTTTCGCTCCTCTTCTTCCTTGCGCTTGATCTCAGCCTCGATCTGTTTGATCTTGTTTTCCTGAGCCGCCAGGTCAGCATTATACTGATCTACCTGATTCTGGGCAGTGTTGATCTGTCCCTGGTAATTTTGCAGTTCCTTGTTTTTCTGGGCACGCAGGGTCTGTACGGAGGCCTGTTTGGCCTTTGTCTTTTCCTGCATGTCTAAAAGCT
Organism: Oscillospiraceae bacterium; assembly: GCA_963642615.1. Classification (GTDB taxonomy): domain Bacteria; phylum Bacillota; class Clostridia; order Lachnospirales; family Lachnospiraceae; genus Brotaphodocola. Next base: position 5,795 of record CAVIHW010000006.1, on the reverse strand, counting down.
GCTCGCGGTCATTTTTCAGTTTCTCTTCTTCTGCTGCGATCGTCTGTCTTGTTTCTTCGTATGCATCCAGCTGTTTTCTGTCATAATCCGAGATCTGATTGATATATTCTGCCCGGTTCATGAGCTGAACCATGTCTGCTGCCTGAAACAAAAGATCAATATAGCTGGTATTGCCGCGTTCATACATGTATTTGATACGCAGCTTCATATCGGCATACTGTTTATTTTCTGTCTCCTTTGCCTGTTCCAAAGCAACGCCGGTATCCGCGATCTCCTGTTCCTTGTTACTGATCTGAGATGCAAGATCATCAAGCTCTCCCTCCAGCTTTGTCAGACTGCTGTCGAGTTCCTTGACATAAGCAGCGGCATCGCTCTTTAACCCTTCCAGGTTTTTGATCGTAGCCTGGACTTTTTTCTTTTCTTCCTCAATGGAGCTTACCTTCTGTTTGGCAATCTCCACATCCTTTTTTGTTGCATATGCTGTCTGAAGCGAAGACATGGCAAGCACCGCGCCAAGCAGGCCTGCCATCATGCGCTTTCTCATTCTTGTCCATTTCGTTCTATGCATCATTACACCTTCATATATTTGCGGATGGTAAAAAAGCTTCCGAAAAATCCGATCCCCACACCAAGGATCAGGGCTGCTCCGATCATAAGCGGATAGATCTCTCCTACCGGAACAAAGCTAAACAGGTTGGACAGCACATGAAACCGTTCCGAAAGATAGACGATTCCCTTGGTATAAAGAAAATAATCTCCCACCAGCGGAATCATCGCTCCGATCAGGCCGATCATCACGCCTTCCACAATGAAGGGTGCGCGGATCATGAAATTGGTCGCACCGATGAGACGCATGATCTGACACTCCTGTCTGCGAAATGCCGCTGCCACCGAGATGGTATTGTTGATCAGGAATAAGGATACGGCCAGCAATACGCCAATGATCAGCGAGGAAAGCACACCGATCACCCTGTTAAATCCGGAAAATCCGGCTACTGCCGAATTGGAATAATTGACCTGGCGTACACCATCCAGCCCTTCCAGATAGGCAACCATTTCATCCTGCTGGGAGATATCATTTAAATAAATCTCATAGGAAGCAGAACCTGCCAGCGGATTATCCTCTGCAAAGCCCTCGGCCAGTTCCTCATGACCGGCAAAATATTCTTCCTTAAAGGAATTCCAGGCATCCTCTGCAGAAATGTAATACATTTCCCGGATCTCCGGCCGCTGGTGGATGACCTCCCCCAGACTCTGGATATCTTCCTCGGTTAAATCTTCATCAAACAGCACCGTGATCCCCACCGTGCTCTCTACATGCTTCACCATATACTGGATATTGGCAATGATCGAAAAAAACAGGCAAAACAAAAAAATACATGCAGAAATCGTCGCCACAGAAGCAAGCGAAAACCAGATGTTTCTGCATATATTTTTCATGCCTTCTTTGATACAATACACAAACGTACTAATCTTCACGGTCAGATCCGCCCTTTCTCTCGTCACTCACCAGACGCCCCTTATTCAGGGTAATGACACGCTTGCCCATCTGATCTACAATTTCCTGACTGTGGGTTACGACCACAACCGTTGTTCCAAGCTTATTGATCCGTTCCAGAAGTTTCATGATCTCTGCCGCATTTTCATGATCCAGGTTTCCTGTCGGCTCATCGGCAAGAAGCACCTCCGGCCGGTTGATCAGTGCTCTTGCGATCGCCACACGCTGCTGTTCTCCGCCGGAAAGCTGATGCGGAAAAGACTTATACTTCGAAGACAATCCAACCAGCTTTAACATGCGCGGAACATCTTCCCGTATTTTTCTGGAAGAAGCGCCCACCACACGCTGGGCAAATGCCACATTTTCAAATACACTGCGATCTTTTAACAGACGGAAGTCCTGAAAGACCACGCCGATACGTCTGCGGTACTTCGGGATATATCTGCGCGGCATCTTCTGAAGATCCATGTCATTGACCACAATACGCCCGGAGGATGGCTCTGCCTCTTTGAGAAGGAGACGGATCAGGGTTGACTTTCCCGATCCGCTCCGTCCCATGATAAAAACAAACTCTCCGTCCTCGATGGAGATATCAATGTCCTTGAGGGCCTTGCTTCCATTATCATATGTTTTGCTTATATTACGAATTTCTATCATGATCAGTAGTCCAGGTTCTCCATATATTTCATGTACTTGACAACCATCAGCGCGATCTTGAAGGTGATCGCATCTTCAAAGACGCGAAGATCCAGTCCGGTGCTCTTCTGGAGCTTATCCAGACGATATACCAGAGTATTTCTGTGGATATAGAGCTGGCGGGATGTCTCGGATACGTTTAAGCTGTTTTCAAAAAACTTGTTGATGGTGGTCAATGTCTCCTCGTCAAACTCGTCCGGAGACTTACCATCAAAGATCTCACGGATAAACATGCGGCACAGCGGCAGCGGCAGCTGATAGATCAGACGGCCGATTCCAAGAGTTCCGTATGCAACCACGTTCTTGCCGTTATAAAAGATCTTGCCGACATCCAGAGCCATCTTCGCTTCCTTATAGGAACGGGAAACCTCTTTAATATCATTGACCACGGTACCGTAGGAGACGCGCACACGAGTCATAGCCTCAGAACTGAGCATGTCTAAGATCACATTGGCTGTTTTTTCCAGATCCGCATAATCTTCATTCGGTTTTACTTCCTTTACCAGGATGATATTCTTTTCATCTACTGCGGTAATAAAGTCTTTGGTCTTCGTTGCAAAAAGGCTGCGCACAGTCTCGAGTGCATTGACATCCTTTTCCTGTTTTGTTTCGATCAAAAATACTACCCTGCGCACATTCGTCTCAATATGCAGCTTCTTTGCCCGGTTGTAGATGTCTACCAGAAGCAGATTGTCAAGAAGCAGGTTTTTGATAAAATTGTCTTTATCAAAGCGTTCTTTATAGGCTACCAGAAGATTCTGGATCTGGAATGCTGCCAGTTTTCCTACCATGTAAACATCATCACTGCTGCCCTTTGCAAGCAGGATGTATTCCAGCTGATGCTCATCGAACACCTTGAAGAACTGATATCCCTGGATCACCTGACTGTCTGCCGGTGATTCTACAAAAGAAAGGATCGAATTTTCGTACTCTTCTGCCTCCGGAAATGTGGAAGCCAGCACCTTTCCTTCTGTATCACAGATACACAGGTCAATCCTGGTGATTCCCTTCAGTCCGTCAATGGTTGTCTGAAGAATCTGGTTTGAAATCATAATATTCACTCCTTAATCCTATTTTGTAATGCCGCCCCGTTTTGTAAAAACTCACAAATCCAAACGAACCCTTATTGTATATTTTAATGCACTTTGCAGAAAAAAGCAAGCAAGTATCCAATACCCGCCTGCTTTTTTTAAGGTTTTATTGTGCATTTTTACTGTCCCGGGGTTATCAGGATATTTTTTTTGCAAGCACGTTTAAAAGTTTCGCTCCCTCTTCCCGGTCTTCATCTGCCGTGGTCCAGACTTTTAAAATCTTCAGGCGGCCGGTTTCCCTAAGGATGCGTTCCAGCTCTTCCCGTCTGTATTCGCAGAAATATCGTCCGCTTCGCTGTCCTTCAAAGTCTCCTTCCTGAAAAGAAAGGAATAAGATTCCGTTCTGGCACAGTGCCTCGGTCAGTTTTTCCAGGATATCCGGCAGTTCGTCCTCCGGCACATGGATGAGAGCCTCGTTTCCCCAGATGCCGTCAAAGGCATCGTCAAACTCCATGTCCTCATATTCCATGCACAGCACTTCAAGCCCCGTGTGGATCTCCGCAAGCTTGCACATCTCCTCCGATGCATCAAGCGGGGTCACATCAAAGCCCTGCTCATAAAATGCCAGACTGTCGCGGCCGGAGCCGCATCCGAGATCCAGGATGGTATCACCGTCAATCTCGCGGAGTTCCTCTAAAAAATCCTCCCGCTGCGGCTCCATGTCCCGGTCCACCGTATCCTCAAAAATTCGCGACGCATACTTATTATAGTATTCTATCGTGTCCAAAACTATCCTCCTATATTCTCTCTATGGTTTTCTCCGTAATACGGACTTTTCGTTCTTTCAATAATTTTCCGACTGCACGCTTAAAAGCATTTTTGCTCAATTTGAATTCCCGCATGATGGTCTCCGGTCTTGCCTTGTCGTTGAACGGAAGCACACCGTCAAACTCATCGATCACCTTTAACACCAGCTCGGCATCGGCATCCATCTGCATATATGCTTTCTGGCGCGGGCTCAGATCCAGCTTGCCATCCTCGCGCACCTTAACCACCCGTGCCTCGATCACATCACCGAGATGGAAATCCCCGTAGAATTCTTTTTTCGGGATCAGCCCGTAATAACGGTTGTCCACCGCAACGAACGCTCCCAGATTCTCGTTGATCTCGTAGATGGTTCCCTGTACCTTGTCGTCTTTCTGATACGGAGACTCTGCACTCATATAAGAATATACATTCATGGTAGCAGCCAGTCTCTGGCTCTTGTCTACGTAAAGGGCTACCAGACAGCTTTCTCCCTGGCGCACCTTGTGATTTTGTTCTTTAAAAGGAAGCAGCAGATCTTTTTCCAGACCCATGTCCAGAAATGCTCCGATCTTTGCCACATCCCTGACTGTCAATACGGCAGTCTCCCCCACCTGAAGCTTTGGCTTGTTGGTGGTTGCGATCAGGCGATCCTGGGAATCTTTGTATACAAACACTTCCAGAGTATCTCCCGTCTTTGTGCCCTCCGGCACCTGTTTTTTCGGCAGAAGAACCGAGTTTTTGTCCTCCTTCTTCTCGCCAAGATACACTCCGAATTCTTTTTCTCTCTGAACTACAAGGGGCTGTATCTTTCCTAATTCAATCATCTGGTCTCTCTTTCTGGTCGTTCCCTCACGACCGCTTATCTGCCTGTGCGCAGCCATACGACTGCATAAGGCTTTCCTTCTGTATCACACAGAGCTGTTGTATAACAGCCTGCCTCCACGCTGACGCGCGGAATGATCTGATCACCCAGCACTGCCGCTTTCTTATACTCTACCCGGATCTCACGGATGCAGAGTCCTGCGGGCAATACCTCGCGTGCGATCTCCACATACTGGGCATTGTTCACATGATGGTTGGTGTCAATCTGATGTGCCGCCACCGAAATAGCCGGATATTCCTCATATTCTGCAGGAACCGGAATCCTTCTCGGTGCATAATCCATAGAAAGCTTTTCTTCCTTTCCTACGCCATATCCCCGAACGTCCTCTTCGCCCACACGTGCCGGAATCCCATGCTCCGTATCGTAAAAGAACCAGTTGGAATTGGCTCGTACCAGGTAATTTCCTTCCTGATCCCGGATCGTAAAATTGCGGTATCCGTAGATGCCCTTAAATGCATAGGGCCAGGTACTCACCTTGATGCACTCGCCCAGCTTCGGATAACGATCTACAACGATCTGCCAGGAAGATAAAAGCCATGCCCGGTGCTTCTTTGTCAGATAATCAATCCCCATATGCAAATCCTCCGACTGAAAGGTCGAACAATCCTGCATATAATTGATCACCCCGGTCAGGGAAAGCTTCCGGTCTTCATCCACCTCACTGTAACGAACCCTGCTGTCAAACGAATACATAGCTGACCCTCCCTTTGAACCCAAAATGGAAATCGTTCCTTATTATCGCACATTCCTTTCGGATTCTCAACTGTTTTTCCATAAAAAGAAAGAAAAAGAAGAAAGGCCTCCGGATTCCGGAGGCCTTAGAAGCTGGGCTACAAGGATTCGAACCTTGAAATGACGGAGTCAGAGTCCGTTGCCTTAC
>CAVIHW010000005.1:0-90583 GCA_963642615.1 Oscillospiraceae bacterium | reverse complement strand
AACGGGATCAGCGGGATCCTGTCCCAGTTGTATCCCTTGCCGCCTACGCTAAAATTGATACCTGTCGCTCCGGCTAACGCTTTAATAGAAACTTTTTTTCTTGCCATCTCGGCATTTAAATTATTGAACACCTTCATCACCTCCTCAAATTACCCTGTAACATATTTACCAACCCTAAAACGTAATATTTTTTACTTTACAGGGTAATTCATTATTTACAAAGTATATTTTTCGTAGTATCATGAAGCCATGAAGGAGGTATCCACATGGGATTGACAGATAAATTAGATCTCTTAATGAAAGAACGAAACATCAACAAGGCAGATTTAGCCAGGGAGTCCGGAGTTCCGTACACCACTATCGACGGTTTTTATAAGAAGGGATCAGAAAATGCAAAACTTTCGACTTTAAAGAAATTGTGTACTTATTTTAATTGCACATTAGATTATTTGGCTGATGATGCTGTAAATGATCCGCCTACCACCATCGCTGCCCACTTCGATGGTGATGAATACACCGAAGATGAACTGGATGAGATTCGCCAGTTCGCTGAATTTGTTAAGAATAAGAGAAAATAAGAATATGTAATAAATTATGTATTTTATCGTTGACACATAATTTATTGTGTATTATAATATACTATGTAAGGAGGAGAATCATGAAAAGCTATTCATCCAGAGAAGTGATCGCAATCTTAAAAAAAGATGGATGGTACGAAGTCGCTTGCGTTGGTGATCATCATCAATTCAAACATCCAACCAAAAAAGGCCGCATAACCGTTACCCATCCTCGAAAAGATATTCCAATCAAAACCTTACAAAGTATTTCAAAACAGGCCGGAGTTACGTTTCCGTAACTCCCCTGTACCACAATGGAGGTGTTTATTATGTTTAAAGATCGTTATGCCTACGTAGCTGTTTTTTCTTATAACGAAGACGGTATCAGCATTGAGTTTCCTGATTTACCAGGCTGCTATCCTTGCGCAGATAAAGACGATACCGAAGGTGCCTTAAAAAACGCAAGAGAAGCCCTTGGCCTGCACATCTGGGGAATGGAACAGGATGGTGAAGAACTTCCAACACCGACTCCTATTACTGCTCTTCACCTGGAGGCAAATGAAGTACCTGCCTTAATCGAGGTCTTCATGCCACCGATCCGTGAAAAGATCAATAGCCGCTTTGTCAAAAAAACACTGTCACTTCCTGCCTGGCTGGCTGCTAAAGCAGATGAAGATGGAGTTAACTGTTCCCGAATTTTCCAACTTGCCCTCATGAATTATCTTCATGTCAGCGAAGAGAATAAAGCCGCTCAATAGTGCTTTTATAGGGAAGTCGTGCTTAACGACTTCCTTCGCTCAACTATTCGGAATTTCCGAACAGTTGAGAAAGACACTATAAAATGAAACAGTAGACAAATAGTAGACAAAGCCCTGTTTTTGAGTCCATTTTGCTTCACTGTTTCTGCCCCATAAAACACGAAAACCCCTTGATTTCTCAAGGGGTTTCACTATAAGCTCCTGGCCGGACTCGAACCGGCGACCCACGCATTACGAATGCGTTGCGCTACCAACTGCGCTACAGAAGCAACCTCTATGTTACGAAAAATGCTTTGGAATTAACTTCCAAAGCAATGACCTCATCGGGAATCGAACCCGAGTTTACGCCGTGAGAGGGCGTCGTCTTAACCGCTTGACCATGAGGCCATATTTCAGGCCGAGCCTGAAATGAATCGAGGCGACAAGATTCGAACTTGCGACCTCTGCGTCCCGAACGCAGCGCTCTACCAAACTGAGCCACGCCTCGCTACGTTCAGTAGTATAGTATAAATTGTGTGAATTGTCAACAACAATTTGAATTTTTTTGCACAGCGTTTTCTGTCAGGGATCCATCTGCATTTCTGCTGATGGATCCCATCTCAACAACGATCATGCTCCAAGCAATTCCATAACGCCTGCCCGGTCAAAAACCACAGAAGATAGATGATCTACTTCAATCTGATACAGGGCATTGGCCGCGATATGCTCGGCCGCCTGCTCCAGGTCACGGATCCCGCTCGTTCCTGCAAAGAATTCCACCACGGCATCAAGCCCGTCCGGAGCGATCACGCATTCTTCCGGTGCAAGACCCATCCGCTTTAATACCTTTGGAAGCGCAAACTTCGAAAAGATAATTTTCTTTTCTTCATCTGTGTAATCCGGAATATCGATCACTGCAAACCGCGACATAAGCGGAGCGCTGATCTGGGATTTGTCATTTGCCGTGGCGATCGGATAAACGCCAACCGTCGGGATCATACATTCCATGTAGTTATCGGTAAATCCAAGGTTGTCTAGAAGCGTTAACAGCACATCCGCCGGATTGCCATTTCCCTTTCCGGAAGCAGCCTTGTCAAGCTCATTGATGATAAAGACCAGATTGGATTCTCCCGCAACGGAGAAAGCATCCATGATGATCCCCGGTTTTGCATTGGCATAGATACGGGAACTTCCGGTCAGCTGTTCCGGATCATTGATGGAACTCATATCCAGGGTCGTCCACGGAAGCTTTAAGATCCGTGCCACCGCATAAGCAATCTGAGATTTTCCGGTTCCGGCAGGGCCTACCAGCAAAAGACCATAGGCCGGCAGGGTGTGCGTGCGGTTGATCTGGATGATGGTCTCGATGATGCGCTGCTTCACCCGTTCCATGCCATACAGCTCTTCATCAAGGATGCGGCGAGCCTCCTTCGGATCAATGGATTCAAAATAATTGCTTCTCCACTGCACGTTCATCATGATGGACAGTGCACGCTGTGCATGGCGGCGTTCCTCCGGGGATACCTCGTGGGAACGCGCCACAGCCAGGTTTCGTCTTGCCCAGAGGCGGATATTATCCGGCAGGGTGCGTCCTGCGCAGTTCATGAAATCCGTAATGCTCTGGAGGCTGGTAAGCTTCATGTCATCGCCCGCCTCCTCGAGGCTTTCATCGGTGGATTCTTCTCCCGGCGCGTCGCTTGCAAACAGACGCTCAATCATAAACTGCAAAAATCCATCCTCAGCAGAAAGCTTGGTATCTCCCCCAAAGGCAGTCTCACGGATCTTGTATACTGCATAGCCTTCCTTTCGGTTTTCACCGGACAGACGCACGCTGATATGATTTTCCCCAAGCCATTTTAACAGACTGACAAAGCGGGCATCGATCTTTAAGATATCTGCGCAGACCGTGCCGCCTTCCCTGGAAAATTCAAAGGTTGTGCGCTTGATCGGATTGGTGAACATGCCGCAGGAATGATGCGGCCATGGTTCCTTACTGTTGTCCAGAATAAGGATCGGTTTTTCCGGAGTAGCCTGTCGTTCTCCGGACTGAAAGGTGGTATAGGTGCATTCGGCCGGATTTTTGCGATCCGGCGCATCACTGAAGTCAAATACTGGCATATCGTCTCTCCTGTTTTCCTTTTTGTTTTGTCAAACCATGTTCGTCAGAACTCAAAATCCGCATAATCCTCCGGAAGAAAACGGTGATAGATGATATGGCAGCCCTCATCCTTAAAGCAATAATAATAAGGATCGTTAGCAGCCTCTCCAAAACGGATCAGGATGTCAAATTCTCCGTTATCCACCGGCTCCACATGCACCGGATATGGCTGGTTTTCAAACAGGTTCCGGATCTGATCCATGGTGCACCCGTGATTTCCGATAAGCTCCACAAGTTTATGGATAAATTCATTTGGACTGGTATGCTCTTTTACATACTCCACGCCCTCTTCCGGGATTAAAAAACAAAACCGTTCTTTATTTGCCGTAACACTTACATTGCCCAGACGATCTTCTGCCTGCGCACCAAAGCCAGACAAAAGTGTCAGCATATCCTGCTCATCCAGATTTTCCCCCGTCAGATGGTTCAGCGAACTTAAAGGATAATACAGGCGGATCTTTTCTTTCCGGTAGCCAAGCTTTGCCTGTTCCTCCTTGATCATATCAATGAGATTCTGTTCCAGTTTGTCAAATTTCATGTTGTACTCCTGCGCCTATACTTCCGTCATCTCAAAGCCTTTTGCAGCCAGGCATTTTTCCACAAACTCGCAGTCATCCGTATGGAGCACCATGACCGGCTTTCCGGACTGGCGGTTGAAGGAGAGATATTGATAATTCACATTGATATTGCTTTCCAAAAAGGCAGCCAGGACACGGTTTAAGCTTCCCACCTCATCTGTGACCTCAATTCCCAGCACATTGGTCAGACGGCAGAGATAACCGGCTTTTTGTAAGATTTCCTGAGTCTTTTCCGGCTCCGTAACAACCATGCGGACAATTCCATACTCCGCACTGTCATTGGTGACGGATCCGAGGATGTTGATATCAGCCTCAGTCAGGATCTCGGTAATAGTCTTTAATGCGCCCTTTTTATTTTCTGCATAAACAGATACCTGTTTTAACATATTGATTCCTCACTTTCCTGTTCATTCGCACTTCTGTTACAGTCCATGCATTACGCGAACTATAACACACTTCTTTCATTGTACCTGAAAAATGAGATTCGTCAATCGTTTCTTTCTGTTAATCGCTACGCTTCCAGGCAGCGGATCAGGTTTACCATCTCAATGGCTCCTGTAGCACACTCATATCCCTTGTTTCCTGCCTTACTTCCTGCGCGCTCGATCGCCTGCTCCAAATTATCCGTGGTCAATACACCAAACATGACCGGAATGTCACTGTTCAAAGAAACATTGGCAATTCCTTTGGAAACCTCGCTGCACACATAGTCATAATGGCTTGTGCTGCCGCGGATCACGGCACCAACGCAGATTACGGCATCATATTTTTTACTCTTGGCCATTTTGGAGGCGATCAGCGGGATCTCAAATGCTCCGGGAACCCAGGCTACATCAATATCCTCCTCACGGACATCATGACGCTTCAGGCCATCCAAGGCACCACCCACCAGTTTTGAAGTGATAAACTCATTAAATCTTGCTGCTACGATCCCCACACGGATTCCTTTTGCTACTACATTTCCTTCCAGTACTCTCATCTTTTTTTCCTCTCTTTTCTTCTTTCTTTACGCCTGATCTTTTAATACCGCAGCAGATGTCCCATGCGCTGCTGCTTGGTTTTTAAATAGAAGAGATCATATTTGGTCGCACTCATCTGGATCGGCACCCGCTCCTTGATCGTCATGCCAAACTCAGAAAGCTGGTATACCTTATCTGGGTTGTTGGTAAGAAGCTGCATGCTTTTGACTCCAAGATCTTTTAAAATCTGGGCTCCGATGTAATATTCCCGTTCATCTCCGGCAAAGCCCAGTGCCAGATTGGCCTCCAAAGTGTCCATTCCCTGTTCCTGAAGTTCGTAAGCCTTCAGTTTATTGATCAGCCCGATCCCGCGGCCTTCCTGTCGCATATAAAGGAGGATCCCCCGACCTTCCTGTTCGATCTGCGTCATGGCTGCCGCAAACTGCTGCCCGCAGTCACAGCGCAGGGAACCGAAGGTATCCCCGGTCAGACATTCTGAATGGATCCGGCACAGGAGTTCTTCCCCGTCACCGACTTCTCCCTTTACCAGCGCCACATGATGTTCTCCGTTTAAGCGGTTCACATAGCCATAAGCCACAAATTCCCCGTATTTGGTAGGCATCCGCGTCACGGTTACCCGATCTACCAGCTTTTCATGGCATTTCCGGTAGTTCTGCAAGGCCTTAATGGTAATGAATTTGAGATTCCATTTGCGTGCCAGTTCAAAAAGCTCCAAGCTTCGCATCATCGTGCCGTCTTCCCGCATGATCTCACAGCAGAGACCGCATTCCTTCAGTCCTGCCAGCCTGCACAGATCCACCGTGGCTTCCGTATGCCCATTGCGCTCTAACACTCCGTTTTTCTTTGCCACCAGCGGGAACATATGTCCGGGTCTTCGGAAATCTTCCGGTTTTGCCTGATCACTTACGCAGTGAAGCGCCGTCATCGACCGCTCTGCTGCCGAGATTCCGGTTGTGGTACCCACATAATCAACAGAAACCGTAAATGCTGTTTCGTGATTGTCTGTATTGTTGGAAACCATCTGGGGAAACTGCAGTCGTCCGGCATATTCCGCCGACATCGGCATGCAGATCAGTCCTTTTCCATGTGTCGCCATAAAATTAATATTTTCTGTTGTGGCATATTCCGCAGCGCAGATAAAATCTCCCTCGTTCTCCCGGTTTTCGTCATCCGTCACCAGAATGATATGTCCCTTTTTCAGCTCCTCCAGAGCTTCTTCCACCGTATGATACTCAATCATGGCAATCTCCTCCTTTATCCTTTAAAATCCGTATTTCATCAGAAATTCTTTTGTTATATGCTGGTCTTGTTTGCCTTTGAACTCTGCTTCGCTTTCTTGTTCTTCCTTCGTTTCCTGCAACCCGAGAAGTTTCTCTACATATTTTCCGACTAGATCGGTCTCTAGATTTACCAGGTCACCACAATGCCGCTCTCCCAGTGTGGTATGAAAAAGCGTATGGGGAATTATGGAGACCGAAAAACTGTCTGCCGTAACCGAAGCCACAGTCAGGCTGATGCCATCGATCGTGATGGATCCCTTTTCGACAATATAGCGAAGCAGCTTTTTGTCTGCATGGATGGCAAACCAGAAGGCATTGTCATCCTTTCGGATCCTTTCGATCACTCCGGTTCCATCCACATGACCGCTTACGATATGGCCGCCAAACCGTCCGTCGGCTTTCATGGCGCGTTCCAGGTTAACATACGCTCCGGGGCTGACATTTTTTAAGGAAGAGCGGTTTAAGGTTTCATGCATCACGTCAGCCGTAAAATGGGAAACTCCAAGGCTTGTAACCGTCAGGCAGACGCCGTTTACTGCAATGCTGTCTCCTACCTCCGCATCCGAAAGCACAAGCTTGGCCTCAATCGTAAGCACCGCAGAATGAGCGCCCCGGACTATTTTTTTTAAGATTCCCATTTCCTCAACAATCCCTGTAAACATGCTGCACCTCGCTTTCGATCAAAAGATCTTCTCCAAGTTGTTTTATCTTGCGGATATTCAGACGCACAGCTTCGGATGGATCAGACACGCCTTCGCCCTCCACCGGGGTCTTTGCAAGTGCCCCTCCAAAAAGTTTTGGCGCCACATAAGCGTGTACCTCACGAACGATTCCACTCTCTAAGGCTGCCCAGTTCAAGGTGCCTCCGCCCTCCAGCAAAATGCTGTCGATCTGCATGGCTCCAAGTTTTTCCATGCAGGTCAAAAGATCTACATGACCGTCTTTTTGAGGCACCTCAAGGATCTGACATCCGGCCTCCTTATAGGGCTGATATCGTGTCTTTCCTTCATCCGGCACACAGACTGCAAGGATCGTTGGAATTTCCCTGGCCGTCGCAACCACCTTTGCCGTTATCGGTGTCCGAAGATGGGTATCGCAGATGATCCGCACCGGATTTCTTCCTCCGGGCATCCTGCAGTTTAACATCGGGTCGTCTGCAAGCACTGTTCCTACACCCACCATGATCCCACGGTAACGGTGCCGTTCCTTTTGCACTTCGTTTCTGGCCTCTTCTCCGGTCACCCATTTGGAGGCACCGGTATAGGCTGCGATCTTGCCATCCATGGTCATGGCATATTTCATGACCACATATGGTGTTTGGGTTTGGATATAATGGAAAAATATTGGATTAAGCCGGTCACATTCTTCCTTTAGAACGTGTGTTTTTACCACGATCCCACGCTCCCTTAGATAACGGATTCCCTTTCCTGCAACCAGGGGATTTGGATCATCCGATCCAACAAACACCCGCCGGATCCCTGCCTGCACAATGGCCTCCACGCAGGGCGGCTGTTTTCCATAATGGCAGCAGGGTTCCAGCGTCACATACAGATCGGCTCCCTTGGCCGTCTCTATACAATGGTTTAAGGCATTGCGCTCTGCATGTGCTTCCCCATACCGTGCATGGTAGCCTTCCCCGATGATTTTTCCATGCTTTACCACCACGGCGCCCACAAGTGGATTGGGACTGGTAAAGCCCTCTCCCAGCCTTGCAAGTTCCATTGCGCGTTTCATATACTCCTCATCCGTCAAAACATGCTTCCTCCCTTCCTCCTTCAGGTAAAAAGAGAAAAAGCAGATCCCAAAGCTTTGTGGCTTCAGGATCTGCTTTGTTTTGATATGCACTGTTTTTGAACCGGAACATCAAAAAATGTAACACAACACCTTCCCATGGATGACACAAAAAAGCTCCGGAATTTGCATTCCAGAGCGTTCATTTTGTAAGATCACACAGGTTTGATCTGTTCGATTCAAACGTATATCACTTTCTTCTTTCATCCAGACTATACTGTCGGCTTCGGAATTGCACCGAATCATGCCTTGCGGCTCGTGGGCTTTACCACCGGTGGAGAATTTCACTCCGCCCTGAAGATTTTTATTCTGTTGGAGATAGTATGGCACAGATTCCATGCAAATGCAAGAGCATTTTTTAAGAAATTTTTATCAGCATATACAGTTTCCTCTTTCGGTGCTATAATGCTTGTGAACCTGAGACAGATGACATAATGGAGGTTAATACATGGATTTACAGGAAACCATATTAAAAAATATCGATATAGATTACTCCTACAAGCTTGCCAAACGCATGGAGGAGTTTCGCAGCAATCCGGTTCTCGGATACCGCTCAGCCGGCTCGAAGGCTGAGTTTGAGACCGGAGAAATGTTAAAACAGGAAATGGAAGCCATCGGACTTTCCGATGTGCGAAAGGATGCCATCCTGGTAGACGGATGGGAATTTAAAAAAGCAATCCTCTCTTACCGAGACGCAGACGACAGCAAAAAAGAGATCCAGCTTGGTGCCTACCAGACCACCTTTATAACCAACGGCCCGCAGGATTTTTCCATCATGTATCTGGGAAAAGGCACTGCTTCGGACTATGAAGGAAAGGATGTCACAGGAAAGCTGGTTCTGGTGGACATCAACCAGCGGGATGAATGGTGGATCAACTATCCGGTTTACCAGGCACATTTAAAAGGTGCGGCAGCACTCATTGCCGTACAAAGCGGCGGATATGGCGAGATTGATGATGAGGCTTTAAATGCACAGGACATCGCAGGACCGGAGGACGCCCCTGCCTTCTCCATTTCCAGAAAGGATGCAAAACCGCTCAAACAGATGCTACGGAACGAATCGGAAATCACCGTAACGCTGGATGCAGACACGCGCGTAACCCGGAACACAGTAACCTACAACATTGTGGGAACCATCCCGGGAAAACATCCGGATCGCATCGTGCTGCTCTCCGCCCACTATGACTCCTACTTCAGCGGCTTTCAGGATGACAACACTGCTGTGGCCATGATGTTTGGCATTGCAAAGGCACTTCTTGCAAGTGGCATGAAGCCGCAAAATACCATCGTACTCTGCGCCATGGCCGCAGAAGAATGGGGGGTTGCAGATTCCAACTTCGACTGGTCGACCGGCGCATACGAACAGGTGTTTACTGCACATCCGGAATGGGTGGGAAAGGTCATTGCAGACCTGAATTTCGAACTTCCGGCCCTGGCGCACGGAAGCCGTGCACGCATCCGGAGCTGCTACGAATATACGCATTTCCTGGAAGAATATTTATCGGAACTTCCGGATCTGACCAAAGCCTATCCGGAAGAAACCCGGATCACCGCCCCCATTGAAACCTGGTCGGATGATTTTTCCATGGCCATTGCCGGGATCCCGTCCATGGTCAATGACTTTACCGGCGGAAGCTTTATGGAGACACATTACCACTCCCAGTTTGACAACGATGACTTTTACGATGAAGACGTATACCGCCTTCACCATGAGCTTTTTGCCCTCCTGATCGTGGCACTGGATCACACCTGCACCATTCCCTTATGCTCGGCTCCTCTTATGGAACGCGCACTGGACGGCTATCAGGCCTATGGAGAAATCCTCAAGCCCTTCGTATCCATGGATCTGATCAGCCCGATCACCCTGGCTGCTCTGTTGGAAAAAATTTCGGGACTGGAACAGCTTTTGGTGGAGGCCAGAGATGCCGCCAATGCTCGTTATGAGTCCCGAAGCAGCTTAAATGGCCGCTACCGCGCACTTCTTTTGAATGGAAAAACAAACGAAGCAGAAGCCATGTATCAGAGTGCCAGAACGGCTGAGGCTGTGGCTCTTAGACGTTTTAAATGTGCCCAGGATGAGCTGGTACGCATCGACTGGTACGGAAGCGTTCATTATCCGCATGAAATCCTGCTTAAAAATTTAAGCCTGATTGGCGGAGCCATCAAAGATCTTAAGGAAACCGATATTTCTTCTGCCCTCAGAAAGCTCTATCAGGTAGATAACAATGCTTACGCGTTCATGTTTGACCAGGAGGTGTATGAACATTTCACGGATTATGTCTTCAATCAGCCAAAGAATCGCTTAAAATGGGGATACAACCGCCTGATGCCCCACGAAAACCTGTATGAGCTGGTAAAAGACCTGCTGAAGAAAAAAGAGGACACCTCAGAGGAACTGACCCTCTCTTGTGAGATCAGTCACCTGACCCGGATCTTCCAGGATCAGTGTCGTCTCCTGATCCAGACCACAGACCGGATCATTGGTCTGGTCCGCGACCAGTTTCTGGTTTAATACGATCGATCATATGAGAAACAGAAAGGACAGACGGAGCTTCCGTCTGAAGATATTATGGAAAGTGATAAGCTATACCGCGTGCAGCGCGAAGATCTTCCAAAGTTAGAAAAGCTGTTATATACCTGTTTTAAGCATGACCCGCTTTATGAAACCCTGATCCCGGATCCGAATGTCCGGGAACGGCTCATGCCGGAACTCTTTCACTGCGATATGGATGAGTTTTATGAAACCTGTGAGGTTTTTTCGGACAGTCCCGATTTAAATGGCATTCTGGTGGTCTCCGACGAAGCCGAGCCTTACAACATCTTCCAGTTTTATTTTGCAGAAGCACGAGCCACCCTACAAACCGACACCTACCTGATCAAGGAAGATCCAACCTTAAAGACCTTTCATAACTTTTTAAAGGGGGTAGATTATTTAAATTCCAGCTGGACCGACCAACTGCACCAGAAACAGCGGCTTCATATCATTTATCTTGCTGTTGATCCGAACATGCAGCATCATGGCATTGCTGCCCGACTGATGCAGGAGGCCATCGACTATGCCGACAGCCACCGGATGATGATCTCGTTGGAGACCCACAATGAAAAAAATGTGGAATTTTATAAGAATCTGGGGTTTAAAGTCTACGGGATCATGAAACAGAACTTTCCGCTCAAACAGTACTGCATGATCCGTGAGATCCAGTAAAAGGACAGGTTATAGACCAAATATAAAAAAAGAAACTGCTTTCATGACACCGGCCAAAACCATGACAAGAACCGGGTTCCATCTTGCCTTCTGCAAAAGAAAAAGGCAGATAACAAAAATGACTGCCATGGTCCATTTTGTCCCGGAAAGCCGGATTGGAGCGCTGCCCCAAAACGCCTGGATCAGGATGGAAATTCCGGCAGAAGCGATCAGGGCGACTACAGCAGGCCGCAGGGCAGAAAGAACGCCCTGAAGCATGTCCATGGTCCGGTATTTCAGATACAGTTTGGCGATCAGGGTTACGATCACGCAGGAAGGAAGGATGCATCCCAAAGTTGCCGCAAAGGCACCGGGCAGACCGGCTATCTTTGTTCCGACAAAGGTAGCCGAATTGACCGCTATGGGACCCGGAGTCATCTGGGAGATGGTGATAAGATCTGTAAATTCCGCCATGGAAAGCCAACCGTGTCCAGTCACAACCTGCCCCTTGATCAGCGGCATTGCCGCATATCCGCCGCCAAAACTGAAAAGTCCGATCTGAAGAAAGCTCAAGAACAGTTCAAGATAGATCATCTATGCCCGCTCCTTTCCAGTCTTCCGAAAAAGAAACGTCTGCACGACGCCAAAAAGCCCGCAGGCGATCACCACAAAGATGACATTGATTCCGAATATGCAGGAAGATACAAAGGCAGCAGCCATGATCATCATCGACGTTTTCTTATGGCTCTGCACAATCCCCACTCCCATCTCATAGGTAACCGAGGCAATAACAGCGCCCACTCCGGCCTGCATTCCTTCAAGCATCTGACTTACAAGTACCTGATCCTTTAAAAGGTTATAGCATACCGAGATCACCGAAATGATCAGAAACGGCGGGATGATGGTACCCAGTATGGCAATGATCGTCCCGGAAAGCCCGGCAAGCTTATATCCCACCACAATCGCTCCATTGACTGCAATGGCGCCCGGAGAGGACTGGGCAATCGCAACCAGATCGAGCATCTCCTCCTCTCCGATCCAGTGATATTCATCTACAAATTTTTTCTTGAGCAGCGACACGATCACGTAGCCGCCGCCAAAGGTAAACGCGCTTAGATAAAATGTGGAGACAAAAAGCTTCCACAGCACCTTGTTCTTCTGTTCCATATCGGATACTCCCATTTTTACCGGTACTCTTCCATCCAGACAGCCACTCCCTGTGCAAGGGAGCACGGCACATCAAGGATCCTCTGGTTTTCAGAACCCCGGAATTTCAGGCTCAGATTCTTTCGTTCTTCCATAAATCTTCCATCCACCATCACATCAAACAGTGCGAGAAGTTCCCGGGTTATGGCAGATTCCTTCACCATACGTTCCAGGATATCCTTCTCAAAATCATAACCGGTAAAGCACCAGATGGTTTTCTGCGGAAAACGTTGTTTTAATTCCTTCAAGAATGGCAGGAGTCCGGCCTGGTTTGCCGGCTCCATGGGTTCTCCTCCAAGCAGGGTGATCCCTTCCACATAATCATGATCCAGATCCGCAAAGATCTTTTCCCAGATTTCCTTTGTAAAGGGTTCCCCATAATCAAAATCCCAGGCCTGAGCATTAAAACATCCCTTACAGTGATGGGTGCAGCCGCTGACAAACAGCGATACACGCACCCCCGGGCCGTTGGCAATATCTACGGACTTAATGACCGCATAATTCATGCTGTTTCACTCCTTCTCATCCGGCAAACTGGCTGTTATACAGGTTTGCGTAGAATCCGTTTTTCTCAAGCAGAGACTCATGCGTACCCTGTTCGATGATATGTCCATCCTTCATCACTAAGATCACATCTGCCTCACGGATGGTAGACAAACGATGCGCAACGATAAAACTGGTACGCCCCTTCATCATGGTAGCGAAGGCTTTCTGGATACGAATCTCGGTGCGGGTATCGATGGAGGAGGTTGCCTCATCCAAGATCAGCATCGGAGGCAGACAAAGCATCACTCTTGCAATGCAAAGCAGCTGCTTTTGTCCCTGGGAGAGATTTCCTCCATCCTCGGAGATCACGGTATCATAGCCCTGCGGCATCCGCTTGATAAAGCTGTGCGCATGCGCATCCTTTGCCGCCCGAATGATCTCTTCCTCCGTGGCGTCCGGCTTTCCGTAAGCAATATTCTCCCGAATGGTACCGGCTTTTAGCCAGGTCTCCTGAAGAACCATGCCATAGTTGGTGCGAAGGCTCTTTCTGGTCACGTGTCGGATATCTTCTCCGGATACCTTGATCGATCCTCCCAGCACATCGTAAAAGCGCATCAAAAGGTTGATGATAGTAGTCTTTCCGCAGCCGGTAGGGCCTACAATGGCAATACGCTGACCCGGTTTTACATCCAGGTTCAGATCTTCGATCAGCGGATGATCCTGTGTATAAGAGAAGTTCACATGCTCCAGTTTTACGCTGCCATCCACATTTTGGAGGGTCACTGCATCTTCATCCTCCGGGGTAAACGATGGCTCGTCGATCAGTTCAAATACACGGGCTGCACAGGCTAAGGCATTTTGTAGCTCCGTTACCACGCCGGAAATCTCATTAAAGGGCTTTGTATACTGGTTTGCGTAGCTTAAGAAGGCAGACAGCTGTCCTACCGTGAGCAGGCCGCCGATCGCTGCAAATGCACCTGCCACACCGACAGAGGCATAAACCATGCTGTTGACAAACCTGGTAGCCGGATTTGTAATGGAAGAAAAGAAGATGGCACGCAGGCTGCATCCCTGCAAACGTCCGTTGATCTCTTCAAAACGCTTCTGTGCCTCCTCCTGGTATGCAAAGGCCTGTACCACTTTTTCATTGCCGATCATCTCATCTACCAGTGACGTCAGTTCTCCTCTGGTTTTTGACTGAAGCTGAAACATGGAATAGGTTTTCTTTGCGATAAAACTTGCAACGAACAAAGAAAGCGGCGTTACACAGACCACGACCAGCGTAATAAACGGATTGACCGTAAGCATAAAGCCCAGGGTTCCGACAATCGTCAGGATACCGGTAAAGAGCTGGGTAAATCCCATAAGAAGTCCCTCAGAAAACTGATCGATATCCGCAATGATCCGGCTGATCACATCGCCATACTGATGGGAGTCAATGTAACTGAGCGGCAGTGTCTCCAGATGGTTAAAGGCCCTGGTACGGATATCCTTCACCACGCGGTATGTGATCTGGTTGTTGATGTGGTTCATCAGCCACTGCGCCAGAGCCGTAATGGCAATGACCACTGCGATCTTTCTGAGGATCAGGAATAATCCGATAAAGTCCACATGACCGGGACCAAGGATCAGATCCACGCCCTCTCCTACCAGGATCGGGGCATACAGGGTGGTTGCCACCGTAAGGGCTGCCAGGATCAGGGAAAGTACCACCATCCATTTATAACTTCCAATATAGTTCAGGATCCGTTTCAGGGTCGATTTATGTTTTCCAATCTCGATTTTCGCCATCTTACTGCACCTCCTCTTTGGAAAGCTGGGACAGGCAGATCTCGCGGTATACCTCACAAGTTTCAAACAGTTCCTCATGTGTGCCGATCCCTACTGCTGCACCGTCATCCAGAACGACGATCTGATCTGCATGGCGGATCGTGGTCGCACGCTGGGATACGATAAAGACTGTCATATCCTTCGTTCCCTCCTGGATTGCCATACGAAGCTTTGCATCGGTGGCAAAATCCAAAGCCGATGCACTGTCATCCATGATCAGGATCTCCGGTTCCCGTACCAGGGCACGAGCAATGGTCAGACGCTGTTTCTGACCTCCGGACAGATTCTTTCCTGCCTGGTCGATATAAAGATCCAGCCCCATCTGCTTACTGTCTACAAATTCACGGGCCTGGGCAATGTCCAGGGCGCGGTAGATTTCTTCATCCGTCGCATCCTTCTTTCCCCACCTCATGTTTTCCCGCAAGGTTCCCTTAAAGAGAATGGCCTTCTGCGGTACCACACCAATTTTTTCCCGCAGTGTTTCGAGCTGATAATCCTTGACATTCACGCCGTCTACCAATACAGCCCCTTCCCTCACATCATAAAAACGAGGAATCAGGTTTACCATGGATGTTTTTCCGGAACCTGTGCCACCGATAATGCCAATGGTCTGGCCTTTTTTCACAGTCAGGCTGATGTCGGTCAGGGAATCTGCCTTTGCTCCCTGATACCGGAAGTTCACATGCTCAAACTGTACCTTCGCAGCGTTTCCATCCGCAGCTGTTTTGGGCTCTTTTTTTGCAGTCGCAGCTGGACTTACAATGCTGCTCTTTTCATCCAGCACGGCATTGATACGGTTTGCACAGGCCAGTGCCTTGGAGATGGATACGATCAGATTTGCCATTTTAATAAGCTCTACGAGGATCTGGGACATGTAGTTTACAAGTGCTACGGTCTCACCCTGTGTGATGATTCCGGCATTCACCTGCTCTCCCGAGATCCATACCACTGCAATGATGGAAAGATTGACAACCACATAGGTCATGGGATTCATAAGAGCGGAAATCTTTCCCACAAAGACCTGCAGTCTTACTAACAGGCTGTTGGAAGCATCGAAACGCTTCATCTCATCTTCCTGCCGGTTAAACGCACGGATCACACGTGCGCCCGTTAAGTTCTCTCTTGTTGCCTGGGTCACATGATCTAACTGCTTCTGCACCTTTTTATACAGCGGCATACTGATGGCCATGATGCCAAATACAATAACAGAAAGCACCGGAATCGCTGCAACAAAGACCATGGCTGCCTTCGCATTCACCGTAAATGCCATGATCATGGCACCAAATACGATAAACGGAGAGCGAAGGAGCAGGCGCAAAGCCAGATTGATACCGGACTGCACCTGGTTGATATCGCTGGTCATCCGCGTGATCAGGGTAGACGTTCCAATGGTATCCTGTTCACTGTAGGAAAGAGAACCGATATGGAAAAACAGATCATTTCGCAGGTTAGTCGCAATGCCGACTGCCGACTTGGCTGCAAAATACTGGGCTGTAATGGAACAGGTAAGTCCAATGATGCCAAGCAGGACTAAAAGTCCACCCATACGCAGGATGTAGCCTGCATCCTGCGCTTTGATGCCCACATCCACAATCTGAGCCACAACCAAAGGTACAAACAGCTCAAAGCTGGCTTCCAGCATTTTAAAGAGCGGTGCCAGAATCGACTCTTTTTTGTAATCCTTCATGTAATGGAGTAACCGTTTCATAGCAAACCTCCCGGGTTCATAGGTTTTTGTGACTTTTTTAGAGTGCTGTCACAATCGTCATCATTATAACACACAAATCCCAAACCGTCACAATAAAAGGAACGTCTTGTCATATTTTTTTGTCCATGATACTATGGGTAGCAGGGGCAAACAGCAGTTTCCCAACAATGATCCGGCAGAAAGGAAGAATCCTCCCATGATTTCTTTTTTTATCCATATACGACAGATTTTAAGGCGGTGCAGCAAAGATGAGATCACGGTCTATGCGGCGCAGGCTTCTTTTTTTATTGTCACTGCCTTTTTTCCCTTTATCATGCTTCTTCTGACTCTGATCCAGTGTCTTCCGGATGTGGATAAATCCGATCTTTTATCTGCTCTGATGCGCATCATGCCGCCGATGCTCCATGCACTGGTGACCAGTATCGTGGATGATCTCTACGTCAAATCACCGGGAACGATTTTATCTGTGGCAGCGCTCACCGCACTCTGGTCGGCCTCCAAGGGGATGCTTGGCATTGAACGTGGATTAAATCGGATCTACGGAGACTATAAGCATCGCAATTACATCTTGCAGCGTTTGCTGTGTGCTATTTATACCCTGATCTTTATGCTGGTCTGCGTCATGTCCATGGTGCTCTTGATCTTCGGCAAGAACATCGAACAAATGTTTTTTCGTTACTTTCCGATCCTTGCACCGACAGCCAGCTATGTCATCCACCTTCGCTCCCTCTTTGCCTTTGCCGTATTTTTGCTGACTTTCGTAGGTTTATATACCATCGTTCCTTCCAAAAAGCAAAGACCGCGGCAGCAGCTTTTTGGAGCTGTCTTTACCGCGGTCGGATGGTTAGTCTTTTCCTATGCTTTTTCCATTTATTTTACACATTTCAGTAATTTTTCCTATATGTACGGAAGTCTTACTGCCGTTGTTCTTTTGATGCTGTGGCTCTATATCTGTATCTGCATCCTCTTTATCGGAGCAGAGCTAAATCGGGAATTTTCCATATTGCCTATTCATGCAGACGGCGAATGATCTTGAAGATGATGGTACCTTCCATCACGGTCGGCTCATGATAGGCAAAAAAGACAATGCCATCGGTCGGTGACAGGATCTGGCTGATCACCTCTCCCTCTAACGGGTCAATGATCGATGCCAGCACTTCTCCACGGTGCACCTCCTGCCCCGGCTCTACATGTCTGCGGTAAATACCCGGAAGGTCATTCTTTACATTGGTCAGATCATCTTCCCTTAAGACGCTTGCAATATAACCGCTGTGGCTGGTATATCGAAGGATTCCCATACGCGTCAGGAAACGAAGCACCGAAGCAACCGCCATTCTTGCGGCCTGCTCGTCGATATGGGAGGTCGCACTGGTATAAACAGAAAATGCGTTGGTGTTCCAGATCTGCCAGTTGTAATTGAGCGTTGCCGTGTCGATCGGCTGCGGCTGACGGATCACCACATAAGGCAGTCCGAACAGGTTTGCCAGGCTTGCATTCTGGTATCCGGTCTCCATCATGCGGACATGTGGCACAAAATCTCCCGGCAGATAAAAGCTGGTAAACTGAATGCCATAATTATAGCCCTGAATTGCCTTAAATACACCGTCTGCGATCCGCTGGGTAGTCTCTCCCGCATGATATCCCGGAAACATCCGGTTGATATCGGTATTGTCGGTTGCCCAGAACCGCTTTCCGATGTTCATGGAACTGTGATTGACAGAAGGAATGACAAGGATCTCATTGTCATGGACAATGGCTCCCTTTTCTTCCAGTTCCTTTAATGCCTTTACCAGCTGAGAGCAGATGTACAGCTGCTGCACCTCATTTCCGCGCATGGCACCGACGATGCAGGCAGACTTCTCGCCCTTTCCAAAGTGGAAGCCATACACATCCATGTTATCCCTGTAACAGTTTTCCAGTGTGAAGATCGTCTCTTTTCTCAATGATAGTCACCTCCCAGAACCCTAGCGATCAGTGAACCGCAGGATACAACCGGATATTCACGAAGCGTAAAGAGCATGCCATGGATGGGGGACTTCACTTCCTGAGCCACCTCTCCGGTCAGAGGATTTAAGATCCGCCCGATCACCTGTCCCGATTCTACATTTTTCCAATGCTCCACACAGGGCACAAAAATCCCGGGATGTTCGGCATTTAAAAATCCAACCTCCCCGTCATCCGACACGATCGGCTCTTTCGGGCAGATCACATCTCCGTCCCAGATCCCCATGTCCTTCATGACACAAAAGATCCCGTCCGTCAGCTGGTGACAGAAGGACTCTGTGATCCGCATTCCTACGCCCATTTCCACAACTACGGTCGGAACGCCAATGGTGTTTAGGCTGTGTGCCAGAGTGGATTCCAGAACCGTTGCCGCTGCATGGATCCAGACAAAATCCAGGTTCAGCCGCGTTGCAAACGGAAGAAGCCTCTCCTTGGTATTCACATTGATGCGTGCCTGTGGGATTTCCCTCAGGAAAATATTGCTCGCATGGATGTCGATGCACAGATCCGCGCCTGCGATATCCTCCACGATCTTTGCAGCTACATGCTCTGCCACAGAGCCATCCTCACTGCCCGGGAAGATCCGGTTCATATCCAGGTCAAACATTGGAACACCGCGGGAGATGGAATCCACTCCAAGCGGATTTAAGGCCGGATAGATTTCCACGATTCCTTTTAAATGTTCCTTTTTTTCTCGTAAGATCCGGTTCAGTTCATAGCATACATACTGGCCTTCCAGCTCATCTCCGTGAGTGCCGGTCACGATACAGATCCGTTTTTCCTTTCCGGTTTTTATCTCCGGTTCGATCACATGCTTTAAGATCCTTAATTTTTCATCGACAGCAAGTCCTACCTCGGTCACTGTCCTGATCCTGTTATCCTGATTCACAGTTTTTCCCCCAGTTCTTATTCATAAACGTTTATGGAAACCTTCTGCCGTTGTCCGGCCTTACCAAGAAAGCAGCCGCGATCTACGGCAGCATCCGCAAAATCCCGTCCATGATTTAATTTGATATACCGCCAGTCGGTCAGGCAGTTGTGGGTGGGATCCAGTCCATGCCAGCATATCCCGTCCCATATTTCGATCCAGGCATGGGTAACGCCCTCGCCGGTCATCATTCCGGCCACATAACGGGCAGGGATCCCGGCAAAACGGCACAATGCTGTCAGGATATGCGCGTAATCCTGACAAACCCCTTCTCCCAGGTCAAATGCTTCCCCGGCGGTGGTTGTCGTGTCTGTGCTTCCCGGAACATAACGGATGTGTTCCTGCATGCGATCCATTAAAAAGATAGCCTGCTTAAGCGGCTGTTTTTTTGTCATTTCCGGTCGCTGTTTTTCCATAAAACTTTGCATTGCTTCATTCATCTCGGTATAGGCAGACGGATAGCAAAAGACCGGATGAAACAGCGATTCTTTTTCATCATACCGTTCCACAGTCCCCTCTGCCTCTACCCGCATTTTATCATGGAGAGGCTTGACCATACAGGAAAGATAACGGCTTCCTCCTCCATCCAGGATCTCACATGCATCTGCTTTCGGAAAAATGCGAAAAGAAAAGGAAATCAGCCTTTGTCCCGGAAGTTCCATAGGACGGCAGTGAAGGATCAGATGATGCTCGCTTACCGCTTGGGAAAATTCCAGATCCATATCATAACGAAAATGTAATTTCTTTTGCATCTCACACCTCAATATAAAGGAAAGGCACTGAACCATTCCTCCAGCGCCTTTGCCTATCCTGCATAATTATAAAAATACTACACCACATTCCTGCCCTTGTCAATTATTTTTACGTTTCTTTTCCTTTACAATTCATCAGCTGCATGATAGAATAACGATGTTTTTATAAGGAGGACTAATATTGGATATCAATTATGAACTTTATAAAGTGTTTTATCATGTAGCAAACACCCTGAGTTTCTCGGAAGCTTCCAAGCAGCTGTACATTTCACAGTCTGCGGTAAGCCAGTCCATCAAGGTTCTGGAAAAGAAGCTGAACCAGCCGCTTTTCATCCGCAGCACCAAGCGTGTGCAACTGACTCCGGAAGGTGAGATCCTGTTAAAGCACATCGAACCGGCCATGAACCTGATCCGTCAGGGAGAAAACCAGCTTTTGGAGGCCAATACCTTAAATGGTGGTCAGCTTCGGATTGGTGCGAGCGATACCATCTGCCGTTATTACCTGGTTCCCTATCTAAAGGAGTTTCACCGCCGTTATCCCAATGTACATATCAAGGTAACCAACCAGACTTCCATTGCCTGTGCAAAGCTTTTGGAATCCGGTCAGGTGGATTTTGCCATCACAAATTATCCGAACTCCGGTCTTTCCAATACCCAAAACATCCGGATCATCCGTGATTTTAAAGATGTCTTCGTGGCCAATGACGAATATCGGGAATTAAAGGGAAAAACAGTCAGCTTAAAGGAATTAAAACAGTTTCCAATCCTGATGCTCGACCGGAAAAGCACCACCAGCGAATTTCTTCACAGCATGTTCCAGCGCCATCAGCTGGATCTGGTTCCCGAGATTGAACTGTCCAGCAATGATCTTTTGATCGATCTGGCACGCATTGGTCTTGGCGTGGCTTTCGTTCCGGATTACTGCATTCCGGAAAACGAGCGCAGCCTCTTTAAAGTCCGGATCGAGGAAGAACTGCCAACCCGTCAGATCGTGGTCGCAAGCAATGACAGTCTCCCGATTTCCCAGGCTGCAAAACAGTTTATGGAGATGCTCTAGCATCTCCTTTTCTTTACTATTTAAAAAACAAAAAGAAAAAGCCAGAAACATGGACGATCCACATTTCTGGCTTCTTAAAGCAGGGGATGAGGGGCTCGAACCCCCATCGACGGTTTTGGAGACCGGTGCTCTACCATTGAACTAATCCCCTATGCTATTTTGTTGAGTTCTCATTGTTTCTGTTTCCCTCAACGCTCATTTATAATAGCATGTATTTTTTATCCTGTCAATAATTTTTTTAATTTTTTGAAAAAAATATATTTTTTCTTTAAATCAGTCGAATTGCTTCTCTCACATTGCTGACACCAAAGAGCGCGATCTTGCTGTCCACATTCTTCATTTTGTCCAGAGATACCTGAGGAAGGATACAGGATTCAAAGCCAAGCTTCACCGCCTCATGTACCCGCTGCTCGGCGTGGGATACTGCACGCACCTCTCCGGCAAGACCTACCTCACCGAAAATGATGCACTTTGGATTTACCGGCTTATCCTTCATGCTGGATACCAGAGCCATGATGATGGCAAGATCAAGCGCCGGTTCGTTCATGCGCATGCCGCCTGCAATATTAACATAAGCATCATACCTTGACATCTCGTAGCGGCAGCGTTTTTCCAGGACAGCGATCAAAAGATTGACACGGTTAAAATCTGTTCCGGCTGCAGTTCGCCTTGGCATACCGAAATTTGTCTGCGTCACAAGTGCCTGCACTTCCAAAAGGATCGGCCTGCTTCCCTCCAGGGAACAGGCAGCCACTGCACCGGAAGCATCCTCCGGTCTGCCACTGAGCAGATATTCCGATGGATTTGCCACCTCTTCCAGACCGTTTTCCCGCATCTCGAACACGCCGATCTCATTTGTGGAGCCAAAACGGTTTTTTACACCTCTTAAGATACGGTAGGAAGCGTTTCGCTCGCCTTCAAAGTACAAAACAGTATCTACCATATGTTCCAAAACCCTGGGGCCTGCCACCACGCCTTCTTTGGTGACGTGACCGACAATAAAGACCGAAACACCAAGACCCTTGGCAATCTGCATCAGAACATTGGTGGACTCCCGCACCTGGCTGACGCTTCCCGGTGCTGCAGAAACATCCTCCCGGAACATGGTTTGAATCGAGTCAATGATCACAACTTCGGGTTTGATCTCCCGAATGGATTCCTCGATGGTATCTAAGTTTGTCTCGCACAAAAAGAAAAGCTCTCCGCTTATGGTTCCAATACGGCCGGCCCGCATCTTGATCTGTTTTAGGGACTCCTCACCGGAGATATAAAGAACCCGGTGCCCGTCTCTTGCAAGGTTCCGGCACATCTGCAGTAGGAGCGTTGACTTTCCGATTCCGGGATCTCCACCAACTAAAACCAGGGAGCCGGCAACAATGCCGCTCCCCAGTACACGATCCAGTTCCGGATACCCGGTCAGGATCCGATCCTGCTCATCGATAGACACTTCATCCAGCTTGACCGGCTTTGCAAGCTGCTGTCTGGAAATGCCTCCGGTGCGTGCAGCCGGTGTTTTCTTTCCCACCGGTTCCTCCACCAGGGTATTCCATTCCTTGCAGGCGGGACACTGTCCCAGCCATTTGCTGGATTCAAATCCGCATTCCTTACAGAAAAATACGGTTGACTTTGCTTTTGCCATATCTATGAAGATCCTTCCTGTCTAAGGTTTTGACCGATCAGCGTTTTGCAACCTTTACCTGACTGGTAACACCTTCATTTAATTCCACGCTGACCACAAGCTTGCCGCTCATATTGGTCTTCATGCCGCCTACTGCTGCACCATCTACATATACCTCATATTCGGTATCGTCCTCTAACTGGATGGTGATCTGCGCATCCTTATCACCGGATACAGTAAACTCTACACCGTCATGCTTTGCCAGAAAGTGCTCTACTGCGGTTCCCGGTACGGATTCGTAAACGAAGGAACCGTTGCGCTCCAGTTTTGTGATCTCATAAAAGGTCTTAACTTTATATAAATCTCCCGCATGCTCAAAATTGTCAAGCTTGTTCTTGGTGTCTAATTTGTAATTGCCAAAGCTGATGGTTCCATCTGCTTCGGAGCGGATTAATGATTCGATTACTGGCATTTGTTTGCCCTCCTGGTATTTTAGTTACTGTCAGAACAGGAAAAGACCCCTGCCCCGGATAGTTAAAGGTATTATACAACATGCATTGAAATTAATCTAGTTTTTTATCAGTTCCAATGACACAAATTTTAGCTGATCTTCGTTTTGATCTTTGCTGACCGTCACGTCTTCTCCTGCCTTTACGCTGCCGTCCAACACAGCTTCTGCAAGTTTATCCTCCAAAAGATTCTGGATGGCGCGGCGCAGCGGACGGGCACCGTATTTCTCGTCATATCCCTTTTCCACAAGGTAAGCTTTGGCTGAATCATCGACTGTAAGCTTTAAGTTCATCTGGGTCATGGTACGTTTGCAGATTCCCTTTAACATAATGTCAACGATCTCTTTCATATGGATCTGGGACAGCTGATGGAAGACGATGATCTCATCGATCCGGTTTAAAAACTCCGGCTTGAACATGCGCTTCACTTCTTCCATAACGCGTTCCTTCATGAAACGATACCGTTCTTTTTCATCATCATGGGAAGCAAAGCCGAGGCGTTTCGGGGAAATGATATTCTCCGCGCCTGCATTGGAGGTCATGATCAGAATGGTATTTTTAAAATCAATCTTGCGCCCCTGGGCATCGGTGATATGTCCGTCATCCAGCACCTGAAGCAGGATATTGAACACATCCGGATGTGCCTTCTCGATCTCATCAAAGAGGATCACGGAATACGGATTGCGGCGAACCTTCTCACTGAGCTGGCCTCCCTCCTCGTATCCTACATATCCTGGCGGTGAGCCGATCATCTTGGAGACACTGTGTTTCTCCATATACTCCGACATATCGACACGGATCAATGCATTTTCCGTGCCAAACATGGCTTCTGCAAGTGCCTTGCACAGTTCTGTTTTTCCGACACCGGTCGGCCCTAAAAAGAGGAACGAACCGATGGGGCGTTTCGGATCCTTTAAGCCAACGCGGCCTCTGCGAATGGCTTTTGACACGGCAGTCACTGCCTCTTCCTGCCCCACAACCCGCTCATGCAGAATGGATTCGAGACGGCGCAGACGCTCGGACTCTTCCTCCTCTAATTTTCTTACCGGGATCTTTGTCCATCCGGAAACCACATCGGCAATCTCACCCTCGCCAACGATCAGTTTTTTGGATGTCTTTTCCTTTTGCCATTTTTCGCGGATCTTTTCGATCTTTTCGCGTTTCTTTTGCTGTTTCTTTTTGATCTCGCCGGCTTTTTCATAAGCCTCTGCCTTGACTGCCTGCTCCTTTTGAAGCTCCAGCTTCTCGATCTCCTCTGTAAGGTTTCCGATCTCCGGCGGCTCTACATAAGCCGTGAGTCTGAGTTTGGAGGATGCCTCATCAATCAGATCGATCGCCTTGTCCGGCAGGAAACGATCATTAATATAACGTGCAGACAGATGCACGGCTGCTTCCAGTGCCGCATCCGTAATGGTCACTTTATGATGCGCCTCGTATTTCGGACTTAATCCCTTTAAGATAGCAATGGATTGTTCCTCTGTCGGTTCTTCTACTACAACCGGCTGGAACCGGCGTTCCAATGCCGCATCCTTTTCAATATATTTCCGGTATTCTTCCCGCGTGGTTGCTCCAATAAGCTGGATCTCCCCACGTGCCAGGGAAGGTTTTAAGATATTGGAGGCATCAATGGCTCCTTCTGCACCACCGGCTCCAATGATCGTATGGATCTCGTCCAGAAACAGAAGCACATTTCCGTCTTCCGTCACCTCAGAGATCACGCGCTTGATGCGTTCCTCAAATTCACCGCGGTATTTGGATCCGGCTACCATTCCGGACAGATCCAGGGTCATCACACGTTTTCCCTCGATGGTCTCCGGCACATTGCCTCCGGCGATCATCTGCGCCAAACCTTCCACAACCGCAGTCTTTCCGACCCCGGGTTCTCCGATCAGGCAGGGATTGTTCTTTGTTCTTCTGCTCAGGATCTGGATCACCCGCTGGATCTCATGCTCTCTTCCAATGACGGGATCTAATTTCCCCTCTCTTGCAAGCTGCGTCAGATCACGACTGAAGCTGTTTAAGGTTGGGGTGGCAGCAGCACCTCCTCTGGAAGTGCCGGAAGGCTGCAGTTCTTCCCGCATATCCGCTCCGTCTTCGCCCATGGCACCACACACGTCTACGTAAATTTTCTGCAAACTCACATCCAGTGTATTTAAAAGGCGCACCGCTGCGCAGTCACGTTCCCGGATCATGGCAGTCAGCAGGTGCTCCGTTCCAATGAGCGGTACCTTAAAGCGCACTGCCTCCCGGTAGCTCTGGTTCAACACCTTTACCGCCTCCGGCGTATAAACGGTTTCCCCAATGGTTCCCACATTCTGGTTCGGAAAGATCAGCTGGCTGATCAGCTCTTTTACCTTATCTGCCTTTACCCCGTTCGCATCCAGGACTCTGGCTGCCACACCTTCTTCCTCCTGCAAAAGTCCGACAAGAAGGTGTTCGGTACCTACATAATTATGTCCCAGTTCCTGGGCAGCCTGGGTTGCCAGTGTAATGGCATTCCAGGCCTGCTCTGTAAAATGATTTCTGTCTATCAAGTTCAAGTCCTCCTTGTATTAATCCAGAAGCTGCGGCAATTCTGACCGCAGATAAGCAGCCCGCGCCATCTCCAGTTCCTCCCGTCCAAGCGGTCTTTTTGACAATTTCTGAAGATTTGCCGGCTGGATGCCAAGCATCAGGCGATAAACGGCACACGGCTTTTCCATACGCAAAAGTCCGTCTGCGCATCCTGCCATCATCCGAGACAGCAGGATCATCGCCTCTTTCATGGATAATTTTCTGGCATATTTTAACGTGCCATAAGCCCTGCAGGCGTCATCCTCCCTGGAAATACGGTTCTTGTCCAGGGCAAGCTTTCTCATCTGTTCTTCCTGGGCTGCAAGCTGCAGTGCTACCTTGGCTACCATTTCCAGGATTTCTTTTTCTGTCATGCCCAGGGTTTTCTGGTTGCTGACCTCGTAAAGGGAGCCACAGTTTTCCGCGCCTTCTCCGAAAAGTCCCTTTACGGAAGTACCAAAGCGTGTCATCTCAGTCACCATACCATTAAAACGTTTGCTCTGGGATAACAGTGGCAAATGCAGCACCACTGCCGCGCGAAGACCGGTCCCCACACTGGTTGGAAACGATGTCAGATAACCATATTTGTCATCAAATGCATAAGAAAACTGCTCGTTGATATAATCATCGATCTGGCTTGCCTGATCCCACAATTCATCCAGATGCAGGCCACAGGCATAAACCTGGATGCGGATATGGTCGGTTCCGTTTAAGACAATGCCAACCTGCTCATCATCGGATACGATAACCCCGGCCGGTGCTTTTCCGGAAGCGATGGTAGAATTAAATACCCTGCGTTCCCTAAGCGCCCTGCGCTCCAGATCTCCCAGTTCCTTAAGCCTGGCCTTTTCATAATGACGTCCATCCAGACTCCCAAGATCATTCAGACCATCTTCCAGCCGTCCGATCATCTCATCCGCCTGGGATTCGCTTAAACAGGACGGAAATGCATAATCCTCAAGATTTCTCACCAGGCGCACCCGGCTGCAGATCACTGCAGGACGAACCTGGTTTACCTCCTCAAACCATTTCATCATGACTGAGCCTCCTTTAAATTCCGGATCTCGTCACGGCATCTGGCTGCCTCCTCGTACTCTTCTGTACGGATCGCCTCACGGAGTCTGGCCTCCAGCTTTCGGATTGCAGCCTTTGTATCCCCTGCATCATCGGATGCCGCACAAGCATTGTGTGTTTCCTCGCAAGCTGCAAGAGCTGCGGTATGTGCACCTTCCTTTACCTGCCCGCCCTCTCCCAGATAGAACGGATCTGCCTTGATCTTCTGGAATTTCGGCTGCTTACCGTTATGGCATACATTGCCCTGAAGCTGCTTGATCTTATCGCTGATCAAAAGATCAAATACACTGTAGCAGTCCGCACAGCCAAAACGGCTGTCTTTTACAAAGTCCTCATAACTTGTTTTGCAGGTCGGGCAGATGATCTGGCTGGTTTTTTCTTTTTCTTCCGATTCTCCCGGCACGCCAAGGAGTCCGGACAAGAGCTTTCC
This sequence comes from Oscillospiraceae bacterium, assembly GCA_963642615.1. Classification (GTDB taxonomy): domain Bacteria; phylum Bacillota; class Clostridia; order Lachnospirales; family Lachnospiraceae; genus Brotaphodocola. The sequence goes on along the minus strand of CAVIHW010000005.1, from coordinate 63,163 downwards.
GAGCGGGAATTCTCCATCAAAGATTGCGGAATATGGACCAAAATCCATCTCTTTTGCACACTGGGTGCAATAATTATGCTCCGTCCGCACGCCATTTACAATTTCCGTATACTGAATATTTGCTTCTCTTATTTTGCAACGCTCACATAACATGGCTGTTCCTCCACATTTGTTTTCCGGCAGCTTGCTATCTTTCGTCACTGCCTGTATAAGCATCATAAATCTCATCCACCAACTCGTGAACCTCGTCCCTGGATATATTTTTACAGACGCTTCTTGCCAGGAGAACCGACAGTTCCTCCCGCAATCTTTCTAAGGAACGCAGCTTATCAATATCCAGAGCGATCACGGCACCGCGCCGACGATCCAGTTTGATAAAGCCCTCCTGTTTGAGTACCGTATAAGCCTTGTTCACGGTATGCATGTTGATTCCGATATTGTCCGCCAGCTGACGGACAGACGGAAGGGAATCTCCTTCATGGATCCGATCCGTGGCAATCCCCAGGATGATCTGGTTTCGCAGCTGGATATAGATCGCTTCCTCACTTTCAAAATCAATCTTAATGATCATAATGTCACCATCTTTGTTATATAAATTATATAACAGTATTATAGCAAAAAAAGCGGCGAAGTCAATACACCGCTTTTTTCGCTTGTTATGATAAAGCTTGTGATCGATGACCCTTATAATTCGTCATCCAGATCAACCACTTCAAAGTCATCCTCACCTGCATCAGCATCCGGAAGCTGAGTCTTACGGCTCGTTCTAAGCTGCTCTGCCTCATTTGCCACATTGCTTGCAAGCTGTTTTGTCACCTCGTCAAGCTTTGCATCTGCGGATTCCTCCTCGTAATCGTCCTCCTCACCCATCATGTAACGTTCTTCCTTGCTGAGTTTGCGGTTGTTCCTACGGGAGTCTTTTTTCTCTTTTCTTTCTGTCGGCTCATCAAGCTGGGAATAATCCATGCCATCAAAGTCATCTTTTCCTCTGCCCTTTCCGGACAGGCGGCTGATGATCAGAAGGATCAGGAGGATCACTGCAATCACAGATACTGCGATCAGTGCGATCCGAACCATATTGTAATCATCCACCAGTGCATTGTAGCGGTCTGCCACATCCTGAAGCTCAAGGCTCTGGGTATTACCCTCGGATGTCTGCTCAAAATACCGCTGAATGGTCTTGTCAGTCAAGTCATAACGATAGAATCCGGCTGTACCATCTTCAGCTACGCCATAGAAGATGCAATACTCAGGCTGACTTCCCTGGGTATCCGGAACCCATCCGGAAACCTTGGTCTCACCAATGGTGATGGACGTTTCTTTCATACCATACGGTACAGTCACATCAGACGGAAGTGCCGTAATGCCGATCTTAAGAGGAGTTCTCGTTGCTTCTAACTCTGCAAGAACTTCTAAGTTTGCTGCCGGTGTCTCCTCTGCAGCATCTGCCATGCTCTCACCGCCTTCTACGCGGTTTACGAGAATGGTGTAGGTGCGGGAAGTTGATCCGTCCTCAGCGGTTACGGTGCAGGTTACTGTGTTTTCACCTTCCTGCAGGGTCGTATCACTAACCGTTACTGTAGCCTTGTCACTTGCAGGTACTGCACTCACAGTCAGTTTCTCCGTATCCAGGCTTACCGAAGCAGTATAGCTGTCCACATCAGAACTGAATGCCGGGCTTAAGGTTCCCGGTGAGATCTGAAGGGAAGAAAGCGATGCATCTGTAGAATCAGCCGCTGCGGCTGCGGTTTCGGAAGCATTTGTGATGGTAACGGCAGAGCTTCCAAGCTGAGTGATATCCAGAAGCTGCTCGTCTGCATCATAGCCCTCATAGTCAGTTACTTCAATCTTGGTACTTCCCGCCTTAAGCGCCTTAAAATGAATGGTCGCAGCGGATTCACTGGTTCCGCTGGCACTGCCGATCACGCGGATCGCACCGTTTCCGCCGCTTACATCCGGCTCGCCGCTTACAAATTCCATGGCACTGGTATCATAAGAAAGCATCACTACCGTTTTTCCGATCTTCTCACCGGTGGTGCAGCTGAATTTTACGTTCACCGTAAACTCGCTGCCCACCTTGGCAGTCGGATCTGAGAAGGCGATCCGTGCATTTCCTGCAAAGCTCTGGAAGGTAACTGCCAGGGTAAACATCATCACAATGGCAAATCGCGTCCAGATCTGTTTCCATTTTCTGTTCATAATCTCTGTTATCTCCTGTTTTTATTCTGTGTCACTGTTCAGAGCCAAGCAATCTTATTGCTATGCGAAGCATTTTTGAAGCTGGCTCTGAATCGTTACAAACCTATTTAATTGCCGCCGGGGCTTGAAAAGGTCACCGTACTGGTAGATGTGGAGGATCCGGTAGTCGGTGACGAACCGGTGGTCTGACTACCCTGACTCTGTCCCGGTCCTGCTGTGATCACACCGGAGGATGTTGTACCCGTGGACGTGGATCCAGTAGTTGGATTATTGACCGTTATGCCGGAAGACGTGCCATTATAGGTAGGACCGCCCGTCTGGCGTACCACATGGATCGTGTAGGTGCGTTCCGTTCCGTTTTCCGCTCTTACAACCACCGAGATATCGTTGGTGCCGTTTGCAAGCGATACCGTTCCATTGCCGCGGATCGATGCCTTCGAATCAATTGCAGAGGCACTGACGGTCACACTGCCAACGGACTGATCCACGATCAGGTCGTAGGAATAGGTATCACGGTTAAAGGTCGGTGTGAGCGTAAATCCTTCTACACCAAGTCCGTTTAACTTGTTATTCGGGCTGCCGCTTAAGGTAGGCTGTGCACACGGAGTATCCGGCATATTGTTATAGACCGGGATCTTAAAATTCAACGCCGTATTTTTTTGCTCACTGGTAAAGCCTTCCGCAAAAATAGAGCCTTCCGAAGCTGCGCCGTCCACATTGGTCATATACTGGTGCTTATAGATGTTGCTTCCCTGCACGTTGTACTTTTTCAGGTAAAGGGTATCCTGACCGGCTTTTACATAGTTTGTTCCATAAAACTGGGCGCCGCCGGCAATGGAGCTTTCCGGAGTTGTCCAGGGACGTCCGTAGCTGCCGCTCTGAGATGCATACCAGAGTCCTCTCTGAACTGCGCTCATTCCATCAGAAGCATAGGCTCCAACATTGAAGTAGTTATAATAACCGGTATATCCGGCATAATTTCCGGATATGGAATTGCCCGTACCATTGCGTCCCTGCTCCTGAATGATCATAGCTGCGATCACATAAGGGCTGACACCTGAGCTTTGTGCCGCACTCATGATGGCATCCGCATAGCTGACGCCAGAGGTGGATGTGCCGGTTGTCTGAGATCCGGGAGTAACGACAGCCGATGAGCTGTTATTTGCAGGACTTGTATTGGTGGTGCTGCTTCCGGATGAAGCTGCGCCAGGCCCTACGCCGATCACAACACTCGATGCAACCAGTTCTGCCGTATTTTTGCTGATAGAAGCGCTCGGCCCCTCCAGGCGAACGGTCTGGCCGCTTCCGCTCGTCGGTGTCTGGCTGGTGCCGGATGAAGACGTCCCACTGCTTCCACCCGGTGTCGCTGACGTGGTACCGGAACTTCCCGCATTCGGTGTTGCAGAAGCTGAGGATGAACTGCCGGATGACGCGCCGGGACCTGCTGTAATCACATTGGAGGAACCGGATGTTGTTGTAGTTCCAGAAGAGCTGCTGGAGCTGGTACTTCCGGAACCGGTGCTTCCTGAAGCAGAAATTGTGGTCTTCACACTGCCTTCCATGAAGGTGCCTTTCAGCATCGACTGCAGGCCTTCTTTGGTATGGAGCGTGGAATTATAACTCTGATCCAGAAACTGGAATACATTGACCTCATCCAAAAAGTTTCTCGGATCCATATAATAGCTGATGATCTCGGTGGATGCCGCAACCCAGGTACTTCCGTCAAAGCCTGTCCAGGTACCGGAATCCCAGTTATAGGCACCGTCTGCCAGGGATTTATACGATGAAATACTGTTGGTATGTACCAGATTTCGTCCCAGCACTCCCTCGTTCTGAATGACGGTATTCCAGTCCAGTCCGGTTTTTACCGCTGTAAACGTCCAGTTTGGATACCGTGCATGGATCTGACGCAGTCCATCCTTGTAGGATTCCGGAAATCCCTGTGCCGACAGCATGGATTCAAAACTGGAATCATGGCTATAGGATACCGGAAATTTCACATAAGTACTTAAAACATATCCTGTCTGCGTGGTGCCGCCGCTGGTGAAACGGATCTGATACCAGGTTTTGCCATCCGAAGCGGTCTTCTCGCCAACCACTGTAATGGCAGTTCCCTTTGCCAGCTTTCCAACGGAAGAATAGGAAGTTCCCGCACCGCTTCGGACGTTCAGACTGGATGCATTGATCGTTGCTGACCGTTCCTGTGCATAGGCAGAAATCTGTATCATGCTGTGTATGGATGGCATCTGCATACACAGAGACAACCCCAGTACGACAGCCAGACCTTTCTTCAAGGTTTGTTTCTTCATTTGATGATCTCCTTCGTATCGCATTGCCGAAATATGGATTTCCGGCAAACTCGCGCTAGGTTACATTATAATGATAAAACCTGTTTGCGTCAACGAAAAGCACAGAAACTTCACAGAATCATAAAGAATCGTAAGAAAGAAATTCGAAACGAAAAAACAGGAAGAAATCCATTCTCACAGATTTCTTCCTGCCACATATTCCGTTTACATCAATTATACAGGATAAGCCTTGCTTGCGGTATCTGCTACGGTTGCGTCTACCTTGGTCTGCTGAGCCTCTCTGTATTTGAAGAACTCTTCTGCTACCTTCGGGAACAGAGCATAGGAAAGAACATCCTCATCCTGCTGTTTCCACTGTGCACATTCTTTCTCAAACTGCGGCAGCTGCGGAGCGATCAGGTCTGCAGGTCTGCAGGTGATCGGAGTCTCGTCGCCGATGATCTTCTTCTGTACTTCTGCATTGAACGGTTTTACGGTCTGACCGAACTCGCCAAGCATGATCTTCTTAGACTCCTTCGGAACCAGTTTGTAACGCTCACCGGAGATCACGTTCATAACAGCCTGAGTACCAACGATCTGGGAAGACGGGGTAACAAGCGGCGGCTCACCAAAGTCTTTACGAACGCGCGGGATCTCCTCAAGAACCTCCTGATATTTATCTTCCTTACCAGCCTCTTTTAACTGGCTAACCAGGTTGGAAAGCATACCGCCCGGAACCTGATAACGAAGGGTCTTGATGTTAACGCCAAGTACCTTCGGGTTTAACAGACCGCTCTTTAAAGCTTCCTCACGGATCGGTGCGAAGTAATCGGTGATCTCAGCAAGCTGATCCTGAGATAATCCGGTATCGTACGGAGTACCCTTGAAGGTCTCTACCATAACCTCGGTTGCCGGCTGGCTGGTACCAAGTGCCAGCGGGGAAATTGCGGTATCGATGATATCGCAGCCTGCCTCTACAGCTTTTAAGTAGGTCATGGAAGCCACACCGGAAGTATAGTGGGTATGCAGATCGATCGGGAGTTTGGTAGACTCTTTTAATGCACTTACCAGCTCCTGTGCTGCATACGGGGTTAACAGACCAGCCATATCCTTGATACAGATGGAATCTGCGCCCATATCCTCAATTCTCTTTGCAATATCTTTCCAGTAATCCAGAGTATAAGCATCACCCAGGGTATAGCACAGTGCGATCTGAGCATGTGCTTTCTCCTTGTTTGCTGCCTTTACAGCGGTCTGCAGGTTGCGCAGGTCGTTTAAGCAGTCAAAAATACGGATGATATCGATACCGTTTGCAACGGATTTCTGTACGAAGTACTCTACTACGTCGTCTGCATAGTGGTTATAACCCAGAATATTCTGGCCACGGAACAGCATCTGTAATTTTGTATTTTTAAATCCGGCTCTTAACTTTCTCAGTCTCTCCCACGGATCTTCCTTCAGGAAACGAAGGGAAGCATCGAAGGTAGCGCCGCCCCAGCACTCTACTGCATAATAACCAATCTTATCCATTTTATCGATGATCGGAAGCATCTGCTCGGTGCTCATTCTGGTTGCGATCAGGGACTGATGAGCGTCACGCAGGGCAGTCTCAACGATCTTAACCGGTTTTTTCTGAATCTCAGCCATGATTCTTTTCCTCCAAATTTATGTTCGTGCGTAACTGTTTTATTGAACGCCAAAAATCGCCATGAATGTACCGGCTGCTACTGCAGTACCGATAACACCTGCTACGTTCGGACCCATTGCATGCATCAGCAGGAAGTTGGTCGGGTCAGCCTCAGCACCAACCTTCTGGGATACACGAGCTGCCATCGGCACAGCAGATACACCTGCGGAACCGATTAACGGGTTTACCTTGCCTCCGGTAACTGTGCACATGATCTTACCAAAGATAACACCTGCTGCGGTACCTACTGCGAATGCAATCAGACCAAGTGCAACGATCTTTAAGGTGGTTACCTTTAAGAAAGCCTCTGCACTGGTGGATGCACCTACGGAAGTACCAAGCAGGATAACGACGATGTACATCAGGGCATTGCTTGCAGTCTCGGTCAGCTGTTTTACAACACCAGACTCACGGAACAGGTTACCAAGCATCAACATACCAACAAGCGGTGCGGTAGTCGGCAGGATCAGGCAGACTACTACAGTTACGATGATCGGGAACAGGATCTTCTCCAGTTTGGAAACCGGACGAAGCTGATCCATCTTGATCTTACGCTCTGCCTCGGTAGTCAGCGCACGCATGATCGGCGGCTGGATGATCGGAACCAGAGCCATGTAGGAATAAGCTGCCACGGCGATCGGTCCCATGAACTCGGACTGTCCAAGCTTACCTGCAAGGAAGATGGAAGTCGGGCCATCTGCACCACCAATGATGGAGATGGCTGCTGCTGCCTTGTCATTGAAGCCCATGAAGATAGCCATGAAATAAGCACTGTAGATACCAAACTGAGCTGCCGCACCAAGCAGGAAGCTCTTCGGGTTTGCGATCAGCGGACCAAAGTCCGTCATTGCGCCGACACCCATGAAAATCAGAGACGGAAGGATACTCCACTCATCCAGAATGAAGAAGTAGTGAAGCAGTCCGCCTACGCCATTGGACATATCTTCCGGGTCAGCCATAATATCCGGGTAGATATTAACTAACAGCATACCAAATGCAATCGGAACCAGTAAGAGCGGCTCGAATCCTTTTTTGATCGCAAGATACAGGAATACGAATGCCACCAGGATCATGATAAAGTTTCCAAAGGTCAGATTGCAGAATGCGGTCTGCTGAAGAAGATTAGCCAAAGTAGATCCAATATAATCCATTTTAATCCCTCCATGTGGAACTTGCTTTTTGGCAAGCTATTAGTTTAATGTAGCAAGAGTTGCGCCAGCTTCCACTGAGTCGCCTGCTGCTGCATTAATGCTTGCAACGGTTCCATCCTGAGGAGCCACGATATCGTTCTCCATCTTCATAGCCTCGAGAACCATGATTACGTCGCCTTTCTTGACAGCCTGTCCTGCGCTAGCCTTAACAGCCAGGATCTTGCCCGGCATCGGAGCGGTTACGGATACAGAACCCTGAGCGCCAGCCGGTGCTGCTGTCTTCGGTGCTGCCGGTGCTGCCTTCGGTGCTGCTGCTACCGGTGCCTGAACTACACCAGCGGTGGTTCCTTCTTCTACGGTTACATTATATACGTTGCCATTTACAGTAATAGTATAATTTTTCATGATAAGAATCCTCCTATTCGCTTATGCTCTTTTCCACTTTGCGCCCGGTGCACGTTTGATGGAGCGTACTACCAGGGAGTCGGTTGAAGAGTTGGTTGATGCTGCGATCGCTGCGGTGATAACCGCTACCAGCTCCAGATCATCCACAAGTTCTTCCTCTTCTTCTGCCTGTGCTGCAACTACCGGTGCTGCTACCTGTACAGGTGCCTCGTTCTTTGCCTTCATCTTATTCTCAAAGATGCTGATGAACTTAAAGCAGCTGATCAGGAGACTGATGAAGATCAGTACCAGGAATACGGTGCCCATACCAAGCAGGGTGTTCATAGCTGCCTTTGACATGTTCTCACCAATGGTATACTCCGGGCTGAAGGTCAGGCTGACCGGATTTAAGTTCTGAGTCTGTGCATCCATGGTGTAGAATGCCTTAAACTCCACATTACGGTTTTCAAACTGAGCCTGTACCGTACATACGTACTGTTCATCCTCGTCAAGCTCTGTATCAGAAGAAAGGATGCTTACGAATGCGCCGGTGTCATCCATAACTCCAAGCCAGGAAGTCAGGCCACTTGCAAGGCCGCTCTCACCCTGTTTGGTCAGAGCAGTCTCAGACTCCTCTGCTGCGCTCTCATCCATCTCAGCAATGGTCTGGAGCAGGTTTTCCGTGATCTGAGAAATGTAGGAAGCAGTCTGCGGATCCAGAGTTTCTGCGTCTGCAGCGTTCTTGTTGGAACATGCGGACAATGCAAAGAGGCTGACTACCATGCTTAACACTAACAAAACTCGTTTCATATACTGTTTCATATATTTGTCACCTCATTCTAAACCGTTCCATGTTTTCTGTCCGGACGATCCTCTCTTTTGGTAAACAGCATCTCGAATGCTGCGATCACACGTTTTCTGGTATCGCATGCCTCGATGATATCGTCTACATATCCTCTCTTAGCCGCTGCCAGCGCGCTGGACTGCATCTCGTGGTAAGCAGCTGCCTTCTCATTGATCAGGGCAACAGAATCATCTGCTTTTGCGATCTCATCTGCATACATGATCTTTGCTGCTGCGGTAGCGTCCATCATGCCGATGGAAGCGTTCGGCCATGCATAAACTACATCAGCTCCGATAGACTTGGAGTTCATGGTCAGATAAGCGGTGCCATAAGCCTCACCGACTACTACCGTTACCTTCGGAACGCTTGCATTTGCATAAGCATAGGTCAGGCGTCCTGCGTTCTTTGCGATGCGGCGCTCGGTGCACTTGCATGCCTTATAGCCCTTAACATTTACCAGGGTCAGAAGCGGAATGTTAAATGCGTCACAGAAAGAAACAAATTTTGCTGCCTTCTCTGCACCATTTGCGGAAAGAACTGCCTCAAACTCCTCTGCCTTTGCACCATCCTCTGCATAAACAGCGGTACGGTTGGCAACGCAGCCTACGGTTGTTCCGTTTAAGCGGATGAAGCCGGTTACCATGGACTTGTCATAGTTTTTCTTGACCTCTAAGAAGAAGTTGTCATCTGAGATCTGTGCCAGTGCAAGATCGGTAGCGCCTGCGTAGTTTTCAAGATCAGCGCAGACACGGTTTAAATCATCGGTGCACTCGCTGTAGGACATATCATCCTCGTTGTTCGCCGGAAGGATGGCTACCAGAGAACGGATCTGAGATAAGATATCCTCCTCGCTGCCGGTAAAGTCAACCAGGCCGGTCTCCTCGCTCTGGAATGCTGCGCTGGAAGTATCGCATGCCTCAACGCGATTTCCGTCAATTGCATTCGGAGAATTTACAAATAATTTTGCCTTTTTCTCTTCCATAAAGATAAAGTCAGACATAGCGGAAGCTACTGCCATACCACCGCCGCAGGTGCCAAAGATCGCAGAGATCTGCGGAACTACGCCGGATGCCATGGTCTGGCTTAAATACATCTCGCCAAAGCCGTTTAATGCGTCGGTTGCTTCCTGTAAACGAAGGCCTGCGCAGTCAACCAGTCCGATGACCGGTGCGCCCATCTTTACAGCCATGGAATAGATGTTGGAAATTTTCTTTGCGTGCATCTCGCCTAAGGAACCGCCCAGTACGGAAGCATCCTGGCTGTACACATACACAAGGTTTCCTTCGATGGTACCGTAACCGGTGATCACGCCATCTGCCGGAGTCTCCTTGTCAGTCATGTTAAAATCAGTGCTTCTCGCTGTAATATAAGCGCCAACTTCAACAAAACTGTTCTCATCAAGTAATGCGTTGATTCTGTTACTTGCTGATGTTTGATTACTCATGTTGCAATCCTCCATTTTGAAATATTTGACGACAGCCTGTTTTTCAGGATCTGTTCGGGCGTTCACGTTTAAATGCCCGAACAGATGAGCACATAGATTGTTAAGAGAAAAACAAACTATCGTTTAGTAAATCCAATTTCTGCCGATTCTAATCATATAATGAGAAGCGATAAAATTCAAGTATTTTTGAATATTTTTTCCATTTTTCACATATTTTTTCTCTGGTTTCTGGTAAATTTTTGAATATCCCGTTATAATGCTGTCATACTGCTGTTGCCTTTGCCTAACAAAAAAGAAAGGCTCCAGCACATCATCTAAACTCTGAAAGGATGTTTTCTGATCATGAACCACATCATCCGCCATTCCTATATCCCAGCCGAAGACGGCCAGACCGTAGAACAGCTGCTGCGCCTTCATGGCTACTCCAAAAGCCTGATCAACCAGGTAAAGCTGACCGAGCAAGGTCTCTTAGTCCACGGCAAAAGGGTCTACACGACCTACCGCCTGAAGACCGGTGAAAGCCTCATGGTAACTCTTCCTGTGGAATCCTCCTCGGAACATATCGTTCCTGTCTCCATGCCGCTCTCCATTCTTTTTGAGGACGAAGACCTGATGGTCATCAATAAACCGGCAGATCTTTCCGTCCATCCATCCCAGGGACATTTTTCCAATTCCCTTGCAAACGGACTGGCATGGTACTTTCAGGAGAAAAACCAACCTTTTGTCTTTCGTGCCATTAACCGTTTAGACCGGGACACGACAGGGCTTCTGATCGTGGCTAAGAATGCACTGAGCGGCTGTATTCTTTCCGATATGGTAAAAAAAAGAGAGATCCACCGCACCTACCTGACCGCTGTAAGCGGTGATCTGTCCGAATGTCCAGAAGGCACCATCTCGGTTCCCATTGCCCGTCGCCCTGGCTCTGTCATGGAGCGGATGGCAGATCCCATAAACGGAGAAACAGCCATCACGCATTACCGGCTGCTTGCCTACCAGAACAAGACAGATTCTTCTATTCTTGAGGTGACATTAGAAACCGGTCGCACGCATCAGATCCGGGTTCATATGAAATACATCGGTCATCCCCTCTACGGAGATTTTCTGTACAATCCGGACTACCGTTTTCTTGACCGGCAGAGCCTGCATTCCTGGAAGCTGTCTTTTTTGCATCCGATCACAAAAAAATCGCTTCACTTTACAGCCCCGGTTCCCGCTGACATGCTTCCATTTTGTGAGGAAATGTCGTTTTAGCATGTTCTTTGTTTTCCTGTATTGAATTACATACATATTTCGTTAAGAAATCGTATTGAAAAGCATACCATACTCCCTTATAATCTATCCACAGAACACTACTGAAAAATAAAATCAAGATGTATAGGGGATTTATGTATGGGCGAAAAAAAAATATCCAGCAGCACCATCATCAACGGGGTGGCGTTCTGCTTCTCTGTAGCTTTTTTGATCTCAGCTCTGATCGCAGCCGTCTATACCGGAGAGACTGGCAAGGTTCTCCATGGCTGGTATCTGATCATGACCTCTCCAAGCCCTCTGGTGACGGACTATTTTGAGATTGGCGGTCTGCCAAGCGCCATGCTGAATGCCGGTGCCTGCGGCATGGCCTGCTGGCTTTTTATGGTAGGACTGAAGGGAGAATCCAGGCCGAATACACTGGCCGGTTATTTTCTGGTTGTAGCGCATTGTTTTTATGGTCTGAATTTTCTCACCATGTGGCCATGTTTTCTTGCACCCTTTCTTTATCTGCATTTAAAAAAGCTCAACTTTAAGAGCAACCTTCATGTCTGCATGTTTGCAACCTCGTTTGGCCCGTTTATCGGAGAGCTGCTGTTTCGCTACACACAGGATACCTTCGTATTTGGTCATCCTGCGCTTACGGTAAATGGTGTCCTCTTAACGATCGGATTTTCCATCATGCTTGGCTTTATTGTTCCGGCCATTCTTCCGGGCGCCCACGCATGGCATAAGGGTTACAATCTGTACAATGGTGGTCTGGCCTTTGGTTTTTTCGGTTTCTTTTTATTTAACTTTTTTTATAACACCATGGGAATTGACCCTTCTTCGAAGCTTTCCCGGTTCAATCCGATCTATGAGCACTTTGGCCATTCCTACCAGCTCTATGCAAACTGTTTTTTCATACTCCTGTTTGGCCTTTGCATCCTGACCGGCTATGTTTTAAACGGAAACAGCTTTTCCGGTTATGAAAAGCTGACCCGGGACACCGGCTATCAGAGTGATTTTGCATCAAAATACAGTATGCCGGTCTGCCTCATCAACATTGGCACCGTTGGATTGTTTTTTTTATTTTACCTGGATATCATCATGGTTTACACGGAAGGCGTCGGTTTTACCGGTGCAACCCTTGGTGTGATCCTTGCAGCTCTCACCTTCACCTGTATGGGACAGCATCCGGGAAATATCTGGCCGATCCTTGCCGGATATCAGCTTTTGTATCTGTTCACCCTTCTGGTCTGCTACCTCAACAACCGTGAGATCAGCTGGACGATCACAAACCAGGGTTATATCAACGGTGTCGCCTTTGCTACCGGACTTTGCCCGATCTCCGGCCGTTACGGCAGGCGTGCCGGCGTTGCCGCAGGATTCATGTGTGCCTGCATGTGCACCGCCACCAGTTCCCTGCATGGAGGTCTGATCCTGTATAACGGAGGTCTGACCGCAGGCATCACAGCACTGATCCTGCTTCCGATCCTGGAGCACTACATTCCGGAGACCCGTGAATTTATGAACAACAAGAAACTGAATAAAGAAGACATGATCGCCATTGTCGAAACCTTCCGCACACACGACTGATCAGAAAAAGCAAAGGACTTCGCACACAGGGAATGTTATCCCTGTATGCGAAGTCCTTTTGGATAGTGATTCTTTATGGTGCCGGAAGCTGCTTTCCCCCAGCCAATCGGATAGTCATCCACACAGACAAGCGTCCAGCCGGACAACTGCGGATCTTCCTGAATTGTGCCGCCCTTCAGATACGTCTCTGTCTCAGGAGCATCCGCTTTCAGGCGACATACCTGTAAAACATCCTTCGGAGTAAGGAAATGCGACAGAGCATGAGCCGGTTCAAACCGTTTGGTCTTAAAGGCGCCAAGATGGAGTCCCGGGCGCAAGATGCGAAGACCCTTCATATCCGGCATTCCCTCCGGCAGCTGATACAGCTGGTCTCCAAAGAGAATCAAACGATCCATACCGGAGCTTAATCTGTCATTTCCTTCTTTCGTCAATGTCTTTTTCAGGAATTCCTCCAGATACAAAAGGCTCGTCTTATCATTCCAGTATTTTGGCTGTTTCTGTTTTCTTTCATCTTCCGAAGTCCCTACCCCCTCCTTACAGAGCAAAGCCAGGAAATGTCCCTCTCCCTCAGACCGATGCGGCCAGATGCGAAAGGTATGGGAAAGTTCCGGATTCTGATTCTTACTCCACTCCGATTTCCCAAGAGACAAGCCCTTCGGAATCTCTTGCTCATCCAGATGTATGATGGAAAATTCAGGATGACGGTTTAAAAATGCCTCGATGCCTGCCTCATCCTCTTCCGGTGCAAAGGTACAGGTGGAATAAACCATTCTTCCGCCCGGTTTTAACATGGAAGCTGCGTTGTCCAGGATTTCCTGCTGGCGCTTGGCACACAGGATCACATTTTCCTCACTCCACTCTCCTCGAGCCTGCTCGTCCTTTCGGAACATGCCCTCCCCGGAGCATGGGGCATCCACGACCATGCAGTCAAAAAAATCCGGGAAAATTTTTGCCAGCGTCCCGGAATCTTCATTGGTCACAGCTGCGTTTCCGATCCCCATCCGTTCCACATTTTGAGACAGGATCTTTGCCCGGACAGGATGGATCTCATTGCTGATGAGAAGCCCTTCTCCTTTTAAATACGACGCAATATGCGTTGTCTTGCCTCCCGGAGCAGCGCACAGATCCAGCACACGTTCTCCGGGTTTTGGCGCAAGCAGAGAAACCACAGCCATGGCACTGGGTTCCTGAATATAGTAGACGCCCGCCTCATGATAGGGATGACGTCCCGGACGGCTGGTATTTTCATAATAAAATCCATCCTTGCACCAGCTTACAGGGCGCAGGCCAAAGTCTTCTCCATGATCCTTCACAAATTCCCCGCTGCTGACCTTCATTGTGTTGATCCGAAGCCCCAGGGCGCGTTCTCTTTCATAGGAAGCCGCAAAATCCTCCCATTCGCTTCCGAGAAGTTTTTTCATTCTCCTTACAAAATCCTCGGGGAGCTTCCACTCGCCTTGCTGTTCCATTGGGGGTTCTCCTCTCTTTTCTCGTAAAGTTTCCTGATAAACAATGAGTGAGGCCCTGATTGCAAAGCCTCACTCCACTCATCACAAAGTATACAGATATAACTGAGAATCCTGGATTATAAGGTTACCTTATAATCATCAGAACCTTCTCCGTTTACAACATAGTAAGCAACATTTTCTTCCGGTTTTACATAAACTTCAATGGTTTTGATCTCGACGCCCTTATGTGCTGCCTCGTATGCCTTCACTGCCTTGTCCAGAACCTCTTTTGCTACGGTCTGTTTTCCAGCAAATTCAATGACTACGGAAGCCTTCGGGTCTGCTTTCTTTGCAGGAGCTTTCTTTGCCGGTGCTTTTTTGGTGGTATCGACTGGCTCTGCTGCCGGTACTTCAACTGCAGCTGCTGCCGGTGTCTCTGCCTTTACTTCTGCTGCAACAGTCTTTACTGCAGTGCTGGTCTCGGTCTTTGATGCTGCTCTTGATCCCTTTGCGGCGTTTTTTCTGATTGCCATAGTTCTTATCCTCCTCATTCGATTCCCTATATGAATTGCTCCCCATCGCTGTCTATTTTTAGACAAACGATAGCAAAATTATACGGCTGTTTTATGTTTTTGTCAATATTTTTAAGAAGTGATATGAGCCTTATATGAGCCAGATCCATCAAATGTGTTTACACAAAAAACTTGACGCCCCCCCGAGCATATGATATATTTCAAGTTATGTCTAAGAATATTAAAAACAAACTCGCAAACTGCAGCCTCTGGCTCATCATAAGCGTTGCTGCATCGGCTCTTCTTATTTGGTGTGCCAAGAGAGCATACCATAGATTTAATATAAAGCATATCATACTGCTTGAAGCTGTTATATTTATTGCATTTGTGCTGCATATTTGGAACGGTACCCGCAATCCTCATGATATATCCGATGCCTTAGGCTTAACAAAGCCCAGGGCAGATTACGACATCAGATATGATTATATCCGACTTTTTGCTGTATTTGCCGTTATCCTTATGCATTCAATAGATGGTGCCATGCCCTTTCTCTCATCAGAGATAAATGAGGATACACTTGCAGTCATAAACAGTGTGCCAAAGGGGTTACTGTATCCTGCTGCCATACTTCGCAGTCTGCTTTATCTTGGCAATACCTGTTTTCTTATGCTGACTGGTGCCCTTACCTTTGGACGCAGCGCTAACGAGGATTTATTTGGCTTCTATAAGCATTTCTTCTCCAAGATCTTACTTCCTTTTGTGATATACTTTGTATTCTATATGTGGCAGAACGGAGAGCTTAATCCTCTTAACTTTACTACCATAAGCATTGCTGTACATAAAATTATTTCCGGAGACTTAGGAACTGATGCTCCGTTTTTGTGGCTGATCTATATGACTATATCAATACATATATCAATTCCGTTCCTGAGATACATGTTTCATGCCATGTCCTACAGAATGCTTACCATGTTCACGGCAGTGATACTTTTCTGCTATGCACTACACACATATTTTTACTTTACGCCGGATATACTGCCGTTTTTCTCTAACTGGATCGGTGTGTCTATAATCGGGCTGTGGATGACCAAGCCGGAGACCCGCAGATATGATAAATTTATATGGGCAGCAGCCGCATTTGCAGTAATCAAGACTGCCTTGTCTGTGAACCCTTATGTTTATTGGCAGAGCTATATCAATTATTATGTGCATTATGCACCTATGTCAATATTTATGGCATGCGGGATATTTGCATTAGCCCTGCATAAGGAACCAGCGAAGACTCATAAGCTTGATTCCGTTATAATCATGCTTAGCCGCAACAGTTATACCATATTGCTGCTTCATTGGTGGGCTCTGTATCATGTCCTGATTATGACCTGGAACCGTTCCTTAAGTTGGGAGCATCCGCTCAGTTTCACCGTATCCTTCCTGCTTATCATAGCAGTGTCCTTGATATCAGGCTTTCTGATTGATCAAACTCTTGTATTTACTGTACGATATTTCTGTGACCTGATCCTTAATCGCATACATAGAAAACTTCCGAAGTGATGTTGTTCCTGCAACAGCCAAACGAGGATGAGAAGACCCTTGGCTATGAGTTCCTACCCACAGCTAAGGGTCTTTTAAAAATATCTATAGTTATTTGAGTTCACTAAATCCAACCCATGAGTAGTTCCGCAACATAAACCGCCACGCAGGCACCAATGGAAACCCGGAACAGATTTCCGTCAATCCATGCTAAGATCATTGCAACTGCAAATCCAACAAGGCCGGTGATGCGGTTTCCGGTGGCAGAAAGAATGGATGGAAACGTCATGACCGAAAGGCTGACATAGGGCACATAATACAAAAAGGACTGGATGAAAGGATTTTTGATCTCCTTTCGGATCAGGGTGAGTGGCAGCGCCCGCACCGCATAGATGGTGAAAAACATTACAAGCAGGGATGCATAAATGTTATGCTTCATGATCTTCCTCCTTTACCGGAAACAGAAAAGCAGCAACAGCTGAGATCAGCACAGTGAGCAAAATAATCTGAAATCCGGATGAAATCTTGTTCAGCCCGGGAATATGCTGCAAAAGAAAGCTTGCCGCCATGGACAGCACCACAACAACCGCTATGATCCGGTCTTTTCTTGCCGGCGGGATCACCACGGCAAGGAACATGCCATAAATCGCAACACTCATCGCATTCATAACTGATGCCGGAAGGATCATGCCGGCCGCACAGCCAAGAAAGGTGCCAAGCACCCAGCCCGGGGCAGCCACACACACGGCACCATACTGGTAAAATGGGTTCAGCTTTCCGGAAACTGCCATGGAAATCCCAAAAATCTCATCGGTCACCGCATAGGACATCAGGATGCGGTGAAAAAACGGCCGGTTCTGCTCCACCTTCTGAGACAGTGCACTCGACATCAGAAGATACCGCATATTGATGACGACCGTGGTAATGATCATCTCCAAAAATCCTGCACCCGATGCGATCATACCAAGTGCTGCAAACTCTCCAGCCGAGGCAAGCATCAGGGCAGACATCAGGGAAGACTGCGCAGGAGTCATACCTGCCTTTCTCGCGGCGATCCCCAGTGTGAACGCCACGGCAAAATAGCCAAGACCGATGGGAACTCCATCGCGTACTCCGGCAAAAAAGCTTGTTCGATTCGTTTGCTGCTTCATCATAAACCCCTTCCGGTACAAAAATTCTCACAAAAATTGCTTACCCATATACAGTAAGCAGCAACATCATTTTATCTCAGACAACAATTCTAGTCAACAGGTGTTATTTTTCCCAAGTTCGATTATAATGATATCATGTAAATCTCCCAATCTATAGAAAAGAGGAAACCATGACTACCAAAGAACTTTTATATATCAAGACGGTTGCAGACGAAAAGAACATTTCCCGGGCTGCAAAAAAATTGTTTATCGCGCAGCCTTCCCTAAGCCAGTCCATCCAGCGCATTGAAGATTCTGTCGGGACGGAACTGTTTAACCGGACTTCCGGCGGCCTGACTTTGACCTTTGCCGGCGAACGTTACTATCACATGGCCGTTCAGGTGTTAAAGCTGTACCAGGATTTCGAGATGGAGATCAGCGATATCAACAATTTAAAAACCGGCCGCATTCACGTAGGTACCACCAATCATCTCGGAACTCTGGCTCTTCCCAAGGTGCTGCCGCGTTTTCACGAGCTCTGTGCCAATATTGAGTTAAAGATCAGTGAGGAGAACACTACCGTGCTCGAACAGCTTCTTTTGTCCGGTGAACTGGATTTTGCCCTGATGCACGCACCTTCCGATCCGTCTCAGCATCCACAGTTTCACTACGATATCATGAAGCGCGACCCCTTTGTCTTAGCCATTGCGAAGGATCATCCTCTGACTGCCCTGGCAGAAACAAAGGATGGATACCCGTACCCGGTTCTGGATATCCGCCTGGCGGCCAATGAATCTTTTTTAATGCTGCACCATTCCCAGCGCATCCGTCAGATCACGGATGATGTGCTGCGTCGTGCCGGGATCACGCGTCCGCATATTTCCATGACTCTGAGGAATTTTGAAACCACACAGCTTCTGGCTGCCCGGGGTATGGGACTTGCGTTGATCCCACTGGAGTATTCGCACATTACCCCTTTCGACTTTCAGCCCGCCCTGCTGTGCATCGAAGAAAAATACCACGCCTACTGGGAAACCTGCATCACAACCTTAAAGGATGGTTTTCTGTCAAAAGCAGATCAGCTCTTCATCCGCGTTGCGAAGGAAGAGCTGTCCTAGACTTAAGAATCCAATTTTGTTTTTACTTTCAGATGCCTTACAGCACATCCTGGCGCAGGATATGGCGGATGCGCTCTTCATTTAAGCCGCGAATGACTTCCACAGCCATGTTGATGGTGGATTCGATATCCTCTTTTGCGCAGAAATTGTAATGGGTGTGCACATAGCGGGACGGAATTCCCAGTACCAGTACCGGAACCGCCTGATACGTCAGGTGGATCTTTCCTGCATTGGTACTGCCGCCTCTTCTTACCGCATCCTGACACTTGATGCCGTATTTTTCAGCGATCTCGTGTGCATAAGCCATAAAAGCGTCATTGGATACATAGCTGTTGTCCATATGGCGGATCTGGACGCCCTTCTTTAAGCAGCCCTGCGCCACGCCGGTGCGGTAATAGAAATCATCGGCCGGAGAGCCTTCAAATACGATGGCAAAATCCGGATGCACCTGCTGAGCAGTTACCGTGGCTCCCCGCATGCCAACCTCCTCCTGAGCAGCAAATGCACCGACTACATCTACAGCCAGGCTCTCTGTCTCCTTCATAAGAGCCTTCATGGTCTCGATGATGCAGACACAGCCAAGACGGTTGTCAAAGGCCTTGCCGTAACAGATTCCATGTTTTTCATCATAGGAAAAGGTCACATCCGGCATGATCGGATCGCCGATGTGAATGCCATATTCCTCTTCCACCTCCTGTCTGCTGCTTGCCCCTACATCTACCTTCAGTTCTTCGATGGTCAGGGAGTTGCTTGCCTTCTCAGCCGCAGTCAGAAAATGCACCGGCTTGGAGGTGATGATTCCTTTGATCTTCTCCCCCTTCTGGTTGCGCACGATCACGCTGTGCGCCGGAAGATTAGTCATATGGAAGCCACCCAGGGTAATGATGCTCAAAAGGCCATTATCCTCCACATTCTGTACCATGAATCCGCATTCGTCTGTATGAGCATCCAGCATGAATACCGGACGGCCGGTCTTCGCATCCGGCATGGTTGCATAGACATTATACATTGCATCATTTCTTAAGTTCAGTCCTTCACAATGTTTCTGTACTGCCTTTACCACTTCCTCCTCAAAGCCACTTGGGCCAAAGGCATTGGTCAAATCTTCGATCGTCTTTAAGTCTGCCATTTTTATTTATCCTCCCTGCAAAGTTTTTTATGAACAATACACTAATATACAACAAAAGAATGAGCTGTTACAATGTCCATCCAGCTTTTGCTGGTCAGACGATTGGTACGTGCATCCACCGATTCCATCTCCGGATAAAAAGACATCTGATAAGCCTTCTTTAAATCCTTATAATTCACCTCATAGACAAACTCGTTTGGAAGCTGCACCCTGCATGCGGCAAGTTTTTCCGAAAGGTCACCGGAAAGTGCTTTGGTGACTGCCTGCTTCAGGTCTTTGATCACGGTTTTGGGGGATACATTATAGGCACATCCTCCCACACCTTTTTTGGTGGATACCGTCGTGATCTGGGGTACCAGTTCTTTTGAAAGTGTGCAGATTTTTTCATCTCCGGATAAAAAGAGTACCGGAACACCGTACATGGCAGCCGTGTAGCTGTTGAGCATAAATTCACTCATGCGTTTTCCGTTCAGCTCAATGAAGTTGCTGGCACCTGTGGAGGTATGGCTGAGCGGGCTTTCCGGATCTCCTGCCGGTGCATGATAGCCAACATAAAAAACCGCATCAAAGGTTTCATCCAGCCCATACATCATGTTGATGGGATGGCCACTCTTTCCACGGATCAGGGTGACATGCTCTGGCATGGCCATGATGTCAATGTTGGTAGCATCTCCATGTCCATCCTTTACTACAATCTCATCCACGCCGGAAGCCAAAGCTGCTTCACAGACGGCCACAACCTCCTCTGTCATCTGCTTTGCGTATTTCTGATAAGCCGGTTCTTCTTTGTGTGTTTCATAATTGAGGGTTGTTCCGGCACAGCCTTCAATATCTGCGCTGATAAACAGTTTCATCTTAATTGTGCCTTTCTTTTTATCACAACAAAAAAGCCGGTTCATGGCATTTCGTCATAAACCGGCTCCTCTGCCATGCAATACGATCGTTTTGTATGTAATTAATTAGGAATGCGTGACTGCATTCTCTGCAGCCCTTGCATTTTTCTTTGCTTCTTCCGTATCATACAGGTGGCAATATACAAAATGATCATCACCAACCTGATACTTCTGCGGAGCCTCCGTCTTGCAGCGTTCCATGCATTGCGGACAACGGGTATGGAACTTGCATCCACTCGGAGGATTCAATGCGGAAGGAATGTTTCCTTCCAGGATGATCCGATCTTTTTTCGCCTTCGGATCCGGGATCGGAACCGCGGAAAGAAGCGCCTGGGTGTAAGGATGTAAGGGATTCTGATACAAACTGTATTTATCGCCTTCCTCCACAAAATTACCCAGATACATCACGCCGACACGGTCACTGATATGTTCCACAACACTTAAGTCATGAGCTACAAAAATATAGGTCAGGTTCATGTCGCGCTTTAATTTGTTCATCAGGTTTAATACCTGAGACTGGATAGAAACATCCAGGGCGGAAACCGGCTCATCGGCTATGATCAGCTCCGGCTGCACAGCCAGTGCCCTTGCAATGCCGACACGCTGACGCTGTCCGCCGGAAAACTCATGCGGATAGCGGTTTGCATGATAATCATCAAGACCCACACGGCGAAGGAGTTCCACAACCTTTTTATCCGTTTCCTCCCGCGTCTTGGTCAGGCCGTGAATGATGAGCGGCTCAGCCACGATATCGCGGACAGACATACGCGGATTTAAAGAAGCATACGGATCCTGAAATACCATCTGAACTTTTTTGCGCACCGGACGCATCTGTTTTGAGTTATATTTGGAGATTTCCTCTCCGTCAAGCAGAATGGAGCCTTCGGTTGGCTCGATCAGCTTGCAGATACTTTTTCCGAGGGTGGATTTTCCGCATCCGGACTCTCCTACAATTCCAAATACTTCCCCGCGTCTTACCTCAAAATCTACATTATCGACGGCTTTTACATAGGAGTCAGGCTTTCCAAGACCACCTTTTACCGGATAATACTGTTTCAGTCCCCGTACAACCAATAAATTGTCTGCCATCAGTCCTTCCCCCCTTCTTTCACGCAGCGCCAGCAGCGGCTCTGGTGTCCGTTTCCGAGATCCGTAAATCCTGGTTCTTCCTCTTTGCAGCGGTCAAATGCATATTTGCAGCGCGGTGCAAATTTGCAGCCCTTTGGCATGTATTTTGGATTTGGCACGTTGCCCGGAATGGATTCCAGCTCCTCTACATGCTCTCCAAGCTTTGGAATAGAATTTAACAGGCCTTCCGTATAAGGATGGGACGGTTTCTCAAAGATATCATAGACAGAACCTTTTTCCACTACACGGCCGCAGTACATGACCACCACCTGGTCGCACACCTCTGCCACCACGCCAAGGTCATGCGTGATAAAGAGGATGGAGGTTCCGATCTCTTTTTTTAACTTATTCATCAGATCCAGGATCTGTGCCTGAATGGTTACATCCAAAGCCGTGGTCGGCTCGTCCGCGATCAGGATTTCCGGATTGCATACCAGCGCCATGGCGATCATAACACGCTGACGCTGTCCGCCGGAAAGCTGGAACGGATATTCCTTCATCATTTTCTCTACACGCGGAAGTCCTGTCATGCGCAGCATCTCAATGGCCTTTTCTTCGGCTTCCTTCTTGCTGACCTTCTGATGCATGAGAATGGCTTCCATGATCTGATCACCGATCTTCATAACCGGATTTAAGCTTGTCATCGGCTCCTGGAAGATCATGGAAATCTTGCTTCCGCGCAGCTTTCTGCGCTCCTCATTGCTGATATGGACAATATCCTTGCCGTCAAGAAGGATCTGTCCCTCTTCGATCCGGCCTGTGGTTCCCATCAAAAGTCCCATAACAGAAAGCGCGGTTACGCTCTTTCCGCTTCCGGACTCGCCTACGATACCAAGGGTCGAGCCCTCTTTTAACTCGATGTCAACACCGTCCACGGATTTGACAATTCCGCTGTCCATATGGAACCAGGTGTGCATGTTTTTGATCTCAAGAATATTTTTTCCGGAGGCATCTTTTGTTGTCTCCACTTTAATCGTTTCGCTCATATTCCTGCACCTCCTTAATCAGTCAGCTTCGGATCGAGCGCATCTCTCAGACCATCTCCAAGCAGGTTAAAGCTCAGTACGGTTAAAAAGATTGCAAGACCCGGGAACAGGGTGATGTGCCAGCTGTTCATCATATAGGTACGTCCGTTGCTCAAAAGCAGACCCCACTCCGGTGTCGGCGGCTGGGCGCCCATGCCTAAGAAGCTTAAGGAAGATGCGGTCAGGATGGAGGATCCGATGGACATACTGTACTGTACGATAATGTCCGGGATCGCACTCGGCAGGATGTGATAGAACAGGATACGCTTGTCATCTGCACCGATGTTCTTTGCGGCCTGCACAAAGACGCTGTTTTTGGTTGCAAGTGTGTTGCCTCGTACAAGACGTGCAAACTTCGGAATATTGAATACTGCCACCGCAATGACTACGTTTGTCATACCGCTTCCTAAAATAGCTACGATCGCAATGGCAAGGATAATACCCGGGAATGCAAACAGTGCATCACAGACACGCATGATGATGGAGTCGATCAGGCCGCCGTAGTAACCGCCGACCAGACCGAGGAAAGAACCGATCAAGGCTGCAATGCTGACGGAAAACAGGCCAACGCTTAAGGAAATGCCGGTACCGCAGATGATACGGGAAAAAAGGTCTCTTCCGAATTCATCGGTACCAAACCAGTGTGCAGAAGTCGGTGCCTGCATGATCGCATTGTAATCGTAATCATTGATGCCATACGGTGCGATAAATTTTGCAGTAAAGGAAAGTACCACAAGAAACAGAATGAAAACCAGCGCGATGATCGCAGTCTTCTGTTTTTTAAATTTACGTACGAATTCAGAAAGCGGAGTGCTGATGTCCGTTTTTTCGTTCTGATTTAATGTTTTTTCTTTTGCCATCTTACGCTCCTCCTTTCTTAACTAAGCTGGATCTCCGGATTGAGCACGGCATAGAGCACATCCACAATCAGGTTGATCACGACAAAATGCAGGGAAAAGATCAAAATCAGGGACTGGATCGCCGGATAGTCACGATAGTTTACAGACTCAACCAGCAAGGAACCAAGACCCGGAAATGCGAATACAGACTCAGTTACCACGGATCCGCCAAGCAGGAAACCAAACTGCAGGCCTACTACCGTAACCACAGAGATCATCGCATTTCGAAATGCGTGCTTCCATACCACCACGCGCTCTTTTAAACCTTTTGCACGTGCGGTACGGATATAATCATCCTTTAATACTTCTATGATAGAGGATCTGGTAAAACGGGCAATGATAGCCGCAATACTCGATCCCAGTGCGATCGAAGGCAATACGAGACTCTTCAGTGAATCCGCGCCCGTGGTCGGGAACCATTTCAGATTCACGGAAAATACCATGATCAGCATAAAGCCCACCCAGAAGGAGGGAAGCGATATGCCGGACACTGCCAGTGTCATACCTGTGTAATCCTGCCAGTGGCTTCTGTGTTTTCCGGACCATACGCCGAGAAGCACGCCCACAATGGTGCTCCATGTGAGAGCCAGCAGGGTAAGTTTTGCCGTATTGGCATAGCGGTTGGAAACTTCCACCACAACCGGACGTTTTGTCCTGAGGGAGGTACCAAGATCTCCTTTTAAAAGCCCCGTTACATATGTAATATACTGTTCATGGATCGGTTTATCCAGTCCCAGTTCTTCTCTAACTACCTGTACATCTTCCAGCGTTGCCTGCGGACCTGCCACAAGACGTGCCGGATCACCCGGGATCAGCCGGACAAAGAAAAATACAAAGGTTACAACGATAATCAGGGTAGGTATCACTCCAATGATTCTTTTACCTATGTACCTTAACATACACTCAACACCTTTCCTTCTTTTTGGGGAGTACCCCCTGGGTCAATAGGTTCCATTTTTAAATTTCTTCAAGAAAAAGGGGTCTGACGGATCAGACTTTCCATCAGACCACCTTATTTAGCAAAATGGATTATTTTGCCATTTTCGCATTTCTTAAATTGATGCATCCATCCGGGAATAATTTTGCATCAACCACCTTGTTGGAAGTTGCCCAGGTGTTGGCATCGTTTGCCAGACATACAAGCGGGCTCTCCTCCCAGATGATATCCTGAGCTTTTGCATAAGCCTCTGCTCTCTTGGAATCATCTGCGGTAGATAAAGCATCCTGCAGAAGCTGGTCAACCTCTGCATTCTCATAATAGCAGATGTTGTAGCTTGCCGGCGGCTCGGACTCAGTAGCTAACAGTGGGCGAAGACCCCAGTCTGCATCACCGGTGGACGGAGACCATCCGATGACATACATCTCAACCTCAGCCTCAGAACCAGGAACATCCACATCCTGAACCTTCTGGTTTACAACGGCACTCTCGAGTGCGTTGATCTCAACATCAATGCCAACCTGAGCCAGCTGCTGCTGTAAGAACTCACACTGTTTTAAGTTAGAAGTGGTAGATGCACACATGATGCTGGTCTTGAAGCCATCCGGATAACCAGCCTCAGCCAGTAAGGATTTTGCCTTCTCGATATCATATTCGTATACATCGTTGCCCTTGTAGTACTGAACAGCAGGTCCGATCACGGAAGTTGCCGGAGTTGCAACGCCGTTCTTAACAACTGCACAGTAAGCTTCTTTGTTGATCGCATAGTTGATGGCCTGACGGACTCTTACATCGTTAAACGGTGCCTTCTGGTTGTTCATCATCAGGTAACGTACTACGATACCCTCTTCCTGACCAACTGACACATTGCTGTCACCGCGCAGAGACTCGATGCTCTCGCTCGGAACCGGCCAGATCAGCTGTGCATCACCGGACTGCAGCATAGCAACACGGGTTGCATTCTCAGCTACCGGCTTGAAGGTGATGGTCTTGAATCCGGCATCCGGATCTACCAGAGCAGTGCCGCCGCAGATATCTGCGTCATAGCCCCACCAGTCTTTGTTTAAAGCGATGGTAGCGTGCTCGCCTGCTACCCATTCAACAAAGGTATACTGGCCGGTACCAACCGGGTTCTTTGCGCACTCATCATTGCCCTTTGCGATGACAGCCGGGCTCATGATCACGCAGGCCGGATGAGCCAGGGTGTTGATAAATGCACCAAACGGGCTCTCCAGGGTAACCTTAACGGTATAATCATCTACGATATCAGTCTGCTTTAAGACGTTGCACAGCAATGTGGTTCTCTTTAAGCCAAGGTTCTTGTCACCCCAGCGATCAAAGTTTGCCTTTGCTGCCTCTGCATTCCACGGAGTACCATCGGAGAACTGAACACCCTCTCTTAAGTGGATGGTAAACTCGGTAGCCTCCTCGTTTGCCTCATAACTGGTAGCCAGCATCGGGATGACTTTCATCTCGTCATCGAAACCGAACAGGCCGTCCATCATCAGTCTCTGGATACCACCGGATAAGGTATCACTGGTATCCATCGGATCCATGGTGGTAAAGTCTACCAGGATTGCTGCGGTAAGGTCGGTATCCTGGGATACGGACTCACCGGAAGCCAGCTCTGCGGCTGCGGTAGTCTCTGCGGCTGCCTGGGTATCACCGGAAGCTGCTGCAGTGGTCTCAGAAGAACCGGAACCGCCGCAAGCGGTCAGTGCGCCCATGGCTGCAGTCAGAAGCACAGCCAGAAGCTTTGTCTTTGTCTTCTTCATAAAAGAATCCTCCTCTTTCTCGTCAAGGTTTGCACATATCCTATGTTTTGCTTTCCTATAAATAAAAAAAGCATGAGCACAGTTTTCCCGTGTATGCGCCCTTGCATAACTTATATTTTACACTTCATTGCACTGCTCTGTCAAATAAAAATTCTGCTATATCGATATTTTTTGCAGCTTGCATGTAGTTGTTGTGAATGTTATACTAATATCCGTTTAAGTTATGGGAAAGAGAGGTAAAACATAGATGTTACCAAAGATTGGAATCACGACGAACAACACAAAACATCCGACGTCCGGTGCACTGCTGTCTTCCAACGGATGGACCTATAATGATGCTGTTACAAAGGGCGGCGGTCTTCCGCTTCTTCTGCCTTCTCTCACAAACGAGGATCAGCTAGATGCCATGGTAAAGGCCTGTGACGGCTTTATCCTCAGCGGAGGCATTGACGTGGCTCCCTGCTGTTATGGAGAAATGCCGCATCCGTTAGTGGGTGACTCCAGCTTAAAACTGGATAAAAGCCAGATTGGACTGATCCGCCGCGTGATACAGGCAAGAAAACCCTTCGTAGCCATCTGTCGCGGACATCAGGTTTTAAATGTAGCCTGCGGAGGAACCCTGTATCAGGACAACAGCCTGCATGGAGAAAACACCGCACGGCACATGATACGGGATGACCGCGGGGATATAAGTCACCAGGTGACGATCTCACCGGATACCACCCTCTATCAGATGTTCGGAGAACGCATCTGGACAAACAGCTATCATCACCAGAGCGTGAAAAAGCTTGGAGAGGGCTTAAAGCTCGCAGCCGTAGCGGATGACGGCATTGTGGAGGCCATCGAGCTGATCGACTATCCGTATGGGCTTGGAATCCAGTGGCATCCGGAAGCCATGCTCCTCGCATCCGATGACATGCTCCCGGTCTTTACCGGGCTGATCGAAGCCGCAAAGAAAGTTGCAGCAAAATAAATGGAAAAGAAAAAGAAGCGCGATGATCAGCGCTTCTTTTTCTCTTCCAGATATTCGGAAAGACTGTAATACAGTTCTCCGGCCAGACCTCGGGTACGCCCGGCTGCGGTCATGGAATTGAGGATCGCTTCCTGCTCTGCCTCTGCAGCGGCAAGGAATGCCCGGTTCATGACATGCTCCGGGATTGCCCGGATCGTAAGCAGGTCTTCTGTTTCATCTGACGGGATCCGGTTTGCAGTAGTAAAGCCGATCATGACTTCACCGCTTCCGTGCCCGGTATACCCACCGGTGCGGGCAATTCCCACGCCTGTCCTTCTTAAGATCCGTTTTAGCTGACGGCTGCTAAGCGGCAGATTTGTGGCAAGGATACTCATAATGGAGCCCTTGTCTTCTTCCGATGCCGCCATCTCATCTTTCTCCTGTTTCCAGTCTAGGATCTTTTCCCCAACAGCTTCTCCGTTTAAGACAAAATCCTGCGTTGCACCAAAGTTTGACTGAACCAAGACGCCGATGGTATATTCCTGTTCCCCGATCTGGACCACACGGGAGGCAGAACCGATGCCGCCCTTCATTCCATAACAGACGGTTCCGGTTCCGGCACCCACATCGCCCTCCTCAAAATCTTCTGAGGCCGCTTTAAATGCCTTTCGAACCTCCGCTTCACCAACAACGCGTTTCTGAATCTGGTTGATGCGGCTGTCATTGCACTCTCCCACCACCGGGTTGATGCTCATCGGTTTCAAACCGTCCTCTTCACAGGACTCAATGACAATGTCCACCATGGCATCCCAGACTTTTCCTACATTTAAGGTGTTCGTCAGTGCAATTGGTGTCTCTAACGTGCCAAGCTCTTCGACCTGAACCAATCCGGCACTCTTTCCAAATCCGTTGTGTACATAGGCAGCCGCTGTATATTTTTTTGCAAAGGCATTGTCTTCTCCCGGAAGAATGACCGTCACACCTGTATGGTTTTCCTTTGTTTTGATGGTGCAGTGGCCAACTTTTACGCCTGCCACATCGGTAATTTTATTTCGTTTTCCGGTTTTTAATCTTCCCGGCACAATGCCAAAATCTCGGATTCGTTCTCCACTCACCTGTTCGTCCCCTCTGCGTTTTCATTCCTGTTCATGCGCTGCATGTACGGGAACAAATTTTCTATCTCGGCTATTTTCCGATCTCGCTCAGATATTTGTCTCTCAGTTTCTGGATCAGCTCCGGATTCTTCATCCCGACACTCTTTTTGTTTAATTCCATGGCACGCATGCTTGGATGACTGGTACTGGTCACAAGGATCTCATCTGCCGTATACAGCTCCTCCAGGGTAAATGCCCGCTCTTCTACCGGAATGCCAAGTTCTCCACAGTAACGGATGATATGCTTTCTCTCGGTTCCCGGAAGGATCAGATTATCCAACGGATGGGTGATAAAGATGCCGTCTTTAACCATAGAAATATTAGAATGGGAACATTCGGTCACATAGCCGTCCCGAACAAAGACGGTCTCATTGCAGCCTGCCTCACTCGCCTGCTGGGCAGCCATCACATTCGGGATCAGGTTTAAGGTTTTGATATTGCAATGATAAAAACGTGTATCCGGAATGCTGATCAGACGGTATTCATCCGACATCTGCACACCGTTCCACGGTTTGCTGTAGATATAGAGGTTGCTGGAAACCTCCTCTCCCGGAAACAGATGATTGCGCGGTGAGGTACCTCTTGTTACCTGCCAGTACAAAAACTGACAGCTGCTTTCGAGCTTCAAAACCAGTTCAGATAACAATGCACCCACCTCTTCCTTGGTATAGGGAAGTTTAATGCGAAGCATGTCAGCACTGTTAAACATGCGGTCGAGATGATCCTGCAGGGCAAAAATCTTATAATCAAATACCATGCCCGCCTCATAAATGCCATCGCCAAAATAAAAGCCTCTGTCGTTGGCCGGAATCATCATATCGTCAATCCGGGTGATCTTCCCGTTATAGTATGCAAGATCTTTCATTTTTTCCATAATGTATCCTCCTTTGAAGCACCTGATGGCAATCACACGAATGCCACTTTTTTCCACAAGTAAGTATACAATGCTGGTTTTCAAAAGTAAATAGTGGTGTTTTTTAATTCCTGTAATAATTGATCAGACATCCAGATAACAAAATCTTGCGTTCCTCTTCCGTCAATGTATCCAAGGTGCAATTCCATTCTTGCATTACAGTTCCGCTCGCCGGATCCAGCATTTGCACCTTTAACGGATCCTTGCATGATAACACTGCGTCACAAACATCCTGGATGAGAAGGTAGCTTCCAACCGGGATGTCAAGCGGCTCTTCGGTTCTGAGTGGAAGGATTCCCCAGTTGATCAGGTTTGAGCGGTAACGTTTGGTGGCATATTCGTTTGCCAGGTTGGCAAATCCTCCAAGCACCTTCTGACAGCTGGCGGCCTGTTCCCTGGAAGATCCGTCACCGATCTTGTCGCTCACCATCAGACTTCCAAGCGTGATATCCGAAATACTGCAGTTTAACCTTTCGGTAAGCCTGCAAAGCAGATGGTCACATTCTGCATCGGCAGTCTCAATCCGGTCCTCTGTCGACTTCCTTCGTTTGCTCTCCATGTCACGCACGGTTTTTGCCCTTCCTACATATTCCGGATCACGGCTGATCATGGTATATTCTGAGATCTTTTCCGGATTGGAACGGAAGGAAGAGGCTTCTCCGGACGGCACCAGCTCATCCGTTGTCACAGAGCCATGATAGGAACCGGCAGTCTTTAAAAGCAAATGCCTGGTATATGGCTGCATTTTGGGCCAGTCTGCAATGTTTGGACCCATGGTCAGTTCTACGCTTTCATCGCCATGTTCAAAATTATCAAATACCTGGTTTTTATAAATATTCGGATCAAAACGATGTTTTAAGCTGCGATATTCCACATCCAGTTCCGTAGCTGCTGTCAGCCTGCCTCCGTTTCGTACCGTAGCTGCAATGGAACGTGCATCCATCAGGCAGGCACAGGCCATCTGACCCTGACCCGGTTTGGATCCCTCACGGTTCGGATAATTTCTCGTCATATGACGAATGCTGACCTGGTCGTTCGCCGGAACATCGGTAACGCCAAAACAAGGTCCGCAGATGCAGGGACGCAGTGTTGCGCCAATGACAGCCAGTTCCCCGGCAATTCCCTGATCCATCAGGTCTGCCATAACCGGAAGGCTGGCCGGATTGATCCCAAGGTTTAGGCTATTGCCGGGAATGGCGCTTCCCTTCAGGATATCTGCCATTGCCACGAT
Source organism: Oscillospiraceae bacterium (assembly GCA_963642615.1). Classification (GTDB taxonomy): domain Bacteria; phylum Bacillota; class Clostridia; order Lachnospirales; family Lachnospiraceae; genus Brotaphodocola. The sequence goes on along the minus strand of CAVIHW010000005.1, from coordinate 32,566 downwards.
ATTTTCAAACAGACCACCGCTGCATCCACTGACCAGAGCCTGATCTACATAAAATTCCCCTTGTCTCATATGGGAGCTTATAGAAAATGGTGCGCCATGCTTTCCCTTGATCTTGTTTCCGGCTTCTTCGACTTCTTTGACTACCTCCGGCATATGCTCCTTAAATTCACGGATCGGCATCGCATGACTCGGATGAAACGGCAGAGCGATCATGCATTCCACACGGGACAGATCGATCTCGATCAGGCCATCATAATAGGCTCCCGCTTCCGGTGCCATCTGGCGATAGTCGCTGCCACGGCCATGTTCATTCAAGAACGTTTCTGTTTTCTGATCCGTACACCAGACACTCGACAGTGCTGCACTTTCCGTTGTCATGACATCAATACCCATGCGGTATTCCATGCTAAGATTTCCAATTCCATCTCCCACAAACTCCAGGACCTTATTCTTATTGAAACCATTCTGGAAGGTTGCAGCGATCAAAGCCAGGGCTACATCCTGCGGACCTACCCCAGGTCTTGGAGCGCCGGTCAGATGGACAGCCAGAACCGGCGGGTATGCAATATCATAGGTGCGCCCTAAGAGCTGCTTTGCCACTTCTCCGCCGCCTTCTCCGATTCCCATGGTTCCCAAGGCTCCATAACGGGAATGGCTGTCTGAGCCGAGGATCATCTTTCCGCCGCCTGCCATCATTTCGCGCATATACTGGTGAAGCACAGCCCGATATGGCGGAACAAAGATGCCGCCGTATTTCTTTGCATTTCCAAGGCCAAATACATGATCATCCTCATTGATCGTACCGCCTACTGCACAGAGTGTATGGTGGCAGTTTGACAGCACATAGGGTACCGGGAACTTTTTGATCCCGCTTGCCCTGACTGTCTGCAAAATATTGACATAATTGTTATCCGGAGATACCAATGCATCAAATTTCAGTTGAAGCTGTTGCATATTGTCACTATGGTTATGGTCTTTTAAAATTCCATAAGCCATGGTTTTGGTTTTTCCTTCCATCTTCTGCTGCTCTGTCCGGGCAGCACAAAAGGTGCCGTCAGCCGCAAGCACAACACCGTGATCTGTCAGTCTTACCATATCCTCAATCTCCTATCATCAGTACCGTAATGGCATCATTCTTTTTCTTTTAATAGTTTTGTATAAACTTTACCGGTACGTTTCATCTCCGCCAGGGTATATTTCTGTCTTTCTATTTTCTTCCGGGCACGTTCAATCACGCCTTCTGCCTCTTCCTGAGTCAGTACGCAGATACCATTTACATCACCGATCACAATATCGCCAGGTCTTACGCAAACGCCTCCGCAGCTGACCGGGACATTGATAGCGCCAGTTCCATTCTTTGCCGCCGTGCCGCAGGTAAGCCCCTTTGCATAGATCGGAAATCCTTCCTCTTCACAGCTCTCGAGATCACGGAATGCACCGTCAATGACCACGCCCTCTGCTTTTACAAGATTGGCGCAGACACTTCTGTGATCGCCCCAGTACGAACAGTCACAATTGCCTTTTCCTGCAACCACAAGCACATCTCCTTCTTCCAAATGAAGGATCGCCTCTGCCACCAGATCACCCTCACCGCTCGGGACATCCACCGTAACTGCCGGTCCGACAATCTTTTTTCTTCCAATCCATGGCTTGATCCGGTAATCCATGGAATGATACAGGCCTGCACCATCACAAAGCTCCGGTGTTGTGAAAGCACGAAGCCGCTCGATCAATTCTTTTGACGGGCGAACGAATTGTTCATTTTTTATCAAATTTTCCATATAATCTCCCCTTCTTTTATTCTGTTTTGATTATAGTGTAGGAACACTCATAAGTAAAATACATGATTTTATATGGATGTCATATCAATCCGCCTATAATGAAAAAAGGACAGCAGGCAAAAAAATAGTTCGCATGCTGTCCTTTTTGATTTGGTTATAATGTGATTCTGATCCGATTCCTGATTTGCCTAGAGTTACAGTTCTTTCACTGCCAAAAAAAGTTCCTCGGCTGCCTTTTTAGGATTTTCTGCTTTCATGATCGCAGAAACCACGGCGATTCCATCTGCGCCGGATCCTTTTAAGACATCCATATTGCTCCGGTTCAGTCCTCCGATGGCTACGATCGGGATCGGAACCGCCTTGCAGATGTCAGATAAGGTAGAAACCTCCGTGAGGACGGTTGTGACCTTGGTTGTGGTTGGATAAATGGCTCCGACACCCAGATAATCCGCGCCATCCTGATATGCTTTTTTCGCAGCCTCAACGGTTTTTGCCGTTGCGCCAACAATCTTATCTGCCCCAAGAAGGCGGCGTACCTCCCCGACCGGCAGATCCGATGCTCCGACATGAACGCCTTCTGCATTGCATGCCATGGCCACATCCACACGGTCATCAATGATCAGCGGGATCTGATAGCGCTGTGTAATCGCATGCACCTTACGTGCCTTTTCCAGATAATCCCGTCCTCCGGTATCCTTCTCGCGAAGCTGCACCAGTGTCACGCCTCCCTTGCAGGCTTCCTCTACTGTATGAAGGAAAGATTCTTCCGTGTGGTAAGTGCCGTCCGTTACCAGATATAAGCTCACATCCAGATTGTTCTTCATCTTATCATGCTCCCTCGTTCTCTTCTATTGTTCGCCTTATTACCTGCTTGACAAGGATTCCATGTCTTCATTTTATGTTTACATGGCCACTTATGTTTACATGGCTACGTCAGATCCACGAAACGGATCTGTGCTTCATTCTGAATTTCCTGATCCGTCATGCAAAACAGCTCATCCAGAAGCGCTGCCTGAAAACTGCCAGGCCCCTTCGAAACATCTGCGGCATGTTCTCCTGCAATCCCCATGCTGATCACGGCAAGCAAGGCTGCCTGAGTGCCTGGCGAATAAAACGGTATTTCCCGACAGGATACCCGATTTCCTGCTTGTTGCATGGCACACGTCACACTTGCAGGAAGATATGCCGCAGTCATAGCTCCAACCATGCATCCGCTTCCCGTGATGCCGGATAATGCAGCATCACCGTTGGAAATCAGATAACAGGCATGGCGATCCGCGATCAGATCCTGCTTGCCGGTTGCCAGCACGGTACAGTCCAGTTGCGCTGCCAGAGATCTTGCCATCTCACCATACCGGATCTCATTCTTTTCTGACAAGGCGTCCTGCAAACCGGCATCAATGCCGGTTCCATGAAACGGAAGGTCTGCAGCTGCCAGGATCTCAGATATATTGCCCTTCACGACAGCAAATTTCCCAATAGAAAGCAGCTTTCTGGCCAGTTCACGGCGCAGGCTGCTGCAGGTAACCCCCACCAGATCAAGAAGGACTGGAATGTTTCCCCGGTTTGCTTCTTCTAGCGCATATTGCATCGATTCGATCCGGGCGTCCGTAATATTGCCAAGATTTAACATCAGTGCGGAGGCTGAAGCTGTGATCTCTGCCACTTCCTTCGGATGCTCTGCCATGATCGGTCGTGCCCCGACAGCCAAAATCACATTGGCACAATCATGGATTGATATGGGATTGGTGATGCAGTGGATCAGCGGAGCTGACGCTTTTGTAGCCTTTCGAAGCGGTATCAGCTGCTGCACCTGCAAAAAGCTGTTTTTTGTCATAACCCTTTACTTCCCCCCCAATTTTCTCTACTGTTTGCCCAACACCCAGAAAGCAACAGCACTTGCAGCTGCCACATTCAGGGAATCTACACCGTGGGACATGGGAATGCGTATCGTATAATCACAGTCTGCAATGGTCTCTCCTGCAAGTCCGTCTCCCTCGGTTCCCAGCACGATCGCCAGTTTTTCTTCTGCCAGTACTGCAGGATCATCGATACGGACAGACCGGTCTGTCAAAGCCATGGCAGCTGTTTTAAAACCCAGATCTCTCAGCTCAGACATAACCGGTACCGGCCATGCACAGGCACGGTCAAATACCGTCCAGGGAATCTGAAATACCGTTCCCATGCTGACACGGATCGACCTGCGATAAAGCGGATCACTACAGCCGGGTGTCAAGAGCACGGCATCCATATTCAGTGCCGCCGCAGATCGGAATATGGCTCCCACATTGGTTGGATTTACCACATTTTCCAGAATAGCAATGCGTCTTGCATTCTCGCAGACCGAACGGACGGACTGCAAGGGTTTTCTTTGCATGGCACAGAGAAGGCCTCTTGTAAGAGCAAAGCCTGTCAGCTGCGTAAGAACCTGCATGGGTGCCGTATATACAGGGATCTGAGGGCAGCGGCTGATGAGTTTCTTTGTTGCATCTTTATTCCATTCGTGTTCTTCGATCAGAAACGAAAGCGGCTCGTATCCGGCATCCAGTGCACGTTCTGCAACGATCGCACTTTCTGCGATAAAGATTCCGGGTTTCGGTTCAAAATAATGGAACAGCTGATTCTCCGAAAGTGCGGAATATACTTGTAGTTCCGGCAGCTGCAGATTGGTTACGGGTATAACTGTTACAGGTAACATGCTTCTATCCTCACTTTGCTGTCAATACAGATTTAATCTCCATTATAACCAATGCTGCTGCAATATGCAATCCGATTTATTCTGCAAAATAGAGCACTGTCAGATATTCTCCGGAATGGAGATTCTCGGATTTCAAGCCGTTCATGCGTTTTATTTCGTCGATATACTCCTGGCTGGAATAACCGCTCCCCTGACGGTATTGCTCTGCCAGATCCCAGAGACTGTCTCCCTGACGGATCTGGATACTGGTATAATAGCGGTGCAGCTGTGGCTCCTGCTTTTCTTCTGCCCTTGCATTCAGCAGAGTATGTCCGAAAAAACCGGAACAGAATGCAAGAATGATAAGCAGAACCGTGATAAAATTGCGCAGTGAACGTCTCATGTATCTTCTTGTTTTCATATGCACTTCCCCTTCTCCTTATTTCCGAACGTACGTTTGTTTTCTTTATTATAGAATCCGAACATCCGTTTGTCAATATCTTTTCGGTAAAAATCCGAACAAAGGTTTGCTTTTTCTCAAAAGATATGCTACTATGATTACAATGAAAATACTCGTACGGAGGAAACACTATGGCTCAGAACAATCTCACCGCAAAACAGCAGGAAATTTTAACATATATCAAAGAATGCATCCTGAAGAAAGGATATCCGCCGGCCGTCCGCGAAATTTGCGAGGCCGTTCACTTAAAATCTACATCATCGGTTCATTCACACCTGGAATCGTTGGAGGCCAACGGCTACATCCGCAGAGATCCAACCAAGCCGCGTGCTATCGAGATCCTGGACAGTGAATTTGCACTGAACCGCCGCGATATGGTACAGGTACCGGTCATTGGCACCGTTGCTGCCGGAGAGCCGATCTTAGCACAGGAAAACATCGAAGACTACTTCCCGATCCCGGCAGAGATCCTTCCAAACAGTGAAACATTCATGCTGAAAGTAAAGGGTGACAGCATGATCGGCATCGGCATTTATAACGGTGACCGGATCATTGTAGAACAGACCAATCAGGCACAAAACGGTGAGATCATTGTCGCCCTGGTTGATGACTCTGCCACGGTCAAACGCTTTTTCAAAGAAGATGGACACTATCGCCTTCAGCCTGAAAATGATACGATGGATCCCATCATTGTGGATCATGTAGAGATTCTTGGCAAAGTGATCGGATTGTTCCGCATCATGCAATAAAAAGCAAAAAAGGAAAAGCAAACGGTATACCAGCTGTTTGCTTTTCCTTTTTTTATTTCTTATTCATTTTTTTCACAAGAAGTGCCTGGATATAGCCATATGGCAAGGCATCCAAAATGACTGCCAGACCAACTGCCCAAACAGCTTCTGCAAGGAAAGAACATATCAAAAAGACATACTCATCGAAAATATTTTCCGTAAGTTCTTCCAAAAAGGCCAGGAGCTGAATGCAAAACAGTCCAAACAGCGGCACAAAAAACAGAGTAGCCGCAAGGACTCCTATGCCTCCAAAAATCCAACAGAAGATTTTTCCAAACCGGCTTGTTCTTTGCAGTTCAAATGAGAGCCATTTTTTGCAGCACGGAGTGCTCACCCTCGAAAGAAGCAGGATCTGCATCACAGCAGCTGCCACGCTCACCAGGACGATCCCTTCCGTAAATGCCTCGGCAATGACCGCCACAAATGCCAGATACAAAATCTCAAACACAAGGATCAGGACTGTAAGGATACGCCTTGACCTTACATAGATATCCGTCTTTTTCATCATCATTTCCGATCTTCCAATTCCTTAAAAATTCGATGCAGTGCCCAGACTGCTAAAACCGTGGTTCCGATATCCGCAAGCGGCTGCGCGATCTGAATGCCAAGAATGCCAAGAGCTGGTGTCAGGATCAAGAGAAACGGGATCAAAAACCAGCCCTGCCGCGCTGTGGAGACCAGAGTTGCCCAGGTACCAAATCCCATGGACTGTGGCGTCATGTTTCCCATAACGGTAATCCCCATGAGCGGAAGGGTGCAAAGCTGTAAACGCAGTGCCAGGGTACCAATCCGGATGACATCCATGTCATCCTTTCGGAATAATGCCACAATATTGCCGGAAAAAGCTAAGCCTACAAGGGCAAAAACCAACAAAAAGGCCGTGCTGACCTTGATGCAGAACAGGCAGGCATCCTTCACTCGTTTATACAGACCGGCGCCAAAGCAATAACTGCAGACCGGCTGAAAGCCCTGGCCAAATCCGATCATGGCAGAGCCGACAAACATCATAAAACGGTTTACGATGGACATAGCTGCAATGGCCGCATCCCCATAAGGCTGTGCCATCACGTTCATGATGATGGTCGCGACGCTGGCAATGCCCTGGCGTCCTAAGGATGCCACACCACCGTACAGGATCTGTCCATACAGCTGAAGCGTCGGGCGGAATTTGCGGATATCAATGGAAATACAGTCTTTCCTGGTATTGCACATCGTAAGAAGGATCACAAAGCTGACCACCTGGGAAATTCCTGTCGCAAGCCCTGCTCCTGCCGTCTGCATACCCATACCGAAAATCAAGACCGGATCCAGGATGATATTTAAAATACCGCCAACGGTGATGCCAACCATGGCAAACAAAGCCTTTCCCTGAAAGCGCAAAATATTATTCATGATAAAGGAAGTCATCATGAAAGGAGCCGCAAGCAGGATATAGGAAGCATAGGCCTCGGCATAAGGGGCAATGGTATCGGTAGAACCAAGAAGCATGACCAGGGCATGAATATTTACCGTACCGAGCACAGCGATCACGAGTCCCATGGCAAATCCTGTAAAAAATGCAATGGAGGCAAGTTTTTCTGCCAGTTCCCGGTTCCCGGCACCAATGAGTCTTGCAATATAGTTTCCGGATCCGATTCCAATCATAAAGGACAACGCCTGTATGATCGCCATCGCAGAAAAAATGATGCCAACAGCACCGGAAGCACTGGTTCCAAGCTGGCTGACAAAGAAAGTATCCGCCATGTTGTAGATGGAAGTAACCAGCATACTGATGATAGTCGGGACTGCCAGCTTGGAGATCACGCGCCCTACCGGTGCGTTCGCCATTTCATAATATTGATCGTGTTGTTCTTTTACCTGCTGCATGATAAATGTTCTCCCCCGTATCTCATCATCGATTTGCCAACTCCTCTGTAATATCTTCCCAGGTCACTCCACGCTCTGCCATCAATACCATCACATGATACAGGAAATCGGAAATCTCATACTTGATCTCCTCCGGATCCGGATTCTTGGCCGCGATCACGATCTCCGTTGCCTCTTCCCCAACCTTCTTTAAGATCTTGTCAATGCCCTTATCGAACAGATAATTGGTATAAGACCCCTCCTTCGGGTGAAGCTTGCGATCCTGGATCACCGAAAATACATCCTCAAACACCTTCAAAGGATTGGTTTCCTTTCCTTCCTTCTCGGCCAGAGTCTGGAAGAAACAGCTTCTTGAGCCGGTATGGCAGGCCGCACCGATCTGATGTACCTTTGCAAGGATGGTATCATTATCACAGTCTAAACGCAGGGATTTTACATACTGGAAATGTCCGGATGTCTCTCCCTTTAGCCACTGGCTCTTCCGGCTGCGGCTGTAATAATGCATCTTTCCTGTCCGCAGGGTGTCTAAAAAGGCCTGTTCATTCATATAGGCAAGCATCAACACCTCGGAGGTTTTAAAATCCTGGACAATGACAGGAACCAGACCTGCCTCATTGGTCTTAAAATCCTTCCAGGAGATCCTGCTTTGCAGCACATCCACAGAAATGCCCTGTGCCGCAAGCTCCTGTTTTTTCTCCATAAAAGCACCCTGTTCCGGTTTTTGACAAACCAGGACTGCTCCGGCAGCAGCATCCTTTTCAAGCTGCTTTGCAAGCGTTTCTGTGTCAACAGAGGATGCCATGATATAATAGTGCATCTGCTCATCCATGGTATGTATCACTTCTGCTGCCTTAGAAAGCAGCGCTTCATCCAGAAATGCCATGGATGCACCAAGCTGCGCATATTCCGGGATATGGCAGATCTGGTCTTCCTGTTGCAGTAAGATAAAGATCTTCTCACTGCCAAACCGGTCGGCAGCTTCTTTGATCATATCCACATGATCCTCCAGGGAAACATCCAGAAAAACCCCTTTAGCTCCCGCATAGAGATATTTTTTTACATCTTCCAGGCGTTTGATCCGTCCTCCCGCATAGATCGGGATATCGATGGCTCTTGCCATTTTCCGGATCCAGCCAATCCTCTGTTCATGTTCTTCATCGGTTTTGGAATCATCTACAAATATCAGGCCATCCGCACCGTCATTTCCGCAGTCCGAAGCAAACGAAAGAATCTCCTCCTCCGTTTTTCCGGTGCAGCAAAGCTTCGCAAGCAGCCGCTTAAATTCTGCCATAATCCATTCTCCCTTATTCAAATCTTGCCACCGCATCCGGCAGGCTGATCTTTTTTTCATATAATGCTTTTCCGATGATAGCTCCCTTGATGCCATTCTCATGCAGGCGGATCAGATCCTCCATACAGGAAACACCACCGGAAGCAATAACATCCAAACCGGTTTCATCGGTCAGCAGTTTGGTATATTCCACATTTGGCCCGGTCAGAGTGCCATCCTTTGAAATATCCGTATAAACAATGTGTTCTACACCGAACTTTTTCATCTGCTGACAAAGCTCCAGCGCTGAAATGCTGCTGACCTTTTCCCAGCCTTCCACGGCTACCATGCCATTTTTCGCATCGACACCGGCAACGATCCGATCCGGACCGAAGGTTTCTACCAGTTCTTTCATAAATTCCGGTCGCTCCACTGCCCGGGTTCCGATGATGCAGCGTGCGATGCCAAGTTCCAGCATGTTTTTTACCGCCTCGGCACTTCGAATGCCACCGCCCAGCTCTACCGGGACGGACACACTTGATACAATGGCACGGATCGCCTCTTCATTTACAGAACGTCCGGCCAGCGCACCATCCAGATCTACGATATGGAGAAAGGATGCGCCCTGACTTACCCAAAGCTTTGCCATATCTGCCGGAGTATCTGAATAAACCTTTACATTATCAAATAAACCCTGTGTCAGGCGGACACATTTTCCACCCTTCATGTCAATTGCCGGATATAACTGCATGGTCTTTATCTCCTTTGCTTTATAATACGCCCTTTGTGGACAATACATCCGTGATGCGGGAATCATACCGGGTAGCCTGATCCAATGCCTTTGCAAAAGCCTTAAACGCACCCTCTATGATGTGATGATTGTTGATCCCGCTTAACTGCTTCACATGCAGGTTCATCTCTGCGCCATAAGAGACTGCATAAAAAAATTCACGGATCATCTCTGTCTCTAAATCCCCGACCTTTTCGCGGTCGAGATCCAGGTCATAGACCAGATACGGGCGTCCGCAAAGATCCAGGGAACAAAGAAGCAATGCCTCATCCATGGGAAGGATCATGGTTCCGTAACGGACGATCCCTTTCTTATCTCCTACTGCTTCCTTGATCGCCTTTCCGAGCACGATACCGGTATCCTCGATCGTATGATGCGTATCAACCTCCAGATCACCATCTACAAAAAGGCTTAAGTCAAATAGACCATGCCTGGCAAACCCATTCAGCATATGATCAAAAAAACCGATGCCGGTATGAATGTCTGCCTTCCCCGTTCCATCCAGATCCAGAGTCAGCCGTATCTTTGTTTCTTTTGTATTTCGTTCGATTGAAGCGCAGCGTGCCATCCCAGTCTTCCTCCAATTCTTTTCATTACTCGCAGCTATTCAAAACGCACACGGATCGAATTTGCATGGGCAGTCAGATGTTCTGCCTCGGCAAAGCTCTCAATGTCTGTATGTACGGCTTCCAAAGCTTCCCTGGAATAATAAATGAGGCTGGATTTCTTGATGAAATCATCTACGCTCAGCGGTGAGAAGAATTTTGCCGTGCCATTTGTCGGAAGTACGTGGTTTGGTCCTGCAAAATAGTCGCCTAACGGCTCGGAGCTGTACTCTCCCATAAAGATCGCACCTGCGTTCTGGATCTTTGTCATAATCTCAAACGGATTTTTTGTCACGATCTCTAAGTGTTCGGAAGCAATGGCATTGGCTGTTTCAATGGCATCCTCCATGGAATCTGCCACAAGGATATAACCGTAATTTTCCAGGGATTTTTCAAGGATCGCCTTTCTGGAAAGCTTCTGAACAAATGCATCTGCTTCCTCGGATACCTTCTCTGCCAGTTCCATGCTTGTGGTAACGAGAATGGCAGATGCCAGCTCATCATGCTCAGCCTGGGACAACAGATCCGCTGCCACATAACGCGGGTTGGCCGTCTCATCGGCCAGCACAAGGATCTCGCTCGGACCTGCAATGCTGTCGATGCTCACATGTCCGTATACAGCTTTCTTTGCCAGAGCCACAAAGATATTGCCTGGTCCCACGATCTTGTTGACGCGCGGGATCGACTTTGTGCCAAACGCGAGAGCCGCAATTGCCTGGGCTCCTCCCACCTTGTAAACCTCGGTAGCACCTGCCAGGTGTGCCGCGATCAATGTCACAGGATTGACTTTTCCGTCTTTTCCCGGAGGAGTTACCATCACGATCTTTTCTACTCCTGCCACCTCAGCCGGAATGATGTTCATCAGAACAGAAGACGGATAAGCTGCCTTGCCGCCCGGCACATAGACACCAACGCTGGAGAGCGCTGTCACCTTCTGACCCAGGATCGTACCATTTGGTTTGCTGTCAAACCAGCTGTACTGCTTCTGTTTCTCGTGATACTCCCGGATGTTCTTCATGGATTTTTTCATGACGGCCAAAAGATTGGGATCCACCTTGGAAAGAGCCTCCTGGATCTCCGCCTGCGTCACACGGATATTGTCTGCTGACAGCTCGGCTCCGTCAAATTTTTTGGTATATTCAAAAAGAGCTTCATCGCCCCGGGCACGGACATCCTCTACGATCTCCTGTACCGTTTGCTCATAGGCACTGTAATTGTTCGGGTCACGTTTTAACAGGTCTGCAAGAATGTTTGCACGGCTCTGTTCGTCTAATTTGATAATTCTCATGATTCTTATGCCTCCTGGATCAGATTTTTCAGCTGCTGTATGATCTTGGTGATACGCTCCTGCTCCATCTTCATGCTGACCTGGTTCACCACCATACGGGCAGAAAGAGGACAAACCTCTTCCAGCACGGTAAGTCCGTTCTCACGAAGTGTGGAGCCGGTTTCCACGATATCCACGATCACCTCGGAAAGCCCCACAATGGGAGCCAGCTCGATCGAGCCATTTAACTTGATGATCTCAACCGTCTGATGCTTTTTATTATAGAAGTAGTCCTTTGCGATGGCCGGATACTTGGTAGCCACGCGGATCAGTTCATGATGCTGCAGCAGCTCTCTGGCGGATTCCGGGCCGCATACACACATGCGGCATTTGCCAAGTTTCAGATCTAAAACCTCGTAAAGCTTTCGGCCTTCTTCCAGGATCGTATCCTTTCCGACAATGCCAATGTCTGCTGCCCCGTACTCTACATAGGTCGGAACATCGGTTGCCTTTGCCAGGAAAAAACGATATCCCAGTTCCTCATTGGTAAAGATCAGCTTTCGCGTATCTTTATCCTTCATCTCCTCACAGGTGATCCCGATCTTTTCAAACAGATCGAGAGATTTATTGGCCAGCCTTCCCTTGGCCAACGCAAATGTCAGATATCTCATGGTGGCTGACCTCCTTAATGAATATAATCGCGAACCGTTTCGCTATATGCCTGACTGACAAAAACTCCGGTTTCCGTGTCATAAACGAACGCCTGGCTTCCATCTTCTGCCAAAAAGATCAGGCGATGCATCCGAAACCTTCTTGCATAATCCAGATATGCATCCACAGTCTCCTGTTCTTCCTTCGGTGTCAGCTGCACCGGGATCCCCGCATTTCGAAACTGACAGCCCAGGCGGATGGCCTTGTTTCTGGCTTCCTGATCATACAGGATGACGGTATCATTCCATTTGATGTCAATGGCGATCTTTTGTCTTCCAAGCGCCAGCAAAAGCTGATCTGCCATGATGGCAAAGCCGACTGCTGCAGACTTCTTTCCAAACTGTTCCAGCAGCTTGTCATAACGGCCTCCGGCTACAATATATTCTCCGGTTCCGTAAGTATATGCCTTAAAGATGATGCCCGTATAATAAGAATATTTGCTCAGCATCCCAAGGTCATAGGAAACATAACCGCCAAGGCCATAACTGTCCAGAATCGCCTGTACTTCCTCGAGTCTTCTTATGGCACCGAGTGCACGCTCGTTTGAAGTCATGGATTTTGCCAGGCGGATCTGGTCAATGTCACCGAAAAGCTCCGGAAGCTTTAAAAAAAGTTTCTTTAACTCTTCACTCATGACCTGTTCCGATAAGAGTTCCTCTACACCAAAGTAATTTTTATTTTCGATCAGGATGCGAAGCTGTTCCTGGGTTTCTTCATCCATGCCGGATTCCTCCACCAGACCGCGGTAAAACTCCACCTGGCCAAGCTCCACCTGAAACTCCTTTAATCCAGTCTCTTTTAATGCATCAATGACCATGGCGATCATCTCTGCATCTGCATCCGGTGTATCATCTCCGATGAGTTCGGCACCGGTCTGTGTGGACTCCTTTAACCGCCCCTGATAACTGGTGCTGTTTAAAAACGTAGGCCCAAGATAACACAGTCTCAATGGCTTCTTCTCATCCATATAATACTTTGCCGCACACCGGGCAATGGACGGTGTCATATCCGGCCGCAATACCAGGGTATTGTTATCGCGGTCAAAGAACTTGTACATTCCCTGCGTTCCCACACTTCCGCGCTCTTTATTGAAAATATCAAAAAACTCAAAAACCGGAGTTTCAATGCTCTGGTATCCGTAAAGACGGAACACGTGCTGGATCTTCTGCTCCACAGCAAGCTTTCTGGCACATTCTTCCGCATAGATATCACGCACTCCCTCCGGAGTATGCAGTAACTGATTGTTCATATTCATGATCCTGTCTCCAATACTTTCTTATGGTAAAGTGCTAATTCGTTAACGTGTTTCCAATTATAGGAGAAACATACAGAATTGTCAATCATTTTAAGCTTTAAAATACTTTACTCCCGCTCGGTTAGATCTCTCTGGATCGTTTCTAGGTAATGTACCAGGATGTCTCGGCTTGCATGGATCTGGTAGGTTTTATCGATCTCGTCATAGGTAAAGCTTTTTCGGCCGCCTTCCTCCATGCGCTTCCAGAACTGCCAGAGCTTACGAAACGGCACATAATAGATTTCATCAAGAGCCGTAAAATGCAGGATGATAAAGGCAATCCCTCCCTGTTCTTCAAACTCCCTCATAAAGCGGATCTGATGCTCATGCACATTTTGGAGCGGAAACGTTTTCACCGCACATTCCTTTGCATCAAAGCAGACCGGAATACCCTGAACAGCTCCAATGTAGTCTACCGTACTTTTCTGGTCAAAATAAGCAAGGGTGATATGCCTGGTTGACTTGTCAATGCTTATGGGCGTGATGGGCGTCGGGATCTTCTGGATCAGTGCCAGTTTTTTCTCCCGGTAAATATCATTTGAGTGATTGATCATATCCTCCAGCGTGGAGCCGCGAAGTCCTCTGCTTTTCCAGGTACCCATCCTAGCAGACTCCTTTTGGCAGACTGCCAAGAACCCGCTTAAATTCATCCGGAAGCGGTGCTGTAAACTGCTTTCCACTTAAATGGGAAAGGGGTTCTTCCATCTTTGGAAATACCAGCATCCAGGAATGAAGCATCTGAGAGCGGATCCGATACCTGCGCCGTGCTTCTTCATTGACCGGAACACTTCCATATTTCATATCTCCCACGATGGGATGTCCAACGGAGGACAGATGTGCACGGATCTGATGCGTGCGTCCGGTGATGAGCGTTACCTTTAACAGGGTAAACGATTCCGTCTCCATAAGTGGTTCGTATTCCGTACAGATCGGTGCACTGTCCGGAAGTTCTTTCTGGCTTATGGTTACCTGATTGGTTCGTTCATCCTTCTTTAAAAATCCCTCGATCCGTTTTTTCTCCCGAACAGATCCGGATACCACACAGAGATAATATTTATGCAGGGAGCGATCCCGAAACATAGAAGAAAGCTGCTGAAGCCCTGCCAGAGAACAGCCGGCAGCCACCAGACCGCTGGTATTGCGGTCTAAGCGGTTGCAGACGGACGGGCGGAAGCTTCGAAGATCTTCTTTTGAGAGTTTCCCGGAATCCAGCAGATAGTCGATCAGATATTCCACTAAGGATTCGTCCTGCTCTTTTGCTTTCTGGGACAGCATTCCTGAAGGCTTGTTGACCAGGATCACATGCTCATCCTCATAGATGATGGAAAGCTTTTTCTTTTGTACCTTCTGGATCTTTACTTCCGAAAACGTTTCAATCGTCTCATCCGAAAGAAACAGTTTCACCTCATCCCCCTCCAAAAGACGTTCGGATCCGTCACACTTTTTCCCGTTCAGCACAATATTTTTTTTTCGCATCATCTTATAGAAAAAGCTTTTCGGAGCCAGATTTAAGTATTTGGCTAACAGTTTGTCCAGACGCTGGCCAGCCTCATTTTTATGGATTGTTATGGATCTCACAAAAACGATCCTCCTTTACATTGACAGATTTTTCATCAGTGCAGCAGCATAATCGACGGTACCGTCATCTTCATACTCGGATGCCGGTTTCAAACTGTCCAGGCGCCGAAAGAAAGCATGAGGATCCGCGATCAGCTTCACCTTCGGATCCAGCTTATTGGCCTGAAACAGTGCATTGACTGCCTTTTCCGCCTTTGCAAGGTCTGTTTTTTTATTGCTGCAAAATGCATAAACCCCGCCGGGATGAACTGCCACAGCATCAAGCGGCAGGATCTGTTCCTTGGTCGTCACGATGAGGTCATACAGAATGATACATTTTGTTTCATAGCCTTGAACCTTTTCATAAAAGCTTTTTTCAATCGTCCTGTATTTCCAGGATGCAAGAAGCGGGGAGGCAAGGTTTGCCATGGGAAGTACTGTCAGAATCGCCATAACGGTCAGAATGTTTTTTGCCGCCTGCGTGGATGATAGCTGTCTTGCGATCAACTGGGCAATAATGGCAGCCACAAAGAGCCCAGTTATAGCTGCTCTTGTTTTCTTATTTTGATTCCGGTATCCATACTCTCCTTTTTGGATCTTCATGTTGTTCTCTCCTCTTTTTGTGGTAGCTGCTGCAACATTTTTATGCAGGCATGATCCCTGTTTTTTCTCCAATTTTTCTTGGCTCTGAGCAATCAGAAAAAGAGCAGGATGATATCATGCGGAAGAACCTTTGTAAGCAAAAGAAACGCCTTCATAAGCGTTCCGTATACCGACATGCTCTTTCCCATCATGCTGTCACGCAGTGCCTTTTTTACAACTTTTTTCGGATCTGCCATGACCAGGCGTTTGTACAGCGGGATCTCACCCGTGGTTTCGGCAATATCAAAAAACTCCGTTTTTACCGGCCCCGGGCAGACCGCAGTCACGTAGATATCGCGCGGTTTTAATTCCACGGCAAGTGCCCTGCAAAAGCTGAGCACATAAGCCTTGGAAGCTGCATAAACCGCAAAGTGTGGCTGCGGAAGAAAGGCTGCCGCGGAAGCAAACTGCACAATGCGGCTTTCTTTTGACATATAGGGAAGTACCATCCGGGTAACTGCCGTTAAGGCTTTGCAGTTTAGATCAATCATGGCAGTTTCATCCTTTACAGAAAGCTGCTCTACAGCTCCGATCTTTCCAAATCCGGCTGCGTTGATAAGGATCTTGACTTCCGGTTTTTCCTTTGTCAGGGTTTCCTCAAGCATCAAAAAGGAAGCTTCCTTTGTCAGATCCAGTTCCAGGATCTTTAATGGAACAGACACCCGGTCTGCCAGTTTTTCAAGTCTCGTCTTTCTTCTTGCAATTACCCAGATCTCGGAAAGGGAGGGAAATCGTTCTGCCAGCTGTATGACACATTCCAATCCCATACCGGAAGATGCCCCGGTCACAATGGCAACTTTTTTCTTCATGGTTTTCTTCCCTCCTACAGATTATCCTAAGTTACTTTGTCTTTTTCTTATGTACATTCCGGATCGCCTTTTTCTTGTGATTTTTTTGCGTCCGGTCAGATCCATCCCGAACCGGAGTGCGGGTATTTTTACCAAAGGCAGCTCCACTTGGTTTTCCATGTAAAGATCCCTTTTCTCCTTCCATCCTGCGAGGACGGATGAGACATTTTGGATCAAAGCCGATCAGATCCGTGCGGCCTGCTGTCGTCAGTGCCTCCTTTACCAAATCATAATTTTTCGGATCGCGGTACTGGATCAAGGCACGCTGCATGGCCTTCTCATGGGGATTATGCGGCGTATAGACCGGTTCCATGGTACGTGGATCGAGACCGGTATAGTACATGCAGGTAGACAACGTCGAAGGCGTCGGATAAAAATCCTGCACCTGTTCCGGCATATAGCCAAGATCCCTCAGATATTCGGCAAGCTCCACAGCTTCCTTTAATGTGGAGCCCGGGTGAGAGGACATCAGGTAAGGAACCAGGTACTGCTTTTTGCCGATCCTTTTGTTCATTTCTTCATATTCTTTCACGAACTGCCGGTATACCGCATTTTTCGGTTTCCCCATGCGCTTTAACACGGCATCCGAGATATGTTCCGGTGCTACCTTCAACTGACCGCTGACATGATATTCACAAAGCTCCCGCAAAAACGCACGGTTTTTATCGGCCAACAGGTAATCAAAACGAATGCCGGAACGGATAAATACCTTCTTTACCTTTGGGATATTCCGGAGTTTTCGAAGCAGCGACACATAATCACTGTGATCCGCCCGTATATTTTTGCATGGTTCCGGAAAAAGGCACTGACGGTTTAGGCACGCACCCTTGGTCAGCTGTTTTTCGCAGGCTGGAAAACGGAAGTTTGCCGTAGGTCCTCCCACATCATGGATATATCCTTTAAAATCCGGCTCCTTCGTAAGAAGTGTTGCTTCCTCTACCAGGGATTCATGGCTTCTCGCCTGGATGATCCGCCCCTGGTGGAACGTCAGGGCACAGAAGCTGCAGCTTCCAAAGCATCCGCGATTGCTGATCAGACTGAATTTGATCTCCCGAATAGCCGGGATTCCGCCAGCCGCTTCGTAGCAGGGATGATAATCTCGCATGTAAGAAAGCGCATAAACCTCATCCATTTCTTCCTGGGTCAGGGGTTTGGCCGGTGGATTCTGCACAACAAATTCTTTTCCTGCATACGGTTCCACAAGACGTTTTCCCAAAACAGGATCCGTATTGCTGTACTGGACGAAAAAGCTTTTTGCATAGACGGTTTTATCTGCCTTTAATTCCTCATAGTCCGGCAGCATCTTATAATCATATACGATATCCAGGTTTCGTGTTTTAAATACCGTTCCATCAATAAAGGTAATGTCTTTGATATCAATTCCACTGTTTAAGGCATCGGCGATCTCCACGATCGAATGCTCGCCCATGCCATAGGAAATGAGATCTGCCTGAGAGTCCAAAAGGATGGATCTTTTTAACTTATTAGACCAGTAATCATAATGTGCCAGGCGACGAAGGCTTGCTTCAATCCCACCAACAATGATGGCTGCATCCTTGTATACCGACCGGATCAGGTTGCAGTATACCACAACCGCATAATCCGGACGTTTGCCCATCACACCGCCGGGGGTATAAGAGTCCTGCTGCCTGCGTTTCTTGGAAACGGAATAATGATTCACCATGGAATCCATGTTGCCTGCAGATACCAAAAATCCCAGCCGCGGTCTTCCAAGAAGCTGAATGCTTTTCGGATCCTTCCAGTCCGGCTGTGCAATAATGCCAACCTTATAACCATGTGCTTCCAAAAGGCGGCTGATGATCGCTGTTCCAAAGGAAGGATGATCCACATAGGCATCTCCCGAAACATAGACAAAATCGCATTGCTCCCAGCCGCGTCGTTCCATATCCTCCCTGCATATCGGCAAATAATCGTGTATCATACTGTTACATTCTCCTGATCTTCAAAAAGTTCCCCGTAATCCCGGATATAAAAATCTGCCAGCTCCTGCTTTTCTTTTTTCATTCCTGCTGAAAATTCGTCTTCCACTGCACAGACCGTCATACCGGCGCGTTTTCCGGCAAGGATCCCGGCCGGCACATCTTCAAAGACCATACAGCGTTCCGGCTGTACCTGAAGACGTCTTGCCACCTCTAAATAGATATCCGGTGCCGGTTTTCCGGCCGGTACCTCACAGGCTGTTGCAATAACCTGAAAATAAGAAGTAATCTGTAAGGATTCCAGCACGGCATCCACCATCTCGCGTCCGTTGCTGGTGGCGATCCCGGCTTTCTTTCCGGTACGTTTCAGATATTGCAAAAATGAGCGTACACCTGGTTTTAACGGCACCTCGTTTCTGTATTTTTCAATGCTCATCTCTATCCAGGCCTGCTTGATCTCTTCCGTTGAGTCCGGGATCTGAAAGTGGGTCTTAAAATAGTCCGCCGTCTCCGAAAAGCTCATACCCTCAATATCCTTTTGAAGGCTTGGCGGACAACTATGCCCGAAACGCGCCAGATATTCGACATCGATCGTCTTCCACATCCACATGGAGTCTACCAGGGTACCATCCAGATCAAAGAGTATGGCATCCATACCTGCAAGCGTTTCCCTGATATTTTTTGGTGACTGGAGATCTTCCAGCTCTTTCTCTGTCAAAAAGCGGTATTCTCCGGGCTTCAGATCCGGGTCAAGTTTCAGGCTTCCCATGGAAAGACGTTTCAGAAATACCACCTTACAGCCAAGCGCTTCAAACATACGCTTTACCTGATGGAATTTTCCCTCCTGGATCGTCAGAAGGATCTCTGCTCCAGCGGATATATCTTCCGGTAGTTCTCCTTCCTGCTTGGCATCGTTTTTCTTGGGATCATTTGGTTTGAAAGGCTCTGTCTGATCCCACTGTTTTAAAATTTCCAGTTTACCCGGTTTTACCGGTGTGCCATCTTCCAGGATCAGACCATCCGCCATCTGTTTTACTGCTGTATCCGGAAGCACTCCGGCAATTCGGGCAAAATAAACCTTATCTACATGTTTTCCGGGTGCTAAAAGGCGATGCGTCAGGTCTCCGTCATTGGTCAGGAGCAAAAGTCCCTCCGTATCAATGTCGAGCCGTCCCACCGGAAAGAGGTCACTGCGGTTTTCTCCGCTCAACAGATCGATCACTGTTTTATGGTGTTTATCCTCGGTAGCGGAAATGACGCCCTGCGGCTTATACAGCATGATATATTCCAGAGACCGGTAAGAAACGGTCTGTCCATCAAAGCTCACCTGATCTGTCTCAGGGTCGATCTTGCGATCTGTTTTCTTTTCCAACACCCCATTCACCTGGATGCGCCCCTTTTTTGCCGCCTCCTTGATCTGGGATCGGCTTCCTTTATTCATCTCTACCAGATATTTGTCCAGTCTTATGCTCTTTGCCATCACATCCACCGCCATCCCGGATAATATTTGTTTTTCAGGCTATTTCCCGTGCACTTTGCCCAGCCAAGGGAGTATCCGTCGGTTCCGACCAGTACCCAGCCCTTTTTCAAAGTATTTGCTTCCTCATCTGTCAAAAATACCGTTTCCCCCTTCAGGTAACGGATCACACGCTCATCTTGAGAGGGAAGAGACAGCGTCTGGGAGAAATCAGTCAGGTCAAGCGCCATGGCTGCGGCCTGGGAAGGTTCAAACCGGTTTTTCTTCCACTCGCCAAGAAATAGTCCCGTGCGCAGATACCGGAGGTTCCATGTTGGATCAAAATCCTTCGGAAGATAGTAAACAAGGCCATCCCGCACCATCATGCGGCTGCGGTCAAACGGCTCCGATAACATGCTTTCCCACTGGCAGAAATCACTTTCCTTTTCCAGGCTGCGTATCTTGGCAGACTGCTTTGCCTGGGCTGATGTGCCGGAAGCTTGTCTGTACTTGTTTTCTGATTGCATCTTCAGGCCGCATTCGGTGCCCTCATTCTCATCTTCACCTTTTTTTTGCAGCAGGGCAAGAAAATGGCCTTCTCCCTCAAGCTTATGAGGAAACAGCCGGATGACCGGCATCTGATCAAATCCGCTTGCTGCGCCTTCCCATGGTGTCAGGGGAACAAGCTTCAGATCCGGTTCTTCCCGAAGCAGCCAGGAAATGGTGTCTTCATCTTCCATCTTTGCAAAGGTGCAGGTGGAGTATAAAAGCAAGCCGCCGGGTTTTAACATGGCAGCAGCTGACTTTAAGATCTGTCTCTGAATGGGAGCATAGTATTCCGGCCCGCGTTCGTTCCAGCTCTTGATCAGATCCGGATCCTTCCGAAACATCCCCTCTCCGGAGCAGGGCGCATCCACCAGGATCTTATCGAAGAACGCCCCAAAGACCGATGCCAGTTTTTCCGGTGTCTCACTGGTGACACAGATATTGGGGATGCCAAACAATTCGAGATTTTTCAACAGAGCCTTTGCTCTGGAATTGCTGATATCATTAGAGACCAGCAGACCTTCTCCGCAAAGTCTTGCCCCAAGTTCCGTGCTTTTTCCGCCAGGCGCTGCACAAAGATCCAGAACCTTGTCTTTCGGTTCAACCGGAAGCACCGCAGCCGGTGCCATGGCACTTGGCTCCTGCAAATAATAAAGCCCTGCATAATAATACGGATGGCGGGAAGCCTTGGCATCCTCACTCACATAATAACCGTTTGTTGTCCATGAAACACGCTGGAATGCAAAGGAAGAACATAATTCTTTCCCCTGTTTTGCGTTCACCTTCCGGGTATTCAGGCGAAGACCGGAATATGGTTTTTTGTCATAGCTTTCAAGCCACGCCTCATAATCTGTTGTCAAAAGCAGTTTCATCTGCTCCAGGAATTTTTCTGGTAACTGCATATGGTTTCTTCCTTTATACATAATCCACTTTAGTATAGCACACTTTACTTAAACTTTAAAACAGAAAAAATGCCGGATATCATCCGGCATTCCATCTCAAAAAATTATGACTGTTCTTCTTCTGGTGTTTCTTCCGGTGTTTCCTCCACGGTTGTCACACTGCCTGCCAGCTCATTTCGGTTTGAAGACACGATATCGTAGCTGGACTGCATGGAAGAAATAAATGCATCAAAACGACTCTGGGCACCTTCCATGGAATGAGTAATGATCGTCTGTAAGCTGTTTAACATGTCATCTGTGTAGTTGATCGATGCCTGGCGAATGCCATTTGCCTCATTTACAGCCTGATCAATGATACCCTGTGCCTGTACCTGGGCATCTTCCACCACACGATTTGCCTCTGCATAAGCCTTTTGCATGATCTCGTGCTCATTGACCAGTTCATTGGTCTGCGCGGTTGCATCAGCCAGCATGGCACTGGCCTGGGAACGTGCCTCATTCAAAATGGCATCCTGGTTGCTGATGATCTTCTGATATTTTTTGATCTCATCCGGAATACAGAGACGAAGCTCAACCAGCAGCTCTTCCACTTCTTCTTTATTTACCAGGATCTTGGTATTGGAAAGCGGCTGGAACTTGCAGCTGCCAATGTATTCTTCGATCTCACCAATTAACTGTTCGATTCTGCTCATGGTTTTTTCTCCTTAAAAACGCAACGTTATGATTTATTAGCAAGGCGTTCCCGCACCTTTTTTGCAATTTCCGGATGCAGGAATTCGCTGATGTCTCCCTGATAACCGGCAATCTCTTTCACAATGCTGGAGCTCAGATAAGAATACTTCAGATTCGTTGTCAAAAAGATGGTGTCAACATCCGGGGCAATGACCCGGTTTGTCTGCGCCATCTGAAGCTCATATTCAAAATCTGTGATTGCCCGAAGCCCTCTCACGATCACATCTGCATGGGACTGATGAACAAAATCCACAAGAAGTCCTTCGAAAGAACGGACTTCCACATTTTCCAGATGTGAGGTGACATCTTGTAACATCTTAACACGTTCTTCGACAGAAAACAACGGAGTTTTTGAATTATTCTGCAAAACTCCAACGATCAGACGATCCACCATATGTGCAGACCGTTCAATAATATCCAAATGTCCCAGAGTAACCGGGTCAAAACTTCCCGGATAAACTGCAATTGCCATGTCATTCACCTCGATAGACAAATACATGCTTATTTGTCTTGTATTCTTTTATTTTTTCTACAACATATCCCATGGAAGGCAGATAGGAAAGATCCGTCTCCAGGGATGCCTCTATGATCAGCGTGCTTTGTTTGTCGATCATGGAGGAGGTTTTTAAAAAGTCCAGCATCTGTTTTTCCAGTTCATGGTTATAGGGTGGATCCATGAAGATAAAATCAAACCGGTACTTTCCTTCCAGGCGCTTTAAGGCGGTTAAGGCATCACAATGCATCACAACAGCCTTATCCTCCAGCTTTGTAGCCTGCAAATTATCCCGGACAATCTGCATAGCTGCATCATTCTGCTCCACAAACACAGCCTGACATGCACCGCGGCTTAAGGCTTCAATTCCAATGCCGCCGCTTCCGGCAAACAGATCCAGAAACTTACAGTCAGCCAGGTCATACTGGAGCATATTAAACAATGTTTCTTTGATACGATCCTGCGTCGGACGGGTATTCATGCCCTCTAAGGTTTTTAACTGTGTCCGCCTCGCACTTCCTGCTATTACTCGCATAAACTGCATTCATCCTTTATACTTATTTCTCGGTTTTAAATTTATAGATGGTCGTGGTTTTGTAAATATCTCCGCTTTTTAAGATTGGAGAGGCAAACTGCGGCTTATTGACTGCATCCGGAAAATACTGTGTCTCAAAGCAATAGCCATGACGTTTTCCATAAATGGCATGGTCCTTTCCGGTCTCCTCCGGCAAAAAGTTTCCGGTATAAAACTGAATACCTGGAAGATCTGTATAGACTTCCAGAATCCGGCCGCTTTTTTCATCCTTTGCCGTGGCAGACAGGGAAAGTTTTCCTTTCTCATGATTTAACACCCAGTTGTGATCATAACCATCCGCAAATTTCAACGGCTCATACTCTGCATCGATATCCTGATCGATGTATTTTTCCACAGTAAAATCCATGGGCGTTCCTTTTACAGAAACAAGTTCGCCGGTCGGAATGGAATAACGGTCAGCAATGGTAAAGGTATCTGCATCGATCCAGACCTTCTGATGCATGGCAGACCCCGAATTTTGTCCTGCCAGATTAAAGTATGCATGGTTTGTGAAATTTGCAATGGTATCTTCATCACAGCTCATCTGATAATCGATCCGGATCTCATCTTCCTCTGTCAGGGTATAACTGACACAGATATCGGCATTGCCCGGATAATTCTGATCTCCATCCGGACTGAAAAGAGAAAACGAGATTTTTGTGCCGAGTTCTGTCTCACTGATCCTTGCATCCCAGATCCGGTCGCGGAAAAAATCAGGACCGCTGTGCAGGTTGTTGATCCCGTTGTCATTGATCACAAGTGCATAGGTAATGTCGTCAATGGTGCAGGTCGCACCGCCGATGCGGTTTGCATTTCTTCCTACGATCTCGCCAAAATGCACATCCTGATTCCGGTATCTTCCCGGCTCATCGTATCCGAGAACCACATCGGCCAGGATGCCTTCTCGATCCGGAGCCCACATTTCCAGCCAGATCCCCCCAAGATCTGTAAAAGCTGCCTTTAATCCATGTTTGTTGGTAAGTGTATATTTCGTGACTGCTGCACCATTTTCCAGGGTGCCGAATGTTTCCCTGCTAAAAGCCATAATCAATCCCTCCGCCTGATTTCAATCGTTTTTTCGTGAACAACGCGACTGTATCGTTTTTTGCTGCACAATAAAGCCAACGGTATTGTAACACAAAAACAGGATGGATACCAGTCTAAACCGGATCCATCCTGTCATGATCTGCAAATGTGGATAACTTTATTTTGCCTGGATATAGCCTTGGGCAGTTAAAAGCTCTGCGCATAAAACTGCACCGCCTGCTGCACCGCGAACCGTGTTGTGGGAAAGTCCTACAAACTTGTAATCGTAGATGCTGTCCTCACGGAGACGTCCTACGGAAACACCCATACCATTTTCGTAATCTACGTCTAAAGCAACCTGCGGACGGTTATCTTCCTCTAAGTACTGGATAAACTGCTTCGGTGCACTCGGTAAGTTTAATTTCTGCGGAAGTCCGGAGAATTTTACCAGACGGTCGATCAGCTCTTCCTTGGTCGGTTTCTTGCGGAACTTTACAAATACAGCTGCGGTATGTCCGTTTAATACCGGCACACGGATGCACTGACAGGTGATCTTTGGCTCAGCTGCCTTGACGATCACGCCGTCTTTGATCTCTCCCCAGATACGGAGCGGCTCCTGCTCACTCTTTTCTTCCTCACCGCCAATATACGGGATGATATTGCCTTCCATCTCCGGCCAGTCTTTGAAGGTTTTTCCGGCACCGGAGATTGCCTGATAGGTTGTTGCCACAACCTCATACGGTTCAAACTCTTTCCATGCGGTTAAGACCGGAGCATAACTCTGGATGGAGCAGTTCGGCTTTACTGCAACAAAACCATGTTTTGTGCCAAGACGTTCTTTCTGGAACTCGATCACTTTGAAATGTTCCGGGTTGATCTCCGGAACAACCATCGGAACGTCCGGGGTCCAGCGATGTGCACTGTTGTTGGAAACAACCGGGGTCTCTGTCTTTGCGTAAGCTTCCTCAATGGCCTTGATCTCTTCTTTGGTCATATCCACTGCACTGAATACGAAATCAACACTGGCAGCAACCTTCTCCACCTCATTGACATTCATAACCACAAGCTTCTTGACAGCCTCCGGCATCGGGGTAGTCATTTTCCAGCGTCCGCCTACAGCCTCCTCATAGGTTTTTCCTGCTGAACGTGGGCTTGCAGCTACGGTAACCACCTCATACCACGGGTGATTCTCCAGAAGGGAGATAAATCTCTGTCCTACCATACCGGTCGCGCCAAGCACGCCCACACGCAATTTCTTTTCCATAATCGTAAGCTCCTTACTCTCCTCACGGCATATTGATCCGCTTTTTTGCTGGTTCTGTTTACAGTCTGTGCAAACAGGAACAAGATTCTCGCTTATCCTATCTCAATTTTTTTAAAAAATCAAGAGTTATTCGTCATAAAAATACACTTGTTCGTCATGCAAAGACATTTTCTTTGTTATAAACACATATGGCCGTGATGCGCGGATTCATATCGGTAAGGCAGTCCTTACATCCCGATCTTTCACCGCTGCATTCTGTTTACAAACGCACCTTGCTTCCCTTGCCATCCCGCTTTGCAAGCTTTAAGCGGTTTAAATGCACTTCTTTTTCCTTGTACAGAACCTGCGGCTGCTGCGTTACAAAATATACTTCTTCCAGTTCATCCCCCGCACCAAGCTTCATGCCGCGCACACCTCTGGAATTCTTCTTCAGCTCCGGGATCTCTTCCATGGAAAAGCGTAAAAACATACCGGAAGCACTCTGCAGCACCAGGTCGGTCTCTGTTCCGACGATCCGTACTGCCAGAAGGCTGTCGTCCTCCTGCAGTTTTGTCGCAGCCACGCTGCGGTTGTTGGTAACAAATTCCTCTGCCGGAACCTGTTTTACCATGGCCATCTTTGTGGCAAAAAGTAAGAGCTGCCCGGTCAGACGGCCAAAATTTGTAAGGAAGATGATCTCTTCTTTGCTGCCGTCAAATTTGCTTAGATTGTCGATCGGGGTTCCCTTGTCACGCAGCTTTCCGGACGGGATGTCCATCATCTTGACCTGATGGAGGTTTCCGGTATCGGTAAAGATGCAAAGTTTGTCCGTATTTAAGCAGGGGACTGTATACTTGTATTCGGTATCTACGGTTTCCCGGTTCCGGTCATAGGCAGAACGGTCTAAGAGCTTGCAATAGCCAAAGCGATCCATCACAAAAACTACCTCTGCCACGGACACCGCCGACTCTTCATATACCGCTTCCCTGCCATTTTCGATAAGGGTCTTACGCGGAGTTGCAAATTCTTCCTTAATCTGATCTAAATCTTCCCGGATCACCTGATTCATGCCGTCCCGGCTCTTTAAAATCCGCTCATATTCCGCAATGCGCTTCAAACATTCCTTATACTCTTTTTGCAGGGCAAGGATTTCCAGGCCGATCAGTTTATAAAGACGCATCTCCAAAATGGCCGTAGCCTGTTTTTCCGTAAAATTTAACTGCTTTGCATCTTCCTCAAAGCCAGGATGACGAAACGTGATCTTGGAAACGTCTCCATGCATGAGGCAGGCCTTGGCATCCTTCAGATTCTTGGATCCGCGAAGAATGGCAATGATCAGATCAATGACATCGCAGGCACGGATCAGGCCTTCCCGGATCTCCTTTTTTTCCAGTTCCTTTTCCAGCAAGGCCTGGTATTTGCGTGTGGTGTTCTCGTACTGGAATTCCAGGTAATTTTCAAGGATCCCGCGAAGATTGAGTGTTTCCGGCCGTCCATGGGCAATGGCCAGCATATTCACGCCGAACGTATCTTCCAGCTTTGTTTTCTTATACAGAATGTTGCGGATCCGTTCAATGTCAGCATCCTTTTTCAGTTCCAGAACAATACGGATTCCTTCTTTGTTTGACTGGTTGGAAATATCTACCACATCGGACAAGGTCTTATTTTCTACCAGCTCCGCAATATCTACCAGAAACTTATTGATGCCTGCGCCGATCATGGTATACGGGATCTCGCTGATGATCAGTTTGTCACGGTCTGCCTTTCTGCGACCAAGTTCCACCTCGATCTTTCCGCGCAGCTTGATCTTTCCGATGCCGGTCTCATAAATGTTTTGCAGGTCCTTCTGATTTGCAATGATGCCTCCAGTCGGAAAATCCGGCCCCGGCATAAACTCCATCATCTCTTCAATGGACATATCCGGTTTGTCAATATAAGCCTTTACCAGATCTACCACTTCTCCAAGGTTGTGGGTGGGAATGCTGGTACTCATGCCAACGGCAATGCCCTCCGCTCCGTTGATCAGAAGGTTTGGCACCCGAACCGGCAGCACCTCCGGTTCCTTTTCCGATTCATCGTAGTTGGAAACAAAGTTCACCGTCTTGTCAAGATCCTTTAAGTAGACCTCCTCGGCAAATTTTTTCAGGCGTGCTTCCGTATAACGCATAGCAGCTGCCCCGTCTCCCTCGATGGAGCCAAAGTTTCCATGTCCGTCCACCAATGCCATGCCCTTTTTAAACTCCTGTGACATGACCACCAGGGTTTCATAAATCGAGCTGTCCCCGTGCGGATGATATTTACCCATGGTATCGCCCACGATACGGGCAGATTTTCTGTGCGGCTTATCATGCCCCAGGCGCAGTTCGCTCATGTCATACAACACTCGTCTCTGTACCGGTTTCAAACCATCTCGTGCGTCCGGGATGGCTCTGGCAGTGATGACACTCATGGAGTAGTTCAGATAACTGCGCTGCATCTCCTCAGAATATTCGGTTGTTAATATCTTTTCAGCCATGTTCTCTCTCCTTATGCGTCAATCTCTGCTTCATTTGCATGGTCATAAATAAACTGTCTGCGCGGAGGAACCTCGCTGCCCATGAGCATCTCCGTTACCTCGGAAGCCAGGCGGGCATCCTCGATCTCCACACGTTTTAATACACGCCGTTCCGGATCCAGGGTGGTTTCCCACAGCTGTTCCGGATCCATCTCTCCAAGACCCTTATAGCGCTGTAAGCGGAACTCGCCCTTATGGTTTTTGCGGTAACGTTCGAGTTCTTTATCATCATACAGATACTGCTCCTCCCCCTTCGACGGAATGACCTTATAAAGCGGCGGCATGGCAATGTAGACATGGCCATTGTAGATCAGCTCCGGCATGAAGCGGTATAAAAAAGTCAAAAGCAGCGTATCAATGTGACTGCCGTCTACATCGGCATCCGTCATGAGGATGATCTTGTCATATTTTAATTTGGTGATGTCAAAATCATTGCCATATCCCTCCGAAAATCCACAGCCAAAGGTATTGATCATGGTTTTGATCTCTGCATTGGCAAGCACCTTATCCATGGAAGCCTTTTCTACATTCAAGATCTTTCCGCGGATCGGCAGGATTGCCTGATACTTTCGGTTTCTTGCAGTTTTTGCAGAACCGCCCGCAGAATCTCCCTCAACAATAAAGATCTCGCAAAGGCTGGCATCCCGGCTTTCACAGTTTGCCAGTTTTCCGTTGCTGTCAAAGGAAAATTTTGACTTGGTCAGCATATTGGTCTTGGCCTTTTCCTCCGCCTTACGGATCTTGGCTGATTTTTCCGCACAGCCAATGACCGCCTTTAAGGTTTCCAGATTTCGGTCAAAATAATGCTGGAGCAGATCTCCGGAGACCGTAAATACAGCCTTGGTCGCATCCGCACTTGCAAGCTTCGTCTTTGTCTGACCCTCAAAGATCGGATCCGGATGCTTTACCGCAACAATGGCTGTCATGCCGTTTCTGGTATCTGCCCCGGTAAAGTTTGGATCTTTCTCCTTCAAGATCCCGATCTCTCGGGCATAGGAGTTGATCAGCTGCGTAAAGCGGGTCTTAAATCCGGCCAGGTGTGTGCCGCCCTCCTGGGTAAAGATATTGTTGCAGAAGCCCAGGATGTTTTCCTCGAACGCATCCACAAACTGAAATGCCACTTCCACCTCGATCTTATCTACTTCCTTTTTGAAATAGACCGGCTCATGGATGGCAGTTTTTCCATGGTTTAATTCTTTTACATAAGCCACGATGCCTTCCGGCTCATGGTAAATGATCTCTTCTTTTTCATTGGCCCGGGCATTTTTGTAGTAGATCATAAGTCCCGGATTTAAGTAGGCTGTCTCATGCAGGCGGCTTTTTAACCAGTCTGCCTTAAACCGCGTTTTCTCAAAGATTTCGTCGTCCGGCAGGAAATTGATCTCTGTACCGGTCTGACGGGTCTTTCCAAGAACCGGCAAAAGACCATCTTCCAGCTCCACAGTCGGAATGCCACGCTCATAAGCGTCGTGATAGATCTGCCCGTTTTTATAGATCTTTACATCCATATGGGCAGACAGGGCATTTACGACCGAAGATCCGACACCATGCAGTCCACCGCTGGTTTTGTACGCTTCATTATCAAACTTGCCTCCCGCATGAAGTGTGGAAAGCACTACACGCTCGGCAGATACGCCCTTTTTATGCATCTCAACCGGAATGCCGCGTCCGCTGTCCTTGACTGTACAGGAACCGTCTGCCTCCAGGGTAACCCATATGGTATTGCAGAAACCTGCCAGATGCTCATCTACCGAGTTGTCCACGATCTCATAGATCAGATGGTTTAACCCCTTTGTTCCTACGCCTCCGATATACATGCCGGGACGTTTCCGCACTGCTTCCAATCCCTCCAGCACGGTAATACTGTCCGCATTATACTGTGTGTTTGCCATGATGCCCTCCGTTACTAAACAAATGTTCGATTCTTATCTTATTATACACGATTGATCTCTCAAAAATCAAGTCTGCTTTAAAAATACGCAATAACTGCTATTATACGAAAAGTTCCTACAATTGGCAAGTAACAGGAAATGGCAGCAGATCCATTTTCTGAACCTGCTGCCATTTCTCAGCATATAACGTATTTAGGCTCCGGCAAAACAGCCGGTACGTTTCTCTATGAAAAAAACGATAACACTTAAACTTTTTTATCTGCATCAATTTCTCCTTGCATTTTTCACCGTTCGGGTGCATAATGATGGCAGACAACTGAATATTGTCTGTGGGGAGCTTGCGAAAGCAGGCTGAGAGGAAACGTGATTCCGTTTCGACCCAGTAAAACCTGATTTGGATAATGCCAACGGAGGGAATGTATACCATGTAACTGATAGAGATGCCCCCGCATCTCTTTTCTTTTACTTCGGACAGCTGGTAGGATCTTCACTCAGGTGAGGATCCTTTTTTCTTATATGCATTACCCGAAAGAAAAGGAGACTCAAATTATGAAGAAAACAAATAAGACAAAAAAATTAGCACTGGCCGGCGTGTTAACTGCACTCGCAGTTGCAGGAAGTTTGTTAAGCTTTCCGGTCGCAGGAAGCAAATGTGCTCCCGTTCAGCACATGGTCAATATTCTCGCAGCTGTTGTCCTTGGTCCAGGCTGGGGAATCGGCATTGCATTCTGTGCAAGTCTGCTGCGCAACCTGCTCGGTCTTGGAAGCCTGATGGCTTTCCCGGGAAGCATGATCGGTGCACTGTGCTGCGGCCTGGTTTACAAGAAATGGAAAGTCTTAAGCCTGACCTGCCTTGCGGAGGCTGTCGGCACCGGCATTCTCGGCGGCATCGCAGCTTATCCGGTTGCTCTGTTTTTGATGGGAGCTGCTCCGGCAGGACTGTTTGTTTATGTAATTCCATTCCTGATCTCTACTGTTGCAGGCAGCATTCTTGCATTCATCCTGATCTCTGTACTGCAGAAAAGTGGAGTGATGTCACAGCTTGCTTGTGCAGTGTAGTGTTTTGTCTGAAACGTACTTCAAATGAGCGATACACCGGGGACACCACCTTGTACCGCTATAAAAAAGCAAAACCTTTTATGATTTTGTACAGCATCTGAATCATGCAGGCGTCAGCAAATTCCATATACTCATTCACTGGACGTGTTCGTTTTCTTCATGTACGCTGTCCGTGTTTTGCTGACGCCATGATAAATAAAATAGGTTTTTAATGAATGGAGGTAAAACAACATGAGAAACTACACGACCCAGATGGATGCAGCCCGCAAAGGAATCATCACTCCTGAAATCAAGCTTGTTTCCGAAAAAGAACATATGGAAGTCGGCAAACTGCTGACACTGGTTGCAGAAGGCAAGGTTGCCATCTGTGCAAACAAAAATCACACCTGCTTAAGTGCGGAAGGAGTTGGAAGTATGCTCCGTACCAAGGTCAACGTCAATCTCGGTGTTTCGCGTGACTGCAAGGATTATGATATTGAAATGAAAAAAGTCATGAGTGCCGTAGAGCTTGGTGCTGAGGCGATCATGGATCTTTCAAGTCACGGAAACACGCAGCCATTCCGCCGCAAACTGACTCATGAATGTCCAGTTATGATCGGTACCGTTCCGGTCTATGACAGCGTGATCCATTACCAGCGTGATCTTGCCACTCTGACTGCTAAGGATTTTATCGATGTCGTCCGGATGCACGCAGAAGACGGTGTTGATTTTGTTACACTGCATTGCGGCATCACACGCAAAACCATTGAACAGATCAAAAAGCATAAACGGAAAATGAATATCGTAAGCCGTGGCGGAAGTCTTGTATTTGCCTGGATGTGCATGACCGGAGAAGAAAATCCGTTCTATGAATATTATGATGAAATCCTTGATATCTGCGAAGAATATGATGTGACCATTTCTCTCGGGGACGCCTGCCGTCCGGGATGTCTCGCAGATGCGACCGATGTATGTCAGATTGAAGAACTGGTTCGTCTCGGCGAGCTTACAAAACGTGCCTGGGATCACAATGTACAGGTTATGGTCGAAGGCCCCGGACATGTGCCGTTAGATCAGGTTGCAGCCAATATGAAGGTACAGCAGAGTATCTGTATGGGCGCTCCATTCTATGTACTCGGACCTCTGGTTACAGACATTGCTCCCGGGTATGACCATATTACTGCTGCCATCGGCGGTGCTGTTGCTGCCATGAACGGTGCTGCCTTCCTCTGCTATGTAACTCCTGCGGAGCATCTGGCTCTTCCAAATATTGAAGATACCAAACAGGGAATCATCGCTTCAAAGATTGCTGCACACGCAGCCGACATTGCCAAAGGCATTCCCGGTGCCCGCGATATCGATGACAGGATGGCAGATGCCCGCCGTGTTCTTGACTGGGATGCGCAATACGCATGTGCATTGGATCCGGAAACTGCCAGATCCATCCGAGACAGCCGAAAACCGGAGGATGATCACAGTGACACCTGCAGTATGTGCGGAAAATTCTGTGCTGTCAGAAGCATGAACAAGGCACTGGCCGGAGAATATATTGACATATTGTAACTATTCAGAGCCATGCAAAACTGCGTTCTGCGAATGCTTGCATTCAGGCAG
>CAVIHW010000004.1:31040-93654 GCA_963642615.1 Oscillospiraceae bacterium | reverse complement strand
CATAACTGCCACTAGATCCTTAGTCTAGCCTGTCTGCCAATTCCAGCACTCCCGCCGACAGGAATATACTATACTATAAAAATGGAAAGTGTGCAAGTACTTTTTGAAAAAATTGCTAAATTTTTTGCAACAGTTGCAATTTTCTCGCAAAATAAGCCATTTACCGCTTTCTTGCCAATCTGTGAGGAAATGAGATATAATGGGAATACCATATAAAAAGGAGATTGCTATGGAACGTTATGATATTGCCATCATTGGCACCGGCCCGGCGGGGCTTTCGGCGGCTGTCACGGCAGCTATCCGAAAAAAGAAGCTCCTCTTGGTGGGAAGCAAAGATTTAAGCAGTAAGATCCAGAAAGCACAGGAGATCCAGAATTACCTGGGGCTGCCGGACCTCAGCGGTGAAAAACTGGGAAAGGCTTTTTCAGAGCATATTGATCGGATGCAGGTTCCCATTGTGGAAGAGAGAGTAAACCTGATCTATCCCATGGGAGATTATTTTTCCCTTCAGGTGGGGCAAGAGATCTGTGAGGCAGAGACTGTT
This sequence comes from Oscillospiraceae bacterium, assembly GCA_963642615.1. GTDB lineage: Bacteria > Bacillota > Clostridia > Lachnospirales > Lachnospiraceae > Brotaphodocola. The sequence continues at coordinate 93,110 of CAVIHW010000004.1, read as the reverse complement.
ATTTTGGCTACGGGAGTGAATTTTGGAAAACCGCTTCCGGGAGAGGAGGAATTTTTGGGACGTGGCGTCAGTTACTGTGCCACCTGTGACGCGCCTCTTTACCGGGGAGCCACTGTCGCAGTGATCGCTTATCAGAAATCAGAGGAGGCCGAGGCCGATTATCTGGCAGATATTGCCGACAAGGTGTACTACCTTCCGATGTACAAGGAACCGGTGGAGGTTTCCGAAAAAATCACAGTCGTAAGAGAACTGCCAAGGGAGATTACCGGAAGCATGAAGGCGGATGTATTCGTGACAGACAAAAGCAGTTATCCGGTGGACGGTGTTTTCATTTTAAGGGAAAGCGTGTCTCCAAAGAACCTGGTACCGGGGCTTGTGATGGACGGTAATCATGTGGCAGTGAACCTGCAGATGGAGACCAGTGTGCCGGGATGCTTTGCCTGCGGGGATATTGCTGGCCGACACTATCAGTATATCAAGTCTGCAGGTCAGGGAAATGTTGCTGCACTTTCCGCTGTTTCCTATCTGGATCAGAAACGAAGAAGCGGCAAATCCGAAGCATCGGCAGATTCCGTTGCGGATCATTCAAGGCATGAATCGTAACGAAGAATTGAAATTTCATAAAAAGTTCACAAAATCGCGGTTGACAAATTGGCAATATCCCACTAGAATACTTAGGAAGCTAAATAAAACAGCTCATGAGGGTAAGATGCAATGAAACAGCATGAAGAGAAAATTGCCATGCGAAGCATCAAATGTCTGTCAAACGGGATCAGCAGAGAAATGTGTGCGACCTTTGGCTCTGGGATGTTTAGCGGAGCTCAGGGGCGCACACTTCATTTTATTCTGGCAGCCCCGCCGGACAAACCTGTTTTTCAAAAGGATATCGAAGAGGAGTTTGGACTTCGTCCGCCCACGGCCAGTGCCCTGTTAAAAGAATTAGAACAGCGCGGCCTTATCCGAAAGGAACCGGTACCCTTCGATGCCAGACGAAAAAAGATTGTTGTGACAAAAGAAGCGTTGCAGTACAAAGACTGTGTCCTTTCGGGACTTGGAAAGATGGAAGAGAAACTGACCGCCGGAATTCCAGAGGAAGACATGCAGGTCTTTTTTGCTGTAACAGACAAGATGCTCAAAAATCTGGCAAAACAAGAATGAAACGGAACGTTCGGTCCGCAAGCAGTGCAGACCGGAACGATTCCACTGTAACAAGGAGGAAATGTAGTGATGAGGACTTTACTGAAAAGTGTAAGGCAGTATAAGAAACAGTCTCTTTTATCACCGCTTTTTGTGGCATGCGAGGTTGTCTTAGAATGTATGATCCCGCTGGTGATGTCAAAGATGATCGACCATATGACTGCCGGGTCTATGGCACCGATCCTGAAATACGGAGTGATCCTTTTGGTCATGGCGACCGTATCACTGGGATTTGGTGTATTGTCTGCCCGCAATGCGGCAGAGGCATCCTGCGGTTTTGCAAAAAACCTGCGTCAGGATATGTATTTTAAAACCCAGGAGTTTGCGTTTGCGGATATCGATAAATTTTCCGCCTCTTCCCTGGTAACCCGTATGACTACGGATGTAACCAATGTACAGAATGCATACCAGATGATCATCCGTATGGCGGTGCGGACTCCGCTTATGATCGTTTTTTCCGTGATCATGGCCATGACGATCAGTGTAAAGATGGCACTTATCTTTTTGTGTATCCTTCCGTTTCTGGCATTGATCTTATTTGGAATTGCCATTCTCGTTCATCCGATCTTTAAACGGATCTTTAAAAAATACGATGCCATGAACAATTCCGTACAGGAAAACGTAGCCGGCATCCGTGTCGTAAAATCCTTTGTCCGGGAGTCTTACGAGACAAAGAAATTTAAAACAGCGGCAGAAGATGTTTGCAAGGATTTCACCTTCGTTGAGAAGATCCTCGCATTCAACAACCCGACCATGATGCTTTGCATGTATCTGTCCATGTTCCTGGTATATTTCATCGGAGCACAGATGATCGTCAGAAGCGGTGCTACGGAACTTACAACCGGGCAGCTGTCTTCCCTGATCAGCTATGGCGTACAGATCCTTGCATCCGTAATGCTTTTATCCATGGTATTTGTCATGACCACCATGGCATCGGAGTGTGTGGAGCGAATTGCTGAGGTGCTGGAACATAAGACCAGCCTGACCTCTCCGGAAAACGGAGCTACCGAAGTGGCAGACGGAAGCGTGGATTTTGAACACGTATCCTTTAAGTATTCCGAAAAGAGTAAGAAATATGCCCTGTCTGACATTGATCTGCATATTCCGTCCGGAGCAACCATTGGTATCATAGGCGGAACCGGATCTTCCAAGACAACGTTGATCCAGCTGATCTCCCGTCTTTATGATGTCACAGAGGGAAGCGTAAAGGTAGCCGGAAAGGATGTAAGGGAGTATGATCTGGAATCCCTGCGTGATTCCGTTGCCGTTGTACTTCAAAAGAACGTGCTCTTCTCCGGAACCATCAAAGAAAACATGCGTTGGGGTAATAAAAATGCAACCGATGAGGAGATCATCCATGCCTGCAAATTATCTCAGGCTGATGAGTTTGTTACCCAGTTTCCGAATGGATATGATACCTATATCGAGCGAGGCGGTACCAACGTATCCGGCGGACAGAAACAGCGTCTTTGCATTGCAAGAGCCTTGCTGAAAAAACCGCGCATCCTGATCCTGGATGATTCCACCTCGGCGGTAGATACCAAGACCGATGCCCTGATCCGTAAGGCATTCCGGGATGAAATACCGGATACGACAAAGATCATCATTGCTCAGCGTGTCTCATCCGTACAGGATGCAGACTTTATCCTGGTTATGGATGGCGGCCGCATTGTAGAGCAGGGAAGTCATGATGAACTGGTTGCAAAGGGCGGCATTTACCGGGAAATCTTTGATTCCCAGACCAAGAGTAAGGAGGCGTAAGAGGATGAGTCATATGAAAAAAGAAAAAGGCTCCGGCATTAAGCCAGGTACCTTCAAACGCCTGATGGCATATTTATTTTCCCATTATCGGGTACAGCTGATCACCGTGATCATCTGCATCATTGTTACGGCGATCGCTTCGGTGGGACAGACCGTTTATATTGAGATCCTGATCGATGAGTGTATCCTGCCGGGCGTAGAGAGCGGTTTGGACAGTGTATGGCCACATATGAAATCGATCTTTACCGGAATGGCGATCATTTATGCACTTGGTGTATGTGCATCCTTGATCTACACACGTCTGATGGCAACGGTAACCCAGGGAACCTTAAAAAACTTCCGTGTGGATATGTTTACCAAGATGCAGACGCTGCCAATCAAATATTTTGATACCCATGCTCATGGCGATATCATGAGTACCTATACCAACGATACGGATGCCATCCGTATGATGGTCAGCCAGAGCTTTCCAATGATGATCCAGTCCATCTTAACCATTGTGGTGATGATCATCATGATGACCAGATTCAGTATCCCGATGTTTATCGTGGTATGTCTGTTCGTGGTCGGTATGCTGATCCTGACAAGACGGTTTGGCGGCATGAGTTCCAAATACATGATGTATCAGCAGCGTTCTCTGGCAGCAGAGGAAGGCTTTGTGGAAGAGATGATGGCAGGACAGAAAGTGGTTCAGGTATTCTGCCATGAGGAAGAAGCAAAGAAGGATTTCTTAAAATACAACGAAAAACTGTTTGAGGACAGTAAGACGGCAAACCAGTACGGCAACGCACTGATGCCGATCTTAAATAACCTTGGAAACATCATGTATGTGGTTTTGGCCATCGTAGGCGGCCTGATGGTATACTGCCAGGCACCGAATATCACCTTAAGAGGATTCAGTCCGGTATCCATCGGTATCATCATCACCTTCCTTGGCATGTCCAGACAGCTGGCACAGACGGTGGGACAGAGCTCCAACCAGGTAGCCCTGATCGCCATGGGTCTTGCAGGTGCGGGACGTATCTTCGAGCTGATCGATGAAACGCCTGAGGAGGACGAGGGTGTGGTAACCCTGGTCAATGCAAAGTATGATGAAAATGGTGAACTTGTCGAGGCAGATCATCCGACCCATATCTGGGCATGGAAATACCCACGTACGGATGGAACAACCACGTATACCGAACTGAAGGGTGACATCCGTCTGGAACATGTGGATTTTGGCTATGTGCCGGAGAAACTGGTACTGCATGATGTATCCCTGTTTGCAAAACCGGGTCAGAAGATCGCCTTTGTAGGCTCAACCGGTGCCGGAAAGACGACCATCACCAACCTGATCAACCGTTTCTATGATATTCCGGACGGAAAGATCCGTTATGATGGCATTAACATCAACAAGATCTGTAAGGCAGACCTTCGACGGTCTCTGGGCGTGGTACTGCAGGAGGTAAACCTCTTTACCGGAACTGTACTGGATAACATCCGTTATGGCCGTCTGGATGCCACGGATGAAGAATGTATCGCGGCAGCAAAACTGGCCAACGCGGATGATTTCATCACTCGCCTGCCGGATGGCTACAATACCATGTTGACCGGAAACGGAGCCAGCCTTTCACAGGGACAGCGTCAGCTGATCTCCATTGCCCGTGCAGCAGTCGCAGACCCGCCGGCTATGATCCTGGATGAAGCAACCAGCTCCATTGATACCCGTACCGAGGCACTGGTACAGCAGGGTATGGATAACCTGATGGAAGGCAGGACCGTGCTTGTTATCGCACATCGTCTGTCCACCATCCGCAACAGTAAGGCGATCATGGTACTCGATCACGGACGCATCATCGAACGTGGCGATCACGACGATCTGATCGCACAGAAGGGAACCTATTACCAGCTGTATACAGGAGCATTTGAGCTGGATTAAGAAAAATGAAAATGTAATACCATATCTACAGAAAAAGCGCGGAAGCCATAACGGTTTCCGCGCTTTTTCTTAAAAGCTTTCCATTTGTTTTTTAGTCCCTTCCCGGTCCGTTTGATACTGCAGAGGATGGCTTGGTGCTGGCACCTCCAGGCCCAAGACCCGGAACAGCGGTGGTGGTTCCGGAAGCTTTGGAAGTGTCTGCTGCATCATCCGGTCCTAAGTAGGAAGAATCGGTTGTCTGGTGTGCATGACCGGAACAGTGGGCGGTTGGCATCGCGTATCTGGAATCATCGGTTTCCCCTTCTTCATCTGCGGGAAGTGCGATGCGTACCATGGACGTTTTTGGACAGTTGGTATCCGGAAGAAGTCCGCTGATGCTGCAGACTGTCGCAAGCACATGGGTACTGCACATTTCAGTCGGCACGGTTCCCTTGGCAAAGTATTCTGTATAAACGGCATCTCCGCGCGGATCATGGGAGCAGACACCGGGGATGGCAAGCTTTCCGGATTTTCTGCAGATTTCTGCGGTTTCGATACTGTCCGGAACGGTAAAGCCGGGATCACTCAGACCTTCATGGACGCGGGTCATGATCTTTCTCCAGATGTCTTTATGGAAGGAGGTGCCTCCGTTTTCAGCAGTCAGCTTCTGGTTTTCATCGCATCCTCCCCATACACCGGCGGTGTAGTAAGGGGTGTAGCCGATGAACCAGATGTCGTTGTTGTTGCTGGTGGTACCGCTCTTTCCGGCAGCAGACATATTGGGCAGTGCTGCACGGGTACTGGTGGAATTGACATTGACACCGGAGCTTGCAAAGATATGATTTGCCTGCATGGAATCCTTCATGGCATCGGTCAAAAGGAAGGCCGTGGAGTCTTTTAGCACGCGGTGTGTCTCCGGAGTGTTGTCAATAAGCAGTTTGCCGTCATGATCCAGGATCTTGGTGAAAAATACCGGCTTGGTGTAAAGTCCGCCGTTTGCAATGGCTGCGTAGGCAGCAGTCAGCTCGAGGTTTGTGACACCCTTTGTGATACCGCCGAGTGCCGTGGCGGCGTTGATATCGGTATCGGTCAGAGTGGAAATGCCAAAGTTCTTTGCGTATTCCACACCAAGCTGTGGGCTGACGGTTTCCATCATGGTGCGCACAGCAACAATGTTCATGGAGTAGATGATACCGTCCCGGATGCTGGAATAGCCAAGGTAGCCCTGCTTGTACCAGTTTTTAAAGGTTTTGTTCCCTACCGTGAACGGGGCATCATAATATACACTGCCCAGGGTGGCACCACAGGTATCGAGTGCCGGGGCAAAGGCGGTTACGACCTTGAACGTGGAACCGGGCTGTCTTGTGGTATCTGTGGCGCGGTTTAGCGTCAGGCTGGCAGTTTTGGTTCCGCGACCGCCGCTTATCGCCTTGACCTGCCCGGTCTTCTGATCCATGATCACGAATGAAACCTGGGGTTCTAAAACCTTGCTGGAACGTTCTCCGATGATGGTATCGCCTTCCTGCAAAAGAGAAGCCTTGTATGCCTCGATATCAGCGTCGGCCTCTGTCTCACTGTTATAAAGACCATCCCAGCCTGCATTTAAGACAGAAACATGCCAGGATTTTAAATTCTTTTCCGAAAAATGCTCTGTAGTTCCGTCTGCATGGGTGACGGAGAGACGGTATTCCAGGCTGTAGCGGGCAGCGGTGTAGTTTTCCGGGTCATTGACCTCTTCATCTACAATGGCCTGTATGGAAGGATCCTGGGTGGTATAGATCTGAAGTCCGCCACTGTAGAGCAGGTTGTGTGCCTGGGTCTCTGTATAGCCAAGTTTTTCCATCAGGGTTTCTTTTACCTGCTGTGTCAGCTCGTCGGTAAAATAGCTGTAAGGGGTAGACGTTTCCTTGGATACATTGTCTACCGTCTGGATGCGTTCATAGACGTTATCGGCCAGGGCTTCTTCCTGCTGCTGTTTGGTGATGTATCCCTGTTCGTACATATACTGCAGGATGACCTTGCGCTTTTCTGCGTTTGCCTGTTGTCCGCTGATCGGATTGAGCTTGGATGGATTCTGGGTAATACCGGCAATGACGGTACATTCAGAGAGCGTCAGGTCGGAAACATCCTTATTAAAATAACGTCTGGCAGCCACCTTGACGCCCAGGGCGTTATTTCCAAGGTTGATCGTATTTAGATAGTTTGTGAGGATCAGTTTTCGATCCATGGATTTGGTAAGCTGCAAAGCAAGGTACTGTTCCTGGAGTTTTCGCTCTAGCTTGGCACCGAAACTGGTTTCCATGCCTCCGTTGAACATGTTGTTTTTGATGAGCTGCTGGGTGATGGTGCTTCCACCGCCGCGGTTTTCTCCGGTCAGAACACCGACAGCAGCACGGGTAATGGAACGCAGGTCTATGCCGTTGTGGGTCCAGAAACGGGAGTCCTCAATGGCGACAAAGGCATTGATCAGATCCTGCGGAAGTTCATCGTAGGTTGCCTCTTCCCGGTTCGAACCTGCCGTTACCAGGGTATCGGTCAGATTGCCGGCACTGTCATATACGGTCGTGGCATAGCCGATTGGCACGATGCTGTCCACGTTCAGTTCCGGGGAGTTGTCAATGATCCCCATGATGATCCCAATTCCGATACTGGATATGACAAGTGTGCAGAACAGACATAGCACGCAGAAGGTCTTAAAAAAGGTAAGAAAGATCCGGGAGCAATATTTGCGGCTCCGGGAGTTGGCATCCTTCAGGTGTTTTTCTGTCGCATCTTTTCCGTAGTTTAAATTCATTAGGATAGCCTCCTTGTCCTGATTTTTGCATAAAAAACCGTCTATCATTATATCAAAAGCTGTTATCTTATGCAACGCATGAACGGTAACTCTTGCCAGATGGAGGGTTTCCTGTTAAGATAATGGCAGATTTGAAAGATCGATAACGACGACAACGATTATAATAGGAAGTATACGCATGATGGAACGATATAAGATCCTTTTTGAGGGCGGAGAGGGAGAATTGACAGAGAAAAAATCTCGCTTTATCGCTACGACTAGGCCGGTTGAGACGGAGGAAGAGGCCATAGCTTTCATTGACGAGATGAAAAAGAAATACTGGGATGCCAGACATAACTGTTCTGCCTACGTGCTGGGCGAGCGGGGTCAGGTGCAGCGCTGCAGTGATGACGGGGAACCGGCTCAGACGGCAGGCCGGCCGATGCTGGACGTCCTTTTGGGAGCGGAAGTAAAGAATATCTGCGTGGTGGTGACCCGCTACTTTGGCGGTACACTGCTTGGTACAGGCGGCCTTGTGCGAGCTTATTCCGGAGCAGTGCAGGAGGGCTTGAAAAACAGCGTGATCGTGGAAAAATGTCCGGGTGTGCAGCTTAAGATCCATACAGATTATAACGGGATCGGAAAGATCCAGTATATCACCGCCCAGATGGAAATCCCGGTTTTAGATACGCAATATACAGACGCCGTGGATGTACTCTGCATGGTGCCGCTTGAAAAAGAAGGTTCCCTGACGGCTCAGATCACGGAAAAAACCGGTGGAAAAGCGGTTATGACAAGAGAAAAAGAGTGCTTTTTCGGTTTTGCAAATGGAGAACTGATCTTGTTTTAAAAATTGAGCAAAAAACCTTCTTCCATGGAAGAAAAAGGTCTTGCAATCTTTTGGCTGAAATGCTATATTTAGATATTGTTATGATTGACGTGAAACTAAGGACCTGGAAACAAGTCCTTAGTTTTTTTGTGAAGTATATTGGGACTATGCGGCTGACATAGTTCTTATAAAAGAAAGAGGATAGTACGACTATGAAAATGAAGAGAGAAGACATCCGTAACATCGCGATCATCGCCCATGTTGACCACGGTAAAACAACTCTGGTAGACGAACTGTTAAAGCAGAGCGGTGTATTTCGTGCCAATCAGGAAGTGGCAGAGCGTGTCATGGACTCCAACGATATCGAGCGTGAGCGTGGAATCACCATCCTTTCCAAGAATACGGCAGTGTTTTATAAAGATAAAAAGATCAACATCATTGACACACCAGGACATGCAGACTTCGGTGGCGAGGTAGAGCGTGTATTAAAGATGGTAAACGGCGTTGTACTGGTTGTAGATGCTTACGAAGGACCGATGCCGCAGACTAAGTTTGTGCTGCAGAAGGCACTGGATCTGGACCTGTCTGTCATTGTATGTATCAACAAGATCGACCGTCCGGAGGCAAGACCGACCGAGGTGATCGATGAAGTGCTTGAACTGTTCATGGATCTGGATGCTTCCGATGAACAGTTAGACTGTCCGTTTGTCTTTGCATCTGCCCGTGCAGGTTTTGCAAAGAAAGAGTTAGATGATCCGGAAGTAGACATGAGCCCGCTCTTTGAGACCATTGTGGATTACATTCCGGCTCCGGAGGGGGATCCTCAGGCAGATACCCAGATGCTCATCAGCACGATCGACTACAACGATTTCGTTGGCCGCATCGGTGTCGGTAAGATCGATAACGGCGGTCTTCGGGTAAACCAGGACTGCGTGATCGTAAACCATCATGATCCGGACAAAATGCGCAAGGTCAAGATCGGAAAGCTGTATCAGTTTGACGGATTAAAGCGTGTGGAGGTTTCTGAGGCAACCATTGGTGATATCGTGGCAGTATCCGGTATTGCAGACCTGCATATCGGTGATACCATCTGCTCTCCGGAACGTCCGGAAGCCATTCCGTTCCAGAAGATCTCCGAGCCGACCATTTCCATGAATTTTATGGTAAACGACAGCCCGTTAGCCGGTCAGGAGGGTAAGTTTGTTACCTCCCGCCATATCAGAGAGCGTCTGTTCCGTGAGCTCAATACTGATGTCAGCCTGCGCGTGGAAGAGACCGATTCCCCGGACTGCTTTAAGGTATCCGGCCGTGGTGAGCTGCATTTGTCTGTCCTCATCGAGAATATGCGCCGTGAGGGTTTTGAGTTTGCAGTCAGCAAGGCAGAGGTTCTTTACAAATACAATGAGCGGAACCAGAAGTTAGAGCCGATGGAGCTTGCCTATGTGGATGTTCCGGAGGAGTTTACCGGTGCAGTCATCCAGAAGCTGACATCCAGAAAGGGTGAGCTGCAGGGCATGAGTCCGGCAAATGGCGGTTATACCCGTCTGGAGTTCTCCATTCCGTCCAGAGGACTGATCGGCTACCGCGGTGAGTTCATGACCGATACCAAAGGTAACGGTATCATCAACACCATCTTCGATGATTATGGTCCGTACAAGGGTGATTTGAGCTATCGTAAAACCGGTTCCCTGATCGCTTATGAGAGCGGTGAGACCATTACCTACGGCCTCTTCAATGCACAGGAGCGCGGTATCCTCTTTGTAGGTCCTGGTGAGAAGGTTTATTCCGGAATGGTCATCGGACAGAATCCGAAGACTGAGGATATCGAGGTAAACGTCTGCAAGACCAAGAAGCTGACCAACACCCGTTCCTCCAGCGCCGATGAGGCATTAAAGCTGGTCCCGAAAAAGATCATGAGCCTGGAGCAGTGCCTGGAGTTCATTGATACGGACGAGCTTTTGGAGGTAACTCCGGAGAACCTGCGTATCCGCAAGAAGATCCTGGATCCGACCATGAGAAAGAGAGCATCCTTTAAAAAATAACATTGCCAGATTCGCTAAAACCTGGTGTGGATTTTTCTAGTCAATCTATTTTCGCCACACAATCTCCTTTGCAGACAGGGGATGTGTGGCTTTTTTATTGGTTCTGGATCAGCGAGTGGATCTCGGCTGCGGTTTCTGCAGTCCTGGTGATCCGGTTTGCCGTCGAACACGTTATGGTTGCAAAACAGAAAAGAATGTGATAATATAAGCACGCTTAAATAATGTCCGAATGCGAAGAACAACAGAGGTGCAAAAACGATGAGTACAGGAAGACTAGAGGTCATCTGCGGAAAAGACGGAGCAGGAAAGACAGCGATGGCCCTTGGCAGGGCGCTTCAGGCGCTCACAGAGCAGAAAAATGTGATCGTGATCCAGTTTTTAAAAGGCAATGAGAAAGTAGGGAACCTGGATATTTTAAAACGGATGGAACCGGAACTGAAGGTTTTTCGTTTTGAAAAGGCGGATTGTTATTTCGACAGACTGAGCGAGGAACAAAAGAAAGACGAGCAGATCAATATCCGAAACGGCCTGAATTACGCGAAAAAGGTTCTGACCACGGAAGAGTGCGACCTTCTGGTGTTAGATGAGGCTTTGGGGCTGGTAGATCAGGGGATTATTCCGGAAGAAGAACTGGAAGGCATTTTAAACTGCCGTGACCAGGTTCAGGTGATCGTGACCGGCAAGGTTTTGCCGGAGGGAATCCGTCGTATGGCAGATAAAGTAGAAATTGTAGAATGCTGATAGAGGGAATGGCTGACACATGGCTTGACAACGATTGTTGATGGTGTTAGTATTATATCCAACAGGCAAGTAGAGGTTGCGCGAAGCATGAGTAAGGGATCTGATGCACCAGAAGCAGAGGAGGATCTTTTGAAAGGGTGGGCGCCGAAGGTACAGGGCGGTCTGGACGTCATTTACCTGGGGACAGGGTGAACAATCCTGTAACTGTCATCCAAACGGATGGAGAGCTACTTAAAGAAGACAGCATAAAGCGACTTTAAGGGGCTGACCAGAATTTGTCAGCTCCTTTTTTGCTTGCTATGTATATCAAGGAGGAAAATGATATGGCTATTTTTGAAGGAGCAGGTGTAGCACTGGTAACTCCGTTTACGGAATCCGGAGAGGTCAATTACGAAAAACTTAAGGAACTGTTAGAAGAGCAGATTGCAGGCGGGACGGATGCGATCATTGCCTGCGGCACCACAGGCGAGTCTGCTACCATGAGTCATGAGGAACACCTGGACGTGATCCGTTTTACCTGCAAAGTGGTAAATAAACGGATTCCGGTCATTGCAGGAACCGGTTCCAACTGCACCAGAGAGGCAATCCACCTTTCAAAGGAAGCTGAGAAGGCAGGAGCAGACGGACTGCTTCTGGTTACTCCGTATTACAATAAGGCAACTCAGAATGGCCTGATCGCACATTATACGGCAATCGCCGAGGCGGTAAGTATTCCGTGCCTGTTATATCATGTACCGACCCGTACCGGCCTGACCATGAAGCCGGAAACCATCGTAAAGCTCTGCAGGGATGTGCCGAATATCGTGGGTGTGAAAGAGGCAAGCGGCAACTTTTCCGCGATCGCAGAGATCATGCATCTGGCAAATGGATGCGTAGATCTGTATTCCGGCAATGATGACCAGATCGTTCCGTTACTCGCAATGGGCGGAAAAGGTGTCATCTCTGTTTTGTCAAACGTGGCACCGAGACAGACCCATGAGATCTGTGAGAGCTTTTTTAAGGGCGACATCGAAAAGAGCCGTAAGATGCAGTTAGAGGCATTGCCGCTGATCAATGCTCTCTTCTGTGAGGTAAACCCGATTCCGGTGAAGGCTGCCTTAAATCTGATGGGAAAAGAAGCAGGCCCATTAAGACTTCCGCTTACTGAGATGGAGCCTCAGAATCAGGAACGCCTGAAAAAGATCATGCAGGAATATGGGATTTTATAAGAAAGATTTTTCTGGAGGACAGATTCAATGGTAAGAATGATCATGCATGGCTGCAACGGCGCCATGGGACGCACCATTACATCCCTTGCAAAGGAGATGGATGGCATTGAGATCGTAGCGGGAATTGATGTAAATCCGGTTGTCTTAAGTGATTATCCGGTCTTTGCTTCCCTGGAGGAATGTGACACAGAGGCTGATGTGATCGTTGATTTTGCATCTGCAAAGGCAGTGGATCATCTTCTGGACTACTGTGGTTCACACCATATGCCCCTGGTGCTGTGCACGACAGGACTTTCTGCAGAGCAGATTGAAAAAGTAAAAGAAACCAGCAAGGATACCGCAATCCTGCGTTCCGCCAATATGTCTCTTGGCATCAATACTCTGCTTAAGCTTTTACAGGATGCGGCAAAGGTTCTTGCGAATGCCGGATTTGATATTGAGATCGTAGAAAAGCATCATAATAAAAAGCTGGACGCTCCGAGCGGAACGGCGCTGGCGCTGGCAGATTCCATCAACGAGGCCATGGATCACCGGTATCATTATAAATATGACAGAAGCACGGAACGTGTGCGTCGTGATGGAAACGAGATCGGCATTTCTGCCGTACGCGGAGGTACCATCGTGGGAGATCATGATGTGATCTTTGCCGGAACAGACGAGGTCATCACCTTTAGTCATACGGCATATTCCAAGGCGATCTTTGGAAAGGGTGCGCTGCAGGCAGCACTGTTTCTGGCAGGAAAAGAACCGGGACTGTATGATATGCAGGACGTGATCGGTTCCTGATTGACATTACTTTGTTCGTTGCTATGCAGATCAAGGAGGCGCCGGTGGCGCCTCTACTGATTTATAGAGGAGGATACTTGATCAGAACGTGGAATCGTGCGTGCATCCGCTGGAGGAAAGGCTGCATCCGGCGTCTTGCAAAAAACTATCGTAGGGCGCAGACGATCCGGCATTTCCGATTATGCCTGACGGCTGCACTTAGCGTGGAGTGCTTCTGCCTTGCCGGCATGGTATGGCAGAAACATGAACCAAAGCTGAGCCTGGTTCGCAGGGCGGAAATCTGCGAAATGGAACTGATCCCGAAAACAAAGGAAGGATCCGCAAGTCTGGAAAATCAGGAAATTTACGGGATCCGGCTGGATTTAAAAGCGCTGGAAGTACAGTTTTATCATCGGAAAGATTCGTTTCGTTAAAAATATCTTGCAAATAGGGTGTCTATGCATTATAATTTCTTCTGAAATTAACTTCTTTTATTTATGATGCTTATAAATGCACAGAGAGGAATATGAAAACTGATGGAAGACAAACGCTTGCTGAATCCAGATGAACTGCACGAGGAGTGCGGTGTATTCGGAATGTACGATTTTGACGGCAATGATGTAGCCTCCGAGATTTACTATGGGCTGTTTGCATTGCAGCACCGTGGACAGGAGAGCTGCGGTATTGCGGTCAGTGACACAGAAGGACCGAAGGGGCAGGTAAACGCGTATAAGGGAATGGGGCTTTGCAACGAGGTGTTCACACCGGACATCCTGGAAGGGTTACATGGAAATATTGGTGTGGGACATGTCCGTTATTCCACCGCCGGCAGCAGCACACGGGAGAATGCCCAGCCGCTGGTACTCAATTACGTAAAGGGCACGCTTGCTCTTGCCCATAACGGAAACCTGGTCAATGCACCGGAACTGCGCAGAGAGCTGGAATACAGTGGTGCTATTTTCCAGACTACCATCGATTCGGAGGTGGTCGCATACCATATCGCACGGGAACGTGTGCATACATCCTCGGTTGAGGAGGCGGTAGCCAATGCGATGAAGAAGATCAAGGGAGCTTACAGCCTGGTCATCATGAGCCCGCGAAAAATGATCGGAGCCAGAGATCCGTTTGGTTTTAAGCCTCTCTGCATCGGAAAAAAAGACAATGCCTATATCCTGGCATCGGAAAGCTGCGCACTGGCTACCTTGGATGCGGAATTTGTTCGTGATGTGGAACCAGGAGAGATCGTTACCATCACCAGGAACGGAATCGAATCCAACAAGACGATGTGCTTTGCGGATCCGAAAAAACAGGCCAGATGCGTATTTGAATATATTTATTTTGCGAGACCGGACAGTGTGTTTGACGGTGTGAGCGTATATCATTCCCGTATCCATGCCGGACGTTGTCTTGCCATTGATTCTCCGGTAGAAGCAGATATCGTGGTAGGCGTACCGGAATCCGGCAATGCAGCAGCCCTTGGCTATTCGATGCAGTCCGGGATCCCGTATGGCACTGCATTTGTAAAAAATTCCTATGTAGGCCGTACCTTTATCAAACCAAAACAGAGCAGCCGTGTTTCGGCAGTCAAGGTAAAACTGAATGTTTTGAAAGAAGCAGTAGCCGGAAAGCGTGTGATCATGATCGATGATTCCATTGTCCGCGGAACCACAAGCCATCTCATTGTAAAGATGCTGCGCGATGCCGGAGCAAAGGAAGTGCATGTGAAGGTCAGCGCACCGCCGTTTTTACATCCCTGCTATTTCGGAACAGATATTCCTTCCGAAGATCAGCTGATCGCGAGCGGACGTACCATTGAGGAGATCCGCCAGATCATTGGGGCAGATTCCCTTTCCTACCTGCGTATGGAACGGCTTTCGGAACTGTCCGAACACCTGCCGATCTGTACGGCATGCTTTAGCGGAGATTATCCGCTCGATCCGCCCACAGAAGACATCCGTGGCGAATATACCCGATAACAATCAAAAATCATGGAGGTTCGAATGAACGACAGATATCAAAGCCCGTTGTCCGAGCGTTATGCAAGCAAAGAGATGCAGTATATCTTTTCCCCGGACAAGAAATTTAAAACCTGGAGAAAATTATGGATCGCGCTGGCCGAGACCGAGAAAGAACTGGGGCTGCCGATCACCCAGGAGCAGATCGATGAGTTAAAGGCTCATGCTGAGGATATCAACTATGAGGTGGCAAAGGAGCGGGAACGCCTGGTGCGCCATGACGTGATGTCCCATGTCTATGCATATGGACAGCAGTGCCCGAAGGCAAAGGGAATCATCCATCTGGGTGCTACCTCCTGCTATGTGGGAGATAATACGGATCTCATCATCATGACAGAAGGTCTTAAACTGGTTCGCAAAAAGCTCATCAATGTGATGGCAGAGCTGGCAAAATTCGCCGACAAATATAAAAACCAGCCGACTCTGGCGTTTACCCATTTCCAGCCGGCACAGCCGACTACCGTGGGCAAGCGTGCAACCTTATGGTTAAATGAACTTTGCCTTGACCTGGAAGATCTGGATCATGTGCTTTCCACCATGAAGCTGCTCGGTTCTAAGGGAACCACCGGAACTCAGGCAAGCTTTTTAGAGTTGTTTGAAGGCGACCATGAAAAATGCCGCAAGGCGGATCAGATGATCGCAGAAAAGATGGGATTTTCTGCCTGCTATCCGGTATCCGGGCAGACTTATTCCCGCAAGGTAGATACCCGCGTATTAAATGTTCTGGCAGGAATTGCCCAGAGCGCCCATAAATTCAGCAACGACATCCGCCTCCTTCAGCACTTGAAAGAGGTAGAAGAACCGTTTGAGAAGAACCAGATCGGTTCCTCTGCCATGGCATACAAGAGAAATCCGATGCGCAGTGAGCGTATCGCTTCCCTTTCCAATTATGTGATGAGCGATGTCATGAACCCGATGTTAGTAGCTTCCACCCAGTGGTTTGAGCGCACCCTGGATGACTCCGCAAACAAGAGACTGAGCATTCCGGAGGGATTTTTAGCTATCGACGGCATTTTAGATCTGTACCTGAATGTGGTAGACGGACTGGTGGTATATCCGAAGGTGATCGAGAAACACTTTATGGCAGAGCTTCCTTTCATGGCAACCGAAAATATCATGATGGATGCGGTAAAGGCCGGCGGTGACCGTCAGGAACTGCACGAGCGTATCCGTCAGCTTTCCATGGAAGCCGGAAGAAACGTAAAGGAAAAAGGTCTGGACAACAACCTTCTTGAGCTGATCGCTGCTGATCCGGCATTCGGTCTTTCCTTAGACGAGCTGAAGGCATGTATGGAGCCTTCCCGTTATGTCGGACGTGCACCAAAACAGGTGGATGAATTCCTCAGTGAGGTTGTGAATCCGATTTTGGAGGCAAATAAAGAAGATCTTGGCATGACTGCTGAGATTAACGTATAATGATAAAAAAGGCTGGCAAATCAGAATATTTGTCAGCCTTTTTTGTATGATAAGAAACTTTATTCCTATTACACAAAAGGATCCGCAAGGCTGCGCCAGTGGTGCGTCCGCTGATTTTCTGAAAATTGCATATTGATTTTAGAAAAGGAATCTTATATACTGTTAGTGTTTGGCTTCATATAAAAAATTGTTAGCAGTTATAACAAAGGAGACTGATCATGTCAAAGGTAGATGTAGTTATTGGATGTTTTTATGGCGATGAAGGAAAAGGAAAGGTAATTGATTATCTTGCAGCTGATGCAGATATTGCTGTCCGTGCAACCGGTGGTGACAATGCCGGCCATACGATCGAGGCAAACGGGGTAAAATATGCAATGCGCCTGATCCCGTCCGGAATTCTCTCAGGTCATACCATTGGCGTAATCGGAAACGGAGTTGTTTTAAACCCGTCTGTGCTGTTAGGTGAGATCGCAAACTTAAAGGCACACGGATATGATATTGACAATCACTTAAAGATCAGTGACAAGACCCATGTGATCCTGCCGTATCATCCGATGCTGGATCGTGCGCTGGAGAAGGCAAGAAAGGCATCTAAGATCGGAACTACCTGCAGAGGAATCGGCCCGACCTATTGTGATAAGTATGAGCGTGCCGGATTAAGAATCGAGGATCTGTATGCAGATAATTTTAAGGAGCATCTGGAAGAACTGGTAGAATCCAGAAAGGCACTTTTGAAATTTTACGATCCGGAAGATACCACGATCGATGAAACGCTCAGATTTGAGGATGTATACAAAACCTACTCTGAGTACGCAGAGCAGTTAAAGCCTTATGTCTGTGATACGGTAACCTACCTGCACAAGGCATTGGAGGAAGATAAAAAAGTGATCGTGGAGGGTGCTCAGGCAACTCTGCTTGACATTGATTTTGGTTCCTATCCGTATGTAACCTCATCCAACCCGACCATCGGCGGCATCATCACCGGTACTGGCTTGAGTGCATCTGATATTGGCAATGTATACGGAATCATCAAGGCTTATTCCAGCCGTGTCGGCGAGGGTCCGTTTGTAACCGAGCTGATGGATGAGACCGGAGACCGCATTCGCGATCTGGGTCATGAGTATGGAACGGTAAGCGGAAGGCCGAGACGCTGTGGCTGGCTGGATCTTGTAACCTTAAAGTATGCAAAACGTCTGAATGGACTGACCGGAATTTCCGTAAACCATCTCGATACCATCGGAAAATTCGACAAGATCCAGGTTTGTGTTGCATACGACTGCAATGGGGTGCAGACCGAGGATTTCTCTACCAACTTAAAGTTTTTAGAGAGCTGCAAACCGGTTTATAAAGAATTTGAAGGTAATTTCGGAGATCTTTCCGGCTGCAAGACCTTTGAGGAGCTTCCGGAGAATGCAAAGGCATATATCAACTTCATCGAGGAGTATACCAAGACTCCGGTTAAGTTTATCGGAACCGGTGCCGGACGCGAATCCATGATCGTAAGAATGTAAGAGCTCGCACACGAGGGAAATTCCAATGCGCCTGCTTATTCTGCATGATGCTCCCGGAACTTCTGCGTTACTGGCTGTTCTGCGAAAGAATATGCACCACATGCAAAGATTTTAAGAATGGTTTGAGTAAGTTTTTATGAAAGAGGACACGTCAAGGTCGCATAAGCGATTGTTTAGCCTTGATGTGTCTTTTTTGTGCAGGCAATGTTTGTCATAGCAGCGATGCCAGTACAGTAGAAGCTGCAGGATTCCCATACAGGATAAGCAGGCGCATTGGAATTTTCTGAGAGCGCGAGGTACAAAATTCCACTTAGCGCCTGCGGTTCTGCATGGGAATCCTGCAACTTCGGACCACGTGATCATCGGACCACGTGATTCTATGTGCAATAAACGATAAATGATAGAAATTGGGGGAAATAAAACGAAGAAAGAGGAAAACGAGTTATGCCAATAGGAGTTTTAGTCAATGCATCGGCCATCGTGATCGGAGGCCTGATCGGTCTGGCAGTGGAGAATCTGCTGGATCTGGATTTTAAGGAAAATCTGAATATGATCTTTGGAGTCTGTGCCATGGGTATGGGGATCAGCTCCGTTATGCTGATGCAAAATATGCCGGCTGTGATCTTTGCCGTGGTGATCGGAACTGCGATCGGCCTGGCGATCCATCTTGGTGACCGGATCCAGAAGGGGGCTGCCCTGATGCAGGGTGTTGCTTCCCGGATCGTAAAGCGAAAAGATGATTCGATTTCCGAAGAGGAATTTATGACCACTCTGGTGACTGTGATCGTTCTGTTCTGTGCCAGCGGTACCGGGATTTACGGTTCTATGGTGGCAGGAATGACCGGCGATCACAGTATTCTGATCGCAAAATCTGTTCTGGATCTGTTTACAGCCATGATCTTTGCCTGTATGCTGGGTGGTGTGGTATCCCTGATCGCAATTCCTCAGCTTATCATCTTCCTGGCTCTGTTTTTTGGTGCCGAGCTGATCTATCCGCTTACGACTCCGGATATGATCAATGATTTTAAGGCAGCAGGAGGTTTCATCATGCTGGCTACGTCCTTTCGCATGATGCGGGTAAAAATGTTTCCGACTGCCGATATGATTCCGGCCATGGTGCTGGTTTTTCCAGCAAGCTTTATCTGGACAAGCTACATCCTGCCGCTTGTCAGCTAATGTTGCTGATCATGCAGCGCATCAACAGCAACCATCTGATAGTCTTGTAACGATAGCTTGACGAATGTTTTTGATTTCAGTACAATGAAACCTGGGAGTTTGCAAACGCAGGATATAGGAGGAGAAGGATATGGCAAAGATCATTACACTGGGAGAGATCATGCTTCGGTTATCCACCCCGGGCAATGAAAAATTTATACAGGCAGATGAATTTGACCTGAATTATGGCGGAAGCGAGGCAAATGTGGCAGTATCCCTTGCAAGCTATGGATATGAGACGGAATTTGTGACTGCGATCCCGGATAACCCCATCGGTGACTGTGCGATCGCGGCAGTACGAAAATATAATGTCGGAACCAGGTTTATTTCACGCAGCGGAGATCGGCTGGGCATTTATTATTTGGAGTCGGGATCCTCTGTGCGGCCGTCCAATATCGTATATGACCGTGCCGGATCCTCGATCTCTGTAGCAACGAAGGATCAGTTTGATTTTGATGCGATCTTTGCCGAGGCAGACTGGTTTCATTTTACCGGCATCACTCCTGCATTGTCGGAAAGTGCGGCAAAGCTTACAGAGGAGGCATTAAAGGCAGCCAAGGCACATGGTGTTACGGTCTCTGTTGATCTGAATTTCCGTAAAAAATTATGGTCATCGGAAAAAGCCCGTGAGGTCATGACGAACCTGATGCAGTATGTGGACATCTGTATCGGAAACGAGGAGGATGCAGATAAGGTGCTTGGATTCAAGCCGGAGGGCAGTGATATCATGTCCGGAAACCTGGAATTATCCGGCTATATGAATATCTTTGGCCAGATGGCAGACCGGTTCGGATTTCGCTATATTGCAAGTTCGCTCAGAGAAAGCCACAGTGCCTCCGACAATGGCTGGTCGGCCTGCATTATGGATGGAAAAACAAAAGAATTTTATCATTCCAGAAGATATACCATTGCACCGATCGTAGACCGGGTAGGCGGCGGAGATGCATTTACTGCCGGTTTGATCAGCAGTTTCCTTGAACATAAAGATATGAAGATAGCCCTGGAGTTTGCGACTGCGGCTGCCGCATTAAAACATACCATCCCTGGAGATTTTAATCTGGTAACCAGGGAGGATGTCAACCGTCTGGCCGGAGGAGACAGCTCCGGAAGGGTACAGAGGTGATCATCAGATACAAATGAAATAAGGAGCCAAAAGAAGCAAAAAACCACGATATGGTTTTTGCTTTCTTTGGCTCCTTTATGTTTGTTGCCAGGAAATCAGTCAGATCTCGTCCAACTACTGTGGTCCGATGTAACGGTCACTGCTGAATGCCAGGATCAGTTTGAAGATCGGATTTAAGAAAAACAGTCCGATGGTAAATGGTGTGCCATGGCCAAATGCTTTTGCCAGCTTGTTCAGGGCAAAAATATTCAGGATGGTAACCGCTAACAGGATGGCGCTTCCGATCACACCGGCTACACCGCTTAAGGCATTCAGTCCACAGCCGATCACAGAACCAAACAGAGAAAACCAGTAAAATCTGGCATCCCAGGTGAATTTGTACTGTGTGTAGGTGTTGTAAAACGGGATAATGGCCTTCCATCCGGGTTCTCCGGCTTTTTCAAAAATCTTCCAGTATGCAATGACCTGGAGCACATACCATCCGATCACAAGGATCAGGAATGTTCCGAGGCTTGCGAGGATCAATGCTGTGTAATCCATAGTAATTCCTTCCTTTCCCTTAAATATAAACCTAAGTATAGGCGGTTTTACAAAAACTGTCAATTGTTATCATGACAATAAAGAAAGCGTAAGTAATCTTACGGTTTATTACGGCTTCCTTACATCGCTTGACCCTGGAATCGTTCCAGGGTGTAAAGTCATGCATGTCAGGAAGAAAAGACCTGACGGCTGCATAAAAAACGCGGCAAGATGACAATGGAAGGAGTATGGACGATGAAAAAACATACAAAAGTGATGCTGATCCCGTGTGCGGCAGCAGCATTGACTTTAGGAAGCTCTATGATGGCATTTGCAGCCACCGGATGGGTGCAGGAGGATGACAGCTGGCATTATTATGACCGCAGTGGCGACCTGGTCACCTCAGACTGGAAAAAGTCCGGCAATGACTGGTTCTGGCTGGATGATGACGGTGAGATGGCAGTCAGCCAGCTGGTAGAGGATGATGACAACTACTATTATGTCAATGAGGGCGGCGCCATGGTGCGCAACCAGTGGAGACAGCTGGAAAATGATAATCCGCAGGATGATGACGAATCCGACACGGTCTGGTATTATTTTGGCGCAGACGGAAAAGCGTACAAGGCAAAGGATACAGGAAGAGTCACCTTCAAGACCATTGTCCGGGCAGACGGTGTAAGTAAAAAATATACCTTTGACGAAGAAGGCAAGATGCGTTATGGCTGGATCGATGAGCAGGGAGAACGGCAGACCGGAGACGATGCATGGAAGACAGGACTGTATTATTTGGGCGGACCGGACGACGGTGCAATGCGCAGCGGACAGTGGGAACGCTTAGATGTAGTCGATGAGGATCAGACAAACGATGATTTCCAGGACTGGTACTGGTTCTTCTTCAATGCCAACGGCAAAAAGGCAATGAATACCAAGAAAACCATCAACGGACACAAATATTACTTTGAGGAAAATGGTAATGCACGGTTTAGCTGGTATGCAAGCGCAAGCAATGCATCCGGTTCCACTGCAACACCGAGCTTCTACAGCCCGATCCAGGACAGCTGGATGTCTGTTGGCTGGTTCAAGACCGTGCCGGGTGAAGAAACAGATCCGGAAGGCTATTCGGATGGAGATGAGCGCTGGTACTATGCGGAGAAGGACGGCGATGTTGTAAAGAGCCGCATTAAGAAGATCAACGGATATTACTATGCTTTCGATGAGTATGGCAAGATGTTAGAAGGTCTCTACAAATTGGAAGTATCCGGAAAAGATATCCTGTCCTATACGGAGATCGAGACGGAAAGTGACCTGCCGGATGCAGATGATACCGAAGAGGTATATTACTTTGGCGGAAACTCCAAAGATGGTGCCATGAAGACCGGAACCACTTCCATAGAGGTTGATGGAGAACATTATACCTATAATTTCCGTAAATCCGGTGATGAGCGCGGACAGGGCTACAACGGCATTGAGGACGGCGTGATCTATGAGAAGGGCAAACGTCTGGAAGCAGATAAGGATGAAAAGCTTAAGAAGGTAGAATGGGAAGGCGAAACCTACCTTGTCAATACCTCCGGTAAGATCCAAAAGAGCAAGAAGAACGTAAAAGACGCAGATGACCGCTATTACTGCACAGACAGCAAGGGCGTTGTCACCTACGAAGGAGCCGAGAAAAACAGCAATAAATAAAACAACTACGATACCATCACATAATCAATGAAACTCTCTGCAGATAAAAAGGGTGTGCCAAGAAACAGGCACATCCTTTTTTGTACGATAGTTTATGATTTCTGATCATCAGCTGATCCTGAGATCGGAAGAAACAGCTGCAGATAATAACAGGATTTCTGGTCACGGACTCCCTGTGTAAGAAAGGTGGAAAGCAGCTGATCCTGCGTAGACAGCTGATGCTGCTTCGCGTAGTTTAGCAGAGTTTGTATTGCCTTGGATGGCGGAATGCGATCCGGCGAGGTGCAAAATGTTGAGAGATAGCGGATGGTCTGATCCGTGCAGACCAGATCCTGCGTGATGGGATAATCGGTATACTCTGCCATATCCTTGTGCAGAAATAACATGGAGTGCAAAAAATCCATTTTTACACAGCTGTTTTCTGAAAAAGGAAGGATTTTGTAGGCGTCAAAGAGGTACATGACATCAAGTCCGGTATCTTCCCTTGCATATTCAAACCATTGCTCGATTCCATGTCTAAAATCCAGATCCGGATGGATGATATAGGAATCCGGCAGGCTGCATTCGATGATCTTTCCATGATACTTCCGTATATTGCTGCAGTCTTTCTGGCTCATTTTGAGTCTGGCTATGGTGCATTCGTGCTGACGGATTGCCTCCTTTTCGTCTTCCAGGCGCTGTGTGATGATTTCATCATACAGTTCCACAGTATCCACGGAACTTTGTTCATTCCATAGAGAAGCAATGTCGCTTAAGCCAATATCCATTTTACGCTGATACAGTATCCCTACCAGCTTGGAAAGATCAGACTCGGTATAGTAGCGGTAACCATTATCGGCTTTTCTGGCAGTGACCAGACCGCGTTTTTCATAATGACGGAGCGTGTCGCGACTCATCCCCATAAGGCCGGCAACATCTCCGATTAGGTATTTGTCTTTATTCATGGTATGTTCCTCCGCAGAAAATGGTAGCAGGAGTGTTAAGAAAAATCAACGGGAGTAATGAAATCTTAATAATGAGTAAAGATATCGTTAACGAAAATGAGTTATTGAGAATTCGTATCAGATAAAGTGATTGACTTAATGGTTAGCATATGCTAACATATCGATATCGGGTTAGCAATGGATAACTGAGAAAAATTTCACGGGAGGAACGAAAAATGTCTGCAGAAACCATGCTTCATTTCCTGAACAACTGCACAGCGGAAGAAAAGTTTGGTTTTCGCGTTGTGACCCAGTGTGCACCGGTATTAAAAGGAGTGAAGATTTCAAATCTGATCACTATGAAACCGGGCTGCTGGAGAAAGATCCGGACATATCTCAAAAAAAGCCGGATCATCTGCATCCAGCTTTATGCAGACAGGGAAAAGGAAGTTTTGTTTCTGTATCGTTACGAACAGCTGGAACGTCATTTAAACCTTCGTGAAGTGAGAGAGTTTCTGATGAGCTGCGGATATGACCGCTTTGATATCGCATCGGTCTTATCAAGGTTAAGAAGAAGGTATCAGCGCTATGCCGTGACTCAGAAGGAATTTCCCCATGAACTGGGAGTCCTTTTAGGATATCCGGTTGGCGATGTACAGGGCTTTATCGCAAACCGCGGCGAGAACAGCCTCACATCCCGTTACTGGAAGGTGTATCAGAATCCAAAGGAAGCAGAAAAAATCTTTGACCTTTATGACCGAGTAAAGGAACAGGCGTTGCGGGAGATCATGTGTGGCCGCAGCCTGTCTTATGTAGCGGTATCGTAAGGATTGCAGCCCAAAATAGAACAAAAGGAGAAGACAAACATGAAAGAAGTAAACGTAATTTACTGGAGCAGCACCGGAAATACACAGGCTATGGCTGAGGCTGTAGGCGCAGGCGTAGAGGAAGCAGGCGGAAAAGCAAACGTGATCGAGGTATCTGCAGCAGATGTTTCCATGTTAAAGGATGCAGAGAGCTTTGCACTGGGTGCTTCCGCTATGGGAGATGAAGAGCTGGATGCAGAGATGGATGATTTTGTAACCGCAGTAGAGGGAATCTGTGCTGGCAAGACCGTTGGCCTTTTCGGTTCCTATGACTGGGGTGATGGCGAGTGGATGCGCAACTGGGTAGAGCGTATGCGTGCAGCCGGTGCCAATGTCGTAAACGGTGAGGGCGTGATCGCAAACCTGACTCCGAACGATGAGGCAGAGGCAGAGTGCAAGGCACTGGGAGCAGCACTGGCTAAATAAAAATGTGACATAGGTGCGTGAAGGGTTCGAAGTTCCGGGACTGCCATGCAAAACCGCATACCCTGGTGGAATTTTTACCTCGTGTGCTTGCGCCGCTTATTGTCTCCCCTGCGAGCTAAACTCGCGTGCTTTGCACGCTCAGACAGGCTCTCCGGGGAGACGCTATGCTCGCACACTCAGAAAATTCCAAAGGGTATGCGTTTTTGTACGGCAGCCTCGGAACTTCTACGTTATGGGCTGTTCTACAAAAAGAATTTCTTGGCGCTAGGAATTTTGACAACGTCGACAGTTTTTGTGAATATATGTTTTTTGTGGTGAAGCCAGTACAGTAGAAGTGTCTGGGGGCATGCAGAATAAGCAGGCGCATTGGAATTTTCTGAGTGTGCGAGCATAGCGTCAGGACGGAGTGAGTTGTTTGAGCGTGCAAAGCACGCGAGTTTCGAACGCAGTCCTGACTCTAGGCGGCGGAGCACACGAAGTACAAAATTCCACCTAGCGCCTGCGGTTCTGCGTGATCCCCAGACACTTCGGATTATAAAACAGCAAAATCTGTGAAGAATAAATCTTTTCATAATGAGAAAATTGTGCTATAATTAACATAACTATGCAACCCAATGGACAGCTTCAGTCAGATGCATGATGACTGGAGCTGTTTGATGTTATGATATAGCTTATGAGAATCAGAAAATTAAAAAAATGAGAATAAGAAGATTAAATAGTGAACGTGGCGGAAGGAATATGGCTTTGCGACTGGCGGCGGGGCTTCTTAGTGTGTCCTTGATTTTGGGAGGATGTGCACGAAGTGGAGGCAGCCAGGGGGCATTTGCTGCGGATTCCAAAGGGGATGGGAAGCTGAAAGTGGCAGTAACGCTGTTTCCTTATTATGATTTTGTCCGGCAGATCGCCGGTGATCTGGTGGATCTTCAAATGGTGATCCCGGCGGGAATGGACAGCCATTCCTTTGAGCCGACTCCGGCTGATATCCGTACCATCCAGCATGCGGATGTGCTCATCAGCAATGGAGGCACCATGGAACACTGGCTGGATGAGACGCTTGCAGCCCTTGATACAACGGATATGACTATTGTTACCATGATGGACTACGTGGATACCGTAGAGGAAGAGATCGTGGAGGGCATGGAAGATACGGAACATGATCATGAACACAGCCATGAGCACACACAGAAAGAGGATGAGCATGATCACAGCGGCGAGACGCCAGAGGAGCATGCAGCCCATGGGCACGATGAGGATGAGCATGACCACAGCAATGAAACTCCAGAGGAACATGCGGCTCATGTCCATGAGGAGGATTATATCGATCATGACGGCCATGAGGAAGAGATTGAATATGACGAACATATCTGGACATCTCCGGTCAATGCCATGAAGCTTGTAGAGGTGATCGGTGAGACGCTTGCCGAGGCAGATCCTGAACATGCACAGGAGTACTACCGGGGAGCAGAGGATTATAAAAAGGAACTGCAAAAGATCGATGCAGGATTTCGCGAGGTTTCTGAAAACCGGAAGCGCAACATGATCGTCATGGGAGATAAATTTCCGTTTCGGTATCTGGCAGATGAATACCATCTGGACTACCGGGCAGCATTTTCCGGATGCAGCTCCGATACGGAACCAAGCGCCAAGACGATCGCATACCTGATCGACAAAGTAAAGGATGAAGAGATCCCGGTGGTGTATTATCTGGAACTGAGCAGTCACAGGGTGTCTGAGATCATCGGAGAGGAAACAGGAGCGGTACCTCTGCTTTTGCATTCCTGTCATAATGTAACCAGGGCACAGTTTGATGCAGGCATCACCTATGCAGAACTGATGCGCCAGAATATCGAGAATTTACGAAAAGGAATCGACTGATGAATCCGATTATAAAATGTGAACATACGGACTTTGGATATGAAAACCAGGATGCAGTGATCGATTTAAACCTGGAGATCTTTCCCGGAGATTATCTTTGTGTGGTGGGAGAGAATGGTTCTGGAAAGAGTACCCTGATCAAGGGCATGCTTGGACTTTTAAAACCGACCGGCGGAACCCTGACCGTGGCAGAGGAATTGAAAAAAGGCGGGATCGGTTACCTGCCGCAGCAGACCGCAGCTCAGAAGGATTTTCCGGCTACCGTACAGGAGGTTGTGCTGTCAGGCACTTTAAGCCGCCGTGGAAACCGTCCGTTTTATTCTGCCGCTGAACGGAAACTGGCAGCGCATAATCTGGAACGGCTTGGCATCGAGCATTTGAAACAGCGATGCTACCGGGAACTCTCCGGTGGTCAGCAGCAGCGTGTTTTGATCGCCCGTGCACTTTGTGCAACCGATCAGCTCCTGATTCTGGATGAACCGATCACGGGTCTGGATCCTTCGGCCATTCAGGATTTTTATCATCTGATCCGCAAATTAAATAAAGAAGACGGAATCACCATTATCATGGTGTCTCACGATATCGGCAATGTGATCAGTCAGGCCAACAAGATCTTGCATCTGCACCGGAACGTGGTATTTTGCGGGACGGCCTTGGAGTATAAAAAGAGCGTGGCCGGCAGGGAATTTCTGGGAGGTGATGAGCTGTGAGTATGATCTGTGAAATGCTTTCCTATCCCTTTGTTGTCCGTGCCCTGGTGGGAGGGATCCTGGTATCCTTGTGCTGTGCACTTTTAGGGGTGAGTCTGGTGCTGAAACGCTATTCCATGATCGGTGACGGACTGTCCCATGTTTCCTTCGGGTCTCTGTCGATCGCCATTGCAGCAGGATGGTCCCCGCTTAAGGTTTCTATTCCGCTGGTGGTTCTGGCAGCATTTTTCCTGCTTCGCATTACGGAACACGGAAAGGTGAAGAGTGATGCAGCCATTGCCATGATCTCTGCCAGTTCCCTGGCGATCGGCATCATTGTTACTTCCCTGACTACCGGCATGACCACAGATGTCAGCAGCTACATGTTTGGAAGCATCCTGGCTATGAGCAGGGAGGATGTTGTGCTGAGTGCGGTGTTGTCTGTGGTTGTATTATGCCTGTTTGTGTTCTGCTACAATAAGCTCTTTGCAGTTACCTTTGACGAGAATTTCGCAAAAGCTACCGGTGTCAATGTGGAACTTTATAACGTGCTGATCGCGGTGCTGACGGCAGTGACGATCGTGCTCGGTATGCGGATGATGGGTGCCATGTTGATTTCCAGCCTGATCATCTTTCCGGCGCTGACGGCCATGCGGATCTTTAAAAGCTTCCGTGGCGTGGTCATCTGTTCCGGTGTGCTTGCGGTGGTCTGCTTTTTGCTTGGCATCATCTTTTCCTATGGATGCTCGACTCCGGCCGGAGCCAGTGTGGTTTTGGTAAATCTGGCGGCCTTTGCTTTGTTTACGGTAATACAGTGCATCAGACTGCATGTTATAAAAAAATAGAATGATATCGAACAAGACCTGTTTTTCTCTAACCGGGGAAAGCGGGTCTTTTTTGATGTCCAGAGTTAAAACGACAATAACAATAACAAATTCTCAATAAGGCTATTTTAGATTAGTAATATCCAACAAAAATTATAAAAAAACTGAAAAGTTATTGACTGCTAACCTGAGTTAGCCTATACTAATTTAGAACTTAGAGTTAGCGGAAACTAATTGCGTTTTTGCACGGATCATAAATATGGTCATGAATATAGAATAGAAAGAAGATGAGTAGACATGCCACTTACTATGGCACCGGTTGGACAGGAGAGCAAGATCCAGAGAGTCGGAGGAAATGAGGAAACCAAACGTTTCTTGGCAAACCTTGGATTTGTAGTCGGAGCAGCCGTAACTGTGATCTCAGCGATCGGCGGAAATGTTATCGTAAATGTCAAGGATTCCAGGGTTGCGATCAATCAGGATATGGCACGCCACATCATGGTAGCATAAAGAACATTGCGATCATGAAATGCGTAACTATATAAGCAGCCATCAAAAGGAGATGACTGCACAAATGCAAATGTAATCTGTCGGTTCGCTGAGGCATTGGAACTCATGGAAGACAGTGATTTTTGGGAAAGGAGAGTAAGACGATGACTTTAGGTGATGCAGCAGTTGGAAGTACCGTTGTGGTAACCAAGATCAGTGGTGATGGTGCTTACAAGCGTCGTATTATGGACATGGGTATCACGAAAGGAAGCGAGCTTTACATCAGAAAAGTTGCTCCTCTTGGAGACCCGGTTGAGATTACCGTCAGAGGTTACGAGCTTTCTGTCAGAAAAGACGATGCTCAGTGTGTTGAGGTAAAATAGTAAACCAACAATTAGGAAAGAGAGCGAGGAAAAAAATGGCAATTAAGATTGCACTTGCCGGTAACCCGAACTGTGGTAAAACAACCATGTTCAATGCGCTCACCGGTGCAAACCAGTATGTAGGTAACTGGCCGGGTGTTACGGTAGAGAAAAAAGAAGGCAAATTAAAGACAAAGGGAAAACATGAGGATGTGATCGTAACCGACCTTCCTGGCATCTATTCCATGTCTCCATATACTCTGGAGGAGGTTGTCAGCCGTGACTACGTGCTGAAGGAGAATCCGGATGTGATCGTGGATCTTGTGGATTCCACCAACATCGAGCGTAACCTGTATCTGACCACCCAGCTCATTGAGACCGGTGTTCCGGTAGTGATCGCGCTGAACATGACCGATCTTCTCGAAAAGAGAGGCATGAAGATCGATGTAGAGCGTTTGTCCATGCTGATGAACTGCCCGGTTGTTGAGACCTCCGCATTAAAGCAGACCGGTCTTGATAAGCTGATTGATAAGGCCGTTGAGGTTGCTCACAAAAAAGAGGTTGACCTGCCAAAAGAGATTTTCTCCGATGATATGGAGAAGGCAGTAGCTGCAGTGGCAGCAGTACTTCCGGACAGCATCTCTGCTGATAAGAAGAGATGGTATGCTGTAAAATTCCTGGAGAATGACAGCAAGGTTGTTGAGAGCGTTCCGCTTCCGGCATCCGCAGCAAGCACGGTAGAGTCCGTAAGAAAAGAGATCGAGATAAAGCATGACGATGACATGGAAAGCATTGTAACCGACGAACGTTACAAATTCATCCAGAAAGTCGTTTCCTCTTCTGTAAAGAAGGGCAAGGACAAAATGACCGTATCCGATAAGATCGACCAGATCGTAACCAACCGTATCCTTGGTATTCCGATCTTCATCGCGATCATGTGGGTTGTTTATTACATTTCCGTATCCACAGTTGGTACTCTTGTTACCGACTGGACTAACGATACCTTTGTTGGTGCAATTCAGGATGTGGCAACCACCTTCTTAGAGGGTGCAGGCGCAAGCGAATTCATTGTCAGCCTTGCAGTTGACGGTGTGATCGGTGGTCTGGGTGCCGTACTTGGCTTCATGCCGCAGATGGCAATCCTGTTCCTGTTCCTGTCCATCCTTGAGGATTGCGGTTACATGGTACGTATCGCATTCGTTATGGACCGTGTGTTCCGTCACTTCGGACTGTCTGGTAAGAGCTTCATCCCGCTGCTGATCTCTTCTGGCTGCGGTATTCCTGGAATCATGGCTTCCAAGACCATTGAGCAGGACAACGACAGACGTCTTACCATTATGACTGCTACCTTTGTTCCGTGTGGTGCAAAGCTTCCGGTTATCGCTCTTATGGGTGGTGTTATGGCAGGCTATGTAACCGGATGGGATGTAGCTGGAATGATCACTCCGATCATGTACTTCGTAGGTATTGTTGCAGTACTTGTTTCTGCGATCATGTTAAAGAAGACCAAGCCGTTCTCCGGTAAGCCGGCTCCGTTCGTTATGGAGCTGCCGCAGTATCACATCCCGTCTGCAAGAACTGTCCTTCTTCATGTATGGGAGAGATTAAAAGGCTTCTTCATCAAGGCTGGTACCGTACTGTTCCTTGCCTGTGTAGTTATGTGGATCTTAAGCACCTTTGGTGTTCAGGATGGCGCATTTGGTATGGTTGAAGATTCCGCAGACAGCCTTATGGCTATCGTTGGCGGCGTCATCGCTCCGCTGTTCGCACCTCTTGGATGGGGCGAGTGGCAGCCGGTTGCAGCAGCAATCTCCGGCTTCAGTGCAAAAGAGGGTATCGTTTCTACCATGGGCGTACTTGCAAACGTTGCAGGCGACACCGAGGATGCAGAGAATGTTGCAGCTGGTGTTGGCATGTGGTTCCCGACTGCACTGGCTGGTTTCAGCTTCCTGCTGTTTAACCTGCTTGATTCTCCTTGTCTGGCAGCAATTTCTACCATGGCAAAAGAGATGCAGAGCCGCAAATGGTTCTGGTTTGCAATTGTTTTCCAGAATGTATTTGCTTATGCAGTTACCCTGGTTGTTTACCAGATCGGTTCCTTCTTACTGTATGGTTCCTTCGGTGCAGGCACTGTTGTAGCATTTGTAGTATTGTTATTCATGCTCTTCATGCTCTTCCGTCCGGATCCGTACAAAGATCAGAAGACCTACGCAAAGAGATCCGTACAGGCTGCTTCCTAAGCAATCTGTATCCATATCCATTTTGAAATGAGCAGTTTTGGCTTTCATCGGCCAAAACTGCATTGAAAGAAGGGAAACGAAGTGTTAGCAGATATTGTTGTGGTGGCTGCCATCGCCGGATATTGTTTCTATGTGATCAAAAAACAGCATGATCAGAAGAAGAACGGCGGATGCAGCGGAGGCTGTGCCGGGTGCGCAGGCTGTGCGAGCTGCCATCCTTCCAACCCGGGTTCAAAAAAATAAAGGTAACACAAGAGGGGCAGAATCTCTGCCCTTTCTAAAAAAACAAAGGTTAGCATCGACTAACTATGATAATCAAAAAGGAGGCATTTTTATGTCAGCTGAGGCAAAAAAAGGATTTATTATTTCTGAACTGAAAAAGAATGGCTGCCGGATTACCAGCCAGAGAAAACTTTTGATCGATGTGATCTTGCAGGATGAGTGCAGCTGCTGCAAGGAAATCTATTATAAGGCGGCAAAACGTGACCCAAGCATCGGCATGGCTACCGTTTACCGTATGGTCAAGACTTTAGAAGAAGCAGGACTGATCCAGAGAAAAAATATGTACCGTATCGATTATGGTATGGGAAGTGAGAATATGGCATTCGCATGAGAGCATGGGGATCCGGATGACAGATGAAAAGGCGATTAATGAGAAAGATTATCATTAACCGCCTTTTCATTCATTATTTGTAAAAAAGAGGTAAAAAAAACTTGCAATTTGAAAATGATTGAGTTAGAATACGCGTTAAACATAAAAATAAACGTTGGGAGGAAACCATCATGTTAAAACTTTTAAAGGTATTGGATGTGAAAAAGTCCGGAATTTTTGCAGCAGGTGTTCTGTTCGGAACCGCAGGTGTCAAGATCCTTGCAAGCGATGATGCGAAAAAAGTTTACACGGAGTGCACCGCTGCTGTCCTTCGTGCAAAGACATGTGTGATGAATGTAGCAGCAAGCGTACAGGCAAATGCAGAGGATATTTACGCAGAGGCTCAGCAGATCAATGAGGAGCGCGCTGCTAAGGCAGAAGCAGCAGCTTTTGCTGACGAGGCTGCAGAGGCAGAGGAAGCTTGCGCAGAAGAGGAAGCAGCAGACGCAGAGTAAATCTTCCATCTGGCTAAAAGAGCCACTTGTCATGCTCCGTTGCAATCTGTGCGACGCATGAACGGTACAAAAAAGGGATGCAGCAAACAGTCTTGCATCCCTTTTTCCGGCATCGTTGTTAACTTTGCATCAGCATAATGGTAACGATTCAGAGCCAAATAAAAGTGTATGGCTCTGAACAGTTATACAAATGAAAAGAGGAAATCATCATGAAATTTGTAATAAAACATGAGATCCGCGGAAGAATCCGTGTTCAACTGAAAAACGGGCGCATGAGCACAGAACAGGCAGATATCCTGCAGTATTATTTTAATGCGAAGCCTTACGCCATTTCTGTAAAAGTGCGGGAGCGTCTGAGTGAGATCGTGATCCATTATGATGGAGACAGAAACGAGGTTGTCCGTGATTTGCAGACATTTTCCTATGCAAAGGCAGAGGTGCCGGAGTCCTATATCCAGAATTCCGGCCGTGCCTTAAACAGTGAATATTGGGAAAAACTGATGACTCGTGTGATCCTGCGTGTGGGAAATTCGCTCTTTCTTCCGGCCGGAGTACGTGCAGTCATCACTTCTGTAAAATCCGTAAAATATATATGGAAGGGAATCCGTACCCTGGCAGCCAGAAAAATCGAGGTTCCGGTTCTGGATGCAACTGCAATCGGTGTCTCCATCATAAGAAGTGATTTTGATACCGCAGGTTCCGTCATGTTCCTGCTGGGAATCGGTGAGATCCTGGAGGAATGGACACATAAGAAATCCGTGGGCGACCTGGCGCGCAGCATGTCCTTAAATATCAGCAAGGTATGGCTGGTAAGTGACGGGCAGGAGGTCCTGGTTCCTGTAAATACCATCAAAAAATCGGATCACGTCCGTATCCATATGGGCAATGTGATCCCGTTTGACGGGGAGGTCACAGAGGGAGAAGCTATGGTAAACCAAGCTTCCCTGACGGGTGAATCTATTCCTGCGGAAAAGAAAACCGGTTCCACGGTATATGCCGGAACGGTGGTAGAAGAGGGCGAGATCACCATTTGTGTGAAAGAAACCGGAGGTTCAAGCAAGTTCGACAAGATCGTCACCATGATCGAGGAATCGGAAAAACTGAAATCCTCTCTGGAGGGCAAGGCGGAACACCTGGCAGATAGCCTGGTTCCTTATAGCCTTGTCGGAACAGGGCTTACCTGGCTGATCACAAAGAATCCGGCCAAGGCACTTTCTATTTTGATGGTGGACTTTTCCTGTGCCCTGAAGCTGGCTATGCCGATCTCTGTTTTGTCGGCCATCCGTGAGGCGAGCGCCTATGATATCACCGTCAAGGGAGGAAAATATCTGGAAGCAATGGCAGAGGCGGATACGATTGTCTTTGATAAGACCGGAACTCTTACAAAGGCACAGCCGACCGTGGTTGATGTGGTATCCTTCTGCGACATGACAGGAGACGAACTTTTGCGGATCGCTGCCTGCCTGGAAGAGCATTTCCCACATTCCATGGCTAAGGCTGTAGTAGACGCTGCGAAGAATAAACATCTGGTTCATGAGGAACTCCACAGCAAGGTGGAATATATTGTTGCACATGGTATTTCCACAACCTTGGAAGATAAGACGGGCGAGAAAAAGGCCGTGATCGGAAGTGCACATTTTGTATTTGAAGATGAGAAATGTTCCATCCCTGAAGGAAAACAGGAGCTCTTTGATGCCCTGCCTCCGGAATATTCCCATCTCTATCTGGCCGTGGACGGAAAACTGGCTGCAGTGATCTGTATCCAGGATCCGCTTCGAAAAGAGGCAAGGGATGTGATCGCATCCTTAAAAGAAGCCGGTATCAGCAAGGTTGTCATGATGACGGGAGACAGTGAGCGGACTGCCAGAGCCATTGCGCACCTTGCAGGCGTGGATGAGTATTATTCCGAGGTTCTGCCGGAAGATAAGGCAAGCTTTGTGGAGAAAGAAAAGGCAGAAGGACGCAAGGTCATCATGATCGGAGACGGCATCAATGATTCTCCGGCTCTTTCTGCTGCCAATGTAGGAATTGCCATCAGCGACGGAGCAGAGCTGGCAAGGGAGATCGCGGATGTCACCATTGGAGCGGATAATCTGTATGAGGTTGTTACGCTGAAGCTGATCAGCAATCATCTGATGAAGCGCATCCACTGGAATTACCGCACCATTGTAGGCTTCAATGCCGGACTGATCGTTCTGGGCGTTCTTGGTGTGCTTGCACCGGCCACATCCGCGCTGCTTCACAATACCTCTACCCTGGTGATCAGCCTAAAGAGTATGCAGAATTTACTTGGCGAGTAAGATTTAATTGAGAATATTTTCTTATACACGATTGAGATATCTTCCTAAAAATACTGGACTTGACCGGAAATTTCGTTTATGATAATAGTATTCCCACCATGGCACAGGAGGTTGTTGTATGCACGAATCAGGGGAAAATTATCTGGAAACTATATTGATGATCAAAGAAAAAAAAGGGGTGGTTCGCTCAATTGATGTGGCACGTACGCTGAATTTCAGTAAGCCGAGCGTCAGCAGGGCTATGGGACTTTTGCGCGATCAGGGATTTATTTCCACGGAAGCAGGAGGAGATATCCAGCTGACACAGGCAGGACTTGAAAAAGCAAAGTCCATCTATGCGCGTCATCTTCTTTTGACTGCTTTTTTACAGAAAGTAACCGGTGTTTCGGAAGAACTGGCTGAGGAAAATGCCTGCCGTATGGAGCATATTCTAGATCAGGAGGTTGTTGACGGGATCAGCAACTATATGAAAGAACAGGAAGAAACACAGGTATCATAATGAAAAATAGTATGCCGGGCGTAAGCTGCCCGGCATATTGACATTCTGCATGTTTTGTGACAGAATGAGACGTGGTAGCGGCTGCTAACAGCTGCGGATATCAGTCATAACAAAGCAAATAACAATTAAAGAAGGGATTATCATGACAAAAATCGATATTATTTCCGGCTTTTTGGGAGCAGGAAAAACTACATTTATCAAGAAACTTCTGCAGGAAGCGATCAAGGGCGAGCAGGTTGTCCTGATCGAGAACGAATTTGGCCAGATCGGAATTGACGGAGGCTTTTTAAAGGATTCCGGCATCGAGATCCGTGAGATGAATTCCGGCTGCATCTGCTGTTCTTTAGTAGGTGATTTCGGCAAATCCTTAGAGGAGGTGCTGACCAAATATAAACCGGAGCGTGTGATCATTGAGCCGTCCGGAGTTGGCAAGCTTTCCGATGTTATGAATGCGGTGCGGGATGTGGCAAAGAATCTGGATGTAAAGCTGAACAGCGCGGTGACCATCGTAGATGCCACCAAATGCAAAATGTATATGAAAAATTTCGGTGAGTTCTTCAACAACCAGATTGAAAATGCCGGAACCATCGTGATGAGCCGTACCGATGTAGCAGATGCAGCGAAGGTTCATGCGGATGTTGACCTGCTGCGTGAGCATAACAAGGACGCCAGCATTGTGACCACACCGATCGACCAGCTGACCGGTGCACAGCTCCTGGAACTGATCGAAAAACCGGATACCATGATGGAAGAACTTCTTGCGCAGGTGAAAGAGGAGCATGCACACCATCACCACCATCATGACCATGACGGACACTGCAGCTGCGGCTGTGAAGACCATGACCATGATCATGAGGAAGAGCATGAGCATCATCACCACCACGATCATGATGAAGCGTGCGGCTGCGAAGACCATGATCACGAGCACCATCATCACCACGACCACGATGAGGAGTGCGGCTGCGAGGATCATGAGCATGAGCACCATCATCACCACGACCACGATGAGGAGTGCGGCTGCGAGGATCATGAGCATGAGCACCATCATCACCACGACCACGATGAGGAGTGCGGCTGCGAGGATCATGAGCATGAGCACCATCATCACCACGACCACGATGAGGAGTGCGGCTGCGAGGATCATGAGCATGAGCACCATCATCACGATCATGACGAGGAATGCAGCTGTGGCTGTCATGACCATGATCATCACCACCATCATGCAGATGAAGTATTCTCCAGCTGGGGTCTTGAGACCATTGATGCCTGCAGCAAAGAACAGCTTACAGCTATCCTGGAAGAGCTGGCTTATGGCAATGAATATGGCGATGTTCTGCGTGCCAAAGGTATGCTCCCTGGCGAGAAGGAAGGCGAGTGGTATTACTTTGATATGGTGCCGGAACAGTATGAGATCCGCACAGGAGCACCAGATTATACCGGAAAGGTATGCGTCATTGGTGCAAACCTGAAAGAGGATGCATTAAAAGCGGCATTCGGCAGAAAATAATACGTTGCTGCGCATAAGCTGCACCGCACACGGCAAAACAAATAAGGATAGGTAGAAAATATGGGACCAATGATTGACGATGAGGTAACCCCGGTATTTCTGATCAATGGATTTTTAGAGGCCGGAAAGACAGAGTTTCTCTCCTTTACCATGGAACAGGATTATTTCCAGACAGATGGAAAAACCCTTCTGATCGTATGCGAGGAGGGAGATACAGAGTATGACGATGCCTTACTGAAGGATACCAAAACATCCGTAGTCTATGTAGACAGCCTGGATGAGATCACACCGGAGCGCCTGACGGAGCTGGAGCTTTTGCATCAGCCGGAACGTGTATTGATCGAATGGAATGGCATGTGGAACCAGGATGACTTAAAACTTCCGAAAGACTGGACGATCTATCAGCAGATCACGATCGTCGACATGTCTACATTTGAGTTGTATGTAAAAAATATGAAATCCCTGCTGAATGCCATGGTAAAGAATTCGGAGCTGATCATCTGCAACCGCTGTGACGGAATCGAAGATCTGGAGCGCTATAAGCGCATGTTAAAATCCATGAACACCCAGTGTGACATCGTATTTGAGGACGAGAACGGGGAAATTGATGAGATCTCGGAAGAGGATCTTCCCTATGATATGAAGGCAGATGTGATCAAGATCAGCCCGGAGGCTTACGGAATCTGGTATATTGACTGCATGGATAAGCCAGAACGCTATAAAGATAAGGTGGTGGAATTCACTGCCATGGTCATGAAATCCCCAAACTTCCCGAAGAACTATTTTGTACCGGGACGTATGGCCATGACCTGCTGTGCAGATGACATGACGTTCCTTGGCTATATCTGCAAGGCGAAGGAGGCCAGAAACTTAGAGACTCGCCAGTGGGTAACCGTTCGTGCCCGTGTTGCGATCGAATTCTGGCAGGATTATAATGGCGAGGGCCCGGTACTTTATGCCGAATCCGTAGAACCGGCTGAGCCGATCAAAGACATTGTACAGTTTGGGTAACGGTTCGGAGACAAAAAAGGTATGGACTGTGTTTTAACAGTTCATACCTTTTTTGAAACTTAAAAACTTATTCCACGATGGTAGTACCGGCCTTGCTGTTTACCGCATCCTCAGCCCTGCTCATGGTGGTGATGATGGCGCTCCGTCCTTTTCCTGCCTTGATAAAGGAGATAGCGGCTTCGATTTTCGGAAGCATGGTGGAGGAACCAAACTGGCCGTCTGCTGCATACTGCTCGGCTTCCTCTACTGTGAGTTTCTCAAGCTTTTTCTCATCTGCCTTGCCGTAGTTTAAGGAAACCTGCTCCACATCGGTTAAGATCATAAGGACATCTGCATCGATCTCTTTTGCAAGCAGTCCGCTGACTGCGTCTTTTTCGATCACGGCACTGGCACCGCGCAGTTCACTTCCCTGCTCGAGAACCGGAATGCCGCCGCCGCCGCAGGAGATGACGATCTGGTCAGCATCCATAAGGGTGCGGATGGTATCGATCTCTACGATCCCAACCGGCTTGGGAGCAGATACGATACGCTGCCAGCCCTTTCCAGGAACTTCTGTGACGTAGTTTCCCTTGGCCTCTTCGGCATCTGCTTCTTCTCTGGTCATGAAACGGCCAACCTTTTTGATCGGATTGTAGAAGGATTCATCATAAGGGTCAACCATAACCTGGGTGAGGACGGTTGATACCGGTTTATAGATGCCGCGTTTTAACAGGGCAGAGCGGATCCCGTTCTGGAGATCGTAGCCGATGTAGCCCTGACTCATGGCAGAGCATACAGACATGGGAGCCGGGGTATAACCCTCCTCCTCATGGTTGAAACAAAGCTCATTCATAGCTGTATGGATCATGCCGACCTGCGGGGCGTTGCTGTGTACCACTGCGACCTGCCAGCCGTTCTGGATAAAATCTGCGATTAATTTTGCCGTAGAAGCCACGGCTTTTTTCTGCTCCGGAAGATTGGTTCCCAGGGCATCATGGCCAAGTGCCATAACGATTCTCTTCTTTGCCATATGCTTGAATCCTTTCTGTTTATCAGATTTATGATCAGATTTGCTTTGCGTTCATTATAGTGTTTTTGCTTGAAAAAAGCAACCGTTTTATGGTATAGTGGGATGGTGAAAAAAGGAAATAGAACCATAAAGCGAAACGAATATCCCGGTCTTTGGACAGTATATTGTCTGCTTGGACCACTTGTTTTTTATGAATTATGCATGGAGGCAGCATCGTTTGCCTGTGCCGGGTTACAGATCCAGGATGCACTTGCGGCAACAGGAGGCGGAGCGCTTCTTGCGATCCCGATCCTGTCTTTTGTATATCGGAAAAAACAGAAACAGGACTCGGGAAGAGGTGTGAATTTTAGCCGCTGCTTTTTTGCGGGCTGTCTGTTGTCTTTTCTGGCAGGTGCAGGTGCCTGCCTGTGTCTGAATCCTTTGATCCTGACTCTGTTTCCGGTGTCGAAAGGGTGGAATGAAACCAGGGCTGTCTTTTATGAAGCCCCGCTTTTTTTTCGTGTTTTGGTGACAGCATGTTTGGCTCCTGTGGCAGAGGAGCTGATCTTTCGCGGCCTGATCCGAATGGAGCTTAGGCGTCTTATGGAGCCTTCTCGGGCAATCCTTGTTGGTGCTGCTTTATTTGGCCTGTATCATGGCAATATCAGTCAGGGCATCTACGCATTTTTACTGGGGATCTGTCTGGAGTTTGTATGCTTCTGGGGAAATTCTATGATCCCGGCACTCTGTTTGCATGTGGGAGCCAATGTGGTTTCCTTGTGTTTATCCGGATCGCAAAAAGCCATGCAAACGATGCATTCCATGCCAAGTGTGCTTTTCTTTGCGGCAGCAGGCCTGTGTCTGGCTGTGTCAGCATTATATAAAACCAAGGAGGTTTTTGGTAAATCATGAAATTATTGTCGATTGCAATCCCCTGTTATAATTCAGAAGGGTATATGAGGAACTGTATTGAGTCTTTGCTTCCCGGCGGTGACGAGGTGGAGATCTTGATCGTGGACGACGGATCTGTAAAGGACAATACCGCCAAGATCGCCGATGAATATGAAGCAAAGTATCCGGGGATCTGCCGCGCGATCCACCAGGAAAACGGGGGACATGGAGAGGCGGTCAATGCAGGACTCAGGGCAGCTTCCGGCATTTACTTTAAGGTCGTAGACAGTGATGACTGGGTAAACGCGGAAGCCTACAAAGAAGTGCTTCAGACTCTGCGCAGCTTTGTCATGGGCGAACAGACTCTGGATATGCTGATCACCAATTTTGTATATGAAAAGCAGGGCGCAAAGCACAAGCGTGTCATGCAATATCGCACGGCGCTGCCAAAGCGCCAGCTCTGTACCTGGAAGGATATCAAGGTGTTCATGCTGGGTCAGTATATCCTGATGCATTCTGTGATCTACCGGACACAGATGTTAAGAGAGTGTGGACTGGAGCTTCCAAAGCATACCTTCTATGTGGATAATATCTTTGTCTTCCAGCCACTCCCATATGTGAAGACCTTCTATTATCTGGATGTGAATTTCTACCGATATTTTATTGGAAGGCAGGATCAGTCGGTCAACGAACAGGTTATGATCGGCCGGATCGATCAGCAGATCCTGGTGACAAGACTGATGCTTGGCTATTATCACAATGCAAAGATCACCAATTACAAGCTTCGCCATTATATGGTGCGTTATCTGGAGATTATGATGACCATTTGTTCGATTCTGGCGATCAAATCCGGAACCGACGAAAACATGGCAAAGAAAAAAGAACTCTGGGAAGAACTGAGGGAAAAGGATCTGGCACTTTATATGCGTCTTCGCTGGGGATTTTTAGGTCAGAGCATGAACCTGCCGGGCAAGGGCGGCCGTACCGTTTCTATCGCCGGTTATAAGATCAGCCAGAAATTCTTTGGATTTAATTAGTAACATGAGTTTATAAAAAATTTAGAATTGACGATGGTTTTAAAATAGTGTATCATTATTTTCGTTCTTGTTTACAAAGTAATACAATGAAAAAAGATACTGGTACACGTGTTGGTATCTGTTTCTTGATGAAACAGGGTGGTTTCAAAATAGGAGAAGATGTCCGTCCCTGAATGGGGACGGATTTTTTTGCCTAAAAATCGAAAAGATTTCCGGGTGTGGAGGCTGCCTGCCGACAGCAGGACGTTTTCATGCAGGATGCCAAAAACCCATCATTCGCAATCCGTCCATGCACAGGATGACTGCCGACAGCAGATCCTTGGTATGTAAAGTTTCGTCTAACATGTGGTATAGGGTATCAAGAAAGGAAAGGGGTTACAGGTTATGAAAACCTACAAGAAAATGATGAATGCCCTGGCAGGTCTGGAAAAACTGGTGCTTGAGATCGCAACAGTTCTGATCCTGATTTTGACAGTCGGCAATGTATTTTCACGAAAAATCATCCATCAGTCCTGGTCTTTTACCGAGGAACTGGTTGTTGCAGTTTTCGTGCTGATCACGCTCCTTGCTGCAGCACTGGCCTGCAGAGAGGGAGAACTGGTCAATCTTACTATTCTGACAGACCGTCTTCCGGCACAGCTGAGAAAGGTGTTTTTCCTTTTGAGCACCATTCTTTCCGTTGCCTTCACGGCAGTTTTATTTAAATACGGCTTAGACAAGGTGATCACGCAGATGCAAAACGGCAAGCGCACCTTTGTACTGAACTGGCCGGAGTGGATCTTCTGGTCCTTTGTGCCGATCGGTGCAGCCTGCATGATCCTGCATTTTATTGAATTCTATCTGGATCAGTGTGGAAAGGAGGACGATGACAAATGATCAGTGCAGTATTGTTCATCTCATTTTTCATTTTTCTGATCATGGGTATTCCGATCGGGATCTGTCTGGGCCTTTCTTCCGTATGCGCGATCCTGTATTCCGGCACATCCTTAACGATCGTGGCAACCAACATGTATTCCGGCATCAGTAAGTTTTTACTGCTTGCGATCCCGTTTTTTGTACTGTCCGGTAATATCATGGCAAAGGCCGGCATTTCCAAACGCCTGATCAAATTTGTCAATACCTGTGTCGGACACAGAAGAGGCGGCCTTGCCATTGTCTGCGTAATTGTTGCCTGCTTTTTTGGTGCAATCTCCGGTTCGGGTCCTGCTACGGTAGCAGCACTTGGTGCCGTGCTGATCCCGGCCATGATCGAACAGGGCGGATTTAGTGCACCGTTTTCGGCAGCACTGATGGCAACAGCCAGCTCCATTGCGATCGTCATTCCGCCGAGTATCGCCTTTGTGGTATATGCATCCATTACCGGTGTTTCCATCGCCGATATGTTTACTGCAGGAATCGTTCCGGGTATTCTGATGGGCGTTGCCCTGATCGTTGTGGTTATGATCGAAGCCCGTGCAAAAAATATCCAGTCCAACCAGAAACCAGCCAGCGCAAAAGAGCGGTTTGATGCATTCAAGGATGCATTCTGGGGACTTTTAATGCCGGTCATCATCCTGGGTGGAATTTATGGCGGCATTTTCACACCAACCGAGGCAGCAGCCGTATCTGTGGTATATGGCCTGTTTGTCGGAATCTTTATTTATAAGGAAGTAACCTTAAAGGATCTTCGAGGACTTCTTGTGGAGTCCGGAAAGACTACGGGCGGCATTATGCTGATCGTGGCAAGTGCATCCCTGTTTTCGTTTGTATGTACCAAATTCGGTATTGCCCAGGCGGCATCTGACCTGCTTGGCAGCATTGCCCATAACCAGTTTACCTTCCTCTTGATCGTAAACGTGATCTTCTTGATCGCAGGCTGCTTCATCGATGCAAACTCTGCCATGTATATCTTTATTCCGATCATGCTCCCGGTATGTAAGAATCTGGGATATGA
This sequence comes from Oscillospiraceae bacterium, assembly GCA_963642615.1. Lineage (GTDB taxonomy): Bacteria > Bacillota > Clostridia > Lachnospirales > Lachnospiraceae > Brotaphodocola. The sequence goes on along the minus strand of CAVIHW010000004.1, from coordinate 50,445 downwards.
TGTGGTTGCGTTTGGTATCGTTGCAACCGTAAACCTTGCGATCGGTCAGGTAACACCGCCGGTAGGCGTAAACCTGTTTGTAGCCATTTCCGTAAAATTGAAAAAAGGCATGGAAGTGGACATTTCAAAGATTTCCAGGGCGGTTATGCCGATGATCGTCGCATCCGTGGCTGTACTGCTTTTGATCACCTATGTGCCGTCTATTTCAACCTTCCTGCCAAAGGCCATGGCAACAGATGGTTCTTACAGCGGAACTGTTGTAGCTTCTTTGGACAGCCAGCAGGAGAGTGATACTTCCGGTGGTGATCAGGATTTTGATGAGATCGGTGATTACAGTGATTTAGGATGGGAAGAGCAGACCTGGAACTTTACCTGCTCCACCACCGAGACCAGTACCTGGGCGGAAGGCGGCAGAAAGTTTGGTGAGCTTATGGAAAAGGCTACCGGAGGCAAGGTAAAGGTCAATGTCTATGCGGCTGACCAGCTGACCAACGGAAACCAGTCCGAGGGCATCCAGGCACTGATGAACGGAGATCCGGTTCAGATCTCCATGCACAGCAACCTCATTTATTCCGCTTTTGATCCGCGCTTTAATGTGGTATCCCTGCCGTACCTGTTTGACTCAGTGGAAGAGGCAGATGCCATGCTGGATGGCAAGGCTGGCGATATGATGAAGGATATCTTAAGCGAGTACGGACTGCACTGCATGGGCATTGCAGAAAACGGATTCCGCGAACTCACAAACAGCGTCCGTGAGATCAAGTCCGTGGACGATATGAAGAACTTAAAGATCCGTGTAGCAGGAAGCAACCTGCTTATGGAATGCTACAAGAGATGGGGCGCAGATGCCACCAACATGAACTGGTCTGAAACCTATACGGCACTTCAGCAGAAAACCGTAGAGGGACAGGAAAATCCGCTTCCGGCTATTGATGCTGCAAGCGTGCAGGAGGTACAGCCGTACTGCTCCTTATGGAATGCAAACTATGATTGTCTGTTCTTCTGCATCAACCAGGATATCTATGACAAGCTGACGTCCGAGCAGCAGGCTGTTGTAGATGAAGCCGGCATGAAGGCAGTCGACTATGAGCGTTACATCAACCGGGCGGGCGATGCAGAGATCATGGATCGCTGGCAGAATACAAATGGCGTGACGATCACACAGTATGAGGATATGGATATCGATTCCTTTAAGGATGCTGTAGCCGGTGTGGCTGAGTGGTATCAGAAGGAACTGGAAAATCAGGGCTATGAGGATGCAGCAGAGCTGATCGCTGCATTTACAGAAAAATCAGACAGCACCATTGGTGCGGATTCCGTAGAAGATCACAGTGACCTTGGCTGGGAAGAGCAGACCTGGAATTTTACCTGCTCCACCACCGAGACCAGTACCTGGGCAGAGGGCGGAAGAAAATTTGGTGAGCTGGTAGAAAAGGCAACCGGAGGCAAGATCAAGGTCAATGTCTATGCGGCAGACCAGCTGACCAACGGAAACCAGTCTGAGGGCATCCAGGCATTGATCGATGGAGACCCGGTTCAGATCTCCATGCACAGCAACCTGATCTATTCTGCCTTTGACCCGCGTTTTAACGTGGTTTCCCTGCCATACCTGTTTGATTCCGTTGAGGATGCAGATGCCATGTTAGACGGTGAGGCCGGTGCCATGTTAAAGGACATCCTGAGCGAGTACGGCCTGCACTGCATGGGCATTGCAGAGAATGGATTCCGTGAACTCACAAACAGCGTTCGTGAGATCAAGTCTGTGGATGATATGAAGAATTTAAAGATCCGTGTGGCAGGAAGCAACCTGCTTATGGAATGCTACAAGAGATGGGGCGCAGATGCTACCAACATGAACTGGTCCGAGACCTATACGGCACTTCAGCAGAAGACTGTAGAGGGACAGGAAAACCCGCTTCCGGCTATCGATGCGGCAAGCGTACAGGAAGTGCAGCCGTACTGTTCCTTATGGAATGCAAACTATGACTGTCTGTTCTTCTGCATCAACCAGGATATCTATGACAAGCTGACTCCCGAGCAGCAGGCTGTGATCGATGAATGCGGTGCTCTGGCAACCCGCTACGAGCGAGAGATCAACCGTGCCGGTGACGAAGAGATCATGAAGCGTTGGAGCAGTAAAAACGGAGTGACCATCACGGCATATGAGGATCTGGATGTGGATTCCTTTAAACAGGCAGTAGACGGAATCGATGACTGGTTTATCAGTGAACTGAAAGCCCAGAATTATGATGATGCCGAGGCTCTGGTAGGAGCATTTCGAAAATAATTAAGATTCTTAAGTGAATACCTTATAAACTTAAGATAAATGTTCGATAAAGCTCCTAATAAAATAAAAGTGCTTAATTTTGTTAGGAAAACATACCTGCAAATTGACAACATTCTGTCGAATCATTATAATTGTCAACAGTTTCCGAAAGGCTTTTCGCGGACAGACAAAATCTGATTTACGAGGAAGTGAATCGCTGAATACCAAGTTCAGTATATTCACTTCCTTTTTTATTATCCGGATCATGAAAGTTTTGCGAACCGCAGGGGAAAAATAAAATAAGGGAGGCCGATCATGAAAGAATTTCTGAGGATGGAAGAAATTACAAAACAGTTTGGTACGGTTTACGCGAACCGGAATATCAACCTGTCCATTCGCGAGGGCGAGGTTCATACACTTCTGGGCGAGAACGGTGCCGGAAAGAGTACGCTGATGAATATTTTGATCGGTCTTTATCAGCCGACTTCCGGATCTATCTGGCTGCACGGGAAAAAGGTAAAGATCGATTCGCCGAAGACGGCAGTAAAAATGGGAATTGGAATGGTGCATCAGCATTTCATGCTGGTGGAAGCCATGACGGTATTTGAAAATATCATTCTTGGCACCAAGAAAGACCGCTCCATTTTTATAAAAAAGGAGCAATTGCAAAAAGAAATCCTGGAGCTGTCTGAAAAATACGGACTGGAGGTTGATCTGGATAAGCAGATCAGCGAGATTTCCGTGGGTGAGCAGCAGAGAGTGGAAATTTTGAAAGCGCTTTACCGCGGTGCAGAGCTTCTGATTCTGGACGAACCGACCGCAGCGCTGACCGATCAGGAAGTAGAAGGCCTGTTTGCGATCATGAGGCGTCTGACTGCAGAACAGAAATCGGTCATCTTCATCTCGCACAAAATGAGAGAGGTTATGGCAATCAGTGACCGCGTGACGATCCTTCGGGCAGGCATGACGATCCAGACCTTAGACATTGCGGATACCAATGCCGTAGAGCTTGCCAATCTGATGATCGGTCACGAAATGACAGTCAGCTCTTATAAGAAGGTTACCAAACCGGGGAGTGATGTTCTCAAGCTTGTGCATGTGGATTACCAGAAAAACCAGAAGCACAGCGGCTTAAACGATGTCAGCCTCACGATCGGCAAGGGAGAAGTGCTTGGCATCGCCGGTGTGGACGGAAACGGACAATCCCAGCTTGCCCAGCTGGTTACCGGTGTCATTGCTCCGGATGCAGGTGAGGTGGACTTGAATTCCAAAAAGGTTGCACAGTTTGTACCGAACGGTTTCATCCTGTCAAATGTCTCTCATGTTCCGGAAGACCGCAACAAGATGGGTCTGGTAGGAAATATGACGGTAGAGGAGAATCTGGTACTCAAGGCAACGGAAGAACCAAGATTTTCTTATGCCCATGGTGCCCTGTTAAAGAAGAAAGAGATCCGCAAATTTGCCCTGGATCTTCAGAAAAAGAATGATATCCGCTGTGCATCCATTGACCAGGAGGCAAGAAACCTCTCTGGAGGAAACCAGCAGAAGATCATCCTTGCCAGAGAGATGGAATGCCATCCGGAACTTCTGGTGGCCGTACATCCCACCCGTGGACTGGATATCGGTGCATCCCAGTTTGTGCATGATACCATGATCGAGGCCAGAGATCAGGGCTGCGGAATCCTGCTCATCAGCGCGGATTTCGATGAGGTCTTAAAGCTTTCTGACCGGATCCTGGTTATGTTTGAAGGCAAAGTCATGGGGATTTACTCGGGGGAAAATCCTCCGATCGAAGAAATATCACTGGCTATGGCCGGAAAGGAGGCATAGGAAATGAAAGCAAAAGACAATCTGATCAAGATCCTGATTCCGGTCATTTCCATTCTGATCGCGTTTTTTGTAGGCGGGATCATCATCCTGTGTCTCGGGAAAAATCCGCTTGAAGCATACGGATACCTGTTTTCCGGAGCATTCGGAAGCAGCCGTAAGATCGGACAGACTCTCGTGATCGCAAGCCCGCTGATCTTTACCGGACTTGCAGCTGCATTTGCTTATAAATGCGGCGTGTTTAACCTCGGTGGCGAGGGACAGTTCATCATGGGAGCCGTTACCAGTATTTTTGTATCTTCCTCCCTTGGAGATGCAGGCGTAGGCGGCCTGATCTTAAGCATTCTTGCAGGCGTTGTGGCAGGAGGCATCTGGGGTGCGATCCCGGGCGTCTTAAAGATCACAAGAGGGCTCAACGAAATGATCGTCAGCATTATGTTAAACTATGTGGCGACCTTATTTATGGGCTATGTGTATACAACCCTGCTGCGAGACGGAAGCGTACCGCAGACTGTGGCTGTGGCAGACAGTATGAAGATTTCTTCCATCTCAAAAGAATTTCCGGTACACTGGGGGATCCTTGTTGCCTTCCTTTTGGCAGTGATCCTGTATTACTTTATCTTTGATACGTCCAAGGGCTTCAAGCTGAGGGCAGTGGGAATGAATGCGACTGCGGCATACTTCAATGGTTTCCCGGTAAACCGCTATATTCTCTTTTCCTTCATTGTTTCCGGTGCAATCGCCGGTCTGGGAGGAAGCATAGAGCTTCACGGAAAACAGTTCCGTCTGATGAGCGGTTTTGGATCCGGCTTTGGTTTTGACGGTGTTGCGATCGCGCTGATCGCACAGTTAAATCCGATCGGAACCGCGATCGTGGCCTGCATTTTTGCGGTGCTCAGAAAAGGCGCGAGCACTCTTCAGACTGCCATGCAGGTACCGAGCTCCGTCGTGGATATCATTCAGGCACTTGTCATTATTTTTGCAGTGGCCGGAACTGCACTTTTAAAATTACCGGCAATCAAGCAGTTTATCATCACGCATACGAAGAGAAAGGGGGCGCAGGGCTGATGGCATCATTTTTTACGATCAATTTTCTGACTGAGCTTCTGCTCTCAACCGTGCGCATGGCAACTCCGATCCTGTTAGTGGCACTGGCAGAGACCTATTCGGAGCGGGCCGGCATGGTAAATATCGGTCTGGACGGCATTATGTCGATCGGGGCACTGGTCGGTTTCCTGGTTGGCTTTCAGACAGGAAACCCGTGGCTTGGAATCCTTGCCGGAGCGCTTTCCGGTATCGCAACCAATATGATCTATGCGTTTTGTACTATCAGCCTCTGTGCAGAGCAGACGGTATATGGCATGGCGATCAATATTTTTGCACCGGCACTGGCATCCTTTATCTATCGCCTTTCTTTTTCCGACACATCAACCCTGATCCAGGGTGTTGCCATGACAAACCTGCCGATTCCGGTGCTTAGCCAGATCCCGGTACTCGGAAGCATTTTCTTTAATCAGAGTCCGCTGGTGTATCTTGCATATCTGATGGTGCCGTTTACCGCACTGTTTTTAAACCGTACCAAAGCCGGACTGAACTTCAAGGCAGTTGGTGAATTCCCGAAGGCAGCAGAAACGCTTGGGATCAATGTCGTGCTTCAAAAATATCTTGCCTGCGTGATCTGTGGAGCCATGGCAGGCATTGGCGGTGCTTACCTGACGATCTGCTACACCAGCACCTATTCCGAAGGCATTGTAGCCGGACGAGGCTTTATCGCACTGTCTGCGGTGATCTTTGGCCGCTGGATGCCAAGCGGTGTCTTGATGGCCTGCCTGCTTTTTGGTTTCTGCGATGCGCTCCAGATCCGCTTACAGCTGATCAGTCCGTCCACACCGTACCAGCTTTTACAGATGATCCCTTATCTGTGTACGCTTTTTGTGCTGGCATTCTTTGGAATCAAAAAGAGCGGACCAAAGGCAAACGGACAGCCTTATTATCGCGAGGAACGATAAGAAACAAAAAAAGATATCCGGACTTCTCATATCGGTATGGGGAGTCTTAGATATACATAAAGGAATTCTGAGGAGGATAAGTTATGAAGAAAACAGGTATGAGAGTGGTTTCCGTAGCAATGGTGGCAGCACTGGCAGCCGGACTGACCGGATGCGGCGGTTCTGCAAAGACAGAAACAACCGCAGCAGCAGGAGAGACCGAGGCAGCAGCAGAGGATAGTGAGGCTGCAAAAGAAGAGGGTAGCGAAGCAGCCAAAGAGGGCGGCTATAAGGTTGCCATGATCTCCGATACCTCTGTATCAGACGGCGGATGGGGCGCAAGCTGCTATCAGGCTATGCTGGATGCAGCAGAAGAAAAAGGCTGGGAAACCGTTTATACCGACAACGTTGCAACTTCCGATTACGCAACCGTTATGACGGATTATGCAGAGCTTGGCTATGACCTGATCTTTGCACCGGGCAATCAGTACACCGATGCGGTACAGCAGGTTGCAGAGGAATATCCGGAAGTAAAATTTGCCCTGCTCAACGGAACCGTTGAGACAGACAACATCCAGTCCATCCTTCCGGATGCAAAGCAGATCGGATACATGGCAGGCGCTCTGGCAGGACTGATGAGCAAGACCAACAACATTGGTTTCATCGGCGGCATGGAGCTGGATACCACCAAGGAAAAAGTAGAGTGCTACGAGAAGGCAGCTCAGAAGGTAAATCCGGATATCAAGGTTTCCTCTGCGTATGCAGGTTCCTTCAGCGATACCGCAAAGGGTAAAGAGATCGCCGCTTCCATGGTAACTACTTACGATGTGGATGTGATGTTTGGTGATGCATCTGCAGTTGATACCGGAGCAAGAGAAGCACTTGCAGGAGAGGAAGGCAGATATGATATCGGCCAGCCTGGAGATCTTGGCAGCGCAGACGACAGCGTCATCATCTGTTCCGTTGTTACCGACAATGCAGCTCTGGTAAAGACCTGCATGGATGACATCGAAAACGGAAGCTTTGGAAACAAGACCGTATATGGTGATCTGAGCAACGGCTGCTTAAGTGTAGGTACCTTCTCAAACGCAGTTTCCGAGGACATCCAGAGCCAGTATCTGGAGATCGTAGACCAGATCAAGGATGGCACCTTTGTAGAATAACGCACAGACCTATTAAACAGTCATGTGGCAGCAGAGATGTTGCTGCATGACTGTTTTTTTTATATGAAAGAAAATTAATTATATATAAAAAATAAACATTTTAAACAATATATTCAGATAATACAAAACAAAAACAAAAAATAATTAGAAAAAGCACTTGACAAATTGTACTTTTTGGAATACAATGAAGACAACAAAAAACAAGAGAGAAAGGAAAAAGAAAACGAAGAGAAAACTTCAGAAAAGGAGGACAGTCCAATGGGACAGTAAGAAAACCAGTCGACAATCTCTTAATGAGTTTACATAGATGTAATCGAAGGAGGAGATTCCCATGAAAGGCAGAGGCCCATAGCACTTGAACAATAAAATAAAAGAAAGAGAGGTTATTAAGTGAAACTTCGGGAAATTCATTAAAAGAGCTATCTGATGACGAGAAAGTCAGATAGCTCTTATTTTCTTTCCATATACTCTTTGGTTGTCATCAACTCTGCGTGGAGTGGTGCAAAATAGGAAATGATCTGTTCGGTTTCCCTGCGGCTTTTTTCGGTCAGGCCTGCCACAGCGTCGGTAAGATAGATGACTTTGCAGCCAGCATCGATGGCGGAGAGCACCGTGGCGAGCACGCAGCATTCCGCTACCACACCGGAGATCAGCACATGATCGGCCGCGTTGGCGGCTTTTTTCAGTTCCGGAATGGAAAAGGAGGAGTAGGTGCTTTTGGAATAGAGAGGAAACTGCTTTGTCCAGTGTGCAAATTCCGGCATCAGCTCATTGAGCCAGGGATTTTCATTAATGGCCGCATTGACCTCGTTGTATTTCTTCCAGACTCCTTTTGGATCTTCTGGTGCCAGATATTGGGTAAAGATAACCTGTTCTGGCAGATTGCTGTTTAAAAGGCGCAAAATGGCCGATGCGGCCTGTTCTATGCCTTCACATCCCCATTCCTGCCCGTTTGTATAAACATTCTGCATATCAATGACCAGTAAAAGGTCATGTCCTTTGTTCTGATCCATCCTGAAATTCTCCTGTCCTGACATCATCATACGAGAAATGTTACATATTGTGTTTAGTATAGCTTTCCATGCGTTCATTTACAAGAGAAAACGTTGTTAATTAATTAACAAATGGAGGCCGTTTCGTTGACTTTGTGTAAAGATAATGTTATCTTAATGCTAATTGTTCGACAAATTAGGGTTCCGAACGATGGGAAGGAGGTTTTGGATTTGAGTGAAAACAAGATGCCGCATATCCAGCTGCCGGACAATTTGGGGATCCGGTATGCGGTTCTGCCGGGGGATCCGGCAAGAGCCGGGCGGGCTGCATCCTATCTGACAGATTCCAGGCTGCTTGCGTGCAACAGGGAATATACCAGTTACTGCGGAACCTGGAATGGAATTTCCATCCTGGTCATGTCTACAGGCATGGGCGGTCCGTCCATGGCAATCGCGGTGGAAGAGCTGAGAAAAACCGGTGTTGAGGCAGCTGTGCGCATTGGCAGCTGCGGAGCCTTACAGCCACAGGCAAATGTTGGCGACCTGATCATGGCTGAGGCAGCTGTGCGCGATGAGGGAACAACCCTTGGCTATGCTCCGCTCAGTTATCCTGCCATTGCAGATCATGATCTGCTTTTTGCCTGTGAGGAAAGTGCAAAAGAGGCACATTACCGGTTTCATAGGGGAATTGCCAGGAGCCATGACTGTCTGTATAGGGATGACAATCCGTCTATTTATGAGGATTGGGCAAAGAAAGGCGTGATGGCTTCTGATATGGAGACGGCAGCACTCTTTGTGGTGGGGCGGCTTCGCGGCATGAAGACGGCTTCCATCCTGAATGTGGTAGCAGCCTGCAAGGGCAATGTGGCCGAGCATATCGGGCGTTACGTGGACGGAGAGACCTTGGCTGCCAGGGGAGAGGAATATGAGATCCTGACAGCGTTTCGAGCGTTTGAAATATTGGAAAAACGGAATGGAAAGGAAAAGTAGGATATGAACAATTTATTTAAAACAAAATTTGACGTTGCCGTGATCGTGCTGATCCCGGCCTGCATCGGCATCAATTATCTTGGCAAGCTGTTTGCAAGTGTGTTAAAGCTTCCGCTGTGGCTGGATTCCATCGGCACCTGCATCGGCGGATGCCTGGGAGGTCCGATCATCGGTGCGGTCTGCGGAGCTGCAAATAACCTGATCTATGGATTTTCAGCCGGAGACAATATCACACTTGTTTATGCACTGACAAGCCTCGGGATCGGTGCTGCAGTCGGGATCATGGCACGACTTGGCTTTATGAAGTCCTTTCCGAAGGCCATCGTTACAGCCTGTGTGGCAGGTCTTGCAGCAGTCGCTATCTCCACTCCATTAAATGTACTGTTTTGGGGAGGCACCACCGGAAATGTATGGGGAGATGCCCTGTTCATGGCAACCCAGGCTGCAAAAATGCCGGTATTTCTTGGCTCCTTGCTTGATGAACTCGTTGTGGATGTTCCGGATAAGCTCATCACTCTGATCGTGGTATTCTTTATCTTAAAGGGTCTTCCGAATAAACTGACTACCCTCTATGAGGTAAATGCCGAGATCGAAACACTGGACTGATCGGTGTCTTAGAAAGAAAAGGAATGTAGCTGCTCATGAAAAGTATCAGTCTTTATGTCGACAACGGGACTTACCTGACAAAGGTGCATCCCTTTACCAAGTTAATGTATATTGTAGCTGCCATCAGCATTCCCCTGATTTCGGGGCGGCTGTGGATGTTTGGAATTTCGATTGCAGCCAGTCTGCTGGTGCTGATCAGCGGAAAGATCTTAAAGAGAACCTTGCCGCTGATCGCATTTTCCTTCACAATCCTGATCACGATCTTTCTGATCCATGGATTGTTTAACCAGAAGAATGAAACGGTGCTGTTTCAAGTCTTTGGGTTGAAATTTTACCGTGAGGGCATGCTGTATGCCCTCAGGATCGGACTGAACATCTTAAACATGCTCCTGTCTTTTGCGGTTTTTGTACTTTCCACAAAGCCGTCTGAATTTGTGGATGAGCTGGAAAAACGCGGTTTTTCGCCGAAATTCGGCTATATTGTAACCTCGGTATTTCAGATCATCCCGCAGATGACGGGCACTATGAATACGATCATGGATGCCCAGCGAAGCCGAGGGCTGGAGACGGAAGGAAATTTAAGAACCCGCGCGAAGGCATTTCTGCCTCTGATCTCTCCGGTTGTCATGAGTTCCCTGATCAATACCAGAGAGCGGGCGATCGCCCTGGAGGTACGTGGCTTTGGTGCAGGAAAGAAGAAAACCTGGCTGACAGAGCGGACACGCCATAAAGGAGACCGTGAGGTCACGGTGATTCTGGCACTCTGTATTCTGGCAGCTGTGGCATGGAGGATTGCAGGATGTCTGTGATAGTTGTTGAAAATTTACGTTACCGTTATCCCCATACGAAAAAAATGGCTCTGGATGGACTGGATTTTTGTGTGGAGCAGGGCGAGTTTATCGGGATCATCGGGGAAAACGGAGCCGGAAAAAGCACCTTAAGCCAGGCTATCATGGGACTGGTTCCTCAGTTTTACAAGGGTGCCTATGGCGGGAAAGTCCTGGTGGATGGGATCGAGGCAGGAAAGACTCCGGTTGCACAGCTTTGCGGACACGTAGGCCTGGTCTTTCAAAATCCCTTTAATCAGCTTTCCGGAGCAAAGGAAACGGTTTATGAGGAAGTGGCCTATGGCATGCAAAATCTTGGCATTCCGGCCATAGAGATGAAAAAACGGGTGGAGGATGCCTTAAAGCTTCTTGACATCTGGCAGTACCGGGAGCGCAATCCCTTTGATCTGTCCGGAGGTCAGATGCAGCGTGTGGCCATTGCAAGCGTCCTGGTCATGCGGCCGGATGTGATGATCCTGGACGAGCCGACATCCCAGTTGGATCCGGAAGGCAGTGATGAGGTGTTTCGTGCGGTTGAGACCCTGACGCATTCTGGCATTACCATCCTGATGATCGAACAGAAGATCGAGAAACTTGCGGCATACTGCGACCGCATTTTGCTTATGCATAAGGGAAAACAAATCGCTTATGATACACCGGGAAAGGTCTTTTCCATGCCGGATCTGAATGATTATGGCATTCAGGCACCGGCCTTTACCAGGATCTGTAAGGCAAGACAAGTGAAGCTTTCAGACGGAACCTATCCGGTGACGGTAGAGGAAGCGGCAGGCGTGCTGGAAAAGAACTCTTTGCCTGTACCGGAAACGACCTGTGAAAAAGAGACAACCGGTATACAGGCGGATCAAAGGGAGTCGGAGAAAAACGAAAAAGAAACCTTTCACATAGAAAATCTGAACTTTTCCTACCTTGCTGACGTTCCGATCCTAAAGGATCTGAATCTGGATCTGGATCAGCGAAGAACGGCCATCATCGGACAAAATGGTGCCGGAAAGACAACGCTTGTCAAGCTGTTAAAGGGGCTTTTAAAACCGGTATCCGGAACCATCTATTTTCATGGGGAAGATATTTCCGGGAAAACGGTGGCTATGCTGGCCGGAAATGTTGGCTATGTGTTCCAAAATCCGGACGACCAGATCTTTAAGTATAATGTGCTGGACGAGGTGATGTTTGGACCGTTAAATATCGGCATGGATCCGAAACATGCAAAAAAGGAAGCGGAGCGCGCCCTTGCTCTGACCGGCCTTTCCGGAAGAGAAAAGGAAAATCCGTATGATCTGGAATTATACGAGCGGAAGATGACTGCCATTGCATCCGTTCTTGCCATGGATACCGATGTCCTGATCCTGGATGAGCCGACGATCGCCCAGGACTGGAAGGGAAGGCAGATCATCGGCGATATCATCCGCAGCCTGTCAGAGCGCGGCAGGCTTGTGATCGCCATCCTCCATGACATGGATTTTGTGGCAGAAAATTTTGAACGCGTGATCATTATGGCTCACGGGCAGGTGCTGGCAGATGGAACTGCAAAAGAAGTCTTTTTGCAGGAGGAAGCATTAAAAAAAGCCCGCCTGCAAAAGCCCTATATGATGCAGCTTAGCGAAGCGCTGGGCTGTGGACAGGGTTATCTGACCGTAGAGGAAATGATCGATGCATGGAAAAAATAATTTTTCCTTTTGAGACCCCTGTGAGAAACAGGGGTTTTCTTTTGGCCCGAAAGTTTTCTTGAATTGTCGGAAAACAGATGCTACAATGATTCTTAGAATGCCAGAATCAAAAGCATGCACTAGTTCAGGCGCCTGAATAACTTGCAGGGAGGTATGTATCATGGCAGAAAAACCACATATGGCGGAGATAAATTTTAAAGAACTTACCACACACATCTTAAAATCTTATCTGGATTCCACCTCGGAGGAAGATATGGACATCCTTCCATTGCTTGATGAGAGCATGAGCGTGATCGGAACCGGAAAACAGGAATTTTTCAAGAATCTGGAAGAATTTTTTCAAGCTTTTACATTTGAGGTGGAGCAGCGCGCGGAAATCCGGTTTCAATGGCAGGATTTTACGATAGAAGAGCAGAGGCTGGACGATACCCATATGCTGGTCTATGGTTCTGTATTGATCCTCGGAAGCTTCGCAGACGGAAATACCATAATTCGTATGGACTCCAGATTTTCGATTATTTATGGCTATAAGGATGGGATCTGGAAGGTGCTTCATATCCATCATTCCGTTCCGGATAAGGAGCAGATGCAGAATGAAGAATTTCCACGGACAATGGGACAGCAGATCGAAGAATCCCAGCATATGATCATGGCGCTTGCAGGGGATTATGTTTCCGTATATATGATCGATCCGGAATCCGACAGGGCAAGCATTGTCAAGCTTGATGAGACCATTCTAAAAAAATGCAGCGATATTCCGGAGAGCTTCTGCTACTCGCAGGCATTTGGCTCTTATGCAGATTCCCATATCTGTGAGGAGGACAGGGATAAATTCCTTCGCGTGATCATGCCGGATGCCTTGCTGGAGACATTTCAGGACGGAAGAGAACGGTTTGAACTGAATTACCGCATTTTAAAAGATGGAAAGCAGATCCATTACAGCGGACTTTTTGTCCGTATCTCAAAGCCAAATGAAGCACTGAAGCTGATCGCCGGCTTTCGTAATACGGAGGACATCGTAAATATCCAGGAAAAGTCCAGGAAGCAGGATGAACAGCTGAGTGAAATGAAGGAGATCCTTGCCAATTCCCGCATGGGAACATGGAATATCTATCAGCTTGAGGGTAAGGCTCCAACCATGGTATGCGATGATCTGATGCTGGAAATTTTAGGGATCACAGAAAAAAATCTGTCTCCGGAAGAGATTTATCAGGCATGGTTTTCAAATATTCCTCCGGCTTCGCTGCCGTCTGTGATCAACAGCGTTGAAAAAATGAAAACAAACGGGCGGGATGAAAATACCTATATCTGGAATCATCCGGCTCTTGGAGAACGGTATGTGCGCTGCGGAGGCACGGCAAAACAGATAGAAGGCGGCTTTGTACTTCGCGGATACCACTATGATGTGGATGCCGATGTCCGTGAACAGAAGAAAAAGGATGAGGCACTTGCAGAACAGGTTGCGATCATCAATACCCTGTCAAAAAACTTTAAAAACGTATTTGTTGCAAATTTAAACAGTGGAATGGCAAGGATCGTGCGGCTTACGGATGGCTATGATGTCAGGGCGGTTTTGGATGTTAAGGGACAGGAGTTTTTGTATGATGCGGTTATAAAACAATGGATCCAGGAGAACGTACATCCGGGCGATAAGGAAAAAATCGCTGCTGCCTTTTGCGCTGACAATCTGCGCATCGTATTTTCAAGACAGGATGAATACAGCGGCACTTATCGCAGCACAGAGGGCGGAAAGCTGCATTATTATCAGTTTAATTTCAAAAAGGCAGATGCAAACGGCAATGTCGTGGCAGGCTTTCAGGTCATTGATTCGATCATAGAAGAACACGAGCAGCAGGAAAAAAGGGAAAAAGAGTTAGAAGATGCACGCCTGAAGGCAGAAAAAGAGCATGCAGAGGTGATCAATTCCCTCTCTACTATATATTCAACCATTTTCCGGGTCAATCTCGACACCTGCCAGTATGAGATCTTGACCAGTGTTCCGCTTATGGGAGAGGTGGCAGAAAGAATCGGCGATGTGCGTGATATCAAGGATAAGGTGCTTGTCTCCTTTATTCAAACGGAATATCAGGATTCCATGCGTGAATTCCTGAATCTGGATACGCTTAATAAGCGCCTTGCACATGTCAATACCATAACAACGGATTATAAAGCTCTTACGGGACAGTGGATCCAGGCGCGCCTCATCGTAAAGCAAAGAGCGGATGACGGTACGGTTCGGGAGGTATTATATGTTGCCAGTGATATCACGCAAGAAAAAATGCGGGATATCAGCCAGCAGGAGGCTCTGGCTCAGGCATTGGCTGCAGCACAGCAGGCCAACCGAGCAAAAACCACCTTTTTAAATAGCATGTCACACGATATCCGAACACCGATGAATGCCATCATCGGTTTCACGGCGCTGGCTCAGACTCATATGGAGGATCCGGCTCAGGTGCAGGATTACCTTGGAAAGATCAGTACATCCAGTACCCATCTATTGAGCCTGATCAACGATATCCTGGATATGAGCCGCATCGAGAGCGGCACGGTAAAGCTTGAGGAGGCACAGGTTCATATCCCGGATCTTCTGCATGATCTGCGTACCATGATCCAAGGCCTGATCCATTCCAAAAACCAGAATCTTTTCATTGATACACAGGATGTGATCCATGAGGATGTCCTCACGGACAAGCTTCGGCTGAACCAGGTTCTTTTGAACATTGTAGGAAATGCGATCAAGTTTACACAGCCCGGCGGGGATATCATGATCCGCCTGGTCGAGAAGCCCAGCAGTATGAAAGACCGCGTAACCTATGAGATTTCCGTAAAAGACAACGGGATCGGCATGTCAAAGGAATATCTGGGGCATATCTTTGAGACGTTTTCCAGAGAATACAGTTCGACGGTCAGCGGCATTCAGGGAACGGGTCTTGGCATGGCGATCACCAAGAATATCGTAGATATGATGGGTGGTGATATCCGTGTGGAGAGTGAACTGGGGAAAGGATCCATGTTTACGGTGACCCTGGATCTGAAGCCGGTAGGAGAATGTGTAAAAAATGAACCGATTTTTGCATTTCTTGGAGCCAGGGCTTTGATCGTTGATGACGATATGGACACCTGCAGAAGTGTCAGCAAGATGCTTCGGGATATCCAGATGCGTCCGGATTGGACAACATCCGGCAAAGAGGCCATTATCCGTGCGCAGGATGCGGTGGAGATGATGGATGAATACAAGGTCTACATTATTGATTACCTGATGCCGGACATGAATGGGGTCGAAACGGTTCGGAGGATCCGAAAGATCATAAGCTCGGATATTCCGATCATTGTCCTGACTGCATATGACTGGGCAGATTTTGAATATGAGGCAAGAGAGGCAGGCGTTACCGCATTTGTATCAAAACCGATCTTTATGTCAGAGCTTCGGGCGGTGCTGACGCAGCCGGACAAAAAAGATGATACGGCACGGAAACCGGCTCATACCTATGATTACAGTGGAAAGAGCATCCTCCTGGTAGAAGACAACGAACTGAACCGGGAGATTGCAACAGCTATGCTGGAAGAAGCAGGTATGAAGGTAGACTGTGCGGAAGACGGTGATGTTGCAGTTTCCACCATCATCCATGCTCCGGCGGATCGATATGACCTGATCTTTATGGATATTCAGATGCCGAAAATGGATGGTTACACTGCCACCCGGGAGATCCGGACGCTGCGGGACAACCGTAAGGCAAATATCCCGATTGTGGCCATGACCGCCAATGCCTTCGAGGAGGATAAGAAAAAATCCTACGAGTCCGGCATGAACGGCCATATCATCAAACCCATCAGCATGGCGGCTATCTCGAAGGTGCTGGATGAGATCTATGGTGAAAAAACGGAAACAGTTATGACAAAATAAAAATTCAGCGCATGGTACAATGAAGACTGCCGAGCGGAGCAAGTATAGATTAGTTACACCATAAAGAATATATGTTCGATAATACTTGCGCCCTGCAGTGTAACATGCTAGAATGAAAATACGATTTGCAGAAAACATGATAGGAAATCGGGAAAGGTCAGGACGGAGATTTGTTTTCATATATAAAGGGAACTCTGGAAGAATATTGGGAAGATACAATCGTGGTGGAGTCCGGCGGTATTGGGTGGAATATCCATGTGCCTTTATCGGTACTCGACAGGCTTCCACATGTGGGAGACCAGATCAAGATCTATACTTCTTTTCAGGTGAAAGAGGATTCCATGACACTGTATGGTTTTTTTAGCCGTCCGGATCTAAGAATGTTCAATCAGCTTCTTGGAGTGAACGGAATCGGACCGAAGGCAGCCTTGGGAATTCTTTCCAGTCTGAATCCGGATGATCTTCGCATGGCGATCATAGCAGAAGATGCAAAGGCGATCGCCAAGGCTCCCGGGGTTGGTCCAAAGACGGCAAAGCGGGTGATCCTGGATCTGAAAGACAAGATCAGTATGGAGGATGTTCTGCCGCAGGAGTTTACACAGGGTCAGACAGAAACAGCTGTGACTGCAGCGGCCGTCGGAGGAGACGGTGCAGGAAAAGAGGCGGTCGAAGCGCTGGTAGCACTTGGATATTCCCCGACAGAAGCGACAAAGGCAGTACGTCAGGTTACCATCACGGAGGATATGAATGCGGAGGCGGTGCTGAAGGCATCGCTCAAATTCCTGGCCTTCTAATGCATGGTTAACATGGTTAAAATGAAACGATAAAACGGAGTACAACATGGAACGACGGATCATTACTACTGAAGCAACAAAAGAGGATCAGGTGATAGAGCCGAGCCTCAGGCCTCAGATGTTGGCAGAATATATTGGTCAGGAAAAGATCAAGAATAATTTGAAAATTTACATTGATGCAGCGAAGGCACGGGGGGAATCTCTGGATCATGTGCTGTTTTACGGTCCGCCAGGGCTTGGAAAAACAACGCTCTCAGGTATTATTGCCAATGAGATGGGAGTGCACATGAAGGTGACTTCCGGGCCGGCGATCGAAAAACCGGGAGAGATGGCAGCTATTTTAAATAATCTTCAGGAGGGAGACGTGCTGTTTGTGGATGAGATCCACCGCCTGAACCGTCAGGTAGAGGAGGTGCTTTATCCTGCCATGGAGGATTTTGCCATCGATATCATGTTGGGAAAGGAATCTTCCGCCCGCTCGATCCGCCTTGACCTCCCTCATTTTACTCTGGTAGGGGCAACAACCCGTGCAGGACTTCTCACGGCACCGCTGCGTGACCGGTTTGGTGTGGTACAGAAGCTGGAATTTTATACGCCAAAGGAGCTGCAGATCATTGTGGAACGTTCGGCAGAGGTACTTGGCGTTGGCATTGAGCCGGAGGGGGCTGCGGAGATTGCCAGACGTTCGCGCGGGACGCCGCGTCTGGCAAACCGTCTCTTAAAGCGCGTCCGGGATTTTGCCCAGGTAAAATACGACGGTGTTATCACAAAGCAGGTGGCAGATTTTGCCCTGGATATCCTGGATGTGGATAAGGTCGGTCTTGACAACAATGACAGGAGCATTCTTCTGATGATGATCGAGAAGTTTGGAGGAGGCCCGGTTGGGCTGGAAACGCTGGCTGCGGCACTTGGAGAGGATGCAGGCACATTGGAGGACGTCTATGAGCCTTATCTTTTGATGAATGGATTTTTGAACCGCACGCCGCGCGGACGGGTGGCGACGCCGCTGGCCTATAAACACCTGGATATCCCATGTCCTGACAACACCTTATAATAAACTAAGGAAATGCTCTTGTTGAGACAGTTGGAATATGTTAAAATGTTGAGGATAAAAATATCTTTTATCCTCAACATCATATCACATACATAAGGAAAGTTTATGGAACAGAAAAATTATACGGAAGTGTTTATAGACGGAACCGTTTTTACGCTGGGCGGTCCGGAAGATGAATCATATTTAAGACAGGTAGCTGCTTATCTGAATGAGAAAATCGGAGAAGTGCGCAAACTGGACGGTTTTTCCCGGCAGAGTCCGGAATATCAGAACCTGACCATTCAGCTGAATCTTTCCGATGACTATTTTAAAGAGCAGATGCGAGCCGATGAACTGGCACAGCAGAAGGAAGAACTGGAGAAGGATGCCTACAGTTTAAAACATGAACTCATCACCATACAGATGAAGTATGATGCACAGGCCAGGGAGCTGGAGACTGCAAAGGCGGCTCCGCTCAAAGATCGTGCGGAATTGGAAGCAGTAAAGGAGAAGTTTGAGCAGGCATCTCTGGAAATCGATGCCCTGAAGAACCACTGCGAGAGTGCGAGACAGGAGCTTGCAAGTGCACAGGCCGAGACAGAAGGCGTGAAGCAGGAGCTTGCGGGTGCACAGGCAGAGACTGAGACTGTGAAGCAGGAGCTTGCGAGTGCCCAGGAAGAGATGGAAGGCGTGAAGCAGGAGCTTGCGAGTGCCCAGGAAGAGACCGAGACTGTAAAGCAGGAGCTTGCGAGTGCCCAGGAAGAGACCGAGACTGTGAAGCAGGAGCTTGCGGGCGCACAGGCCGAGACAGAAGGCGTGAAGCAGGAGCTTGCGGATGCACAGGCAGAGACAGAGACTGTAAAGCAGGAACTTGCAAGTGTACAGGCCGAGACGGAGGCTGTGAAGCAGGAACTTGTGAATGCACAGGCCGAGACGGAGGCTGTGAAGCAGGAACTCATGAGTGCACAGGCTGAGACGGAAGCTATGCGCCAGGAGTTGGAAGCAGATCAGGCAGAATGTGAGTTTGGAAAGCAGGAACTTGAGACAGAAAAAGAAAGGTTTTCTGCTGAAAAAGAACAGTTATTAGCTGCAAAAAATGAAGCGGATGCAGAGGCAGAACAGCTTCGCCAGGAACTGGAGAAAATCCGGCAGGAACTTTTGGAAATGCAGACCGAGAAGGAAGCAGCAGAACATGAGCTTCAGCAGGCACATTTGAAAAACGCGACCTTCCTTCAGGAACTTTCCCAGGCAAGAGGTGAGGCAGAAACTGCCAAACAGGAACTGGAACAGGCGAAGACAGAAGCAGAGTCTGCAAAGCAGGAGCTGGAAC
>CAVIHW010000004.1:0-30937 GCA_963642615.1 Oscillospiraceae bacterium | reverse complement strand
GTCTGCAAAGCAGGAGTTCGAGCAGGCAAAGGCAGAAGCAGAAACCGCTAAGCAGGAATCGGAGCTGGAACAGCCGGAAACCGCAGAACCGGACTTAATACAGCAGTCGGAACCGGATCCGGAACCGGCCTTCCATGTCATGTCAGATCAAAGTGAGGAAACGAAGCAAGCTGCAGCAGAAGTGGCAGCAGTAAAAGAGCTGGTAGCTACTATGCTTCCAAAGGCAGTAAAGACACCGGAGGATCAAAAAAAGGCAGATGAACTGGCAAAGCAGGCAGCCTTTAAAGCAGCGCTTGCTGCCGCCACGCATCCGAACAGACATTTTATCCGTTAAGGAAAAATTATAGGGAGTGAAAGGTGTTGAAAGACCATCGGCACTCCCTTTTGTTTATTATAAAGGAATACGAGGAGAAAAAATTGAATTCACGTGTCGAAATCCTGGCTCCGGCCGGATCTATGGAGAGCATGATGGCAGCGGTTCATGCCGGTGCCGACGCTGTCTATATGGGAGGCAGCCGCTTTGGCGCACGGGCTTATGCAGACAACCCGGGGGAGGATCAGTTTCTGAAAGCGATCGACTATGCCCACCTCCATGGATGCCGTCTGTATATGACGGTTAATACGCTTGTCAAGGAAGAAGAACTGAGCCAGCTGTATGATTTTTTGAAACCTTATTATGAACGAGGACTGGATGCCGTGATCGTTCAGGATCTTGGTGTATGGAGGTTTATTCAGGAGCATTTCCCGGATCTTCCGATCCATGCAAGTACCCAGATGACGGTAACCGGATGGAGAAGTGCAAAGCTGTTAAAAGAGCTGGGCGCTTCCCGTGTTGTAACAGCCAGGGAACTTTCTCTGGAGGAGATCGCAAAGATCCGGGATCATGCGGATGTGGAGATTGAAAGCTTTGTTCATGGTGCACTCTGTTATTGCTATTCCGGACAATGTCTGCTCAGCAGCCTGATCGGAGGCCGGAGCGGAAACCGTGGCCGCTGTGCACAACCCTGCAGGCTTCCCTATGACGTGGGAACTGCGGCTGGAGCTCTGCTTCAGAATGAAGCGAGAAAAAATCTTCGAGGATTTGAAAAGTCAGAACGCAAAAATGGAAAAAAGAGTGCAAAAAACCAGGATGAACGCTATATCTTAAGCTTAAAAGATCTTTGCACGCTGGATATTCTTCCGGATATCATCGAAGCGGGAGTATATTCCTTAAAGATCGAAGGACGGATGAAAAGTCCGCGCTATACAGCAGGCGTGGTCAGCATTTACCGGAAATATGTAGATCGGTATCTGAAACATGGTCGGGAGGGCTACAAGGTGGATCCTGCCGATCGGAGGATGCTGTTGGATCTCTTTGACCGTGGCGGATTTACGGATGGATATTATCAGCATCATAATGGCCGGGAAATGGTGGCGCTGAAAGAAAAACCGGCATTTCGGGAAGGCAATCAGGCTTTGTTTGATCGTCTGGATCGGGAATATATAGAGAAAAAGAAACAGGAACCGCTTTTTGGCCATCTGGTCGTGAAAGAGGGAGAGGCGCTGAAACTGTCACTTTGGAGCAGTGAACCGGAACGCCTGATGCAGGAAAGCCAGAAGCTTTATATAGAAGTGACCGGAGAGGCTGCACAGGCAGCCACAAACCAGCCTATAAGCGAGGAACGTCTGTTAAAGCAGTTGAATAAGACAGGAAACACGCCCTTTTATTTTGAACAGCTGACGGTGGAACTGACAGGAAACTGCTTTGTGCCGGTTCAGTCCTTAAATGAACTGCGAAGAAAAGCTCTTGAGCAGATGGAGGAACAAATACTTTCCACATTTTACCGTAAGGTTGGAAACAAAGCCAAAACTGCTTGGCCGGATCAGCCAGATACAGGAAAGAAAACGGATGATACAGTCGAAAGGAATGGTTTTCACGTTTCCCTGGAAGATCCAAAGCTTCTTAAGGCGGCAGTCAGCCATCCGGATGTTTGCCGGATTTCCCTGGATGCCTGTGGTTTTGATGCAAAAAGCTGGAAACAGGCTGTATCAGAATGTCATGATCAGGGAAAGACATGCAGCCTGATGATGCCGCATATTTTCCGGACGGAAGCGGAATCTTATTTTCTGGAACACATGAATCAGTTAAAGGAAGCCGGTTTTGATGGATTTGTGATCCGCTCACTGGATGAGATTGCCTTTTTAAACGAAAACGGATTGGGAGAAGTTACAAAGCTGTCGGATGCAAACCTTTATGTCATGAACCATCTGGCAAGAGAAGAAATGCAGCATCTTGGCATTTCTGGTATGACGCTTCCACTGGAATTAAACAGCAAAGAACTGGAGATCCTTGGATGTGAAGATATGGAGCTGTATGTATATGGCTATCTTCCTGCCATGGTATCGGCTCAGTGCATTGTGCGAACAACAAAGGGATGCACGAAAAAGCCGGAACTTTTAAAACTTCGTGACCGCACGGGAAAAGAACTTCCGGTAAAGAATCATTGCCGATTCTGCTACAATACGATCTATAATGTGAGTCCGCTGTCTTTGTTGGGACAAAAAAAGCTGATCAGGCGACTTGCTCCCGGCAGACTGCGCCTTGCCTTTACGATGGAGACAGAGGAACAGATGAAAGAGATCCTGGATGCTTTTGCAGATCATTTCCTTCACGGAACAGATGGAAAGGACCCATGTAAGGATTTTACACGCGGCCATTTCAAGAGAGGCGTAGAATAAAAATATATGGTAAATATTGCAATAGAAGTGTCGAAATACCTGATGATCCTGCTGATCGCGGTCTATACCTACTGGAATTTCAGCTATTTTAGGTTTTCGGATCCGTGGCAGCAGGGGCAGGTCTGTCTTCGCCAGAATGTCGCCATGTTTTTGTTTCATTTTATAGCAAATGCTGTGCTGTATCTAAAATCAGAAGATGAACGTATACTGCTGTTTTATCTGGCACAGGTAATATTTCTGGCGGCATATATTGGATTATACAAGGTATTTTATCCGCAAAGATCCAGGCTTTTGCTCAACAACATGTGTATGCTTCTTTGTGTGGGCTTTGTGATTCTGACACGCCTGAATTTTGAAAAGTCCGTGCGGCAGTTTGCGATCATAGCTGCATCCGCTCTGATCACCTGGATCATTCCGTTTCTTATGGAGCGGTTGTGGCAGCTGGCAGAGATTCCGTGGGTCTATGGATTCTTTGGGCTTGCCCTGCTGGTTGTGGTATGGATCATCGGAAATAACAGCTTTGGTGCACAGCTCTCCGTAAATATTGCGGGGATCGCATTTCAGCCATCGGAGTTTGTAAAGATCCTCTTTGTGTTTTTTGTTTCCTGCATGTTTTACCGCGATACCGGATTTCGCACCATTGCCATGACAACGGCGATGGCGGCTGCCTATGTGCTGGTATTGGTCCTTTCGAAAGACCTGGGCAGTGCGCTGATCTTTTTTTTGACGTATCTGACCATGCTCTTTGTGGCGACCGGAAGCTTTCTGTATCTGTTTTCGGGTCTGCTTGGAGGATCCGCTGCATCGGTGGTAGCCTATAAGTTATTTGCACATGTGCGAACCCGCGTGGAGGCCTGGAAAAACCCCTGGGCAGACATTGATAACCGAGGATATCAGATCACCCAGTCACTCTTTGCCATCGGCACGGGCGGATGGTTTGGTATGGGACTTTATCAGGGCATGCCCTATAAGATCCCGGTCGTGGAAAAGGATTTTGTATTTGCAGCCATTTCCGAGGAACTGGGAGGAATCTTTGCTCTTTGTGTGCTTCTTATCTGCCTGGGCTGTTTTTTACAGTTTGTACTTCTGGCCTCGCGGATGCAGGCATTGTTTTACAAGCTGATCGCCTTTGGTCTGGCCATGGTTTATGCGGTTCAGGTGTTTTTGACCGTCGGCGGTGTTACAAAGTTTATTCCATCTACCGGAGTGACGCTCCCGCTTGTAAGCTATGGCGGCAGCTCGATCCTCAGCACCTTTATCATTTTCGGGGTGATCCAGGGATTGTATATTCTCAAACGCAGGGATGAGGAGGATTATGAAGAAGATTTCGACTGAGAGAAAGGCAACCAAAAGATCTGCCGGCAAAAAGGAGAATACAGCAGATAAAAACATCCTCTGCATGACCTATGTGATCGTGGGACTTTTTCTCTGTCTTATGGGTTATTTTTGCTATTTTTTGCAGGTTCAGAGTGAAACGGTCATCAACAATTCCTACAATGCCCGTCTGGACAGTTTCTCAGACCGCATGGTGCGCGGTGAGATCGTAAGCAATGATGGTACCGTACTTGCAAAAACAAATGTAGCGGAAGATCAAACAGAGGTGCGGGAATATCCATACGGAAGCCTGTTTGCCCATGTTGTGGGCTATTCGGATCATGGAAAGACCGGCCTGGAATCCCTGGCAAACTTTTATCTTTTAAGTTCCCATATGAATCTGGTGGAACAGACAGTCAATGAACTTTCCGATGTCAAAAACCTGGGAGACCGGGTGGTGACAACCCTGGATGTGCAGCTGCAGCAGGTGGCATCGGATGCACTTGGAGATTACAAGGGTGCCGTGGTGGTCATGGAACCGGATACCGGCAAGATCCTGGCCATGGTTTCCAAGCCTGGATTTGATCCGAATCAGCTTGGCAGCCAGTGGGAGAGCCTGATTTCTGGTGACAATACAGAGGCACAGCTTTTAAACCGCGCCTCCCAGGGGGTATATCCACCGGGTTCGACGTTTAAGATCGTCACCTTGCTGGAATATATCCGGGAACATCCGGATACCTGGGAGGGCTTTACCTATGACTGTGACGGTACCTATGAATATGGTGACTACAAGATTTCCTGCTATCATGGAAATGCGCACGGACACCAGTCCCTTTTGCAGGCCTTTGCAAATTCCTGCAATGGTGCTTTTGCAAGTCTTGGTCTTACCATGGATTTAGACCGCATGCGCAAGACCAGTGAGGAGCTTTTGTTTAATCAGGATCTGCCTGTTTCCATGGCCTACAGCAAAAGCTCCTATGTCATGGGAAATGGAGCATCCGACTGGGAGCGGCTGCAGACTGCCATCGGGCAGGGAAGCACGCAGATGACTCCGCTCCACAATGCCATGATCACGGCTGCCATTGCAAATGGCGGAACGCTGATGAAGCCATATCTCATCGATCATATAGAATCCGCAGTGGGAGAGGAAGTAAAAAAATTTCTGCCTGCAGCTTACGGGAATCTGATGACCTCACAAGAGGCATCGACCCTTTCCATGTTCATGCGAAGCGTGGTGACGGACGGAACCGGTTCCGGTGTCCGCACGGATGCCTATTCCGTGGCCGGAAAGACAGGGTCTGCCGAATTCGAGACCGGAAAAGAGACTCATGCATGGTTTACAGGATTTGCTCCGGCAGAGGATCCGAAGCTGGTCGTTACGGTATTGGTGGAGGAAGCCGGATCGGGTGGTCATGTGGCAGCCCCGATCGCAAGAAGTATATTTGATGCGTACTTTTCACGCTCAGAATAGATAGAAGGCGTTACACAAAAAAGTTTAGGAGTGATAAAGGAGGAATCGCATGTTTCATGCAAGAGAGTATGTGAAGGCAGAAAGCCTGGAGCAGGCATACGAGCTGAACCGGAAGAAAAGCAGTGTTCTGGTGGGCGGTATGATGTGGCTGAAGATGAGCCGGGGAAACC
Source organism: Oscillospiraceae bacterium (assembly GCA_963642615.1). GTDB lineage: Bacteria > Bacillota > Clostridia > Lachnospirales > Lachnospiraceae > Brotaphodocola. The sequence goes on along the minus strand of CAVIHW010000004.1, from coordinate 25,264 downwards.
GAGGCACCATAATCGATCTGAGTGCCCTTGGATTGGATCAGATCGAGGAGACCGAGGAAGAATTTCGGATCGGATGCATGTGCAGCCTGCGGCAGCTGGAGCTTCATGAGGGCTTAAACGATTACTTTGACGGGGTATTTCGGGAGTGCACACGCTGGATCGTCGGAACTCAGTTTCGAAACGGTGCGACCGTCGGAGGCAGCATCTTCGGGCGTTTCGGTTTTTCGGACATCTTAACCTGTATGATGGTGCTGGATACTTACGTGGAATTGTATCATGGCGGTATCATTTCCTTGGAAGAATTTGCAAAAATGAAATATGACCGTGATATCTTAGTGCGCATCATCATCAAAAAGGACGGCAGAAAGACTGCCTATGTGAGTCAGCGCCGATCCAAGACGGACTTCCCCCTGATCGCCGTCGCAGCAGCAAAAAAAGATGATATGTGGTACATTTCCGTCGGTGCAAGACCTTCCAAGGCTGCATTGGTGACACGCCCGGCACAGTCCGGATGTGAGCCTGCACAACAGGCAAAGGAGGCAGTCAGCCTGTTTACCTTTGGCAGCAACCTGCGGGGCAGCGCAGATTACCGGAAGGCTTTGGCGGAGATCTATGTGAGAAGACTGATGGAACAGCTTGGCGGGGAGGAAGCATAGGCATGAAGATCAAACTGACATTAAACGGAAAAAAAGTGGAATCAGAGATCCAGGCAGATACCCTGCTTTTGGATCTTGTGCGAACCAAAGGATGCTACAGTGTGAAACGTGGCTGTGAAACCTCAAACTGCGGACTCTGCACGGTGTGGCTGGATGGGAAACCGGTACTGTCCTGCTCAGTTCTTGCAGCCAGGGCAGATGGCCATGAGGTGACAACCCTGGAGGGACTTCAAAAGGAGTCGGAAGAGTTTGCAGCCTTCCTGGCAAGGGAGGGAGCTGACCAGTGCGGTTTTTGCAGCCCGGGACTGATCATGAATGTACTGGCCATGGAGCGGGAGCTGACTGATCCGACCATGGAAGAGGTGCGGGAGTACCTGGCAGGAAACCTGTGCCGGTGCACAGGCTATGGAAGTCAGCTGCGCGCATTGGAAAAGTATTTAAATCGTAAAAAGGAGGTTACCCCATGGAACCGAAAAGAAGATATGTAGGGGCATCTGTGATCAAGAAGGATGCCAAGGAACTCCTTTCCGGAAAACCGCTTTATACGGATGATATCGCCCCGAAGGACTGTTTGATCGTGAAACTTCTGCGAAGCCCGCATGCCCATGCATGGATCGAGGAGATCGACCTTACCCGTGCCCTGAAGGTGGAAGGGATCGAAACCATCCTGACTTACAAGGATTCCCCGCAGAAGCGTTTTACCATGGCAGGACAGACCTTTCCGGAGCCGAGCCCCTATGACCGCCTGATCCTGGATCAGAGAGTCCGCTTTGTGGGCGATGCCGTGGCCATTGTGGCTGGTGAGACGGAAGAAGCCGTAGACAAGGCGCTGCGACTGATCAAAGTAAAATACCAGGTGTTGGAGCCGGTTCTGGATTTTCATAAGTCCAAGGACAATGAGATCTTAGTCCATCCGGAGGACAGCTGGAAAAGCCTGTGTCCGGTTGGCGCAGACAACAAGAGAAATCTCTGTGCCTCGGCAAGTGACAGCAATGGTGATGTAGATGCGATCTTAAAAGGCTGTGCCCATGTCATTGACCGTACCTATCATGTCAAGGCTAACCAGCAGGCAATGATGGAGACCTTCCGCACCTTCACGACCATAGATGCCTATGGACGCTTAAACGTGACATCCTCCACCCAGATCCCGTTCCATGTCCGCAGGATCGTGGCACACGCCCTTGATATCCCGAAATCAAAGATCCGCGTGATCAAGCCAAGGATCGGAGGCGGTTTTGGTGCAAAGCAGACCGTGGTTACCGAGGTTTATCCGGCACTTGTGACCTGGCTGACCAAAAAGCCAGCAAAGCTTATTTATACCCGCTATGAATCCCAGATCGCATCCTCTCCGCGCCACGAGATGGAAGTGCATGTGCGCATTGGCTCGGATGAGAAGGGCATTCTTCAGGCGATCGACCTGTATACGCTTTCCAATACGGGAGCCTTTGGCGAGCACGGGCCGACCACGGTCGGACTGTCCGGACATAAGTCCATTCCGTTGTATTCCACGCCGAAGGCATACCGGTTTGCTTATGATGTTGTCTATACCAATACGATGTCGGCAGGTGCATATCGCGGCTATGGTGCAACACAGGGTGTATTTGCCCTGGAGTCCGCAGTGAACGAACTTGCAAAGAAACTGAACATGGATCCGACCGTGCTGCGGGAGATGAACATGGTGCATGAGGGTGATGTGATGCCGGCTTACTATGGAGAGACGGCAAACAGCTGTGCATTAGACCGCTGCATGGCAAGGGCAAAGGAACTGATCAAATGGGATGAGAAATATCCCTGCCGTGACATGGGGAATGGAAAGGTGCGCGCTGTGGGTGCTGCCATGTGCATGCAGGGCTCTGCAATTTCCAACTGCGATGTGGGTTCCATTACCTTAAAGCTGAACGATGACGGATTTTATACGATGATGCTCGGTGCGTCAGACATGGGTACCGGCTGTGACACGACGCTGGCACAGATCGCGGCTGATGTGCTGGGATGTGACTTAGACAATATTGTATCCCATGGTGTGGATACGGATGTTTCCCCTTACGATTCCGGCTCCTATGCATCCAGCACCGCCTACTTAACAGGTATGGCAGCCATTAAGGCATCAAGATCCATGATCCGCCTGATCACGGAAAAGGGAGCGGATTATCTTGGAAAAACTCCGGATGAGGTGGATTTTGACGGAGAGCAGGTCTTTGCAAAAGACGGATCTTCATCGATCAGCCTGAAAGACATCGGCAATCGTGCCATGGCAAATAATGGAAAGGCTCTGGAGGTTACAGAGAGCCATTCCTCACCGGTTTCCCCGCCTCCGTTCATGGTCGGTATTGCAGAGATCGAGATGGATAAGGAAACCTGTGACTTTGAATTGATAAACTATGTGGGTGTGGTGGACTGCGGTACACCGATCAACCCGGCGTTAGTACGTGTGCAGGCGGAAGGCGGTTTAGGCCAGGGCATCGGCATGGCTATGTTTGAGGATGTGACCCGATCAGAGAAGGGACAGGTCTATGAAAATTCCTTCATGCAGTATAAACTCCCGACCAGGATCGATACGGGAAATGTCCGCGTGGAATTTGAGAGCAGCTATGAACCGACCGGCCCGTTTGGTGTCAAGTCGATTGGTGAGGTTGTCATCAATACGCCGTCACCTGCCATCGCGGCAGCCGTGGCGAATGCATCCGGCGTCCAGATCAGGGAACTGCCTATCACACCGGAGAAGGTGTTTAGGGAGCTTCATAAATAAGTTACAGAACCATCACGTTGCACTTGCAACTTATAGGAAATAGAGGTATACTAGAACCAGTCTGTGCGACACACCAAAGCCTTGTCGAAAGACATGGCACAACAGGAGGAATTGCAATGATAGAAGCAACGAGCTGTGGGGGTGTGGTTATATTTCGCGGCAAGATTCTGGTCCTCTATAAGAATTATAAGAATAAATACGAGGGCTGGGTTCTTCCAAAGGGAACTGTAGAAGCAGGAGAGGAGTACAAAGAGACTGCTCTTCGGGAAGTCCGGGAAGAGACCGGTGTGAGCGCTTCCATCATCAAGTATATTGGGAAGAGCTCCTATTCCTTCAATACGCCGCAGGATATGGTGGAAAAAGACGTACACTGGTATCTGATGATGGCGGACAGCTATTACAGTAAACCACAACGGGAAGAGCATTTTGTGGATTCCGGATATTATAAATTTTATGAGGCCTATCATCTGTTAAAGTTTTCCAATGAGAAGCAGATCTTAGAGAAGGCTTACAACGAATACCGGGATCTGAAAAAAGCGAACCTCTGGGGCAGCAAGAAGTATTTTTAAAGGTTTGAAACATGGAAAAAAAGACAGGGAATCCAACGGATTCTCTGTTTTTATGCCGACAAATGGAAGCGGCATCAATAAACAAGAAGGAGATTTGCGTGTATGAAATATGATGTGATCATTGTAGGAGCTGGACCTGGTGGTATTTATTCCGCATATGAACTGACAAAAAAATGCGGCGGAAAAAAGATTGCGGTTTTTGATTCCGGTTATTCCATGAAAAAACGCCATTGCCCGATCGATGGTGATAAGATCAAAGCCTGCATCAAATGCAAATCCTGTTCCATCATGAGCGGATTTGGCGGTGCCGGGGCATTTTCTGACGGAAAATACAACATTACCAATGATTTCGGCGGTACGCTGTATGAATATATTGGAAAAAAAGCAGCCACGGATCTGATGCAGTATGTAGATGAGATCAATATGGCACATGGCGGTGAGGGAACCAAGATGTATTCCACAGCCGGAACCAGCCTGAAAAAGGTATGTATCCAGAACCGTTTAAAGCTTTTGGATGCTTCGGTACGTCATCTGGGAACCGATATCAACCTGGTGGTTTTAGGGCAGCTTTATGATGAGCTGAAGGATCAGGTGGATTTCTACTTTGAATCTCCGGTCAGCCATATTGAGAAGCTGGAAGATGGAGGCTACCGTGTCTTCGTTGGAGAAACCTCTTATGAATGCGAATACTGCATCGTTTCCGTAGGACGAAGCGGCAGCAAATGGATGGAGACCATTTGTAAGGAGCTGGACATCCCGACCAAGTCAAACCGTGTGGATCTGGGTGTGCGCGTGGAGCTTCCGGCAGCATTATTCTCCCATCTGACAGATGAACTTTATGAGAGCAAGATTGTTTACCGCACGGAAAAATTCGAGGATAATGTGCGTACGTTCTGCATGAACCCACGCGGAATCGTGGTAAATGAGAACACCAACGGCATCGTGACAGTAAACGGACACAGCTATGAGGATCCGGCAAAACAGACCGAATGTACCAACTTTGCCCTGCTGGTATCCAAGCATTTTTCTGAGCCGTTTAAGGACAGCAACGGATATGGCGAGAGCATTGCAAGGCTTTCCAACATGTTAGGCGGCGGTGTTATCGTGCAGCGTTTTGGCGATCTTGTGCGTGGCAGACGAAGCACCCAGAAGCGTATCGAGGAAAATATGTTCATGCCAACCCTCTCTGCAACTCCGGGTGACTTAAGCTTGGTTCTGCCAAAACGTATCCTGGATGGCATTATCGAGATGATCTATGCGCTCGATAAGATCGCACCTGGTACGGCAAACGATGATACTCTGCTGTATGGCGTGGAAGTAAAATTCTACAACATGGAAGTGGATGTGGATGAAAATCTGGAGAGCCGCCATAAGGGGCTTTATATCATCGGTGATGGCAGCGGCGTGACGCACTCTCTGTCCCATGCATCTGCAAGCGGAGTTTATGTGGCAAGAAAAATTGCCGAGGCATAATGTACAGATATAAATGAAAGATTCAAAATGGTGGAAGACGATCCTCCTTCCCCTGCTTGCCGGGCTGGTCTTCGTGATCCTGCCTGTGCTGGCAGGAAGGGGGATCCAAAACGCGCTGGATATTCCTACTTACCAGCCAACAGAATTCAAAACAGCAAAAGAGCCGGAAACGGCTGCTCTGGCGGTAGAACCAGAAGCAGAATCCGAAGCGGAAACCAAAGAGGTCTTGCAGGCTGCAAACCAGAAGGGATTTTCGGAAGAAAACGGTGTCCTCTATTACTATAATGAGGATGGAAGTCTGTATGAGGGATGGCTTTTACAGGATGGATCCTGGTATTATTTTACCACTGAGGGTGCTGTGACCGGTTATTGTACGATCAGTGAATATGGCAGGGAAGAGGAATGCTATTTCGAGGCAGATGGCCGTCTTGCCATGAATGTGGAAACGCCGGATGGGCGGATGGCTGACAGTGACGGTTATCTGGAAGATACCAAAGACCGGGCGGCCTTAGATCAGGCATGGTCGGAGTTTGAACTGGAAGCGTCCGGGTATATCACTCCCGGAACCTTAAGCGGCCTTTCCATTGCAGGGGAGCCGGCAGAGTTTTATATGCTTTCCATTGCGGGAGAATCCTCCGGTGGACAGATCATCCTTGGAGACCGGGGACGTGGCTACGGCCTGTGTCAGTTTGACTATCGTTACGACCTGGTGGAATTTATCCGGTGGGCATATGAGCGGCATTCCTTTTTATGGCAGGAATTTGAGCCATATATCAATACCGAAGCCGGAGATGAATCCCTTGTGGACAATGCCGGGATCGTCAAAGCCTTTGAAAATGCCAGAAGCCGGAACTACGAGGCGGCCATAAGTGACGAGCTGGAGTTTATGCGCATCCATTACTGGGATCATTTTGCTTCTCAAATGAACGCAGCCGGCTACCGTTTGTCTGAGCGGCATATTGCAGTGAGTGCAGCCCTCTTTTCCGTAAATGTAAACTGTGGAAATCAGACGAAGGTGATGCTGGAACATCTCTCACCGGATATGACCGATGCAGAAATGATCTGTGAGATCTATCGGATCCGCAATACGATCCTGGCGGAACTGAAGGTGGGAACAAGAAAGAAAGGAACCACAACCCGCTACCTGATGGCAGAGCCAAGAATGGCGCTGGATCTGCTTGGCGGCTTTACGACCATTGACTCTGTAAAAGATTACGGAGGAGGCGTGGAGTGGAACGGAGATCTGTTTGTTCCTGCGGTACTGACAAGAGAAATGCCGGGGACAAGCACGGAATGGGAAGAAACACTCCCAAAAACTCTGGCGACCCCGGCAGATGCGAAGGCAGAAGAAAATGTGCAGGAAGATGTGTCCGAATCAGGCGGTTGAGCCATTATGTCTGTATCTGAAATTCCAGCGTCACCTTATCATATTTATAGGTATTCGGCGACATGCAGGAAAGGATGACATCCGTTCGTTCCTGTCCTAAAAGTTTGCGCGGGAAAATATCCAGGGGGTCGGAGTGGATTTCACGAAGCTCCTGGAAGCATAGATAATTTCCGGCACACAGCCTTTGTACGATGGCAGTATCCCCGGGCAGTACCTCTAAAAACATGTTGGACTCCTGAAACTGTCCATTGCAGTAGGTAGAGATGATCCCGTGGGGGAAGGATGCCTGCAGATTGTTCTCCCTGGCAATGGACAGCAGGTGGCTTAATTTTTTCTCATAGGTCTGGGCACTCATGATCGTGTCACATGGCACGGCAATATAGTATCGTTCAAAGATATAACGGGAATAATAGCCCTCTCGTCCCTGAAATGTTTTCTGGGCATTGATATGCTGTAAGGTCCGATTGATGGAATCGATGGTCGATTCGATCTTTCGGATCTTTTCTTTTGCCAGTTTCTTACCGTCTGTCAATAAATGTTCAAATTCCAATTCTCCCTGTTCATTGACATAATCTTTCAGATCCTTCAGCGGTATCCCAAGATCAATACAGAGAATGATCGTATCCAGGATCATGATCTGGTCTAAAGCATAGTAACGGTATCCGTTATCCGGGTTTGTGTAGGCCGGAACCAGGATGCCAAGCTTTTCATAGTAGCGCAAAGACTGAACATTCACATGTCTTAATTGCGCCAGTTCTCCAATTGTAAGAAAATGATTCACAACAATCCCTCCAAAACCTTATGTATATCATAGTGTATTGCACAATTATAAAAAAGATAGATAAAAATTGCAATGTATTTTTATTAAAAAATGTAAGATGTGTTGTTGACTCTATGATAATCATATAGTTTAAGATACGATGCGAAGCAGGTAATGCGAGAAAAAAAGTGGAGGCAAAAGGATTATGAGTTCAGAAAAAACGGAAAAGAATCCGCTGGCATCAGCTCCGATCGGGGGACTGATGATGACATATGCAATCCCCAGTGTTGTCGCACTTGTGGTGAATGCATTGTATAACATCGTGGATCAGATTTTCATAGGATGGGGCGTGGGCACGTTGGGAAACAGTGCAACCAATGTCGTCTTCCCGCTCAACATGGTCGTCATGGCACTGGCGTTGCTGCTGGGTGACGGCGGTGCGGCTTATTTAAGCCTGGAATTGGGACGCGGAAACAAAAAGCAGGCAGAAAAAGGTGTGAATAACACGTTTTCCTGGCTGATCATTGTAGGAATCGTATTTTGCATCATTTGTGTATTCTGCTTAAAGCCGCTTGTTACCTTGTTTGGGGCAACGCCGGATAACCTGGCTTATGCACTGGAATATGGAAGCATTGTTGTTTTAGGATTTCCGTTTGTGATCATTGGAAGCGGACTTTGTTCTGTCATCCGTGCAGACGGAACCCCACATCTTACCATGGTTTCCATGACCGCAGGATGTGTTGTCAATGTGGTGCTGGATGCGGTATTTGTCCTGGGATTTGGCTGGGGCATGAAGGGGGCAGCCATTGCAACGGTCATCGGCCAGATTTTCAGCTTTGCGATCAGTATCTGGTATGTGCCGAGATTTAAAAATGTAAAAATCTCGCGAAAAGAAATGAAACCGGAGTTTTCGATGTTAAGAAAAATGGCAGGGTTCGGGGTATCCAGCTTTGTATCCCAGATCGCCATTGCCATTATCATGACGGTGATCAACTATTATCTGGTTCATTGCGGAATGGATTCGGAATATGGCGCAGATATTCCGCTGGCAGCCTTTGGTATTGTTATGAAGTTTAACACAATCCTCACATCGATCGTGACAGGAATCGCAACAGGAGCACAGCCGATCGTGGGATATAACTACGGAAGGGCAGATTATAAGAGAGTTAAGCAGACTCTGGCGATTGCCGTAAAATCAGCAACGCTGTTTGCCGTGATCTTCTTTGTGATCTTTCAGGTATTTCCGCGAAGCCTTACAGCCATGTTTGGAGACCAGGGGGAACTCTATACGGAATTTTCTGTAAAATCGTTCCGTATTTTTACCCTGTGCTGTTTCTTGAATGGATTTCAGACGGTCGCAGCCATCTTTTTCCAGTCGATCGGAAAACCGATCTTATCCGGTGCGGTATCTTTAAGCCGTCAGATCGTGCTTCTCATTCCGGCCGTTGTGATCCTGTGCAGCTTCATGGGACTTTATGGTGTGCTGTGGGCTGGACCGGTGGCAGATGGGCTGGCATTTATTTTTGCCCTTGTCCTGATCCTTCTTGAACTAAAGAAAATCAATGCAGCGCAAAAAGGGCAGTAAGCGTACTGTCCGGAAAGGAGAGTATATGAAAAAAATCGTAACCATAGGAAGGGAACTTGGAAGCGGTGGACGGAGCATAGGAAAGCTGGTGGCAAACCGTCTGGGGGTTCCGTATTATGACCGGGAGCTGATCGATAAGGCAGCAGAAGGATCCGGCCTTGCAATGAAGTATGTGGAAACCAATGAGCAGAGGATTACAAACAGCTTTCTGTATAACCTGGCAATGGGTACAAGCTACGGATATGGGATCCTGCAGAATGCAAACAGCCAGACTCTGCCGTTGTCGGAGCAGATCTATGAGGCACAGAGGGAGGTGATCTTAAACTATGTAAAGCAGGGTCCCTGCGTCATTGTAGGACGATGTGCAGACCAGGTTCTGGCGGATCGAAATGATGTGCTCCGGGTATTTATCTATGCCGATATGGAGAAACGCATCGAGCGTGGGATCAAGGAATACGGAATGGATAAGCAGACCGCAGCAAAAAATATTGAGAAATCAGATAAGGAACGAAGCCGTCATTACAATACCTTTACAGATAAAATCTGGGGAGACCGGCATAATTATGATCTGATGCTCAACAGTACTACTTTGGATTATGAAAACTGTGCAAAGATCATTTGCACACTAGCAGAAGGGAGATAGTAAGATGACCAGTGAAGAAAAAATCAAATTAATGGAAAACAGGCTGCACCGGCTGGAAAGCAGCGAAAAGGATAATTTTGGAGTCCGCAGAAAGATCAGACGAGACATCCGAAATCTTACAGCAGCGCAGAAATAAAGCAAAATGTAAACAAAATATGATGTGAAACCTCCTTAACAATATAACACAGGAACCGGTGCATGACTGTACATGCGCCGGTTTTTGTGTTATATTGAAACGATGAATGAAGAATGAGGAGAAGAAAACGAGGATAATGAAACAACTTGATTTTGAACATGGAACGGTAACCGGCAATATCCTGGGGGCGGCAGTTCCCATGCTGGTGGCACAGATCTTAAATCTGCTCTATAACATTGTGGATCGCATCTATATTGCCAGGATCCCGGATGTTGGAACGGCGGCACTTGGTGCGGTGGGACTCTGCTTTCCGCTGATCGTGATCATCACGGCTTTTTCCAATCTGTGTGGCAGCGGCGGAGCGCCGTTGTTTTCAATCCATCGGGGGAAAAAAGAAGTTGAAAAAGCAAGGGACATTATGAACACATCTTTTTCACTTCTGTGTCTGACCGGAGTGATCCTGATGGTGATCGGCATGCTTCTGTTACGCCCGATCCTTGTATTATTTGGCGCGTCAGAGGGGGCACTCCTTTATGCCTGTCCCTATATGATGATCTATCTGATCGGCACGCTGCCGTCCATGATCTCGGTGGGGATGAATCCCTTCATCAACGCGCAGGGATATTCCCTGACGGGTATGCTTTCTGTGGCGATCGGAGCAGCAGCCAATCTGGTCCTGGACCCGCTTTTTATTTTTGGGCTTGGTTTTGGTGTGCGTGGTGCAGCCATTGCAACGGTGATTTCTCAGTTTTTGTCTGCGGCCTTTGTGCTGTATTTTCTGACCGGGAAAGCAGAAGTGAAGGTGCGTTTTGTTCGCATGGATGAGCTGATAAAATCGATCAGCTACGCAAAGGAAATCATCAGTCTTGGCACGGCCGGTTTTATCATGCAGCTGACAAACAGTCTTGTGACCATCTGCTGCAATCATGTGCTTTCCGTGACAGGCGGTGATATTTATATTTCCGTCATGACCATAGTATCAAGTGTGCGCCAGCTTGTAGAGACACCGATCTCTGCGATCAATGACGGTTCCTCCCCCATATTAAGCTACAACTATGGTGCCAACCGTCCGGCCAGGGTGCGAAAGGCCGGGCTTGTGATGGGACTTCTGATCCTTGGTTATACCGCGGTGATGTGGAGTGTTATCGTCCTGGCTCCGGATGCACTGATCCGGGTATTCAGTTCCGATGCTGTTCTTATGCAGGATGCAGTCCCGGCTCTGAAACAGTATTTTGCGGCATTTATTTTCATGGATCTGCAATATATGGGACAGACTACCTTTAAGTCACTGAATAAAAAGACCCATGCGATCTTTTTCTCACTGCTGAGGAAAGTATTTATTGTGGTTCCGCTGACCTATTTCATGCCTTATGCGCTGCATATGGGAACCGACGGCGTGTTCCTTGCAGAACCGGTATCCAATGTGATCGGAGGCAGTCTCTGCTTTGTCACCATGCTTTGCACGGTACTGCCGGAACTGAAACGAATGGAAAATGGTGAAAGAGAGACTAGATAGTATGACACAGGAAAGAAAACAGGTCACAGGTCACGTGCTGGCCTGTGGCACCCAGATCATGTGGGGAGCTACCTTTGTTTCGACAAAAGTGCTCCTTAAGTATTTTATGCCGGTGGAGGTGCTGTTTACCAGAGCTGTTCTGGCGTTTGTTGCACTGATGATATTCTGGCCGCATCATCTGAAACTGAAGGAGCGAAAGCAGGAAATTGTCTTTGCCGGAGCAGGCCTGTTTGGACTGGTGCTGTATTTTATGCTGGAAAACACGGCACTTACACTGACATACGCTTCGAATGTGGGTATCATTGTAGCCTGTGCACCGTTTTTTGTGGCGGTGACGGTGGGGTATTTTTTTAAAGAAAAATCGGGAGCGGCATTCTATGTTGGATTTTTGATCGCCATCACGGGGGTGGCTTTGATCAGCCTGAACGGGCAGAAAAGTCTGGATTTAAATCCTTTGGGAGACGGGCTGGCATTTCTGGCTATGATTTCCTGGGGCTTTTATTCTGCACTGGTCAAAAAGATTACGGAGTGGAACTATCCGACCATTGCTGTGACCAGGCGGATCTATTTCTATGCGATTCTGTTTCTGATCCCGGTACTCCTTGCAGAGCATGCATCCTGGAATCTTGCAGTCCTTGCAAAGCCGGAAGTGATTTCCAACTTTTTGTTTCTGGGACTTTGTGCGAGCGCTGGTGGATTTTTACTCTGGAATCTCGCAACCAAGTGGATCGGCGCTGTGCAGACCAGCGTGTATATTTATGTATCACCGGTTGTGACGGTAGTATTGTCTGTGCTGATCCTGCATGAAAAACTGACGCCGATGTCTGTATTTGGTTCGCTGTTGATTTTTGCAGGCCTGGTCATTTCTCAGAAAAAGAAGGTTTAGACCATGCAGTCTTACATCAAATTTGCATCTGGCATATTGCGCTGTTCCTCGATCAGGTCAGCGAGTGTGGTGCTGTCGACAACACTGTCGATGGCATCTTTTAGTTTCTGCCAGACGGTGAGCGTGGTGCAGCGTCCTGCGTGTTCACAGTGGTTGATGTCTTCGTCCAGGCAAGAGACCGGTGCAAGGCTTCCCTCTGCGGCGCGAAGGATCATGCCTACGGTATATTCTTCCGGCTTTTTTGTCAGCATATAGCCGCCCTGTGCCCCTCGGATGCTGCGGACATAACCGGCCTTGTGCAGCAGTGAAACAATCTGTTCGAGATATTTATCAGAAATGCCCTGCCGCGCGGCCACCTGGCTGATCTTGGTACATTGATCCGGATTCAGGCCAAACTCGATCATCATACGCAGTGCATATCGTCCCTTGGTTGATACTCTCATGAAATTCCTCCTTATGATCATTCACGTTTCCTATTGTACAGGAAAAAAACAGGAATGTAAACGATAACGAAAATTTCTCATGCTTTCTTTTTGATGCAGAATATGCTATACTGTCTGCAATAGTATGCACTCCTGCATACATATTCTGTCAGGAGGAACGGATATGAGAGACGGCTTTATCCGCACAGCGGCAGCCACACCAAAGATCAAGGTTGCAGATCCGGTTTATAACCGTGAAGCGGTCTGCAATATCATAGAAGAATGCGAAAAGAAGGGCGTGGAGCTTTTGGTATTTCCGGAGCTGTGCCTTTCCGGATATACTTGCAATGACCTGTTTTTGCAGGAGGTTTTACTGGAACAGGTAAAAGAAGAATTAAAGAATCTTGTGGATTTTACAAAGGGAAGAAAGATGCTTGTTTTTGCAGGACTTCCCTGGGAGCATGAGGGAAAGCTTTACAATGTGGCAGCTGCCATCTGCGATGGAGAGCTCCTTGGTCTGGTGACCAAGACCAATCTGCCAAACTATTCTGAATTCTACGAGCTGCGTCATTTCACACCGGGCATGGAAAATCCGGTCATGACAGACTGGCTGGATGGTCAGGTCTTTATGGGAACCAACCTGTTGTTTTCCTGCCGGGAAAATCCAAAGCTTACGGTAGCGGCGGAAATCTGTGAGGACGTATGGGTGCCATGTCCGCCAAGCATCCGCCATGCACTGGCAGGTGCCACTGTCATTGCAAACTGTTCTGCCAGTGATGAGGTGGTCGGAAAAGATTCCTACCGTAGGGAACTGATCTGCGGACAGTCTGCAAGACTGATTTGCGGTTACGTATATGCCAATGCCGGAGAGGGGGAATCTACCCAGGATCTGGTATTTGGCGGGCACAACATCATTGCGGAAAATGGCACGCGTCTGGCAGAATCTGCCCGGTTTGTACCGGAAACGGTTATGGCAGATCTGGATCTGGAACGGTTAAATGCAGAACGTCGTCGTACCACCACCTATCCGGCAGCAGAACGAAGCGGATACCAGGTCATCCGTTTTTCTCTCGGTTCATCGGAAAAAGAAAAACCGGAGACCGGAAAGCTCCTCCGTCCTATCGACAACCGTCCCTTTGTTCCGCATAACGAAGAAGAACGAAGCCGCCGCTGCGAGGAAATCTTTACCATTCAGGCCATGGGCTTAAAAAAACGCCTGGAGCATACAGGCTGCAGTCATGTTGTGCTTGGAATTTCCGGTGGCCTGGACTCTACACTGGCACTCTTGGTCGCAGCGAGAGCCTTTGATCTGTTAAGCATTCCAAGAAACCAGATCCATGCCATTACCATGCCATGCTTTGGAACGACGGATCGCACTTACCAGAATGCCTGCCAGATGACGAAAAAACTGGGGGCATCCTTAAAAGAAATCGATATCAAGGCATCCGTAAACCGTCATTTTGAGGATATTGGCCATGACAGTTCCATCCATGATGTAACTTATGAAAATGGACAGGCAAGAGAGAGAACCCAGATCCTGATGGATATCGCAAACCAGGTGGGCGGCATGGTCATTGGAACCGGTGATATGTCAGAGCTGGCTCTTGGCTGGGCTACTTACAATGGCGATCACATGTCCATGTATGGGGTCAATGTATCCGTGCCGAAGACACTGGTCCGCCATCTGGTTCAGTATTATGCGGACAGCTGTGGAGAAGAAGAACTGAAAAGCGTTCTTCTGGATGTGCTTGATACCCCGGTGAGTCCGGAGCTTCTTCCGCCGGAAAACGGAGTCATTTCCCAGAAGACCGAGGATCTGGTAGGACCCTATGAGCTTCATGATTTCTTCCTTTATTATGTTCTCCGCTTTGGATTCAAACCTTCCAGGATCTTTCGGATGGCAGAGCAGGCCTTTGAAGGGGAATATGACCGGGAGATCATCTTAAAATGGCTGAATGTGTTTTACCGACGGTTCTTTGCACAGCAGTTTAAGCGTTCCTGCCTGCCGGACGGCCCGAAGGTTGGTTCGGTGGCAGTGTCCCCGAGAGGAGATCTTCGTATGCCGAGTGATGCAGCCAGACGGATCTGGATGGAGGATCTGGAAAAGATCTCACATAACCAGAAAGAAAAGAGGGAGCCAAAAACGTGATCAGCAGCACAACAAACAAACAGGTAAAATATGTGAATGCCCTGATAAAAAAGGCAAAGACGAGGCGGGAGGAAGACCTCTTTGTGGCAGAGGGACTCCGTATGTGCCAGGAAATTCCGAAAGAACGCATTCACACGCTTTATATATCAGAAAGCTTCAGCAAAACAGGAGAGTGCAAGGCGCTTCTTGCAGGCGTAAAGCATGTCGAACTGGTGACGGATGAGGTATTTAAGAGCCTTTCTGACACCCAGTCTCCACAGGGGATCCTGGCATTGGTAAAACAGTACCATTATACCCTGGACGAGGTTCTGGATGCAGGAAGAAAGGCAGGAAGACCGGCGCTTCTTATGGTGCTGGAGACGATCCAGGATCCGGGAAACCTAGGAACCATCCTGAGAGCGGGCGAGGGAGCCGGAGTAACCGGAGTCATTATGGATGCAAGTACAGCAGACATCTGCAATCCAAAAGTGATCCGTTCCACCATGGGTTCTGTACTCCGTATGCCCTTTGCCTATGTGGAGGATCTGCATGGGACTCTGGATGCATTAAAACAGAATGGCATCCGTCTTTTTGCGGCACATCTGAAAGGAAAACTTGCCTATGATCTGGAAGATTATACGACAGATACGGCATTCCTGATCGGAAATGAGGCCAACGGGCTGACCGATGAGACAGCAGCCATGGCAGATATCTATATCCGTATTCCCATGGAAGGAAAGGTGGAGTCCTTAAATGCCGCCATAGCAGCCTCGGTTCTCATGTTTGAGGCTGCCAGACAGAGAAGGAATGATAAGTAAAACAAAGGGGGAGTTGAAATGGGCTTATTGATCGTACTTCTGATATTTGTTATGATCCTGCTGGTATTTGCATCCTGTCTGCGCATCGTGCCGCAGGCACATGCACTGGTGGTAGAACGCCTGGGAGCTTACCTGGATACCTGGTCTGTCGGTGTACATTTTCTGATGCCTTTTGTTGACCGTGTAGCAAAAAAGGTCAGCCTGAAGGAACAGGTTGTAGACTTTGATCCGCAGCCGGTTATCACAAAGGACAATGTCACCATGCGGATCGATACGGTGGTCTTTTTCCAGATCACAGATCCGAAGCTTTATGCTTATGGCGTGGTCAATCCGATCATGGCGATCGAAAATCTGACTGCAACCACATTAAGAAATATCATCGGTGACCTGGAACTGGATCAGACCCTGACTTCCCGCGAGACGATCAATACCAAGATGCGTGCATCGCTGGATGTCGCAACAGATCCATGGGGCATCAAGGTTAACCGTGTAGAGCTGAAAAACATCATTCCGCCTGCAGCGATCCAGGATGCCATGGAAAAGCAGATGAAGGCGGAACGCGAACGAAGGGAAGCTATTCTTCGCGCGGAAGGAGAAAAGAAATCTACGATCCTGGTGGCAGAAGGTAAGAAAGAATCTGCTATTCTGGATGCAGAAGCAGATAAACAGGCAGCCATCCTTCATGCGGAAGCAGAAAAGGAACGCCGGATCAAAGAGGCGGAAGGTGAGGCTGAGGCCATCTTAAAGGTGCAGCAGGCAAAGGCAGACGGTATCCGTTTCCTTCGGGAAGCCGGTGCAGATGAAACGGTACTGAAGCTCAAGAGCCTGGAGGCCTTTGCGGCAGCTGCAGACGGAAAGGCTACCAAGATCATCATCCCATCGGAAATCCAGGGTATGGCAGGTATGCTTACTTCTGCTGTGGAGATCGCAAAAACAAAGACAGGCAAGATGTCTGAATAGTAGTGGTTTAACATTAAAAAAGATAAAGATATAGAGGAGAGACAATTATGAATTTAAAAGGAAGACATTTTCTGACACTCAAGGACTACACACCGGAGGAGATCTTATATCTTTTAGATCTTTCTGCTGAAGTAAAGCGCAAGAAAAAAGAGGGAATCCCGGTAGACAACTACAGAGGAAAAAACGTAGCTCTGATCTTTGAAAAAACCAGTACCAGAACCAGATGTTCCTTCGAAGTGGCAGCCCATGACATGGGAATGGGAACCACTTACTTAGATCCGTCAGGATCCCAGATCGGTAAGAAGGAGAGTATTGCAGATACCGCTCGCGTACTGGGACGTATTTACGATGGAATCGAGTATCGCGGATTTGGCCAGGAGATCGTGGAAGAATTGGCAAAGTATGCAGGTGTTCCGGTCTGGAACGGTCTGACCAATGAGTATCATCCGACCCAGATGCTGGCAGATATGCTGACCGTTCGCGAACAGCTTGGCCGTTTAAAGGGTGTGAAGCTTGTATACATGGGCGATGCCCGCTATAACATGGGCAATTCCCTGATGATCGTCTGTGCAAAGCTTGGTCTTCATTTTGTGGCATGTGCACCGAAAAAATATTTCCCGAATGCAGAGCTTGTGGCACAGTGTGAAGAGTATGCAAAGGCATCCGGTGGCAGCATTACCCTGACAGAGAACGTAGAAGAGGGAACGAAGAATGCCGATGTCATCTATACCGATGTATGGGTATCCATGGGCGAGCCGGATGAGGTATGGGAGGAGCGTATCCGCGAGCTGACCCCGTATAAGGTAACCTCTGCTGTTATGAAAAATGCAGGGGAGCAGGCAATCTTTTTACACTGCCTGCCTGCATTCCACGACTTAAAGACCAAGATCGGCGCCGAGATGGGCAAGCGCTTTGGCATCACCGATATGGAAGTGACAGATGAGGTTTTTGAATCTGCACAGTCAAGAGTTTTTGATGAGGCAGAAAACCGTATGCACACCATCAAGGCTGTGATGATGGCAACTCTTGGAGAATAAGGTATGGCCGGGCAGGAAAAAAAACGCAATCCGCGAAACACCGCACTACTTCTTGACCTGCTGCATATTGTGATCGGTATCCTGGTTGTTATCTGTGCGATCCTTGCATTTTTAGATCCGGAGGGGAACAGTATTCTGTTCCCCGTAATTTTCTGGCTGGCGGCCATCTTAAATGGCGTGGTAGGCGCGTTTCGGCTGAAAATGAGCGGTCATGATAAGAAAAAACAGGCAGGAGGAGCAGTCCAGTGCCTGCTTGCAGTGATCCTTGTGATCATTGGCTTACTCAGTGCGATCAGCATCTGGAGGTAAAATTTGAAAAACGAAATCATAAAATATTTAAAGGAAACCGACGGATATGTTTCCGGTCAGGAACTTTGCGAACGTCTCGGAGTATCCCGCACGGCAGTGTGGAAGGTTATCCGCCAACTTGAAGCGGATGGATATGAGATCGAGGCGGTGCGCAACCGGGGTTACCGTTTAAAAAGCAGCGCGGATATCTTAAATGAGGCAGAGATCCGTGCTGTATTAACATCCCGGTGGCTTGGACAGAATCTGAAATTTTTTGAAGAAACAGACTCGACGAACAACGCAATCCGGCGTATGGCAGAGAATGGTGCACCGGAGGGAACCCTGGCGGTTGCTGAGATCCAGACAGCCGGAAAGGGCAGAAGGGGACGAAGCTGGAACTCTCCAAAGGGAAGCGGGATCTGGCACAGCTTTCTTCTCCGCCCGGAATTTGCACCGGATCGTGCTTCTATGCTGACGCTTCTTGCGGCCATGGCGGTTTTGCGATCGATCAAAGAAGTAACCGGCCTTGACGGGATGATCAAATGGCCCAATGATATTGTGGTGAACGGGAAAAAAGTCTGCGGTATCCTGACAGAGATGAGTACGGAGGAAGATACCATCCGTTATGTGGTGGTCGGGATCGGCATTAACGCCAACACCCCGGATTTTCCGGAGGAGATCCGTCCTACTGCAACATCCCTGATGCTGGAGCTTAAAACGCCGGTCTGCCGCGCAAAGCTGATCAATGGCATCATGTGTGCGTTTGAGGAATATTACACTGTTTTTTGTGAAACAAAAGATATGAGCCGCTTAAAGGCACTCTACAACCAGAATCTGGTCAACGCAGGGCGGAGCGTGAAAGTGTTAGCTTTTGCAGGTGATTACATAGGAATTTCTCACGGGATCAATGATGAGGGGGAACTCATTGTAGAACTTCCAGACGGAACGATAAGAGAGGTAAATTCCGGAGAAGTATCGGTAAGAGGAATTTATGGATATGTATGACGCAGGTTCTTTCTATGACCGACTCCAGATTTCTGAGCGTGAAGATGAGACTCTGGATCTGGATGCCAGGCTTATGGCCATGAACGGGCCGCTTTTATCCTGGTATGAGGAGCATGCCAGAATCCTGCCCTGGAGAGAAAATCCGGAAGGATACCGGGTCTGGATCTCGGAGATCATGCTGCAGCAGACCAGGGTGGAGGCGGTCAAACCCTATTTTGAACGTTTTCTTGAGGCGCTGCCGGATGTGGCTTCGCTGGCCTTTGTGGAGGATGACCGGCTGATGAAACTCTGGGAGGGTCTCGGTTACTATAACCGGGCCAGGAATTTAAAAAAGGCAGCCGCGATCATTATGGAAGACTATGGAGGAAAGCTGCCTGAGCAGTATGAAGAGCTGTTAAAGCTTCCTGGGATCGGAAGCTATACCGCCGGTGCCATTTCCTCGATCGCATTTGGTCATCCGGTACCGGCAGTGGACGGAAACGTCCTTCGGGTCATCTCCAGGGTGACAGAAAGCCGGGAAGATATCTTAAAGGCGTCCACAAAAAAATGGATGGAAGAACATCTGAAAAAAACCATGCCGAAAGAGCGGGCAAGCCATTTTAACCAGGGGCTTATTGAGATCGGTGCGATCGTTTGTGTGCCGAATGGACAGCCGCACTGCATGGAATGTCCGCTGATGTCCATTTGTCTTGCAAAGAGGCATGGCCTTACGGATGAGATCCCGGTAAAGACACCGCCAAAGAAGCGGAGGGTGGAAGAAAAAACGATCTGTATCCTGGAGTATGAAGACCAGGTGGCTTTAAATAAACGCAGTGACACAGGCCTGCTTGCCTCTCTTTACGAACTTCCAAACCGGGAAGGACATTTAAAACCGGAGGAACTGTCTGAGGCATTCGGCCTGTCTTCGGATACGGTCGCAGAACTGGAACCTGTAGGGAAAGCGAAGCATGTTTTTTCTCATGTCGAATGGCATATGATCGGTTATCGTATCCGGTTGAAGAAGGAAATTCCCCAAAACTATATTGCGGCCGCAAAAGAAGAACTGAAGACTACCTATGCACTGCCAAATGCCTTTGGCCGATACACCAGGCTGATCAATAACGAATGAAGCAGGAGAGGGGGAGGTTGTATGGCAAAGAAGAAACAAATGCTTTTTATTATCAATCCCAGATCCGGAAGGGAAAAGATCCGTCCAAAGCTGCTGGAAATTTTGGATACCTATACGGCTTCCGGCTATCAGATCCAGGTTTATGTGACACAAAGCACAGGGGATGCCGGGAATGCAGTGCAGCGATATGGAACCAAAAAAGACCTGATCGTATGCAGCGGCGGTGACGGAACATTAAATGAAGTGATCTCCGGCATGATGGAACTGAAAGAGCAGGTAAAGATCGGTTACATCCCGTCTGGCTCCACCAATGATTTTGCATCCAGTCTGAAGCTTCCAAAACCGCTTCTTTCAGCTGCCAGATGTGCGATCAATGGAATCCCCCATGAGATCGATATCGGAATGTTTGGTGAAAACCGCTATTTTGTCTATGTGGCAGCCTTTGGTGCCCTTACGGAGGTTTCTTACCTGACACCTCAGGATAAGAAAAACCTGCTTGGACATCAGGCCTATATCCTGGAGGGAATGAAAAGCCTTGCCTCCATTAAAACATATGTCATGAAGATCACAAGCCCTGAGGAAACCGTAGAGGGCGAGTTTATCTATGGTATGATCACCAATACGATCAGCGTTGGGGGATTTAAAGGGCTTGTCAGCCAGGATGTTGCATTAAATGACGGACTGTTTGAGGTGCTGCTTGTCCGTGCACCGAAAACACCGCTGGATCTTAGCGGAATTGTAGCCTCACTTTTGACTCATGACGAGGAAAACAACGACTTTCTTTACAAATTTAAGACGAATAGTCTGTATATAGAGGCACAGGAACCGGTGGACTGGGTGTTGGATGGAGAGTATGGAGGAAGCAAAAAGGACGTTTCCATCATCAATCTCCCAAGAAAGATCACGATCAACTGCCCATAGGTTATAAAAATTTCAAGACAAAAGAATGTGAAAAATGTGTTGAAATTCAACAAAAAATGTAATATAATGATTAGTTGTGTAGGCTTTCGTAAACCTTCAACTGAAAGGATGTTACTGTGGAAAGAGACAATTTTTTAGATAAGCTGAAAAAGCTGGTAGAAGTTGCCAAAACAAAACATAATGCATTGGACATCACTGAGATCAATGATTTTTTTAAAGGGGATAACTTAGATCCTGAGCAGATGGAGCAGATATACAGCTTCCTTGAGAAAAAAAGTATTGATGTGATCCCTGTTATTGATGATGCTGCCCTTGCAGAGGACAGTCTGCTTCTTGATGACGATGATGTGGATATGGATGACAGCTTCATGAAAGAATCCGAGGATATCGAGCTCGATGCAGTGGATCTGCTTGAGGGAATCGGAACCGAGGATCCGGTCCGCATGTACTTAAAAGAAATCGGAACCGTTCCGCTGCTTACCTCGGAAGAGGAGCTGACTCTTGCAAAGCGTAAGGCAGAAGGCGATGAATATGCAAAGGAGCGGCTGATCGAAGCAAACCTGCGTCTGGTTGTCAGCATTGCAAAGCGTTATACCGGTCGTGGTATGAGTTTTCTTGATCTGGTGCAGGAGGGGAATCTTGGACTGATCAAGGGCGTTGAGAAGTTTGATTATACAAAAGGATATAAGCTGAGTACCTATGCGACCTGGTGGATCCGTCAGTCTGTAACCCGTGCCCTGGCAGATCAGGCACGAACCATCCGCGTACCGGTCCATATGGTTGAGACCATCAACAAGATGTCTAAGATGCAGCGAAAGCTGACTCTGGAACTCGGCTATGAGCCGTCTGTTGCAGAGCTTGCAGAGGCTCTTGAGATGTCAGAAGATAAGGTTATGGAGATCATGCAGATCGCCAGAGAACCGGCATCCTTAGAAACTCCGATCGGCGAGGAGGATGATTCCAACCTCGGTGATTTCGTTGCAGACAACAATGTTCTGACTCCGGAGGGCAATGTGGAAAATGTCATGCTCAGAGAGCACATCGATGCATTGCTCGGTGATTTGAAAGAGCGTGAGCGTCAGGTGATCGTGATGCGTTTTGGCCTGGAGGATGGACATCCGCGCACACTCGAGGAAGTTGGCAAATCTTTCAATGTAACCCGTGAGCGTATCCGTCAGATCGAGGCAAAGGCACTGAGAAAACTGCGTAATCCGGTTCGCAGCAAGCGCATTCGTGATTTCCTCTAATGCCTTTTGGGAGGATCTATGAACCGCAGAAACTATCAGCGTGAGCTGGAAGAAATCATAAAAGAACAGCAAAAAAAGAGCCGGGTTCCCCGGCTCTTGCTGCATAGCTGCTGCGCACCATGCAGCAGCTATGTGCTGGAATACCTGTCCGATCATTTTGAGATTACGGTATTTTATTACAATCCGAACATTTCTCCAAAAGAGGAATACGAGAAGCGTGCGGCGGAGCAGCAGTATCTGATCGATCACCTTCCTGCAAAGCATCCGATCCGCCTCGTGGTGGGAACTTATGAGCCAGAGCGTTTTTATGCGGCAAGTAAGGGACTGGAAAAGGTGCCGGAGGGAGGAGAACGCTGTGCGCGCTGCTTTTGGCTTCGTCTTGAGGAAACGGCAAAAATGGCCGTGGCGGGCGGTTTTGACTATTTTACTACGACACTTACCATCAGTCCGTTAAAAAATGCTCAAAAGCTCAATGAGATCGGAGAAGAGCTGTCAGGGATCTATCAGGTGGAACATCTGCCGTCGGATTTTAAAAAGAAAAACGGCTATAAGCGGTCGGTGGAATTGTCCGCAAAATATGGCCTTTACCGCCAAAATTACTGCGGATGTGTATTTTCCAAAGCTGAGGCGGATGCCCGTCAAATGGAACAGTTTTTAACGAAAAAAGAGCCGGAGATTGGCACATTAACTGTCAAGCATTTTTGAAAATGTCCCAAAATAATTGAAACATTAGCCCCGGCTTTTTGCTGGGGCTTGTTACATTTATGGGCTCTGCCCACACCCGTCCCTCGCCGGGAAGGCAGGGAAAGAAGTTTTGACTTCTTTCCTTACAATAGGATAATCCGTGAGCTTTATGTCAAGAGGCTTTCGCGGCATAAAGAGCCTGTGGCTCATTATTCCACGATCCTCTTGACAACAGCTCCGCTCCTTATGCGATTTGCGTATCTGGATCATTCCAATGATGTTCTTGCTGTCTAACAAACTTTTTAAAGGATTGAAGCCTCCATGGATGATTCATTGATGGAACATGGGTTTTCTTTGGTTTTGGCGGAGTATAGTCTACATCTAGGTCTTTTGATTTTGCTTCGTGTTCCGGTATTTCTTCCAAGGCATAGATGTCTTTATCATTAACACAGCAGTATAGATTCTTATCAAAGGCCTGAATAAACATCACCTTCGTTCCTTTGCGGTAGTGAACTTGATGTCCATTGCGGTCAATCATGCGATAGTATTTATTGGAATGTCTTAAGCAGTGTCTCTGACTTCCTTTAATGCATCTGTTTTTCAACACTTGTTAAAATGCCAAGATCATTAAACTGTTATTGAAACGTAATAACAATCATTATGTTTGTCGTATCTGATTTCATAAATCATATTGACAGAATACTAATTTTTTTAATATGATAAGTTCAGATATATTACCATCAAAAGGAGGGAAATGAATGAAAACTTTAAAGCGTTTTGTTGCCTTTAGTTTAACTTTTAGTAGTATAGTATACTCAACTGCGGCACCGACCTTCGCAAGCGAATCTTATCAAGGGCGAACCGCGGCTAGTACGGAACTGCATAGCTTTCTGGTCAGTGGCTTGGCAGCTGCAGAAGCTGTGTCAGAATTTGAAAATACAACACAAGCAAAATTTAATGTTGAAAACTTTTCAAACCTTAATTTTAACGATACTTGGATGGCAGATGCTGAAACCTTTCTCAATGATTATCTTGATTCAAGAAGTACATATAGTACCGCTATACTATCCCAAGATGAGGAATTGCTGGAGGCAAAAGCACAATCTATTGCATATTCAATAGATTGTGCAGAATGGAGTATTGCGCAGAATCGCTCCAACGATATCTCTACAGAAGCAGAGTATATGTTTATATCCCATTATATAGATCGAAATGATTATTTTTGGAATCAAGGAAAACCCGCTTTACTTTTGGATGGAGAGAAACGTTCAGGTCCTGACGGAGCATTGGCAAAGTGGATTACCGATTCTGATCGGCAATCATACAATACTTATATGAGTTCAACAAAAGTTTCAAGTTCAATACAAAAAATTGGTAAGCTAGCTTCAGGTGTGGTTTCTTTGCGTGGTAATTATGAAACATTAATAGACGGATTGAAATATTTCGATCTTACACGAAATGTTTTTTCTACTGCCTTGGCCGAATTACTCAATGGATTCGATACTGGTTCAACTGCAATTGATGTTTACAAAGATTTAAAGTGGTTAATAGATCAAATCACATCTGAATTTGTGAAAGATCCCAATGTTTCTTTAGATGCTTTATTTCAACAGTATATGACGGATGATACTATTCTTCTGAATTATGGAAACGTTGAAAAAGAAGCCTTAATTCAAAATTCAATGGCCGTTGTTTGTAGCTATATTCTTGGTGGATATGCAGGAGTTGCAGACACTGCTTTAGGAATTTTAAAATCCACAATGATTGGATTTACTATCGAAACGTATACAGATTTTTTTAACTATGTAGCATGGTTATCTTTACAGTATGGCTATAGCGGCAGGTACGCAATACGTTTCTCTGATTACGCGGGGATATAATAAAAATATGTCTATAGAAAAATGCATAGAGCTTTATCCAAAATGGATTGTAATTACTGCAGTCGTATTGTATATCATACATCGACTCCTTCCTTACGATTACCGCGAAAAATTTCCTCGCGATAATCCGCCACCTAAGTTTTTAGGTACATTTTCATTGGGAGAATTAATACAATATATAATTCAAGTGTTAGTTTTTCCTATTATAATATTTATTGCGATTGCTTTGAAACTCTCAGGAAACTCAGAAAATATTCCATATATAGTGTTTATGGTATTATTAATTATTTGGTGGTTTGTACCCAAGGCTCTCGCTAGAATAATAGATGGGTGGTAATAACACACGTGGGGCATTTTCCCTTGTGGTATATTAGGACATTATCATAAATGGCTCATAAAAAATAAA
>CAVIHW010000003.1:0-102225 GCA_963642615.1 Oscillospiraceae bacterium | reverse complement strand
GGCGGCGCAAGCACACGAGGTAAAAATTCCACCAGGGTATGCGGTTCTGTATGCCCGCCCCGGCACTTCGAACCTTTTCTTATCCCCAAATGTGGCGAATGTTCTGGTGGAAAACTTCGGATGTCCGTGACTTTTTTCACAGGTTACTGATTTTTGATATTGATATCAATCTGATTAAACGGTATCTCAATACCGTTTGCATCGAAGGTTTCTTTGATCGCCTCTAAAACATCCCAGCGTACCTGCCAATAATTCTCGGTCTTTGTCCAGCCGCGGCCGCCGATCATCACGGCGCTGTCGGCCAGCTCATCCACATAAACGGTAATGCCATCTTCAACAAGAACCAGCGGGTGATTTTCAAATACACGCCGGATCAGTTCCTTGGCTTTCTTTATATCCGACTGATAACCAATGCCTACCACCAGGTCTACCCGGCGCTTTTCCTGCGCGGTTACGTTTACCACCGTGCTGTTGGAGATTTGTCCGTTCGGGATGGTAATCTTCTTGTTATCGATGGTAATGATCGTGGTATAGGCCAGGCCAATGCTCTGCACGGTTCCCTCATATCCGCCGCTCACAATATAGTCATGGACACCAAACGGGCGAAGCAGCATCAGCAAGATCCCGCCTGCCACATTGGACAGACTGCCCTGCAAGGACAGACCCACAGCCAGACCGGCGGAGCCAAGCAGCGCAATGATGGATGCCGACGGAATGCCGATCTTATCTGCAGCAATGAAAATAGCCAGCGCATAAATGCAGGCATCCGCAACCGAGATCAGGAAACGACTGAGACTCGGATCCATGTTCATATGCTCAAAGGTTTTATGCAAAAACTTTCGCACTGCGTAGACAATCCGGTTTCCGATCACCAGGATCAGGATCGCAACGGCCAGACGATAGCCAAAGCTCATAAGCCCAGGAATCCAGCTCTTTAGCGTTTCCAGAATGACATTTGGTTTTAAATTCTGAAGATCCTCCTGAACCTCCTCTGCGACCGCCTTTGTTTCTTGCAAAACCGCAGACAGATCCGCGTCTGTTTCCGCAGCGGTCAAAAGCATCAGCTTTGTCAAAAACATCATATCCCATTATCTCCTATTCTTTAATAACATGTCGATTTCCTCTTCCTCCCGAGAAAACAAAAGATCGCGGTTATACCGGTAATAGCGCTCGCACTCATAGTCCTGCAAAAAATGTACGCTGTAAGCGCCCGTGTTTAGCTCGGTAACAAACAATACCAGCTCCTGGCTTCCCGCAAAGGCAGTCTCCATAAAATCAAAAGCATGCTCTAAAGATTTTCCGGCATCATCAAACAATTCCTCATAGCGATCACTGTCGGCACCAAAACGCTCTCGCAGCAGTGCAAAGCCATCCTCCCAGTCTTGGATCCCGCTCTTTTTCAGTTCCATCAGGTCTTCTTCCAGCTTAGCGCTCACAGCCCGGTAGGTGCGAAGCTGCGTGCGCGATAAGAGATTGTTCTCCCAAAGATGCGACCAGTTTTCATGGAACTCCTCTGTCAGAGAAGATAAGTTTTTCACAAGGGCGCTTCCGATTTTTACATTGGCATCCGTTTCATCCGTCCTGTCCTCTGATGTTTTTTGAGTCTGAAGCCTTTTCATCTGCTCCATCCTCAGATTCATCATCTCTTCCATGCGGATGGTATTCCGAAATTTCTCATTCAAGCCGGATAATAAAAGGCTCACCACGCTGATGCGCTCATCAAAGGATGCTTTCTGCAGCTTGTCTACCGCTGCTTCCGAAATCTGCCCCTGAAGCACCTGCTCCACCTGATAATCATCCCGGTATTTATAATACAGCTCCAGGTAGTTTGCAAAGTCCTTCGCGATCTTCGGAAACTGGATATATTCGCCCACCAGCTCCCGATCCATCTTCCGTTTCTGTTTTTCGTAAATCCAGATCAGTTCTGACAGATCCTCCCAGCCACGGGGTGTCACAAACCGCTTTCCATCCACCGTAGTCTCGATCTGGCAGAAATTCTGCGGACGTACATTTAAGTAGGAAAGAATGGCAGGATGCACACCTGCACTCTTTGCGTAATCCTTCCAGACCGAAAGATCCGGTTCCACGTCGATCCGGCGGATACGATCCATGGTCACAATATCAAATTCCCGCACGGACTTGTTGTATTCCGGCGGATTTCCTGCGGCCACGATGATCCATCCCTCCGGAATCTTGTGATTGCCGAAGGATTTTCCCTGTAAAAACTGCAGCATGGTCGGTGCCAGCGTCTCGGATACGCAGTTGATCTCATCAATGAACAAAATGCCCTCCGGCATACCGCTCTTTTCAATGCGCTCGTAGACCGATGCCACGATCTCACTCATGGTATATTCCGTCACGGCATACTCCCTGCCGCCGTACATTTTATGCTCGATAAAGGGCAATCCCACTGCACTCTGTCTTGTATGATGAGTGATGGTATAAGATATCAGACCGATCTGGCATTCCTGCGCTGCCTGTTCCATGATCTGGGTTTTTCCGATTCCCGGCGGTCCGATCAAAAGCATGGGACGCTGGCGGATGGACGGGATCTCGTAAGATCCGAATTCATCCTTTGCCAGATACGCAGCCACCGTATCCTTGATTTCCTGTTTTGCACGCTTGATATTCATATGATTCTTTATTTTCCTTTCCGGATTTTTTGTAACGATTCAGAGCCATACAAAACTGTGTTCTGCGGATGGAGTGCTGAATCGTTACTTTTGCACCTGTCTGATCAGGCTGTATCTTCCAAAAGCTGCTCCGGCTCAAGGATGAGCTTCATTGCCCAGGCCGGAACCGAAATGTCCGTATATTGATCCTTCAGAAAGACAAATGCAGTATCATACACCGGTCGTTTTACCGGATAAATACCTTCACCATCTGTGAAATACAACAGTCCCTTCAGCCTGTGAAAGGCTCCCTGGCGCACCAGCCCGTTCACATATTCAAAAGCCGGACGAAAATCCGTTCCGCCCTGGCCGATGATGGTAAAATCCCTCATATAGGCTTCCATCTCTTCCCGGTTTGTGATCCGGCAATCCTGCTGCACCTGTTCGTCGCACTGGATGATATGGATATTGGTCTTTTTAAAATAACTGTCCGACTGACAGAGCACGTCGTAGGTTTCTTCCAAAAAACGCCGTACCAGATCACCGGAACAGGACATGGAGGTGTCGATCACCACCACAAAATCTTCGATCCGGCTCACCTCTTTGGATTCCATAGGCTCTATAAGCGGCATATTTCCGTAAAGAGAAAGACCGTAGGTATAAAAATTATAATCAAACGAATCCGGATCTACCTGCATCTCCTCCCGAAGCACCGAAAAGCGCTGCAGGAATCTGCGGTAATCATAGCGTTCCCGGTTTTCCACCTGAACCTGTTCCAGCACACTTTTTGATTCTTCATCCTGCTGATCTCCCATGGTCTCCATCTCAGTCTGTACCTTTTCCCGGTTATTGTTCCACTGAGTCTGGCGCACCATGGGCGTTTTGGGAGAATCCTGCGGCAGCTCCCAGTAACCGTGATCATCCACCAGAAATTCTGCTGCCAGACGTTCCAGCCTCCGCGCTTCAAGATCTTCCTCTTTTAACACACGATACACGCCTTCCGCATTCAGTACCGAAAGCCTGGTGCGAAGTCTCCCATACCAGTCCCGCCGGAAGGGGGACGGCGCCACACGGATGCATTTGACATACATCTCATCCAGTATGGATTCCACCGCAATGTCACAGGCCAGGTTCCACAGCTCCTCCTTACGTTTTCCACGTGTGTCCATATGGCCAAACAGGCAATGCAGCACCATATGCAGATAGGCGCGGTTCACATGCACGCGCCCTCGTTGATACAGATCACAGATATAATCCGGATGATAATAGATCAAAAATCCATCGGTTCCCACTCCATGACAGTTTATATCTGCCTCAAACCCCAGCGAACTTAAAGAAAGATCCAGATAACGCATATTTAAATACAGCTCATTTCTGGAATTTTGAAAAATCCGGGTGCAGAGTTCTGCCATATTCAATTCTTCCAATTGCCTGTGTCTGGTTGGATCGATCATCTTATGCCTGCACTCCTTCCTGTCGTTTATAGTTCAAACCGACGTTTTCGTTTCGGCTGCTGTTGGTTTTCGGATGTGACCAAACGGCTCAAACGGTGTCTTAGCTCCATAAGCCAGCTCACCATCTCGGTATCGCCTGCTTCCTGGGCAAGGCTTACCAGTTCACCGAGCATATGCTCTTTCTCCGGCTCTTCATTCAGAATTTCATCCACAAACCATGGAAGCTTCCCTGCCTCCAGATTGCTCACCACATTTTTTTGCAGCCGGTCTGCCCGGATCAGCAGAGTTCCCGCGCATTTCCAATGCTCTTTCACATAGCTCCGATAATGTTCTCTGAATTTTTCCGACAGCTCCCGCGGATACATCAGCCGTCCCAGCGCCAGTTCAGTCACCAGCTCCTCCTTTTCCTGCACCTGAACATGAGGAAAGAGTTCATCATAGCCACGATACTGGAACACCCGCCCCGCAAAACAATAACGGTAACGATGTCCGCAGCCGTGGGTCTCGATACAGACGATACGCGCCGGTGTGTTCTCCACAGAATCCTCATAATATTCCGGAAAGATCAGGCGTGCCTCCTTTTCATCCTGCCTCTGCTTCCAGTCAGCCGCGTCCTCCCCTTCAACCAACATCTGGTGAAGCTGCACACGCAAGGTTTGACGAAGCTCCGCAAGCATTTCCTTGAGACAGGAACGCTCTCCCGGAAATTCCGTGATATCCAGATATTCCACTGCAGAAACTCCGGCAAACAGCCCGGCTCCCAGATCCAGAACCCGACTGTAGCAGTAGATCCGTTTCAGCTTCTCACATTCATAAAAGCCATATGCTCCGATCTTTCTCACATACGGCGGAAGATGGATCTCCTCCACTTCGCTGTGGGCCAGCACATAAGAGCCAAGCTCCGTCACCGGACAACCCTCAAACTGTTCCGGCACATAGATGACCGCCTCCGGATCCTCGATCCGGTCAATACGGATCTCATCGTTGATCCTTGTATAAATAAACTTCATGGCAACGCCTCTTTTTTTGTATTCTCCAATATCTTAGAAAACTTTCCCGAAAAAGTAAAGCCTTGTTTGTTTGGCTCATTGGCTTTATAATGGGTAAAAGAATGAAAGAAAGGAAGTGTTACCATGTCTTTGTTAAAACAGCGTTATACATCCAAAGATTACTGGAATCAGCCTGAAGATATGCATGCTGAACTCATTGACGGAACGTTTTATGACATGGCTCCCCCCAGCAGGATCCATCAGGAGATTGTATCTGGTATTCATTATCTGATTCGAAAACATATCAGTGATCATGGTGGCTCCTGCCGCGTATATCCTGCCCCCTTTGCCGTCAACCTGGATGCCGATGACCGCGACTGGGTAGAGCCCGACATTTCCGTGATCTGCGATCCGGATAAACTGACCAGCCGTGGCTGCTCCGGAGCTCCTGACCTTATCTTTGAAGTTGTTTCCCCCTCCAGCCGCCGATTGGATTACGGCATTAAAAACGGGATTTATTCCCAGAACGGTGTGCGGGAATACTGGATCGTAGATCCCGTCAAAGAACGCGTAACCGTCTACCATTACGAAGAAGATGTCGCCCCCGTGATCTATACCTTTGAACAGGACATCCCCGTCGGAATCTATCCCGGACTGACCATCTGCATGAACGAACTATTGAAAAATTATTAAAACGTGTTACAGTTCATGCTTTGCACAAACATGGTACCACCAAAATACGCTGAAACATTCACGTTGCGACGACCGAAACGAAGTGTAAACCTCGAACGCAGAAAGAGAGCGCGAGACGTCGCAGAACGCGTTACAGTTTATGCTTTGCACAAACTGTAACGGATTTTGCCGATGCTTCGCATTCCAAATCGGCAAAATCTGCTACCATCACTGTATCATACGGCATTTTCAGTTCAGAAAATGCCTACTTTTATACAACAAATTGCGGCACCTTGTGACGTTCGCTTTGCGACGACCAAAATGAAGTGTAAACCTCGAACGCAGAAAGAGAGCGCGAGACGTCGCAGAACGTCCAGTGGACGTTCGCTTTGCGACGACCGGAACGGAGTGGAGACCTCGAACCGTTCGAGTCCGGCCGGACTCGAACATATAAGAAAAGGATATCCTTAACGGATATCCTTTTCTTATATCTTGAGAGCGCGAGACGGGACTCGAACCCGCGACCCCGACCTTGGCAAGGTCGTACTCCACCAACTGAGCCACTCGCGCATATGAAATTGTTGTCCTTGAGACGTCTCTTATCTTACCACAAGCTTTTCTGAATTGCAAGTATTTTTTCAACTTTTTTAAAATTCATGAAAATCGGATAAATAGAAAACCATCCAAGAATCTTAAGCCGAACCATCATTACCTAAAATAAGAATGCCGCAGGCCGGAATCGAACCGGCACGGGAGATTAGTCCCGCAGGATTTTAAGTCCTGTGCGTCTGCCAGTTCCGCCACTGCGGCATATCCTTTTCAGGAAATGGATGGAGGTGGATTCGAACCACCGAAAGCACAGCTAACAGATTTACAGTCTGCCCCCTTTGGCCACTCGGGAACCCATCCATACTAGCTTCGACAAGCAAAAATTATCTTATCATATGGGTTCCCAAATTGCAAGCAGTTTTTATATTTTTATGGTTTAAATCAATGCCCCACTGGAGAACAGAACACCACTGTGCGCCGGTACATCCAGCGTCAGCCAGCCATGGTCGGCGTGATAGTCAATGCGGCCTGCATTATAACCTTTTTCATCTGACAGCATCATACGGGTGATGTCATCCTCATCGGTGATGCCAAGCTCCCATACCGGGACACTGACGGTTCTTCCCTCTCCCCGGTTGTTAATGATGACAACACACTTGTTTTCCCCGCTCATGCGTCCATAGACGATGAGCTGACGGTCTGCCAGAAGCTGCTTTAAGGAGCCGCGCCGAAGAGCCGGCAGCTTCTTGTGCAGGTCGATCAGATAACGATGGTATTCGATCAGCTCAAAGTTTTCTGATCCCCACGGATAAGTCCGGCGGTTATCCGGATCTGTCCAGCCGCAAACTCCGGCCTCATCTCCATAGTACAGAGTCGGTGCACCCGGCCAGGTCATCTGCAGCATAACGGCCTCACGAAAGATTCCGTAATTGATGCCAAATTCTGCCATCTTTGCTCCTGCCGTGGCAAGCCTTCCCACGATCTGGTTTGTGCGGGTTAAAAAGCGGCTGTGGTCGTGATTGGAAAGCTGGTTCATGGCCACCAGAACCGACTGGGTCTGCATGCGGCTCATATGGTAATACATGGAGCGGAAGAAGCTCACTCCGTCTCCGTAAAGGGCACCGTTGTACTCGTCACTGTGTTTCTCCATACCAGTCAAAAACCAGGTTAACGGCTCCATAAAGGCATCATAGTTCATGACTGTGTCCCACTGGTCTCCCGCAAGCCAGCTGCTTGGGTCACCGTAATGCTCTGCCAGGATGATGGCCTCCGGATTGGCTTTTTTGACATGTTTTCGAAACTCCTGCCAGAATTTGTGGTTATACTCACTGCTGTGTCCCAGGTCTGCTGCCACATCCAGTCTCCAACCGTCCACTCCATACGGTGCAGACACCCATTTTTCAGCAATATTCATGATATATTCAAACAGCTTCGGGGAATCCTCGTAGTTTAACTTCGGCAGGGTATCATGTCCCCACCAGCCGTCATAGCTGCCGTTGTCCGGCCATTCGTCTTCCTTATAAAACTTAAAGAAACTGCAATAAGGACTTTCTTTGCTCTCATAGGCACCTGCTTCATAGCTTCCCTGATGGCTGTAGATCTTTTCCCGATCCAGCCACTTGTTAAAAGAGCCGCAATGATTGAATACTCCGTCTATGATCACCCGCATCCCGCGCTTGTGAACCTCTTCCATGAATCGGGCAAAAAACGCATCACTGGCTGCCAGATTTTCCGGATCCGCACTGCGCATCTGATACTTGGTTGCGTGTTCATTATCTGCTGCATCCGCGCTTACCGGCTCACCGCCATCCTTCACGATCACACCATAGTGCGGATCGATATGGTCATAATCCTGACTGTCGTACTTATGATTGGACGGAGACACGAAAAGCGGGTTAAAATAAATGACTTCCACGCCAAGATACTGCAGATAATCAAGCTTATCCCACACACCCTGCAGATCACCGCCGTAAAAGCAGCCCACATCCATGGTGGAAGGATTTGTACTCCAGTCATCAACCTGATGTACCGGACGGCCAATGTAAACATACTCGCACTCTGTCACGTCATTTGTCTTATCGCCATTGCAGAAACGGTCTACAAAGATCTGGTACATCACTGCGCCCTTTGCCCACTCCGGTGTATGAAAGCCCGGGGTGATGCGAAAGGCATAGCAGTCCTGGATATCCATGGTAGCTCCCAGACGATTAAAATAACAGATCTCCTCACCCCTTACCACCTGAAAGTAATATCTCTGCGGATGACTGTCAACCTCCATCCGGTACTCATAGTAATCAAAGAGACTGTCCGAAGATACCTTTCTCAATGCTGCCTGTACATTCTTTGCCTCTTCTATATAAAAAACCCGGTCGACATCGTCCTTCGCAGTACGAAAACGAAGTGTTACCGTTTCACCTGCATCCGGTTCCTCCGGTTTTCGATAATCCTGCGTTTCATCTGCAAACAATGCCTGCCGGTTGATTCCATTTTCCTGATGGTCTTCAAACATGATCTCTCTTACTCCTTCCTGTCCGGGTTCGCCCTTTCTACGAACTCTGGGGAAATTTTTCGTATCGGATTTCTGATGTAAAATCTATCGTCTTCTATTTTAAGTGATTATCATGTTAATTACAACATGTTTAAAAAGTATACAATCCATACATGATACAGACTGTAATTTAGAAAGCGAAAGAGCCAGCGGGGTAGCTGGCTCTTTCAGGAGAAGGTATTTCGTTTCTTATGGGGTGTAGCAAAAACTATATAATGTATTGGGGGGTTTACGCCTATTATAATAGCACGCTCCAAGAAATAAGTGTTAACAAATATACACAAATTTCAAAAAAGTTTTTGTGCAGTTTGTACAGGATTTTCTCTTTATTTCTAAAACAGTGCCTCGAACTCTTCCTGACCGATCTTTTCTTTTTCGATCAGCAGTGCGCTGCAGCGCTCCAGCACATCCCTGTGTTCCAGGATAATGGCTTTTGCCTTCTCATAGCACTCGTCCACAATGCGTTTGACTTCCTCATCGATAGCTGCAGTTACTTCGTCGCTATAGGTACGCACATGGCCGAAATCGCGGCCGATGAAGACCTCGTCATCATCGCTTCCGTAATCGATCATGCCGACTTTTTCCGACATGCCGTACTGTGTCACCATTGCACGAGCCACCTTGCTGGCATGTTTGATATCCTGGGAAGCACCGGTCGTCACATCACCGAAGATGATCTCCTCCGCAATACGTCCACCCAGGGATACCATGATATCCTGCAGCATCTTTCCTTTGGTGTTGAACATCTCATCCGATGCCGGAAGCGGCATGGTATAACCTGCTGCCCCCACACCGGTCGGGATGATGGATACCGTATGAACCGGTCCCACATCCGGCAGTACATGGAATAAGATCGCATGACCGGATTCATGGTAAGCCGTGATCTTCTTTTCTTTTTCAGAGATCACGCGGCTCTTTTTCTCTGCTCCGATTCCAACCTTCACAAAGGAACGGTCAATATCCGACTGGCGGATGAAGCTGCGGTTTTCTCTTGCCGCCAGAATGGCTGCCTCGTTCATAAGGTTTTCCAGATCTGCACCGGTAAAACCGGAAGTTGTCTTAGCCACGCGAGCCAGATCTACATCTTCTCCCAGCGGCTTTTCCTTGGAATGTACCTGAAGGATCTCCACGCGTCCCTTCACATCCGGACGTCCTACGGCAACCTTCCGGTCGAAACGTCCCGGACGCAGGATAGCCGGATCCAGAATGTCCACACGGTTGGTAGCTGCCATAACGATAATGCCTTCATTTACGCCGAAACCATCCATCTCTACCAGAAGCTGGTTCAAGGTCTGCTCGCGCTCATCATGGCCTCCGCCCATGCCTGTGCCTCTTCTGCGGGCTACGGCATCGATCTCATCAATAAAAACGATACACGGTGCTGCCTTCTTGGCATCCTCAAACAGGTCACGGACACGGGAAGCACCCACACCGACAAACATTTCCACAAAGTCCGAACCGGAGATGGAAAAGAACGGTACGCCTGCCTCACCGGCCACGGCCTTGGCAAGCAGGGTCTTACCGGTTCCGGGAGGTCCCACCAGAATCACGCCTTTCGGGATTCTCGCACCGACACTGGTATACTTCTGCGGATTGCGAAGAAAATCCACCATTTCTTCCAGATCTTCCTTTTCCTCCTGAAGTCCTGCCACATTTTTAAAGGTTACATTGCTGGTGTTGGTCATCCGGGCATGGCTCTTTCCAAAATTCATCATCTTGGCATTGGCACCACCGCCTGCACCTGCCCGGGTATTCATGATGAACAGCACCAGCACAACTGCACCGACGGAGATCAGCACCGGAACAATGGTGCTCATCCAGTAGCTTGTCTGCGGAACATCCTGCATCGTGTAGTCAATCTCCATCTCCTGCAGCATCTGCTGTACCTGATTGACATCCGATACATAAGTTACGGACAGATCTCCCGACTGGTTGGTAAAATGTACCTCACCGGTTGGGGTCTGCTCATTCTGGTAAATGACCAGCGACTGGGCATTGCCGCTTTCAAGCGCCAGCCTGAATTGCTGGTAACTCAGTTCATTCTGTTTTTTGCCCGGCATAAACGCCAGGGCAATGACGATCAGGAGCAGCACGCAAAGCATCCAGCTGCCCCGAAAAACACTTTGCTGTTTCACGCATCGGCCTCCTTATTCCTCAACCTCGACCACACCAATGTACGGAAGGTTGCGATATTTCTGGGCATAGTCCAGACCATAGCCCACTACAAACTCATCCGGGATCGTAAAACAGGTATAATCCACCTTCACCTGTTTTTTTACCCGGCGCTCCGGTTTATCAAGCAGTGTGCACAGATGAATGCTCTTTGGTCCACGCTGCTTTAATACCTCGATCAGATAGGACAGGGTGCGTCCGGAATCGATGATATCCTCCACGATCAGGACTTCCTTTCCTGCCAGGGATTCATCCAGGTCTTTGACGATCCGGACAACGCCGCTGGATTTGGTGTCATCCCCATAACTGGAAACCGACATGAAATCCATGCTCACCGGCACAGTAATGCGCTTTGCCAGTTCACAGGTAAAAAACACACCGCCCTTTAAAATGCAGATCAGATGGATCTCTTTTCCCTCATAATCTTTGCTGATCTGTTCTGCTACTTCACTGATTCTCTTGTTTACATCTTCTTCCGGCAACAATACTCTGATCTTATCTGCCATAATCTCTTCCTCCATCGCAGCTTACCTGCAATATATTTGCTGTTTGTTCTTCTACCTTATAGTATTCGCTGATCCGTAAGCCCACTGCCCACAGCACATGATCCCCCTCTGCCAGAAGCAGGATCTGATCCCTTTTTTCTTTTGGAACCTTCTCATCGATCATGAGACGGGCGATGGTTTTTTTTCCGCCGGACGGCAGGAGCAGGTAATCTCCCGGCCTCCTGGTCCTCACAGACAAAGCACCTTTGATTTTATCATAGTCAAACCATTTCGTACACTGGTTTTTCGGAATTTCGCGGCCTTTTTGACGAGAAAAAACCGTCATATGCAGTCTTGGCATGACACTGCATCGACAGGCACTTTCCATGCTGAATGTGCCGTGCGATCTTAAAATTTCCAGATTCTCATATCCGACCCGGGCCATAAGTCCGCCCGGAAGATCGATCCGGCTCCCCACCTTTTTCTCTGCCAGCGCAGCGATGCTCTGAAAATGGCGGTTTGTGATATCCTTCCATCCCGGATTCAGCTGGTCTAGCATATGCCGAATCAGATATGTTTTCAGGATATCCGGCTGGCTCTGAAAGACAGAAAGGGAGATGGCCACAATCTGTCCCGATACCCGTTCTGATTTTTTTTCTGTTCCGTTTTGAGCCTCGCTCCAGATCTTTTCTGCCTGTTTTTTCAAGTAATCATCTGCCTGTCCAATGATCTGCCCGGCCTGAAGGATATGTTCCTGTGCCTGTTCATTGACCATGGTCTTTAAAACCGGCATCACCTGACTGCGGATACGGTTTCTGGTATAAACGTCGGACTGATTGGTACTGTCCTCACACCAATCCATCCCTTCTGACCGCAGGTATTCCCGGATCTCGTCCCGTCCCAGGTCAAGAAGCGGGCGGATACGTCGTCCCTGCACCGGACGGATCCCGGAAAGACCCGTAAGACCGCTGCCACGCAGAAGATGATGCAGAATCGTTTCTGCATTGTCATCCCCATGATGCGCCAGGGCAATCCTTACCTGACCTCCTGCCTCCAGTTTTTGTTCCCATTGTCCGGCTTCTTCCTCCAGCACCTGATATCGCAGCATTCGTCCGGCTTCTTCCTCCGAGAGACCATGTTCCTTTGCATAATCCGGCACTCTGCAGTGCTCCACATGAAGCGGCACCGACAGCCGCTTGCAAAGATCCCGCACAAAGGCCTCATCCCGGTCTGCCTCTGTCCCCCGGATCCCATGGTGAACATGCACCGCACAGACTGCAAATGCCGGTGCCGCATCCATCCGTTTTTCATTCGGATCTCCACCGGACAGCAAGCGCGCAAATCCGACATCTTCTGACAATTTTTTCAGAACCGTCAAAAGACATACTGAATCTGCCCCACCGGAAAGTGCCACGATCACGGCATCCCGAAAAGCGATCATATGATGTTTCCGGATATAATCTCCAACTCGTTTTAACATAATCTTCCGCCTGTCCATCCCATACGATAACTCATTGCGCAAAAATGGTTCGGGTGAAAAACACCCAAACCATCTGTCACCATCTCTTTAATTATTCTTCGGTCTTGGCTTAAGAAGCACCTCATCCGGTTTGACCAGCCCCAGTTTCTGCTTTGCCACTTCCTCAATATACTGCTTGGTCTGCACATAGACCCTGCGTTCTTCCAGTTCTGCAGCCCGTTTCTGTTCGTTTTCTACCTGACGGGTCAAGGATTCTTCCTTGGCCTGATACTCCATGACCTTTTTCTCCATGGAGCTGTTCTTGATATTGACGACCAATGCCAGGCTGAGTACCACCACGGTAATGCCAACAATGGCCAGACGGTTACCCAGACCTTCCTTGCGTCTGCCATGCCCTGTTTTCCGTTTTTTCACGTTTCCCACCAGCCTTTATGAACCTGACTTTCTAATGATCTGTATGTTCTCATTTTAAAGCATAGCACCGTCATTTTCAAGAGCTATTACTCAATTCAGAGTGTTACACGTATTCAAACATTTCCTTGGCGTCCTCTTTGCGGATGGTCTCCTGGACACTCGTCACACGCACCTTGACTGACTTGTTGCCAAATGCGATCTCGATGACATCTCCCGCCTTGACCTCTGCGCTGGCACGGGCAACCTTGTCATTGAGCATCACGCGGCCACTGTCACAGGCTTCGTTTGCCACAGTCCTCCGTTTGATGATACGGGACACCTTCAGATATTTATCTAAGCGCATTGTTTTCCCCTTTTCTTATTAAAAAAACCTCCTGAAATGCAAGATACATCTCAGGAGGAAATCTTATTTGAACGTAAAATTAAGCGTTTACAAGATCCTTTAATGCCTTACCAGCTTTGAACTTCGGAGTCTTGGAAGCCTCGATGGTCATGGTCTCACCGGTTCTCGGATTGCGGCCTTCTCTTGCTGCTCTCTCAGATACCTCGAAGGTACCAAAGCCAACTAACTGAACTTTATCTCCTGCCTTCATAGCCTCTGCAACCACATCAGTAAATGCCTTTACTGCTGCCTCAGCGTCCTTCTTGGAAATACCTGCCTGCTCGGCTACTGCTGCTACTAATTCTGTCTTGTTCATCTTTATTCCTCCTAAATGCGATAACAGCCGAAAGGCCGTTTGCTCATGCTTTCATTGCCTTTTATTTATATCTGTTTTACCTTGCTTTGTCAAGGATTTTCGCCTTTTTCTTTCCCCTGAATACCAGAACCGAACGGGATGGAACCATGTAATTTTTCTGACTGGAAAGTGCCTTTTCCTGCCCTTCTTCGTAGAAGCCTCCAGAGGTGCTGTCACTGGTATCAAACGACAGACTCCACTCCAGGCCTTTGGGAAGATTCGGCAGAGCAAACTCATGCGGTTCCCAGTGCATGTTGTAGATCACAAAGAAAAAGTCATCCTCTCTGCCATCCGCCTTTTTGGCATAACTCCCACAGTACAAGATCCCGATCTGGCGGCGGAAATTTTCAAATTCGGGCTGCCAGGCGTTCACACCGTGGTAAGAGATGTCCGGATGTCCGCAGGCCAAGTAATCCATCACCCTCGGCTCCTGCTCCATATGAAACACCGGATGCGCCTTACGAAATGCGATCACGTGCTTTGCAAAGGTCAGAAGCTTCTGATCCCATCGGTTCAGATTCCAGTTTATCCAGGATGTCTCATTGTCCTGGCAGTAGGCATTGTTATTGCCGTTCTGGGAATGCCCGCATTCATCACCGGCTAACAATACCGGTGTTCCCTGGCTTAAAAACAGCATCAGCATGGCGTTACGCAGCTGTCTCGCCCGCAGATCCAAGATTTTTTTCTTGCGGACCGGTCCTTCCGCACCGCAGTTCCAGGAATAGTTGTAATCACTTCCGTCCCGGTTGTTTTCTCCATTGGCCTCATTGTGCTTCTGGTCATAGGAAACCATGTCCATCATGGTAAAGCCATTGGTTCCTGCCATGAAATTGAGCACACCACAATGTGCCGGATTACGGCGGCTGCGATAGATCAGGCTGCTCATCTGCTCTTCGTCGCCCTTTAATGCACGGCGCATGTCAATGAGAAAGCCCTCATTGTACTCACCAAGATGCTTTTTCTCACCCGCCTCCGGCTTTTCCTCTTCCCAGGAAACTGCCCAGAGCTTGGTATCTGTAAGATACGGATCTTTCGCCAGCAGGTAAGTCGGGACACTGCCCGTGATATGGATCCCGTCCACATGGTACTCGCGCACCCAGAACCGCACCGTCTCAAGAACCTGTTCCGGTGTCTCTTTTCCGGTAAAATAAAGCTCCAGAACCAGCTCTATTCCGGCCTTATGGAGCTGACGGATCATATATTTCATTTCTGTCACCGGATTGCTGCCCGGATCTGCATAGGAAGCCTTCGGTGCAAACATGCAGGCCTCAGTATAACCCCAGTAATTGATCCGGCCGGTCGGTTCGCTGTTTCCATACGGGTTGCCCTCTGCATGCTCCGGCATCATCACTTCCTGAAATTCCACGGCAGGCAAAAGCTCCAGGGTGGTGATCCCCAAGTTTTTCAGATATGGGATCTTATCCACAACACCGCGAAATGTTCCCCGGTGCTCTGTTTGGGAAGAAACATGCTTTGTCAGTCCCCGCACATGCGCACGGTATACGATACAGTCTTCATACGGGATCTGTAAGGGTTCATCACCCTCCCAGTCAAACTCCGGCTCCGCCACCGGCGACAGTAAAAGCCGCTTTGCATGGCTCAATCTTCCCCATCGTTCTCTGCCGGTAAAGGCACGCCCGCAGGGATCTGAAAAACGTTGTCCGTCCGCCTCGAAGGCATAATAAAGCGCATCCAGTGCACCCTTCACGGTCATGGACCAGACTCGTCCCATCTTCTGTCCCTTCGGAAACGGAATGCAGGAGACTTCCCGAAACCGTATGTCCTTTCCTGCCTTTTCCTCTTTCTCAAACAAAAGCAGGCTGCAAGCCTTCGCTGCAGCCACTACGGATACATGGATCCCGCCGTCTGTATGCGTCAGACCCAGTGGATATACATTTCTGTCGTTCAAATCAATCTGATACTGTTCCAATCCTGTCCGCCTTTCCCGCTGCCATGGTCAACCGACCTGCAGCGTCTTATTTCAAACACAATTCTACGGGACAGTGGTCTGATCCAAACACCTCCGTGTGGATCTTCGCAGACTCCAACCGTTCTTTTAAACGGTCTGATGCACAGAAATAGTCAATACGCCAACCGGAATTCTTTTCCCGGGCTCGAAACCGGTAAGACCACCAGGAGTAGATTCCCTGCTGTTCCGGATAAAAATAGCGCCAGGTATCGGTAAATCCTGCTGCCAGAAGCTGCGTAAATTTTCCTCGCTCCTGATCCGTAAAACCGGCATTATTCCGGTTTGTCTTCGGATTTTTCAGGTCGATCTCCTGATGCGCAACATTGAGATCTCCACAGAAAATGACCGGCTTCTTTTCATCAAGCCCTTTTAAATATTCCCGCCATGCATCTTCCCACTCCATGCGGTAATCGAGCCTTGCCAGTTCACTCTGAGAGTTTGGCGTATAACAGGTTATCACATAATAATCCGGAAATTCTGCGGTTATGACTCTTCCCTCATGGTCGTGGATTTCCACACCGATCCCATAAGTGACGGAAAGCGGCTCTTTTTTTGTAAAAAGAGCCGTTCCAGAATAGCCTTTCTTTTCCGCATAATTCCAGTACTGGTGATAACCCGGAAGATCCAGATCGATCTGGCCTGCCTGCAGCTTTGTTTCCTGCAGGCAGAACACATCCGCATCTGCCTCCCGAAAGAAGTCCAGGAAGTTTTTTCCCACACATGCCCGTAAACCATTGACATTCCAGGAAATCAGCTTAGTCATATAAGTTCTCCTTATATACTCCGTCCGCGATCAATTTCCGAATGGAAGCAACAACTGCCTCTTTATCTTCTTTGTAGGTTACGCCAAACCACTTATCCTGCGTCTTGAGCACCTTGACCTGTGCCTTTCCTTCCTTGATCTGCTGGTCAATGATCTTCGGAAGCAGATACTCAGTCTTTACATCACCTTCCTTAAGGCTGTCTAAGAATTTCGGAAATCCTTCTTCCAGAGACTCCAGAAATTTTGGCGGCAGTCCCCACATGTTCATGGAAACAAGCTGTTTTGCATCGACTGTAGCCGGATTGCCCTGCTCATCCTTTGCAAACATCATGCCGTCCTTGCGCTCGATCTCATAGGTCTCGGTCACCTTCTTTAAGGTACCATCCGGATTCACCTCACAGACACCACGGGTGACCGCACCATTCTCACTTAAGGTATTTTCCAGGACAAAGCCACCCATGCACATGTCATAGGCATCACTTTCTGTATCCATCTGGGTTACCATGTAGTCGTGGATCTTTGCAAATCCCTCTTTGCCGTAATAATCATCTGCGTTGATGACCAGGAATGGCTCATGTACCAGATCCTTTACTGTCAGCACGGCCTGACCGGTTCCCCACGGCTTGGTTCTGCCCTCCGGAACCTGATATCCCTCAGGCAGTGCGGAAAGCTCCTGGAAGGCATACTCCACATGGGCGATCTTCTCAATGCGGTTTCCGATGATCTCTCGGAAATCCTTTTCCAGGTCCTTGCGGATGATAAAGATGATCTTGTTAAATCCGGCTTCCAGTGCATCATGAATGGAATAATCCATGATGATCTCACCACCCGGGCCTACCGGTGCCAGCTGCTTGATTCCGCCCCCGAAACGGCTTCCGATCCCGGCTGCCATAATTACCAATGTTGTGTCTTTCATTTCGCTTCTCCTTTAGATTCAATTCAATTTTCCCGGTTTCGGGAAGTAACGGAACAATACCTTCGCAATGATCTTCTCACGCTTTACATAGGTATTCTCCCATCGACGCGCATCCATGGAATAATTCCGGTTGTCACCCAGCATGAAATAGCAGCCTTCCGGCACCTCAAAATGCATGGGTTCCTCCGGGATCATCGGTTCGCGGATGTACGGCTCATCAAGCGGCTCCGAGGAACCATCAATATAAACCTTTCCGTCTATAATATCCACCGTCTCCCCTGGGAGTCCGATGATACGCTTCACATAATAGATCTTTTCGTTATCCGGAAACCGGAATATGGCAATATCACCGCGCTCAGGATCCTCAAACCGATAGGAAAGCCTGCTGCCGATCACACGGTCGCCCGTCATGATGGTATTTTCCATGGATCCGCTCGGTACCTCGCTGTTGGCAATGATAAAGGTATTCAGCACGAAAGCGATGACCGCTGCCGATGCCACGATCTTCACCCACTCAAAGATCTCTCCCAGAACGCCGCCGGATTTTTCCTTTTCTCTGCTGTTTTTTTTCTTTCTGTCCGGCTCCGGTTCGTCATGTACAACTTCCGTCTCTTTTTCGGTATTGCCGGTTTTTACTGCTTGCCGGTGAAGCTCACCGGCAATCTTTCTTGCCTCCTGCTTGGCAAGCTCCACCTCGTCCGGCTCAGAAATCTGCTCCGGTTCCGGATCTTTTGTTCTGTCTTCACTCATGAAATAACCACCTTATTTGCTGCGGTACTTGTCTAAGAGTCTGTTAATGCGCTTGGTCGGGCTTAACAGCTCACTTAAGGAATCATCGTGATTTAAATTATCGATGATCAGGGCAATGTACTTACTCATATCTACATCAATGTAATACGGTCTGGATAACAGTTCCGGAGTCTGGTAAACCACGTTGGTGGTCAACAGACGGTCGATCAGGCCGTTTTCATAATATTCGTCAAACTTTGCCAGGCCGTTGGTAAACAGGCCGAAGGTTGCACAGATAAAGACTTTTCTTGCCTTTCTGCGCTTTAATTCTTTTGCAACATCTAACATGCTCTCACCGGAGGAGATCATGTCATCCACAATGATGACATCCTTGCCCTCTACGCTGGAACCCAGGAACTCATGTGCTACGATCGGGTTGCGTCCATTGACAATTTTGGTATAGTCACGGCGCTTGTAGAACATACCCATATCCAGCCCAAGGACGTTTGCAAAATAAACAGCACGTCCCATACCGCCTTCATCCGGGCTGATGACCATCATGTGGTCACTGTCGATCTGAAGTTCGGTCTCATTCTTTAAGAGATGCTTGATGAACTGGTAGATCGGCTGCACTGTTTCAAAGCCTTTCAGCGGAATTGCATTCTGGACACGCGGATCATGGGC
Source organism: Oscillospiraceae bacterium (assembly GCA_963642615.1). GTDB lineage: Bacteria > Bacillota > Clostridia > Lachnospirales > Lachnospiraceae > Brotaphodocola. Next base: position 83,052 of record CAVIHW010000003.1, on the reverse strand, counting down.
ATCAAAGGTAATGATGTTCTCCACGCCCATATTGGTCAGCTCCTGCAATGCCAGTGCGCAGTCTAAGGACTCACGGCCGGAACGCTTGTGCTGACGGCTCTCATAAAGGAACGGCATGATGACGTTGATGCGTCTTGCCTTGCCTGCTGCTGCCGCGATCACACGCTTGAGATCCTGGAAATGATCATCCGGAGACATGTGGTTGGTCATCCCGCACAGGGAATAGGTCAGATTATAATTGCATACGTCCACCATGATGTAAAGATCATCACCACGAACAGAAGATTCAATGGTTCCCTTTCCTTCTCCGGAACCAAAACGAGGGGTCTTAGCCTCAACAATATAAGAGTCTCTCTGATAACCCGAAAAAGCGATCGTAGATTTGTGCTCGCTCTCGCGTTCCTTTCTCCAGCTGACCAGCCACTCGTCTACCTTTGCTCCAAGGGATGCACAGCTTTTTAACGGGATCAGTCCTAAAGGTCCTACCGGAATGGTCTCAATCGTCTTCTCTTCGTAAATCATTTTTTCCTCCATGCAGTGTGAATTTTATAATTACATAGCGCTTCCTTTATAACATTCTGCCTCGGTTTAGTCAAGCCAAACCCCTTTTTTTCATACGGATATCCGCACCATACAGCGGCACGATCCGGTAGTTGCTCATGATCCGGGACGTGACGCGGTCGGAGTAGGTATCCTTTAACATGCTCATGCTCAGATTGGTAGAAATAATGGTTCCCTTCTTTCTGCCAATGCGCTCATTGATGCAGTAAAAAAGCTGCGAGGAAACAAAGGAGTTGTTCAGTTCTGTTCCCAGGTCATCAATGATGAGCATATCACATTCCAGGATATAGCGGTAGCTTTCCTCTGCATCTTCCTCCCCGTCCCGGCTGAATTTATACCGGGAAAAAATCTCAAACAGTTCGTTCGAAGACAGATAGATGACCGAAATGCAGCGGTCGATCAGCTCCTTGGCAATGCAGTTGGTGAGAAAGGTTTTTCCCACTCCGGTTCCTCCGGTAAAGAGGATGCTGTTTCCCTTATCCGGATACTGCCTTGCAAACTCCCGGCACTGACGTACCACCACCTCCATATAGGCTCGCTCCGTCATGCCAAGCTGTGGGACAGTCTTTGAGTCGTCGTAAAAATCAAAACGGAGACGATCAAAATTCTCCTCTTTTAAAATAGACTCGATATTGGACTGGGCATACAGGATGTTTAAACGCTGCCGTTCAAAGCAGTGGCAACGCTTCCCGTTCGCATAACCGGTGTCCTGACAGTCCGGACAGTCAAAACGCAGCTCCATATAGTCTTCCGGAAAGCCGTTTTCTCTTAAAAGTGACAGCTTCTGTTTTTTCAGATCAGCCAGTTCCTCTTTCAGATGTTCACGGGCTTTTGCATCTCCGCCCAGAACCCGTCTGGCACAGTCGGCTGCCTGCGTACTGATCTTGCGGTCCAGATCCCGGATCTGCGGGACTTTCCCGTATACTTCCTCCACACGCGCTTCCATGGCACGCCGCTGCATGCGCTGGCGTTCTTCATAGCCGCGCATCACTGCATTGTACTGGGAATTGTTCAGTGCCATATTCTATTCTCCTTACTGTTCTCCGATCCAGCCTTTTACCTGATCAAGCACCAGAGAATCATAATCTGTATTTCTCTGCTCAAAATTCAAAAACTGGTTATTTGCCTGGCGGCTGTTCTTCTGCGTCTTCTGATTTTTCTGTCCCTTATGCTTTTCATCCAGAGCCGAAATATCATGCAGACTGTGTACTCCTGCCTTTCTCCATTCGGAAAGGATCCGATCCGCATAGCGGAAGCTGGGATTGTGGGTTGCCTCGATCGTCCGGTTGCAGGCCTCTAATACGATCTCTTTCGTGAAACCGTACTCTCCAAACCATCGTTCGATCATCTCCTGCTCTGTCTCCCCCGGATTTCGTCCCGTGAGGCCGAAGGCGCGCATAACAGAAAATGAATTTTTGGTAAAACCGCTGGCGTATGCCTTGGCCTGTTCTGCGTTGGCAAAGCCCTTCTCATGCCAGTTGATCGCTACCGTCTCGATATAGCGGATGCTGGTATGACCGCCCTGCACACAGTACTCCACCACATATTCAAGAAGCTCGGCTGACATATGCAGTCCGTCATACAGATAGGCAAATACCTCCAGTTCCCGCTGGGTAAAGATCTTATTCAGATACCGCTGGGCAATATAGAGCAATTCGGAAAATTCATCGTCCCCCTGCAGGCGGTTTACCTGATCCTGACTGTATACCGGACGAGATGCTTTTGTATTGTCCTTCGATGTCTCAGATGCAGTCTGGGAAGATGCCGCAGTGTGATCTGCTGCAAAATCCTGCCCGCCAATGGTCTTTTCCTTTTGAGAAGAAACGCTGTCCGTGCTCAAAACTCCCAGCTTTTCCCAATAGGATATAGCCCGGCGGATATCTGCTTCCGTATGGTTCAGCCCGTCTGCAATCTGTTCGATACTCACAGATTCCTCTTTATGACGAAGCAGATACAGATACACCTTTACATACTCACCATTGGCCTCGGCCAGATAACGGTCGATGAATTCGTTCGAAACCAGGATTGCGTCCACCTGGAAATGATATGTAAAACTCATAAAAATCTCACCTTTCCTGTCTGCTATCAGTGTATCACATCCCCTTTTAAAAAGAAATAGCGGAGTTTATCCACAGTTTTGCTTGTGGATAATGTGGATAATGTGGATATGCACATCAGCTCTTTCCGTAAAGGTGCGCAAAAAATGCCATATTTCAAATAAAATCGCGGTTTTTCAAATTTTTTGACAAATTCTTATGTTAATCAAGAAATCCACATAGCTCCTTTACATAAAAAGTGGAAAACTATGTGGATAATGTGGATAACTATTCACTTAACAGCTTTTCCCCAACTTTTACAATGTCTCCGGCTCCCATAGTTATCAACAGATCACCGGTGGAACAATTTTTTAAAAGAAATGCTTCAATTTCCTCAAAGCTCGGGAAATAGTAAACTTCCGTGCCCATTTTTTCAATGCGCGAAGCAATATCTGCGGAACTGATGCCAAGCGTGTCCGTCTCGCGTGCCGCATAGATATCTGCAAGGACTACCGCATCCGCTGCTGAGAGTGCCTTGGCAAACTCGTCGAGAAATGCCTTTGTCCGGGTATAAGTATGAGGCTGGAATACGCACCAGAGTTTTTTATGTGGATAATTGTGTGCTGCCTTTAAGGTAGCCGCGATCTCCTGTGGATGGTGTGCATAATCATCAATGATGGTAATGCCGTTTACCTCACCCTTTTTCTCGAAACGGCGGTCGGTTCCGGTAAAATGCAAAAGTCCCTGTGCGATCGCCGCATCCGAGATCCCTAATTCTGTTGCCGCAGCGATGGCCGCCAGCGCATTGTATACATTATGCTCGCCCGGCACACCAAGGGTAATGGTGCCGGCTTTCTCTCCCTGTTTTAAGAGTGTAAAAGTCGGACGTGCAAACGCATCATACTGAATCTCCGCTGCACTGTAATCATTTTTAGAGCTGTGTCCAAAGGTGATAACCCGGCATGGCAGATTTCCGCTGATCTGCTCATAATCCTTGATATCTCCGTTTATGATCAGGAGACCTTTTTCATCCAGCTTTTCCGCAAACAGGCGGAAGGAATGCCGGATATCCTCCAGATCCTTAAAGAAATCCAGATGATCTGCCTCCACATTCAGGATGATCTCCATGGTCGGGAAGAAGGAAAGGAAGCTGTTGGTATATTCACAAGCCTCCGTCACAAACAGCTCCGGTCCGCCGACACGGATATTTCCGCCGATGGAATGCAAAATCCCTCCCACTGAGATGGTCGGATCTTTCTCTGCCGCCAGCAAGATCTCCGTTACCATGGATGTGGTCGTGGTCTTTCCGTGAGTTCCGGAAACTGCCACCGCCGCCCCGTAATTTTTCATGATCTGGCCTAACAGCTCTGCCCTGCTCATCATCGGGATGCCGCGGCGCACACACTCTGCGAATTCCGGGTTGTCAGCATGAACAGCCGCCGTATAAACCACCAGATCGATATCATCCGTGATGTTTTCTGCCGCCTGTCCGTAGATGACCTTTGCACCTGCTGCCTGAAGATGATCTGTCAGTGCGCTCTCATGCGCATCCGATCCGCTGATACGAAAGCCTTCCCGCATCAGGATCTCTGCCAGACCGCTCATGCTGATGCCTCCGATTCCGATAAAATGAATTGCAATTGGTTTTTTAAAATCTATCTGATACATCTCAAATTCCATCCTTTTTGATCGTTCTTATGCTTCTTATATATATGCACCCTGCGTGCTTCTCCTTTTTACTTCCTTTTCCCTGAAAAGTCAATGTTTTTCTAGTCTTTCCTTTCATTTTATATTATAATTGTATGGAAAATCCGAAACGAAAGGAATCTGTTTACAGAGGTATCGTATTATGAAATCTAATCCTAAACCACATTCACTCATGCGTGCCCTGTCCGGCTTTTTTGTCAGCCTGTTCGGGATCCTTGGATGGCTGTTCCAGTCCATCCTGCACCTGCTTACCTGCGGGCTGATCCTTTGCGGGCTGATCGGTCTGCTCATCTATGCCAGGGTGCGTCCGGAGCTGGATCACTGCAGAGAGGTTGCCTACGATAAGCTGGCACAAATGCAGCGACAGGACTTTCACATGCTGTCTGACACAGAAATATACGACAAGAACGATCAGCTGATCGGCCTGATCAACGCCGGACATTATGAATATGTCCCCATCAATCAGATCAGCATGAATCTGCAGAATGCCTATATTGCCCAGGAAGACCGGCGTTTTAAATCCCACTCAGGAGTGGACTGGATCGCCACCTTCCGTGCCGGTCTTGCCCTTGTGAAAAACCGCGGGGAGATCACCCAGGGCGGAAGCACGATCACCCAGCAGGTGATCAAAAACACCTACCTGACCCAAGAAAAAAGCTTCACCCGCAAAATTGTCGAGATCTTACTGGCGCCGGAGGTGGAAAAAAAGTATTCCAAGGCAGATATCATGGAATTTTACTGCAATACCAACTTCTACGGCAATCACTGCTACGGTGTGGAAGCGGCCAGCCGCTATTATTTCGGCAAGGATGCCAGTGACCTGGAGCCTTACGAGGCTGCTGTTTTAGTCGGCATCAGCAACAGCCCCACCGCCTACAACCCCGTTCGCAACCCGGAAGCTTCTTTAAAGAAACGAAACGATGTGCTCTACAGTATGCTGGAGGTTGGATATCTCACCGAAGATGCCTACCAGAATGCGATCAACCAGCCTTTAAACATCGTTCAGGAAGAAGGAGAAGGCAGCAACGAAAACTATATGAGCAGCTATGCCATCCACTGCGCTGCCCTGGCGCTCATGAAGCTGGACAACTTCCAGTTCCAGTATATCTTCGAAGACAAATCCGATTACGACACTTATATGGAAAATTATCAGGCCACCTATACGGAAAAAGCCGATGACATCCGTGCCGGCGGCTACCGCATTTACACGACCCTGGATCAGGATCTGCAGAATACATTGCAGACCCAGCTCGACGACGTTCTGTCCCCGTACACGGAATTGCAGGACAACGGAAAATATGCCCTGCAGGGTGCCGGTGTGATCGTGGACAACCTGACAAACAGCGTCGTAGCCGTGGTTGGCGGACGTGGCACAGATGATGTTTACAACCGCGCCTACTTAAGTGCAAGACAGCCGGGAAGTACCATCAAGCCCCTGATCGATTACGGACCGGCCTTTGATACCGGTGAATATTACCCGGCGCGTCTGGTCGACGACCATAAATGGGATGACGGACCTTCTAACAGCGGCGGCTCCTACTATGGCAACATTTCCGTCCGCGAAGCACTCAACCGCAGTCTAAATACCGTAGCCTGGCAGATTCTCTCCGATATTGGTGTGGACTACGGCTTAAACTATCTCGGAGAAATGGAATTCCAGAAGATCAGCTATGTGGATAACGGGATCCCGTCCTTAAGCATCGGCGGTTTCACCAACGGTGTCCGCGTGGTTGATATGGCCAAGGGCTACAGCACCCTGGCAAACAGTGGTGTATACAATGATCAGACCTGTATCCGCAAGATCGACCATGAGCATAACGGAGAACTGACTAAAAATTTAAAGGCACATACCCAGGTTGTTTATCAGCAGGATTCTGCATACATGCTGACGGATATTTTAAAGGGAACCCTAAACGAATCCTACGGAACCGGTTATGGGCTGGCACTCGAAAACGGAATGCCTGCTGCCGGAAAGACCGGTACCACAAACAGCAGCAAGGATACCTGGTTCTGCGGCTATACCCGCTACTACACCACCGCAGTCTGGGTCGGTTATGACACGCCGCGTGCCATGCCCGGCATCTACGGCAAAACCTATGCCGGAAAGATCTGGAAACAGGTTATGGATCAGATCCATGAGGGCAAAGAACCGTTAGACTGGGAACAGCCGGCCACCGTGGAAATGACAACCGACTCTCAGAGCGGCATTACGGATCTGTTCAGTTCCACACTCCATGAGCGTGCCGAACAGAGCATTCATGACAAAGAGCAGCGCAAGCTGGAATCCGAGCTGGAAACAGCCGTGACAGCCTTTGAAGATAAGACCATTGAAACGGTAGAAGACACCTACTGGGTCAAAGAACAATATCAGAGCATCATAGCAAAGCTGAACCTGATGGATGGCAGCGACACGCGCACAGAACTCTTAGAGCGTATGACCAAACGCTACGAGGAATTTTCGCCGATCATCAGTGAGATGCAGGATACCATCACCCTGTATGAAGAACAGCAGGCCAAGGAAAAGGCCAAGGCGCAGGAAAAGGCAGAGGAAGATGCCATCACCGCACGAAAGAACGAGGAGATCCTGACCCGCAAAAATACCTTTTTAAGCGCCCTCGGCGATGTGGAAGCTCTGGAATACCAGTCCCCTGATGCAGAAAGCCTGGTTCAGGATGCCATCGACAAGCTTTCCCTGGTAGAGACCTATGAGGAAGCAGCTTCCTACAAGGAAAGACTGCAAAAAGCCATCGACCGCATTGCCACCCTGCCGACCGAACGGGAATGGCAGGCCGAGCAGCAGAAAAAAGCTGCAGCCCAGGAGGAATCCCGGGCTGCAGACCAGCAGCAGATTGGTATGGAACAGCAGTCGTTAAAAGGTTATTTAAACCAGGCAAAGCGCAGCTGGAGCACCTGGAACACACAGCCATCTTCCGGTCCGGTTTCTGCTCCGGGCGCGGCCGTGCAGTCACAGACATCAGCACCAACAGCAGGAGGTACCAACTAAATGCCAAATCATCATTCAGAATCAGCGCCTTCCGGTTCACAGGAATCCGAAACCATCTTGGTAGACACCGCAAAAATTCAGGAAGCGCTGGAAAAACGTGTGGATCTGGAAACAGAAATACCAGACACCAGACCTCACAAAAAATCCGGCCGCAAAGTACCGGGCGAAGCAAAGGCTGAACACACTGTTAGGAACCGTGTGTGGACGCCCCAAACCCGCTCCTGGTTTTTCACCTTCATGTGCATGAATATGCCCGTCATCGGCTGGTTCTACCTGTTTCATAAAGCCAGACATGAAGAGGACCCGGCACGAAAGGAATTCGCCCGAGCCTACCTCTTCTACAAACTGGTATTTTTAGTTGCCGGACTCGTTGTCCTCATGATCCTCATCTGGATCGGACTGGGACTGTTAGACCAGCTTCTGGCTTATATGGAAATGCTGTAACAGCCTGAAGCGTCAGGTTTGCTCCCTTCGTTTTGTTTCATTATTTTTTGTCTCGATCAGCCCAAAACGCCCAAACAACGGATAGATATACGATACACCGCGGATATCTCCCAATGCTTTTGGGCGTTTTACATAGGGTTTTTCATATTCCAAAAGACCTGCTTTCATCTTCATCACGGTCTGAAATGCCATACGAATCGAGCTCCAGGTGATGGGCTTGCTGTTTTCCCTCCGGTCGACCCAGAGTTCCTTTGTAAGACCTCCGCGCTTTCCTTCTTTCAGCTTATAGGAATAGGGAAGCCCGGTCACGGTCTGAAACGGTTCGCCCTGAAAAGCCACGATGCATGCCCAGAGATGCTCCTCTGAAAAATCATCCAGGAGTGCTGCCACTGCACGCTCCTTTTTTTCTTGTTCCATAACGTTCACATCCTTCTCTGATTGAAAAAAGACCATGTTTCTTGCACATGGTCTTTTGCATATGGTCTTTTGCACATGGATTCTATCTTGTTCTACGGTCTTGCCAGCTTGCCCTGCTCCATCCGCTCTTCCATGATCTTTCGCAGTTCATCTACACAGATCCCAAGCGTCTTTCCGGTCTCATCGATCGTCACATCTGCATATTTTTCATACAGCGGAACACGCTCATTGTAAAGATCCAGCAAAGTCATGCCGTCTTTTAATGCAACACCGCGGTCTTTTAAATCTCCGAGACGTTCTTTGACATCTTCATAGCTCAGCTTTAAATATACCACGGTACTGATCTCGTGCAAGTGCTCCATGGCCTTCGGACCATAGATCACGCTGCCGCCCGGAGCGATCACGGAATGTTCGGTTTCCAGCTCTGCATTGATCTCTTCCTCAACCTGTAAAAATCCATCGGTTCCGCGCTCCGCAATGATCTCTTTTAAGAGCTGTCCGGTCTTTTCCTGGATCACGATATCTACATCTACAAATGAATAGCCAAGGCGTTTTGCCAGCAGAACGCCAATGGTGCTCTTACCGGATGCCGGCATGCCTACCAGTGTAATGTTTGACTTCATTTCGTTTTCCTCCGTTTTTTCTTAGGACTTTTCCGCACCGAATATCCGAAGGTTCCGATCTTCTCTCCCAGCTCAAAATAGGTTCCATGGGAATAGCTTACCAGCCTTGCGTCATTCAGATGAAAGGTGCCTTTCTCATCCATATACCGGTCATCCACCGTCACACCGAGGATTTCCGCAATAAACATGTCATGGCTTCCAAGCTCCACCACCTGTTTTACCCGGCATTCCAGATTTAACGGGCTCTCGGCGATACCAGGAGCGCCAATATGCTGTGACGGCAGCGGTGTCAGCTTCATCTCTTTGAATTTGTCGGTATCACGACCGGATTTCACACCGCAGTAGTCGGTGGCAAATACCAGGTCTTTTGTTACCAGGTTTACCACAAATTCTCCGGTTTCCTTCAGAATGTCATAGGAATAGCGTTCCTTTCGCACGGAAATGGAGAGCATGGCCGGAGCGGAGCAGACGGTTCCGGCCCAGGCTACGGTGATGATATTTGGCTTTTCGCCCGGCCGTGCACAGCTTACCATCACGGCCGGCACCGGGTACAGCATATTGCCGCCCCGCCAGCTTTGCTTTCCCATAGCAGATCCTCCTTTTATGCCTCCGATGCGATCATGATGGACGGGATCAGCTGTTTCTTTCTGGATACCACGCCCGGAAGTTCTACCACGTTTTTCTCTGCACTTTCATCTGCTGATTCCATGTGGAATGCCGTGCGGATCAGCTCTTCAGCTCCATCACCCTCACAGAGCAGAGAGGTAGACTCTGTCAGGATATTGGTCAGCATAAAGAAGATCATATCCACGCCATGCTCCTCGTGCGGTTTCTTCAGGAACGGAAGCAGACGCTCCTTTAATTCGGTCAGCTCATCGGCATTCAGGGAACTGATCTGTCCTACGCCATAGTTGATCTTGCCGGAGTTGAACAGTTTGAAATCCTGATAGAAGATCTCGTCATTAGTCTTGCCACGCAGGTTACTTCCTGCGGAGAACATATCTGCCGCATAGCGATCCATGTCGATTCCGGCGATCTTTGCCAGATCAGTTGCTGCCATTTTGTCGATCGGAGTGCAGGTCGGCGAACGGAACAGCAAGGTATCCGAGATGATCGCACTGCATAAGAGTCCTGCGGTTGCCTTGTCGATCTCGATATTATTTTCATGATACATCTGATATACGATGGTTGCGGTACACCCTACCGGCTGGTTGCGGAAAAATACCGGTGAGATCGTCTCTACCGTGCCAAGCTTATGATGGTCGATGATCTCCTGGATATCTGCATTTTCCAAACCGTCCACAGCCTGGTTCTTCTCATTGTGGTCTACCAGGATGATCTGCTTTCCCTTTGCACCCAGCAGGTTTCTGCGGGAGATCATGCCCAGGTATTTACTGTCCTTATCAAGCACCGGGAAGTCGCGGTGACGCTTGCTTGCCATAACGTCCTTCACATCATCAATGCAGTCGCTGTCCTCGAAGGTGATCAGATCTTCCGTCTTCATGAAATGACCGATCGGCATACTCTGGTTGATCAGACGTGCTGCCGTGTAGGCATCATACGGAGTGGTCATCACGGTGCAGCCGTGCTCCTGAGCCAGCTTGCGGATGGTCATGGAAACCGCAGCACCCTCACATACGATAATGCAGTCTGCATCCATCTCAATGGCACAGAGCTGAGACTCATAACGGTTTCCCAGGATCACCAGGTCATGTGGTGCAATGTAATACTCCATCATATCCGGGTTTGCTGCTGCGATCAGCACCTTGCCCTGATCAAAGTAATCATTCTCATTTCCCACTACCATAGCGCCTTCCAGGGTTTCTAAGATGTTCTTGTACTGGGTATGTGCCTTGGACAAAATGCTGCTGTCCAGCACGTTCATATAGGATTTGGTGATGTCACCTACGGTGATGAGTCCCTCCAGAACGCCATTCTCGCTGACTGCCGGCAGAGTTACCACATGAGCATCCTGCATCAGATTCCACGCTTTCTTTAAGGAAATGTTACGGTCTACTCCCTTTGTGGCACGGATCTCAATATCCTTAACCTGAGTCTTTACGCTCTCAACCAGCTGCGGAGCCTCTACGTTAAAATAGTTCAGCACATACTGGGTTTCCTCGTTTACATGACCGGCACGGCCTGCCACATACTCATTTCCGGTGATCTTTGCTTTCAATGCTGCGTAACAGATTGCGGAACAAATGGAATCGGTATCCGGATTCTTATGTCCGATCACAATGGTCCGTCTTTTTCTCTCTTCTGACATAATGTCCTCCTCTTATTGGTATCTGATCAGTTTTCTTTTTGCTATTTTCACAAAGAACCATATCTTCTCTGATGTTTTTTATAAGTTTTGCACTAGTTTTTACAGTTTGTTCATGTGATGTTCATATTTTATTCACAATTTCCCCATATACTAAAAACATCTTAAGAAAACGGTTGTAACTTGATGAAACAGTCAAATTGCACATAGATTTTTCATAATTGCCCCGGTTGGACGAAAGTCCTCCGGGGTCTCCTCATTTTAAATGATTTTATGCGGTTTTGCAATAGTTTACCCGGAGCATGGCTGTTCCGGGTAATTTTTTTTGATACATGGCTGCTATTCTCAGCCCAGCACCAGACGGGCCGCACCGTAAATTCCCGCATCATTGCCAAGCTTGGCAAGACCGATCACACCTTTATTTTGAGAGATCGGAGAATAATGCTGATAATATTTATCGATGATATCCATCAAGAACTGTCCGGCTTTTGATACACCGCCGCCAATGACAAACATCTGCGGATCCACGGTCATGGCAAGACCGGCCAGTGCAACACCTAAGTATCGTCCTACGGTCTCTACAACCGAAAGTGCCAGCTCATCTTTGTTCTTTGCCGCATCCAGAACATCCTTTGCCTCCAGATTGGGGATCTCGCGAAGTACAGATGGGGTCTTTTCTCTCTCCATGCACCTTCTGGCCTCTCTGACAATGCCGGTTGCGCTTGCAATCTGCTCTAGGCAGCCAACGCCGCCGCAGTTGCAGTGCTCCCACTCCTCGTCGCGCACATGGATATGCCCGATCTCACCGCCAAGTCCATGTTTTCCGGATACGATCTTTTCATCAATGATGATGCCGCCTCCGACACCGGTTCCCAGCGTTACCATAACGATATCGGTAAAGCCCATGCCGCCTCCGCGCCACATCTCACCAAGGGCAGCCACATTGGCATCGTTTCCGCTCAGAACCAGCATGTTATCCAGCATCTTGCTGAGTTCCTTCTGGGGATTCACATTCTTCCAGCCAAGGTTGACGCAAACCTCCACATAGCCGTCCGGCATGACCGGTCCCGGGATGCCTAAGCCCGCACCTACAACATCGGTAAGATGAACCTGCTTTTCCAGCAGAACACTCCGGATCGATGCTGCCACATCCTCTAAGATATAACGCCCGTTTTCTTCTTTTCTGGTCGGAATTTCCCATTTGAACAGCAAAGTTCCGTCTGTTTCAAACAGGCCAAGCTTGACGGTGGTTCCTCCCACGTCAATGCCAATGCATTTTTTTCCATTCTCGTGCATATCCAGATCCTCTCCCTTTCAAAAATTGCATCGCCCGGCAGAAATATCTGCCGGGCGATATGATCTGCCTTTTCTAACTATCTTTACAGTCCACGCGCTACCTCAGCCACGTGTTCTGCGGTGAAGCCAAAGTGCTCAAAGAGCTGTGCTGCCGGACCGCTTGCACCGAAACCGGTCATGGTTACGCAGGCTCCATCCAGGCCGACATACTTGCCCCAGCCAAAATCACTGAGTGCCTCAACTGCCACACGCTTGCGGACTGCCTTCGGAAGTACAGACTCCTTGTATTCTGCGGACTGCTCCTCGAACAGATCCATACACGGCATGGATACGACGCGAACCTTTTTGCCCTCTGCTGCCAGAATCTCTTTTGCCTTTACAGAAAGCTCTACTTCGGAACCGGAAGCGATGAGGATCAGATCCGGGGTTCCTTCACAGTCATCGATCACATAGCCACCCTTTAACGCATCCTTGCAGCTGCCCGGCATCGGAGCCAGGTTCTGACGGGACAGAACCAGTGCGGTAGGCGTTGTCTTGGAAGTCACTGCGCTGTACCACGCTGCTGCAGTCTCCGTTGCGTCACACGGACGGAACACATGGAAGTTCGGCATTGCGCGGAACATAGCCAGCTGCTCGATCGGCTCATGGGTCGGTCCGTCCTCTCCTACGCCAATGCTGTCGTGAGTGAACACAAAGGTTAACGGCAGTTTCATCAGTGCGGACAGGCGAGCCATCGGCTTGGTATAATCACTGAATACAAAGAAGGTAGATACATAAGTGCGCAGACCGCCGTGCAGCATCATGCCGTTTCCGATCGCGGTCATGGCAAGCTCACGTACACCAAAGTGCAGGTTTCTTCCTGCATAATCTGCCTTGGAGAAATCACCGGCATCACTCATATTGGTCTTGTTGGACGGTGCAAGGTCAGCAGAACCGCCGATCAGGTTCGGCATACGGTCTTTTAACTTGTTGATGACCTTACCGGAGAGGTTACGGGTTGCCTCGGCCTTCTCGCTGTTTGCCCAGAAGGAATCATCTTCCATCAGAGCCTTGGCAAGCTCATCCGTACCACCATAATACTGATTCCAGAGCGCTTCCATCTCCGGATACTCCTGACAGTATGCAGCAAACATCACATTCCATGCAGCCTCGGTCTCAGCCTTCTCTTCTGCTGCCTTGGCATAGTGGTCATAAACCTCCTGCGGTACATAGAACGGTTCTTTGGAAGGCCATCCAAGGAAATCTTTCATGGCTTCGATGTTCTCCTCGCCCAGAGGCTCACCATGTGCACTTGCCTTGCCCTGTTTTGCCGGACAGCCATAACCGATCTGGGTATGGATGGTAATGAAGGACGGGCGGGTGGTATCTGCCTTTGCCTCTTCGATGGCTTTGCCGATCTCATCTAAATCATTGCCGTCTGCAACATCCAGAGTCTGGAAACCAAAGGCTGCCATGCGCTCCTGTACATTTTCGGTAAACGCAATGTCTGTGCTTCCTTCAATAGAGATGCGGTTAGAATCATATAATACGATCAGCTTAGAAAGGCCCAGAGTGCCTGCCAGTGAGAAGGCCTCAGAGGAAATTCCTTCCATCATACAGCCATCGCCACCCAGTACATAGGTATAATGGTCAACAACCGGATAATTTTCTTTGTTGAAGATGGCTGCCAGATGTGCTTCTGCAGCGGCCATTCCGACTGCCATGCCCATGCCGGCACCTAACGGTCCGGTAGTAGCTTCCACGCCAACGGTATGGCCGTACTCCGGATGACCTGCTGTCTTAGAACCCAACTGACGGAAATTCATCAGATCTTCTTTAGACAGATCGCCATATCCGAATAAGTGAAGTAAGGAGTATAACAGCATGGAACCATGGCCGCCGGATAAGATGAAACGGTCACGGTTTGCCCACTGCGGATCTGCCGGGTTGTGGTTCATATGGTTCATCCAGAGCTCATATGCTGCCGGAGCACTGCCTAACGGAAGACCCGGATGACCGGATTTTGCTTTCTGGATCGCATCTGCAGACAAAACGCGGATCGCATTTACAGACAGGGTATCAATTGTGTTCATTGTAAAACCTCCTGATATTTATTTAGTGTTTGTATTGCTCATCGTTTATCGCAGCTTCAGTTCTCGCATCTGCTGCGGTCCGGTTACCACCAGTGTTCCCGGGAACCGTCCCTTTCTGATCCTGGAAACAGGAAAATCAAAGGTTGCATCAAATTTTTCTGTCCCGTTTATATTATAAATCCTGCAGGAATCTTCATTGTACAGGATGATCAGATCTTCATCAAAATCTGCATGTGTATATTCGAAATTGAATTCCTTGCTCAGCACATGGGTGCCGTCTTTTTTGTAGACCTCCAGGCGGCTTCCATATTCTCCATTGGTATTGCGGACGATGACAGCTGCATATTCATCCGAATAAAACACACTGTCGATCCGCTCCTCGATCGTTCTCTGTACCAGAAGCTCCGGTGATGCCAGGTTTCTGGATGAAAAAAAGGTCAGTGCCTTGCCCGAAAAAGCACAGGAATAGGGAGTTCCCATATAAGTTACCTTCGGCACCATGTCACCCTGAAATTCATCATCAAAACCACCCACCAGACGGTTGGGAACATTTTTTCCGATCTCGGAAAAATCATAAAATACTACGCGGTTTTTTAATTCACTGCCCTGGAGATAAACAAAAGAACACATCAGCTGGGTTCCGTCATCCGACAGCGTGATATCTAACGGATAACCATCTCCCGACATATTGGTCTTTACGGTAATATCCAAAGAGGTTCCATCCTTCTGGAAAAACGTAATGTAACTGGATGTGGAATCCTCCAGCACTGCAGCCGTGACACCGGTTCCGGATACGGCCACCTTGCTGATAGGAAGCACCGTTGTAGCCTGTCCCAGGGTTCCGTCAGTATTGCAGATATAAATGCTGTTGCCCTGCATATCCGCAATGGCTGCATAATCTCCCTTTACCGAAATAATGGGGGAATTCATCTCATAACTTTCCGTCCAGACCGTGCGTCCCCGGTTATCCAGATAAGACGCTCCGTCCTTTGTATATTTTAAAACATTGGTTCCGAAATCCTCATAGCCTACCAGGCTTCCTTCATTTAAGTCAACCTGCCATACGGTTTCATAGCTGGCATAATGGTAATTGCGCTGGTAAAAAAACCACGCAGCTGCGCCTGCTGCGATCACAAGCAGCACCAGAAGCACAAGGAGCCACTTGTGGCGAAGAACCCGGTTATGCGCCCTGCGCACTACCTCCTCACTGTCTTCTTCCGGATGAGCATTCCATGCGGGCTGCTGCGGCCTTACGATCTGTCTGCGCAGCTTATCTTTCTTACTTTCTCTGCTCATAGAGCTGAAATCACTCATTGCTCTTGTCTCCTAACGTGTTCCTGTCCCTGTAACAGGCAGACCTGCCTGTGTTTTTTGCATCTGTGTCCATGCACTGCATGGGCGGCAGCTTTTGGGTAAGTATACATCATTTTTCCGGAAGATACAACAACCCTTATTTTCGTGCATCCTCCTGGTAGACACTGATCGCTTCACTGATATTGGAAGCACGTCCCTGCAAAAGGATGTTGCTTAAATCCTGCAGTTTAAAAGAATCCAGAAACTCTTTTCCAAGGTGACTTCCATAACGGTCAGTCAGAGTCAGACGACGGGATTTTACCTCAGCTGTGGTAAGAAAAAGCTGCTTTTTTACATCCTCATACTCACGCTCCAGCTTTTCGATCTTGTCCCGGTAACCGTGCTCGATCTCATCCTGTAAAATGTTCTTTGTAACCGTTTCAAACGTATTCAATGCCTCTTTTTTCTTTGCAGCCACCTCATTTAATTCCTGGTTCAGCCGTGCGATCTCATCATCATACTTTTCCAGGTTATAAAGGGATTCATTGCGATCCTTGCGGATGGTTCCCGTGATGACTTTGATCTTTTTATCATTAGCATGCATCTGATCCAGGATCTGACGGCCTGCACGCAGGCACTCTGCATACTGAAGCTTCGTATGATTGCCGATCCACATATAAATGCCGCCCACAACCAGAATATCTGCAACATAGATCAACGCCAGATACCATGTCCGATGCTGCAAAAGCAGTGCGTAAATGCCAAACGGCAGTGCCAGGAAAAACAGCCCGATAAAGACCAGCAGGGCAAAAAATTCTTTCGCCCAGCGCGGCATGTAAAGACTGTAGTATAACCGGCTCCTGCACCATGACGGAGCATGATACTCCCGAAACTTTGCTTTCATGTTTCCGGCCAGTTCCTTATTGTATTCACGAAGCTCCAACGTTTCCTCAGCAATACGCTCTTTTATTCCCTGATTTTTCGCTTTTTCCCGCTTTACTCTTGCCTTCTTAAGCAATTCCTGTGCCTTATTGATCTCGGTGTCATAGCTGGAGGTCAGGTCATCCCTGCGCTTCTTTACGGTAGAACCCACTGCATCTGTCATCTGCTTCTTCTCTGCATCCAGTTCCTTTTTCAGACGGCCTTCATCCTGCTTTAATTGCGTTTCCCGGTCTGCTGCCAGCGACAGTTCATCCACAGATTCCCTTGCTGCTGCCAGATAGTCCAGACATTCCTGTAAAGTCTGTGCCATATCCGTCTTCCTCCTTCGCAAGCATTCTTGTTACTGTTCATGCGCCGCATGACCAGCCTTGTTCTTCAACTAGTGTACTACATTCCGGCCGGAACTACAAGCAAATGTCGTTACTGTCCGTGCGTTGCGTAACCGAATGGTTTAAGGCTTTACAGAATGAAAATCATCACGTATACTCTTAACTAGTGTATCGTTTCATAAATAACTGGCCGAATCACGCAGGATGCAGATTCGAGTGTGCAGTTCAAAAAACGTAGGCGTAGCGGGCTACGCTGAGGCTTTTTGGACTGTGCAATCGGATTTGCAGACAAGTGAATAGGCTAGTTATTTTTTCAAAATCTCGTGAAAAAAGAAGGGAGAACTGCTATGTTTCGTATGTGGGGAAAAATCTGGAAAGACAACCATCTTGTCCGGGACAGCGTGATCTGTCAGACAGATTACAGCATGTCCCGCACCAGCATGGTATTCCAGTCTCTGGATGAACTTTGTTATGAATTTGATCTCGGAAAACCGATCTGGCTTTCTTCCAATATCAATGACTTTAAACGTCATGCCAAAACACGGTTTACGCGCGACAGTTTCATTGAACAGATTGATTTTGATTATCTGGAGATCGAGGTCATCGAAGAATAAGACAACATCAGTAAGATAAAATCAGCGCACGCGTCAGGTTGGTGCTGTGGATGATAGCCTGACGTTCAAATTCCGGATAATCCATGGATGCACTGTCATCTGCCTTATCAGAGATCGCACGCACGATCAAAAACGGAATCTTGTTTAAGTAAGCTGCCTGGGCAATCGCTGCACCCTCCATCTCCGTGCAGGAGCCGTTGAAGGTCTTGCTCAGCCACTCCTTCTTGTTCTTGTCACAAATAAACTGGTCACCGGTCAGGACTCTGCCCTCATAAACGCTGATATCCGGATTTACCTCCTCGCAGCACTTCTTTGCAAGCGCACGCAAATGCTCATCTGCCTCAAAGGTCAGGGTTCCAAGCTGCGGGATCTCACCTAACGGGTAGCCAAAGTTGGTTGCATCTACATCGTGCTGGATCGCATCGGTGGAAAGCACCAGATCACCGATATTGATCTCGGCCTTCAAAGAACCGGCAATACCGGTATTGACTACACCGTCTACACCGAAACGGTCTGCTAAGATCTGCACGCACAAAGCTGCGCTGACCTTGCCGATGCCGGACTGGACCACAACCACCTCTTTTTCGCCGATCGTTCCCTTGTAAAACTCCATACCTGCCACGGTCACAACCTCCGGCTGTTCCATTTCCTGCTTTAACTGCTCAACTTCTGCCTTCATTGCTCCAATAATACCTAACATATATGATTTCCTCTGCTTTCTGATTATTCGTTTTTGATCTTATTTCAGGAGCTGCCTGACTTTAACAGTCTAACAAATCTTTTCCGGAAAAGCAACGGGGGTTGACATTTGGGCGCTGACCGTTACTATAGTATTACAGATGTTTTTATACAATCTACTCTCATCCAACCGGAGGTATTTCTATAATGAAAAAAATCGTTCTGACCGGCGGCGGTACAGCCGGACACGTTACACCGAACCTGGCTCTTTTGCCGTCTTTGCAGGAGCGCGGCTACGAGGTTCATTATATTGGCTCCTACAACGGCATCGAAAAAAAACTGATCGAGGGTGCCGGGATTTCTTATGACGGTATCTCATCCGGCAAGCTCCGCCGCTATTTTGATCTGAAAAATTTTTCCGATCCTTTCCGCGTGATCAAGGGCTATGCAGAGGCTCGCGCTCTCTTAAAGAAATATCGCCCGGATGTCGTATTTTCCAAGGGCGGCTTTGTGGCTGTACCTGTGGTCCTGGCTGCAAAACACTTTAAGATCCCGACCATCATCCATGAGTCTGACATGACTCCGGGACTCGCCAACAAGATCTGCATCCCATCTGCTGCCAAGGTCTGCTGCAACTTTCCGGAGACCTTACAGTATCTGCCGCAGGACAAGGCAGTGCTTACCGGTTCCCCCATCCGGCGCGAGCTGCTTCAGGGCGACCGCATGACCGGACTCAGTTATACCGGACTTTCCGCAGATAAACCAATCATCATGGTCATTGGCGGAAGCTTAGGAGCAGTTGCCGTCAACAATGCCGTTCGTTCGCTGCTTCCAAAGCTTCTTGAGAAATACCAGGTGATCCATATCTGTGGAAAAGGTCACTTAGACGACAGTCTCATCGGACGTACCGGTTATGTACAGTACGAATATGTGGATGCACCTCTGCGCCATCTGTTTGCAGCTGCCGACCTTGTTCTGTCCCGCGCAGGCGCAAACTCCATCTGCGAGATCCTGGCGCTCAGAAAACCAAACGTCCTGATCCCGCTTTCTGCTGCAGCCAGCCGCGGTGACCAGATCTTAAATGCAAGGTCCTTTGAAAAACAGGGCTTCTCCACCGTTCTCGAAGAAGAAAATGTTACAGATGACACCCTGTATAGCGCCATTGAGAACACTTACGAAAACCGCAAGGCCTTTCTTGATGCCATGGAACAGAGTGATCTGTCCGATGCTGTAAGCATCGTGATCGGACTGATCGCTTCCTATGCGGAAAAAGAAGAAGCAGATCAATAGACATCTATGCAACAGCAAAAAGGGCACGGTACAGCATCTTCCGTCTGTACCATGCCCTTTTCACTGTTTTTGCAGCTGTCCGTTTTATTTCCGTTGCTCTTACAGCTGCTGCCTTACAGTCCTGCCTTCAGCGTTTCTGCCGTCTGCGCCAGCTCATCCTGTTCTGCTTTACCCGGTGCCCAGCTTACCATGTCCGGACCACCCTCATAACGCGGAATCACATGCACATGCAGATGGAACACGGTCTGACCCGCACTGGTTCCATTGTTTTGAACCACATTAAATCCGCTTGCGCCAAGCCGGCTCTTCATGGATGTTCCAATCTTTGCGGCAAGCGGCAGGATCTTTGCCATAACATTCTCATCTGCCTCGCACAGATCCTTATAATGATTCTTTGGAAGAATCAGGGTATGACCCTTGGCTGCCGGACCCAGATCCAGGATCGCACGGAAATCATCATCCTCATATACGGTTGCAGACGGGATCTCGCCGTTTGCAATCTTACAAAAAATACAGTTGTCGTCTCGCATTGTTCGTTTCCTCCATTCGGTCTTTCACAGGCGGGCTTTCGCCCTGTCAAAACCTCGCCTTCTGCAACGGCTTGTGCAAGCACCGCCATTGCGTTCTGCCTGTTTTCAGCACTGTTCATTGCTTATCTCACATTATACACTCCAAATATCCGCTCTGCAAGCACGCTTTGGTTTGCGGTATAAAATGACTGCCAGGATGATTCCGATGATCAGACCTGCCACGTGGGCGGTGTTATCCACTCCGGTGCTGGTAAATCCCAGATACAGGGAAAAAGCAGCCATCACAACCAGCTGTCTGCTATTTAAATCTTCCAGCCGGCCTTTGTTGACAGCCACCACATAGATCAGGCCGCCAACTACACCAAAAACAGCACCGGAAGCTCCGGCTCCCACTGACCAGTCACTTTTCGGCATTTCAAACAGCAGCGAGACTGCATTGGCTGCTACTCCGCAGATCAGATAAAAGAGCAGATACTTCACCTTTCCCAGTGCCCGCTCCAGATTATCTCCAAGCACAAATAAAACCAGCATGTTATTCACAATATGGTTGATGCCAAAGTGCATAAACATGGCTGTCAGAAGACGGTAATACTCATGATTTTCCAGGATAAACGGACCGTACATCGCTCCATGCTCCAGCATAAAGTACGCATCTTCCGTGGATCCCAAAAGCTCCAGATAAAGAAAATACAGGATATTTAAAACAATGAGCGTATTGTTCACCCAGGCACGGGGCCGACGCTGCGGCACCATATAATAAGGATTCTGATATTCGTTCATGTAAACTCCGTTCTGTGCAACGATAGATTGCATACGTTCCAATTCTGCCGAACCGTTTCCATGATCTATTTTACTGTGTCTTAGCCGAAAAATCCATGTACAAAATCCCCGTTTTTGTTACCGGTACTCATAAAAACCGATATCGGATCCCTGCTATGCTTATATCAGTTCCTTCCCGGATCTCAATTGTTTCGTTATTTTCCAGCATACGGCCATCCACTTCGGTTCCGTTTGTGGAATTCAGATCCTGCACATAATAATGCTCTTCTTTCTGGTCAATGCGCAGATGCAGACGGCTGACCGTCTCGCGATCCAGTACATAATCTACCAGATTTTCCTGCTTTCCTATAATAAACGGATAATATGCGATCTCTATATCCGTCTCACCGGCATCTAACGCCTTTAGTTTTCGCACTCCTGTTCCATGATCATTCTTTTGGGGATTCAAAAGCACCGTGCCATTTCCCTGCTTTGCGCGGGAATCCACAGGTGCACTGTTTCGCTTTTCTGGATGGCTTGGATTTTCGCGCACCCTGCCTTTTTCCTCTGGCCGGGAAACAGCCGTGCCATAGTCCGACTGTGTTTCCCCGGCAAAGATCGACTCCCATGGCATCTGCATCTCTCGTTCCAGTTCGCGCTGTTTTTCTTCTTTGCGCACCTTCCTGCGCTGTTTCCAGCGGCCAAACAGGCTTCCCGTTTCCCGCACGGCATTTGCCTGTGTCTGACTGACTCGCAGTGTTTCTTCCGGTTCATTGGTTTCATACGACTGCTGCACTCCCGGCTGATCCTCCATATCCGGATCCCTTTCTGTGTCATTTCCGTCCTGAAGCTTCTGCGCGAGCCGGAGAATATCCCGCATACCATAGTTTTCTTTTCTGGTTTCCTGATACAGGCCATAGGCCAGAACCACAGACTCTTTATCCTTATGATCGACCTTTCCCAATAAATATTCCAGAAAGCGGCTGTAATCTTCCGGAAAATCACGTTCCAGCCCGGGGATCACGCACAGCCACACTTTCAGGTTTTCCGGCTCCACATACAGATAATCCGGGGTTAAAAGTACACTATTTTCACTTAACAGATATGCCTCCATATGATCGAGTGCCTGTGCGATCCCCCACACCAGCGCACGGATCTGGGCTGCACGGATCGACTGTCCCTCCAGAAGACGGGACAACGGCTGTTTTGATGTGATCTCGTAAAAATAACGGATATCCGTATCTTTTTCCCTTACCTGAAAATGGAGCACCCCATCGATCGGATTCTGTTCCATCATGATCTGTTCAAACGGCACCTCACCCTGCACCTCGGCCTCAATGATCAGGTAATTTCGTTTCATTTCCCGCTGATAACTAATGTTCATTTTGTCCCATCCTCCACCAGACTCCACCTTCTCATGGCTTTTTCCGGTCGGAATACCGGTGCTGAAATTTCCAGATCCCATCCGCTTCCATAAGCCTGTTCTTTTACTTTTGCCTCCTCTGCAGACTCGATCAGATGCCGTTTTCTCTCAATTTCCTCATGCAGCACAAACATTCCTGCTGTCCGACTGCTCCAGCGCATGGCCTGTCCTAACAGCACCATGATCGTAAGGAGCACAATGGACATGATTCCGGCCGCCTCAACCGTAATGCTGGCTTGCAAACACTTTTTTCCTTTTTCAAAGAATCCGACTTTCTGCTTCATTCATAAGCTCCCCCTTTCCGAAACAGCCATCATCCGAATAACCTCGCTTAACCGCATCATGGCAATCCATGATCCCGGCAAGACAGTAAACGGAAGAAACGGCCACTGTGTTTTCCCACGTTTCCGGCTTTCTAAGCTCCCATGTCTACAGCCCGCCACGTAATAGACAAGTCCCACAAATCCACATAAAAAGACAGACACACCCAGCAAAAAACAGGTATCCCAAATGTTCAGGTACCAGCCACAGAGCAGGAAAAACAGGCAGTCTCCTTCTCCGATCCCGCCTCCACACCGGGAAAACAGGAAAAGAGCTGCTCCCGGCAGCATTCCAAGCAGGATGGAACAAAAGATGTTCCAAAGAAGTTCCGGGTAAAACCGGACACCTTCTGTATTTTCTGCATGGAAAGCCATTTGGATCTGGCTTCCAAGACAGAGGAAAAGACCGACCACTCCAAATACCAAAAACAGCCGGACATTTACCTGTCTGGTTTTATAATCCTGCCAGGATGCTGCCAAAGCAAACATCAGAAAAATCCCAAATCGTATCGCAACACAACCCACTTCCCGGGAAACCATATCCAATCTCATCCTCCGCAATAGGAGCACGCGCCCAAATACTTTACATCTTTCAGTTTTACCGCCCGCGCATATGCCATGATCGCCTTACAGTCCTGCCTGCTATGGTAACGGCTTCCACTGGCTGCAATATAAACCGTGCTTCCTTTTTTGGTATTCTTTGCACAGGAAGAACACGGATAATATTTACCGCCGCTGGTATTGCGCTGCCCGTCGATACTATCCCACGCAACCGCCAGCAAATGGTTTTCCAGATAATGGCAGCTTCTGTCCGGATGGTAACGTGTGCTGTTTTTTCCCACATAGACAATCTGTTCCTCCTCACTTTGCGCCTCGGCATTCTCTCCATAACGTCCTTCACGTCCAGTCCAGCATCTGCGTCTGCAGCGGATCGTCCGGTGCAAAGGAGGAAGGCCAAGTACCGGAAAGGGCATGGAAATATCGTATTCCATCACAAGATCCAGGATCTCCTCATCCTTACGGATCGATGATTTCAGCATACTGACATGAGATATCTGATCTGTATCGCAGTAAGATAAAGCCTTTGTCCGGGCATAAAGCGGAGCCGCCACCTCCTCGGCATAAAGGCTGAGTGCTTTGTCCGCTTCCCCTGCACTCGTGACATTTTCCGTTTTCCCGTTCCTGATACTGTCAAGCAGATAGGCAAACTGACTCAGATCCTCTCCTGCTGCCTCCAACCCCGCCTGCATTTTCCGTTCTGTCATCATGACTTTCGCAGGAAGCATCAAAATGAGCGATGCAAAGATCAAAAGAGAAAGCGTAAATGCTGCCTCTATGGTCATAGATGCACTCAGGGTGCGACCTGTTCCCGTTTGTGCAGTGCATAAAAGCGAAAGGCGATCCGTATTTGGGGAGGTGAAAGGGAATACCCTGCTGACCGATTTGCGCGTTCTTTTTTGAAACAGACTCAGGTTTTGTAGGATATATGGGCTTCGTACTTGGAGAGGTACACTGGTATTTATTTTTGTTTTTCGGTTTTTTATTTTCTGCCAGCAGGGCATTCCTTTTCACCTCCTTTCCTTTGTTGTTGGGATCAAACTTTTTCTAATCTAATAGCGGCGTTCACTATGGAATTGCATCTGCATTGTGTTGTCACGGTTTCCGGTTATATTTTCCACAAAAGCAGGCGAGAAAAAGAGATGTTTTCCACAAACTTCTCCCGAGATCTGCACCTGATACACCGCGTTATGCATACGAAATCCGCTTTTTCCCTGTGCCAGGTTCAGCTCGATCACATCCATCATCCGGTAATCCTGACGAACCAGTGGCGTCACAAACAGTAAAATCTTCAGCCAAGACAGATAGGAAAGCCCATGATCTCCTCCGCCGGCCTCCGGTTTCCCGTTCTTTGCCATAAGAATGAGATTTTCCATGCTCAGCGTCCAGTCGTCCTTTTGTTTGATCAGTTCCACCTTTCTTCCAGCAAGAAGCCCCTTTACATCCATCAGTGCCTCACCCAGTGCCCATACAGACATGACAAAAAATGTTGTCGCAAAAACAAGCGGTGTTATGGCTGCCGCACCCGTGATCACACCTGCAAGTGTTCTGGCCTCTTCTCTCATAGCAGTATCCCGAAGAATATGGATCAGGTTCAACCCGGCTCTCACCGCCAGCAGCTGATGTACCACCTCACTTAAATTATCTTCATCGTTCGCATTTCCGCAGATCAAATATTCCATTTCATAATCCAGTGCAGACGTTGCAGATGTTTCTTCCGTACAAAACTGTCTGAAAAACTCCCCGGCATATTCATTGATCAGGATGTGATCTGCCATAGTGCCGCTTCCTCCATCTTCCGCATAACGTTCTGAGTGCGAAGGCAGCGGCGCAGTCTCCACTGTTTTTTTTGAGATGTTTTTCCCCTCCGGTACCAGAAGTTTTAACAGGCCTTGCTTATAAAGCTGTTCCACCTGTTTTAAAAGTCCTTCTGTTTCCTTGTCCTTGACACCATGCACAAAAGACAGAGCCGGGATTGTGATATTTGTCAGGCCATTTCGCACCGGTCTCCATAAACTCTCATAATCCGGTTCACTGTCATCATCTTCATCGTCGTCATCCTCCCACTCCTCGATTTCCCGCTCTACCTCATAGGATTCTTCGATCAGCTCTTCAAGCCTGCTGATTGCTGCTTCCGACCAGGGATCCAGATTTTTTATTTCTCGCCTGCGCTTTCCGTCTTCTGCAATATAAGCCTCGTACTCCCGGATTTCCCGATCCAGAGCCTCTGCAGTTTCCGAACTCAGACGATCCTGTCTGGCCTCCTGTGCCTTCCGGTCAGATACCAGGACGGCAGCCAGCTTATCTGCCTCTTTTTCATAGTTTTCCACCAGCCCCGGCATCTTTTTTAAATCACGGATCATCTGTTTTGCTGCACGCCGGAATCCTTCTCCGTCATAAGAAGATAATGCACGAAGGCCATTCTCCTGATCCTTCTTCTCATCCTCCAGATTTTTGCTGATAGATTCCAGGATTTTTTCCAGCTTCCACATGTCCTTTGTCCGGTTCCGGTAGGTTTCGGCCATTTCGGTGACTGCCTCTGCTTCCCGATCCTGATCCCACAACTGGTTCACCGCATCCCCCTGAAAATCCAGGTTCCAGATTCCGTATTTCATATAATCCAGGATCTCTTTTTCCAGATATGCTCCGTGACCATCAACAACCCGCACGATTTCGTCAGCCTGCACCTGTTCCAAAGCCATGGGATACCAGTTGTCCGTCTCAAGATACGGGGTAAGAAATCCGGAGAAATCTGCCTCTACCTCCTCTGCACCGGCATATTCCGCAAACAGCAGGCGATAGTTCTCCCACAGATCCTTATGATATTGACCAAAGACCGAATCCAGGGCAGAGGAAGCTGCCATCTGCAGATACCACCTTGCACCGGCTGTGCGTGCCGATTCCAGAAGCACGCACAGAAAGGCAAACAGGATCATTAAGATCATGCTGACAAACACGGTCACCTGGCCGCTTAGGTTTCTTTTTTCGGTCATAGGTCAATACACTTCTTTAGACTGCGTCTCGATCTCCTTGAAAATGTTTTCCAGCAATTTCCGGATCTGTGTCTTAAAAATGATCACCAGACCGATCAAAACTACCAGGATCAACACGACCTCGATCACACCGACTCCCTGTTCATTGTTCCAGAAAGCAGTCCATTCTTTGACACAATCATTATTTTTCAGGTTTCTCATCCATCTCATAAACGTTTCCTCCTTTGATATCCATATACAACGCTATACCGTGGTCAACCCATGGTCATCATGGCCGGTACCATGATAAATATCATGACAATAAACAAAAGCATGAACAACGGGATCAAAAGCTTCGTTCCGGCCTCCTCCCCCATTCTCCGGGCAAGGTTTTTTCGCATTTCAAAAGCATCCTCCACCTCTGTGCGCAAAAGTTCACGCAAGTTTTTTGTTCCTGTTTTCCGGTTCTGCTCCAGAATACTGCTTAGCTTTAAATAAGGCTGCAAACGGCATCTTCTGCCAAATTCGCGAAATGAAACTCCTTCTGCCGTTCCATTTTCCATCTGATAATAGGTCTGGCGCATTTCTTCATAGGCAGGCCGTTCTGTTTTTAGCCCCGATGCCTCATAATCATGTACCATGCGCCCCCAGGCATTGCGCACGGTCATTCCTGCTCCCACCAGTACCTGGAGTTTGGAAACCACCTCGGCATAGTCTAATAAAAGCATTCGCTCACGCTTCTTTTCCTGCTCTTTTTGCTGTGAATCCTCCCGCAAAAAAAGGAGTGCTGCCATCACAAATCCAAGAAGCAGGATCACATTATAATTTTGTTTTTCCGCATTTTGATAGGAAAGTGTTTTTCCCCGGTAGCTGTCAGGGAGCTTCAGATATGCTTCGTTTTTCTGCTGCACATCAAGTCTCGTCACTTCATCGGTAAATGCCCGCAAAAGTTCCTGTTCCGGGCTGCGTGCCTTCGGAACCAGGGTGACCGGTATCTCATAGTCTGCCCGGTAATCTCCGGTTCGAAGCTCTGCCTGTAAAAAAAGCTCCTGTTTTTTCTCCACCTCTGCCACAATCGTTCCAGAGGAAGACATTACATCCGGCTCGGAGGAATGCCAGCGGATCTGCACCCCGCTTTCTTTCAGATACGTTGGCAGTACAAGGTCTGAAGTGACCGTTTTCAGACTTTCGTTCTCTCCCAGGATCTGTTCTCCCAGCTGTTCTATGGCTGCGTAAAACACATCATCCGCTTCTTCTTTTGTATACACCCGGGGACTCACCTTCACGGTTACTGCCTGCTCTTTTTCGCCAAGACCATGCACCAGAAGCTCCTGTTCCTTCAGGTTGCCGCCATAACTCTCACGCTCCACCAGACCGGCCAAAAGATCCGGATCTGCGTCTTTCCAAAAGAAGCTCAGGTAAACCCATAAAAGTACGCTGATTCCCACACAGACCGCTGCCAGGATCTTGCTGTTTGTTTGTGTCTTATTGTCCTTTGTGCTGTTTTTTATGCGTTTTTCCCCGTTCATGATCACACCTCGATCTCCAGGATCCGTTCCGAAAGCCAAAAGGCTGCCAGATACAGCATCAGGCACATGGTCATCAGCCCCCTTCCCATTCCCGTGCAGTACATCTGGTCAAAAAAGCCCGGTGAGGTGCCTTCCACATAGAAGATGATAAAAAACGGGATCAGATTCATAATTTTCTGCTCAAACTGGCGGGATGCCGTCAGGGTGATGATTTCTTCCTTAACCTGCATCTTATCCCGGATCACCTCCGCCGTATGGCGCATGATGCTGCCAAGATCACCTCCCGTCCGCTTTCCGATACTAAGAACCTCCGCCAGGTTTTGTACGTCTTCAAGTCCACTGCGCTTTGCAAATTCCATCAGCACCTGCTCCACATTCCGGTTTGTCCGGATCTGCTGCACCATGCCGGAAAACTCCCGGACGATCAGTCCCTGTTCCCCATAAAGCAGTCGCAGTTCTTCCAGGCTCACCGCCATGGCATTTTCCATGGCGTAGCCCGCACTTAAGGATGCCGCGAGGATCACCATGGCTTCTTTAAACTGCTGTGCAAGCATTCGCTTTTGTTGTTTCAGGCGTTTCCTTCGTTCCCGAAAAAGCAGCATAAAGCAGCCCGGGAAAATCATGATTCCAAACGCCATCATGCTTCGGTAAAAAACATAGGAAAACACAGCACTCACGACCACACCTTTTCCAAGAGCAAGCATGGTTTCCTGCATGGTAAGGTGATAGCTGTCATAGCAGATCGGCTGCTTACAGGCTGTAGCCGGCCGCCCGGAGTTTTTCCTGTTTTTTGAGGGTTCCGACTTTAATGAGACTGCCGCAGACGGTTGCTGCAGCTTCACGCTGATGCTCCTTCTCATCCGCATCCCCCCTTTCTTCAAATCGATACAACGGATTTAGACGGATCTCACCCCCTTCGTATCCAACAACCTCCGTGATCTCCAGTACACGTCGGCTTCTGTCCCGCAGTCTTCCTAAATGCACCAGGATATCGATAGCCGAGGCGATCTGTCCCCGTACGGCAGTAAGAGGAATGTCTGCTGCCATGAGGGTCATGGTTTCCAGACGTGAAAGCATATCCCCGGCACTGTTTGCATGGCCGGTCGACAGGCCAAAATGTCCGGTATTCAGTGCCTGCAGCATATCTAAGCATTCTTTTCCCCGCACCTCGCCGACAATCAGATAATTGGGGCGCATACGGAGGGATGCCCGGATGAGGTCACTGATCTCCACTGCACCCTCCCCCTCTGCATTCGCGCATCGGGTCTCTAAACGCACCAGGTTCGGGATCTGCCGGATCTGAAGCTCTGCCGAGTCTTCAATGGTGATCACCCGCTCGGTGGCCGGAATAAAAGCCGATAATGCATTTAAAAAGGTTGTCTTTCCGGATCCCGTTCCTCCGCTGATAAAAATGTTGTAGCCGGACTGCACCATTTTTTTCAAAAAAGCTGCTGCGTCTTCTGTCAGAGATCCACAGCCGATCAGTCGGTCGATCGTGATCGGCTCCGGAAATTTCCGGATCGTTACGACCGGCCCGTCTAACGCGATCGGCGGCAGCACGATATGAACGCGGGAACCATCTTCCAAAAGCCTTGCATCCGCAATCGGCCTGCTTACATTCACCACCCGGTTGATCTTGCTGACAATCTGCTGGATCATATCCTCGAGCTGTTCCACCTGCTCAAATCCATGCGCCCAGCGTTCCAGGCGCCCTGCCCGTTCCACAAAAATATGATCTTTCCCATTTACCATGATCTCTGTCACTTCCGGGTCATCGACCAGCTCCTGCAAAATATCCAGACGTCGAAAACGGTCAAACAACCTGTTTTTCAGCTCGATTCTTTGTCCAAGCGGCAGATACTGATTTTCTGCATGACCGGCGATCGCCTGATCAATGCAGTCATATAATTCCTCATCTCCAATCTGGTCAAATCCGCAAAGTGCATCCCGCACTTCTTTTCGAAGCTGCTCCAGCAGCCTTTTTGCCCCGCCTGCTTCCCCTGAGTTCTCCACCCGATCTTTCATCTCCTTTTCATAGATTCTCCATTTTTGACACCGGATTTTTTCGTCTCCTGCGCTCTCACCATCCAGATCGATCAGTTCAGCTCCCGTACAAAATCTCCCAGTTCGCTCCACATAAGCCGCTCCAGATAAGTTTCTCGCGACGGCCAAAGCTCCGGTTTGGGAAGCTTTAAAAAACGCAGTCGTTCCCAGACCGCACTGCGTCCGGAGCGGTTTAAGTATTCCTTCCATTCCTCCAGTTTGGCCGCAGATACTGCATCTTCCCTGATCGGCACATAGATGACATCACAAATTCCAAGCAGTTCTTCCGCGCCTCCGCAAAAGGTACCGATATCCACGATCAGTTCCTCGTACGTTCCATCCGCTGCGATCCGGCTGATCAGTCCGGCAAAAACATCCTGGCTGATCCCGTTTTTATCTTCCGCATAGGTAAACGGTGCGATGTAGTCCAGGTCGCCCAAACGATAGGTAACGCTCCCAAGCCTTACCGGACTGTACTCTCTTTGGGTGTAGTAATAAAGCAGATCCGAAAGACCTCCTGTATACACAGTTCCGGTCAGAGCCGCAAGACCGGAAAATTCTTCCAAGGTCATATAAAGCACTTTTTCCTCCCTGGCCTTTATCTGCCCCAAAGTCAGGGCAAATCCGGTTTTTCCGCAGCGACTGATGGGAGAGTATACGCCAATGATCCGGCTTCTTTGTCCGGCCACGCTCATAAGCGCGGGGATCTCCCTGGGCTGGTACCAGGACATCACCTCCCGCAAAAGACTATCCGAGGACTGGTACTTATAGACTGCAGCCTCTCCCTCTTTTGCCAATCCATTCTGGCTAAGGCGCACAGTCTGTCCCACAGGGATCCCTTCCAGCTGTTCTTGTTTTACACTGTCCCCGACAAGCAGAAGGTCAATGGATTCCCTCTGTGAAAAGGCCTTCAATTTTTCGAGACTGGTAAAGGCCACCGCCCGAAACGGCACCTGTTCCCGCTGATTAGCAAACTCCGCCAGACGGTCTGCATATCGAAAGTCTGCATCATAAACTGCCATACTCTTTTTCATGTTCTTCCCCCTTGAAGCTTTTCCCCATCAATTTCAGTAACGATTCAGAATATCTTGCTGTAACCCGATAAAAGCAGATATCCCATCACCCCTGCTGCCAGACAGACTGCAAAGGGCAAATGATGCCAGGCCTTCGGCTGTTGTAAGGAATCATAGGGTCTGATCACCCCCGTTTGTATGGTTGTCTTGGCATATTCCTGGAGATAATGAAACCGTTCCATCGCTATGCCATACCGTTTCATCTTCCACAAGCTCCAGACTGCCCCTGTGAAAAATCCAAGGGCGATGGCATAAAACCCGTCCGTCAGGCCCAGATAACCACCAATCACCGCCATCAGCTTACCATCCCCTGCTCCCATGACGCGAAATCGAAACAGGCACATTCCCACTGTCAAAAATATGAGCGCCGGTGCAAAAAAATCCACACCATTGTGCAGGGCACCTGCAAATGCCAGAAAGAGCAGGCAGCCATTTTGCACCTTCCCGAATTTGAAATCTGTCCAGGCACAGACCGCAAGACCTGCACACAGTACCAGATATCCCTTTTCATATCCTATGAGATACCACCACCTTTTTATACCATTACACTTCATCATGAAAATACTGCCGAACCGGCTGAAATAACATCTCTTGAAATCCGCATCGGACTGACGCGTTGATCGTGGGCTTATCATACTCGACTATCCGCCCTGCGTCAAGAAAGAACGCCCGCATAAGACGACCGTGTTCGACAAATATGATCTCGCCAAACTGCCTCACGGTTGCACAGGATGCCTGCATCATGTTATACTGAAATTCATCAGATCCAGGAAAGGAAGTATTCGCTGCATGAACGAATTATATGAAGCCATTGAGGCAAAGATCAAATCCTCCGGCTACCCGCGGGAAATCTCCGGTGAGGCCGTCTACAATGACATCTGTGATCAGATCGAGGGAAAAGAAAACGGAGATTACATAGTGCTCTCCAAATTTGAGGAAGACGTGATATTTGAATACCATATCACCATCTCCGATGAAAATTTCAACCTGGGGATCCTTACCATGAAAACCCCGGAAGGTGTCTTTGAAACAAACTTTGATGAATAAAACAATCCATCCGTACAGCCCGTGCCAAAAGCGCGGGCTGTAGCATTTTGACGAAAAACATTGGTTTTTCGCTTTCTCTTTTGGTTGACGTTACCAATGTTTCGTGATAGAATGGTCTTAGTTCAATTTTTTAAACCAAAGGAGGTTTTTATGGCGGACTCCAAAGAACTACAGGAACTGTTTCACAGCTGTATGCCGCTGTTTATCGCCTTCGGAGATGAGGTCCGCTTAAATATCATTGAAGCACTGTGCATTGCCGCTCAGAACGGACACGAGCATGGGCTGAATGTCAACGAGATCACCCGGCAGACCAATCTGTCACGGCCGGCCATCTCCCATCATTTGAAGATCATGAAAAGCTGCGGTCTAGTCGAAGTTACCCAGTCCGGCACGTCCAACTACTACCGTCTTACTGTTATGGACTGCACAAGGCAGCTCATGAAGCTGGGGTCCCTGTTTGAGGAGATCTTCAGCCGGGAATACGAAAAACAGTGACATAAAAAGACACAATAACAATTCAGGAGGACTTCTTACTTATGGCATCATGGTATGAAAAAGCTGTATTTTATCACATTTATCCGCTGGGTATGCTGGGAGCGCCCTTTACAAATACCGAGGACGCTGTTTCGGATCATTTTCCGGAACTGGACAAATGGGTCAGCCATATGGAATCCTTAGGATGCACAGCCCTTTACATCGGACCACTTTTTGAGTCCTCCTCCCATGGTTATGACACCAGGGATTACAAGCTTGTCGACCGACGGATCGGCACCAACGAAGGCTTCCGGCATTTTACAAAGCTTTGTCACGAAGCCGGGATCAAAGTTGTTGTAGACGGAGTATTCAACCACACCGGCCGTGAGTTTTTTGCCTTCCGGGATATTCAGAACAACCGCGAAAATTCCCGTTACTGCGGCTGGTACAAGGGTGTGAATTTTGGCTGGAACAGCCCTTACAATGACGGCTTCGGCTACGAGGCCTGGCAGGGACATTTCGAACTGCCCTGCCTGAATTTACAAAATCCCGAAGTCCGGCAGTATCTTTTCGATGTCATCCGCTTCTGGATCACGGAATTTGACATTGACGGCATCCGTTTGGACTGCGCCAACGTCATGGATTTCGGGTTCATGCAGGAAATGCGCACCCAGACCGCTTCCATGAAAGCAGATTTCTGGCTCATGGGCGAGGTCATTCATGGCGAATATGGCCGCTGGGTCAATGACGGCATGCTGCATTCCGTTACCAATTATGAGCTTCATAAAAGTCTCTATTCCGGACTCAACGACCATAACTTTTTTGAGATCGCACACAACGTACAGAGACTGGAAGCCATCGGCACAAAGCTTTACACCTTTCTGGACAATCACGACGAAAACCGGATCGCAAGCAAGCTGAACAAGAAGGCGCATCTGCCGCTTGCATGGACACTGCTCTTTACCCTTCCGGGCATTCCTTCCATCTATTACGGAGGCGAATGGGGACTGGAAGGCATGCGGACACGAGAAAGCGACACGGCACTTCGTCCCCACATTACCTTAGACGAGGGTGAGGCAAAAAACTGTGACCTTACTGACCAGATCAAAGCGCTTGCTCATATCCACACAGAGCAGCCGGAATTCCATGGCGGACGTTATCAGAAGCTTCTTCTTACCAACCGCCAGTATGCGTTTGCACGGCACGCACAGGGATGCATCTGCATCACTGCAGCAAACAGCGACGATCAGGAAAGCAATCTTTCTGTTCCCCTTCCGATCCACGCTTCCAGGGCAGAAAATCTGATGGATGGCTCCATCATTCCAATTGAGAACGGGAAATTAAACCTTACATTACCAGGCAACAGCAGTGTTGTCCTGAAGATCAGGGAGGATTGACCATATGGCAGTCAGAGATAAGAAAAAGCACGCAGAAACCGGCCTTATCACCGCCGGCGACCGTTACCTGTTCGGGGAAGGCACCCACTACGAGATCTACAACAAGCTTGGCGCGCATCCCGTCACCCTTGACGGCAAAGCCGGTTATTACTTTGCAGTATGGGCTCCCCATGCCGCATCAGTCAGCGTTGTGGGAGACTTCAACAACTGGGATCCGGATGCCTGTCCCATGCATCTGTTAGAAACCTCCGGCATCTATGAGCAGTTTATTCCGGGTATCAAGCCGGGTGAGCTCTATAAATTTGCCATCACGACCCAGACCGGAAAGGTTATCTTCAAAGCAGATCCCTTTGCCCAGTATGCCGAGTACCGCCCGGGCACCGCTTCCATCACCGCCTGGAACGACTCCTTCCGCTGGGCTGACACGACCTGGATACAGAAACGCGAAAACACCAATCCCCGTGAGGCTGCCATGAGCATCTACGAGGTGCACTTAGGTTCCTGGAAAAAGAAAAACCGTCCGGAAAAAGACGGCTACTATACCTATAAGGAGGCCGCTGCGGAACTGGCCTCTTACGTAAAAGAGATGGGCTACACCCACGTGGAACTCATGGGAATCGCCGAACATCCTTATGATGGTTCCTGGGGCTATCAGGTAACCGGTTACTACGCTCCCACCTCCCGCTACGGCACCCCGGAGGAGTTCAAATATTTCGTAAACTATATGCACAAAAAAGGCATCGGTGTCATCTTAGACTGGGTTCCGGCTCATTTCCCAAAAGATGCCCACGGCCTTGCGGATTTTGACGGACAGGCACTCTACGAATATGCAGACCCGCGAAAGGGCGAGCATCCGGACTGGGGCACCAAGGTTTTCGATTATGAAAAGAACGAGGTTTCCAACTTCCTTATCGCCAATGCCCTCTACTGGATCGAACAGTTCCACATCGACGGCCTGCGCGTGGATGCCGTGGCCTCCATGCTCTACCTGGACTATGGCAGAAAAGACGGGGAGTGGGTGGCAAACCGCTACGGCGGCAACCAGAACCTGGAAGCCATCGAATTCTTCCGCCACTTAAACAGCATCATTGCCCAGCGTGGACACGGTGCCATGGTCATTGCCGAGGAATCCACTGCCTGGCCGTTAGTCACTCACGACCCGAAGGAGGGTGGACTGGGCTTTACCTTCAAATGGAACATGGGCTGGATGCATGATTTTCTGGAATATATGAAGCTGGATCCGTACTTCCGCAAGTTCAACCACCACAAGATGACCTTCGGACTTACCTACTTCAACAGTGAAAACTTCATTCTGGTACTCTCCCACGACGAGGTTGTCCACTTAAAATGTTCCATGCTCAACAAGATGCCCGGCCTCTTTGGCGATAAATTTGCAAATCTGAAAGCCGGATACACCTTCATGATCGGACACCCCGGAAAGAAGCTTCTTTTCATGGGACAGGATTTCGGTCAGCTCCATGAGTGGGATGAAAAGGTCAGCCTGGACTGGCATCTGGCAGAAGAAGACCTGCATAAGGATCTGCAAAGCTATGTGCGCGACCTGATGCACATCTACCAGAAGCATCCGGCGCTCTATGAATCCGATGATGACTGGGACGGTTTCTCCTGGATCAATGCCAACGACGGCGACCGCAGCATCTACAGCTTCATCCGCTACGCAAAAAATCATAAAAAGAGTCTGCTGTTTGTATGCAACTTTACCCCGGTCGCACGGCCGGATTACCGGGTCGGCGTACCGAAACGCGGCAATTATACCGTGATCCTTGACAATGAACACGGTGCCTACAAAACCGGAGAAAAAGCTCCAGTTTTAAAGGCCGTCAAAGCTGAATGCGACGGGCAGCCGTATTCCGTATCTCTGCCGCTTCCGGCTTACGGAACTGCAATCTTACGTTTTTCATAGTGGAAATCGTATTTCGTTAAAAAAATATCAAAAAGCTGATGACTTTTTTCAGCCTTTGTAGTAAAATATTTATCGGCCTGTATGATAATCGGGTTTGTAACCTGTAAACAAGTGTCGGTAAGCATGAAAAGGAAGGAGTATTTCGTATGGCAAGAGAATTAGTATCCAAGAACGCTACAAAAAGTGTCTATCGCGATGGCGATAAAGCGGTAAAGGTTTTCTGCAAGGGGTTTCCAAAAGCCGAGGTTTTAAATGAAGCATTGAACAATGCACGTGTGGAAACAGTCGGAAGCATCAACATTCCTGCGATCCATGCAGTCTCTGTTGAAGAAGACGGAAGCTGGTCCATCACAAAAGACTTCATTGAAGGAAAAACCCTCAAACAGCTTATGGACGAAAATCCGGATAAGCACGACGAGTATCTGGAGCAGATGGTTGATCTGCAGATCATGATCCATGCCCAGACCTGCCCATTGTTAAACAAGCTTAAAGACAAGATGAAACGGCAGATCTCGGAACTGGAAGATTTAGATCCTGCCAACCGTTACGAGCTTCTTACCCGCCTTGACGGCACACCGAAACACACCCGCCTCTGCCATGGGGATTTCCGACCGGAAAATATCATTGTGAAGGAAGACGGCACCATGTATGTCATTGACTGGGTTCACGCAGCCCTTGGCAATGGCAGTGCCGACATAGCAAGAACCTATCTTCTGTTCTGCCTGCATGATCAGGCTTCAGCAGATAAGTATCTGGATCTGTTCTGCGAAAAAACCGGAACTGATAAACGCTATGTACAGCAGTGGCTGCCCATCGTAGCCGCCGCTCAGCTCACAAAGAAACGCCCGGAAGAGAAGGAACTGTTGGAGAGCTGGATGAACATCTTCGATTATCAGTAGGTGAAAGAAAAAGGCCTTGCCGATTGCGGTAAGGTCTTTTTTGATATATACTAAAAGCTGCACGGCCATGCTGTGCAAAACCATACCCATACCCGCCAAAGGAGGATACGCATGCAGACCATTTTAGTTTGTGACGATGACAAAGAAATTGTTGATGCCATAGATATTTACTTAACCGGAGAGGGCTTTCATATCCTGAAAGCCTATGACGGCTATGACGCCTTAAAAATTTTAGAGACCGAACATGCCGACCTGATGATCATAGATGTTATGATGCCTGGTCTGGACGGGATCCGCACCACCTTAAAGGTGCGGGAAACCAGCAGCATTCCCATCATCATCCTCTCTGCCAAATCCGAGGACTCCGACAAGATCCTGGGCTTAAACATCGGTGCGGATGATTACCTCTCAAAACCCTTTAACCCGCTTGAACTGGTAGCCCGTGTCAAATCCCAGCTCCGCCGCTATACCCAGCTTGGCAATATGAACCAGAGCGGCAGTGAAAACATTTACAAATGCGGCGGCCTGACCATCAATGATGACACCAAGGAAGTGCTTGTCGATGACGAGTCCATCAAACTGACCCCAATCGAATACAACATCCTCCTGCTGCTGACCAAAAATGCCGGAAAGGTCTTCTCGATTGATGAGATCTACAAGCAGATCTGGAATGAGGAAGCCATCGGTGCCGACAACACTGTAGCGGTCCACATCCGCCACATCCGGGAAAAGATCGAGATCAATCCCAGAGAGCCCCGCTATCTAAAGGTTGTCTGGGGTGTCGGCTACAAGATCGAGAAACAATAGGAGACGCCCGTGAAACTGAAAGATTATTCCATGCGGATCAAGAAAAACATTGCCGTGTTCCTGCATATTTTGTTTTTATTCCTGGCTGTACTCTCCATCAGCGTCATGTTCCTGAATAACAACACAGGTTCCGGCATTTCCTGGCTGTTTGACCGCAACTACGATGACTCCGCTGCCTTTCGCCAGCAGTTTCAGGCAGATTTAGATCACGTATTCAAATACATCGCTTACCGCGATGTATTTGAAACGGACGGAAGCCTGGATCTTTCCAAGGAAATGTTTGCCGTCAGCCGTGACAACGGCCCGGAGATCACCTATACGCTCGAGGAAGTCCTGCGTTATGCCAAGAGCCAGGGTTTTTATCTGAATGACCAGTTTGAGGTGGTCAATGACCTCTTCATTTACGATAACGCCTCCACCTCCAAAGACCAGCTGGTCTACTGGCGTGCCTACGATCCCAATGCAACACTGTCAGAACCGGGCGATGCCTTTTCCTCCCTGCTGGATCTTTCCAAGGAGGTATTAAACTGCTTAAGCGAATACTATATCGTAAACTATCGTTTTCTGTCGAATCCGTCCAATTTCCGCTTCCGGATCGATTACTTAGATGACACAAACGTGATCTCCGAGTATTCCAATGCAGAGGACCTGACCGATTCCCAGTTAAAGCTTCTGGGACGTTACTGCTCGGTAGACAGCAATTCCATCCTGATCGACTCAAACCTCGACGAGCTGCCAAAAAATGTCGTATCCCAGTTAGAAACGCTCAACCAGAGCGATGCCGACAGCTACCACATGACCGTTGCCGTAGATACGAGTTACTCTGCAGATGATGTGTATGCCAGACAGGCAGCGGATTACCGTCATCTGCGAAACCGCTTTACCGAAGCGCTCTTTTGCCTCGCTCTCGGCATCATTGGCTGCATTGTCACCCTGTATTACCTGGTTTTGGTATCCGGCTATCGCACAGAAGACAGTGAAACGCCTTACCTGCACGGATTTGACATGATCTCAACAGAAAGCGGGATCCTCCTTACAGCTGTCAGCACCCTGTTCATGCTGTTTCTTGGAGAAAAGATCGGCTATCCGCTGATCCATCTGTTAGCCCGTGCCGAGGACTGGAGCTTTATTGAACGGATGCTTCGGTCAATCATCGTTTACAGCTGCTGCCTCACCGGTGCCTTCAGCCTGCTGCGCCGCTACAAAAGCGGCACGCTCTGGACAAACAGCATGCTCTTTCACATGAAGGAGCGGCTGAATCTGTATTTTGCAGATCACACCTACTCACGGAGGCTGTTCTGCCTGTTTACAGCCTTTCTTGCCGCACAGATCGGGGGCATCTGCCTGATCTTCGTATGCTTCAGCTATCGCTCCCATACAATGGCAAAGGTGATCGGTATCTTGCTTGTGATCCTGCTTGCTGCACTGGATCTTCAGGCCTTCCACCGGATGTTTTTGCAGTCCCGTCAGGAGGATCAGATCGCAGATGCCATTGAAAAGATCGCGGGCGGTGATACCGGCTACCAGATGAACATTGCCGGACTGGAAGGAAAGGAACTGAAGATCGGAACCATGATCAACAGCATCGGAACCGGTCTGGAACGGGCACTTCAGGAACAGGTCAAGAGCGAACGCTTAAAGGCCGATCTGATCACCAACGTGTCCCACGACATCAAAACGCCCCTGACCTCCATCATCAACTATGTCGATCTGTTAAAACGGGAGCAGATCCCCGGGGAGCGGGCACAGGAATATCTAAAAGTCCTGGATCAGAAATCCCAGCGGCTTAAGAACCTGACTGAAGATCTGGTAGAAGCCTCCAAGGCAAGTTCCGGAAACGTCAAACTGGAGATGACAACGCTGGATCTTGTGGAAATGATCTGGCAGACCAACGGCGAATTTGAGGAAAAGTTTGCCACCCGAAGCCTGGAGCTGGTATCCAATCTGCCGGAAAGCAGCATCCTCATCGAAGCCGACGGCCGTCACCTCTGGCGCGTCCTGGAAAATGTCTACAACAATGCTTTCAAGTATGCCATGGAGCATACCCGCGTCTACACAGATCTGGAGAAAAAGGGAGACAAAGTTTACTTTACTATCAAAAATATATCCGCCAATCCACTCAATGTGCAGGGCGAAGAACTCACCGAGCGTTTTGTCCGCGGCGATGTCTCCCGCACCACCGAAGGAAGCGGCCTTGGCCTCTCCATTGCCCAGAGCCTCACAAAGCTCCAGGGCGGAACCTTCGAGATCTTGATCGACGGAGACCTGTTCAAGGTACGAGTGGGATTTCCTGTCCTGAAAAAAACAGACTAGCCGCAAGAGCTAGTCTGTTTTTTTGTTTTATTTCTATGCATATCGAGAAGGCGCCAGGAACGCGTCCGCTGATTTTCTCTTTTATCGCTGTACGCGACCGGTTCCGTCGCTGTCCATCAGGCTCAGGACTTCTGCTTCAGAAATGAAGTTTAAATCTCCCGGAATGGTATGCTTGATCGCTGCTGCGGCAAGACCGAATTCCAGGGCTCTCTTAGCACCAAAGCCTGCGAGGATGCCATGCAGGCAGCCTGCAGCAAATGCATCTCCACCGCCCACACGATCTACGATATGAAGATCGTAGTTGCGGCCATGATAGAGTCCTTCCTCGGTGCAGACAGCTGCAGACCAGCCGTTGTCTGAAGCACTGATGCTGTGGCGCAGGGTGGTGATCAGATGGGTGAAGCCATAATGCTCCAGCACCTGCTTCATGTGCTTTTCATCTACACAGATCGCATAATCACCGTTCAGGAAATCGGTTTCTCCATCAGAATAGCCAAGACATTTTGCCGCATCTCTGGCATTGCCAAAGCAGATATCCACATACGGCATCATGTCAGACAACATTTTCTGCTTCTCTTCCACTCCGCTGGTCCAGAGCTTTGCGCGGTAGTTTAAGTCAAAGGAAATGGTGACACCGTGCTCTTTTGCCTTTTTTAAGGCTGCCATGGTCAGCTCTGCCGCCTTTTCGCTGAGCACCGGAGTAATACCGGAAACATGGAAAAGGTCTGCGCCCTCAAAGATGGCATCAAAGTCAAACTCGTCCGGAGTCGCCTCTGTGATAGCGGAATCAGAACGGTCATAGACTACACTGGAAGCCCGGACAGAAGCACCATTCTCCAGATAATACAGTCCCAGACGATTGCCACCGCGAACGATATAGCGGCAGTCAATACCAAAACGGCGCAGGGTGGAAACCGCTGCATCACCAATGGCATTGGCCGGAATCTTGGAGAGGAAGATGGTGTCGTTTCCAAACTCAGCCAGGGAAGCAGCGACATTGGCCTCTGCTCCGCCGTAATTGACTTCAAAGGTAGCTGCCTGGGTCAGGCGCTGGTAGCCGGGAGGCGTAAGTCTGAGCATCAGCTCTCCCAAGGTAACGATCTTTGCCATAACTCAGCCCTCCCTGGCGGCACGTACCAGAGAAACTGCTTCTCTGGTCAGTTCCGTGATCTTCTCAAAATTGCCCTCAGCAACCAGAGAACCCTTTACCATCCAGCTGCCGCCGCAGGCAAGGATACGGTTGTACTGCAGGTAAGGAGTAATGTTCTGCGGGTTGATGCCGCCGGTCGGCATAAACTGCAGGGTGGTATAGGCAGCTGCCACAGCCTTGATCATGTTTAAGCCGCCGGACGGCTCTGCCGGGAAGAATTTTACCACATCAAGTCCCAGCTCTAAAGCCTGCTCGATCTCACTCGGAGTGCAGACACCCGGTGCCATCGGGATGCCTTTTTCAAGACAATGGGAAACTACCTTCGGATTCAGTCCCGGGCTTACAATGAACTTCGCACCAGCTTCGATCGCACGGTCTGCCTGCTCCGGAGTCAGAACAGTTCCGGCACCTACAAGCATATCCGGGAACTGCTCGGTCATGATGCGGATGGACTCAGCTGCTGCAGCGGTACGGAAGGTAACCTCTGCACAGGCAAGACCGCCGTCGCAAAGAGCCTGGGCAAGCTTGCCAGCGTCCTTTGCATCGTCCAGAACTACAACCGGAACAATACCAAACTCTCCAAGTTTCTTTAATACGTCATTCATCTTACTTCTCCTCCTTATTTAAGAGAGACTTCATAACAGCATAGCTGCCCTCGGTACGGATTGCAGTGAGATACTGGCATACAGCTGCCTCAAAGCCCTCAAGCTCTGTGAGATCCTCGCCCCAGAATTCCGTATTGGTGCATACGCTGTGTACCAGTTCCGGAACAGAATCATCTTTATGCTCATTATAAAACTCAAGAACGGATTTGTCATCTTTTACGACATAATCATTTCCCTTGCGGCTTGCTACCAGTCCCTCTTCGGTCAGGGTATGGCCGTTATAGAAAGCAATGTAGAATGCGAAGGAAGCGGTGATGCATGCCGGCAGGCAGCCTTTGCGCTTGATGTACTCTTTTAAGGACGGCATAACCCTTGCTCTCCACTTAGAGGTGGAATTTAAGGAGATAGCCATCAGTGCATGGTCAATGAACGGGTTCTGGAAGCGCTCGGTTACTGCTGCTGCGAAATCCAGAAGCTCTTCCTTCGGAAGATCCAGAGTCGGGATGATCTCGTCATAGATGGTCTTGTTCATGTAGCCGCAGATCACCTCATCATGCATGCAGTTTCTTACGATATCCTGACCAGCCAGGTAAGCACCCAGAACAAAAGAGGTATGAGCACCATTTAAGATGCGCACCTTTCTCTGCTTGTACGGCTTGTGGTTGTCGGTAACGAGGATCGGAAGGTCTGCCTTCTCAAACGGGAACTCGTCTTTGATGGACTGCGGTCCCTCGATAACCCAGAAACCAAAGATCTCACCGGTGTTGATGAGGTTGTCCTGATAGCCGAGCTCCTCACAGATGGCAGCTGCCTCGTTTCTCGGATAGCCGGTTACGATACGGTCTACCAGGGTGGAGCAGAAGGTATTCTCCTCTTTCACCCATGCGATGAATTCCTCGCCCAGCTGCCACTGCTCGGCATACTGGAGGACACATTTCTCTAATTCCTTACCATTGTTGTCGATAAGCTCGCAGGAAAGGATGATAAAGCCCTTGCCCTTCTCACTGCCGAAGTTCTGGAAACGGCGATAGAGGAACTGGGTCAGCTTTCCCGGATAGGAGCTTGCCGGAACATCTGCAAACTGACATGCCGGATCATAAACGATACCAGCCTCAGTGGTATTGCAGGCGATGAAACGCAGATCCGGATTGGCAGCGCAGGCCAGAACAGCCTCGTAATCCTGGTAAGGATTTAAGCAGCGGCTGACGCAGGAGATGACGCGCTTTTTATTCACCTTCTGTCCATCCTGGAAACCACGAAGGAAGAGGGTGTAAAGACCTTCCTGCTCGTTGATCATGTCAGCAAGTCCCGGTGCGATCGGCTGGCAGAGTACCACTTTGGAATTAAAGCCTGCCTTTTCATTCATCATATCAATGAAATAATCCACAAACGCACGTAAGAAATTGCCCTCACCGAACTGCAGCACGCGCTCCGGTGCGGATTCCAGAAGATAACCATCATAGTTCTGCTCTTTTAAAGTTGCATAAGAAAGCTTTTTCATGTCTTTCAATTCCTTCCTTTTCTTTTATATATCATAATTCTTTTCCTGTACTCAGCCGGGTTTACAGCGTAACGCCCTGCTTGAAAATAGCCATATCATGGAATCCTGCCTCTTCAGAACGGGATTTTTTGCCGGATGCGATCTCGATGACGAAATCCAACAGCTGGTCTGCCAGATCATCCAAGGTGGTATCTTCCACCAGGACACCGCAGTTAAAGTCGATCCAGTTTTTCTTTTTGCCAGCCAGCAGGTTGTTGGTAGAGATCTTTACCGTCGGCACCGGACATGCAAACGGCGTTCCGCGTCCAGTTGTAAAGAGAACAATGTGAGCGCCGGAAGCTGCCAGTGCGGTTGCTGCTACCAGGTCATTGCCCGGTGCGCTCAACAGGTTGAGTCCCTTCTTGGAGACGGTCTCTCCATAAGCCAGAACGCCTTCCACCGGTGCGGTACCGGATTTCTGGGTACAGCCTAAGGACTTGTCCTCCAGTGAGGAGATGCCTCCCTTTTTGTTTCCCGGGGACGGATTCTCATAAATGGTCTGTCCGTGACGTTTAAAATACTCTTTAAAATCATTGATCAGGGTAACGGTCTTGTCAAAGAGTTCCTCGTCCTCACAGCGGTTCATGAGCAGGGTTTCTGCACCGAACATCTCCGGTACCTCAGTCAGGATAGTGGAACCGCCCATGGAGATGAGCCGGTCGGAGAAGCCGCCTACTGTCGGATTTGCCGTGATTCCGGAAAGACCATCGGAGCCGCCGCACTTCATGCCGATCACAAGCTCGCTGCAGCTGATAGGTTCTCTCTTCGCTTCCTTTACATGATCCGCCAGCTCCCGGACAATTTCGATACCGTCTGCGATCTCATCCTCGGATTCCTGGGAAACCAGGAAGCGGACACGCTGCGGATCGTATTCACCAATGTAATTCTTTAATACATCAATGTTGCTGTTCTCGCAGCCCAGTCCCAGAACCAGCACGCCGCCGGCATTTGGATGATTGATCAGATCTGCCAGGATCTTTCTGGTATGCTCCTGATCATCTCCCATCTGGGAGCAGCCGTAAGGATGGGTGAAGGCGATCACACCTTCCACACTGTCACCGACAACGGACTGGCTTCCCTTTTCAATGGCCTGAGCCACATTGTTGACACAGCCCACAGTAGGGATGATCCAGATCTCGTTTCTGACTCCCACCTTGCCGTCTGCTCTCCGGTAGCCCTGGAAGAAACGTTCCTCTCTGGCCGGAAGCTTGGTGATGTTTCGGTCATAAGTATAGGTAAGAAGTTCTCCAAGACCTGTTTTCATGTTGTGGGTATGGATCCAGGATCCTGCCGAGATCGGTGTGGTGGCAACCCCGATCGAATTGCCGTACTTTATAATAGAAGCACCTGCCTCAATGTCTTTCAGTGCAAATTTATGTCCCTGCGGGATATCCTCGATCAGTGTAACCTGAGTCTTGTCTTCCAGCTCAACCAGTGTACCTTTCTTTAATGGAGACAATGCCACAGCGACGGAGTCCTGGGGATGAATGCGGATGAAGCTTTTCACGGGAATGCTTCTCCTCCTTTCATATAAATAGAATCTTTTCTCTCGCTGGCTCTGCAAAAGCCGCAAATACCATGTGAATCTTGTGAATGTAAGTACATCTTGTGAATGTAAGTATGATAAAGCTCTGTGAATGTAAGCACTTGCAATACACTTGCAATAAATAGTGTAAGGGCTTACACAAAACTTACTCCAAAAGAGATTAAAGGTCAATACCCAAAAACAGCCGAACAGAATCTTTGTCTAAAGTGCACAAAAACGAGAGAAAATTATTGGTAACTAATCAAATAAAAACCATTTGCATTCATTTCTGTACAATGTTATACTGTGATTCGTGAATGTAAGGGCTTACAAAAACAACCATGGTAGGCAGACAAAAGAAACTGAAGTTACCCAAAGA
This sequence comes from Oscillospiraceae bacterium, assembly GCA_963642615.1. GTDB lineage: Bacteria > Bacillota > Clostridia > Lachnospirales > Lachnospiraceae > Brotaphodocola. The sequence continues at coordinate 38,213 of CAVIHW010000003.1, read as the reverse complement.
TAAGGAAGAAGAGTATATGAAGAGCAAGATTATGAGATTCACCAGCGCCGTGCTCTGCGCGGGTCTGGTCATGGGGCTTACGAGCGGCTGCAGCAGTGTCGGCAATGGCAAACGAATTGTACGTGTCGCATTGTCCCAGTCCGAAGCCCATCCGGAATACGTCGGCATGGAAAAATTTAAAGAGTACGTGGAAGAAAAACTCGGAGACAAATACGAAGTGCAGCTGTATCCAAACGAACTGTTAGGTTCTCAGACCAAGGCCATCGAGCTGACCCAGACCGGTGCCATTGACTTCGTTGTAGTAGGTACTCCGAACCTGGAGATCTTCGCAGATGTCTATGAGATTTTCAGTATGCCTTACCTCTTTACCTCTACAGACGCCTTTGAGGCAGCTATGAGAGATAAGGATTATATGGAAAATATTTATGAGTCCACCGATGAAACCGGTCTTCGCGTAGTGACCTGGTTCAACGTAGGAAGCCGAAACTTCTATGCAAAGAAACCGATCAATACCCCGGATGACTTAAAAGGCTTAAAGATGCGTGTACAGCAGAGCCCGGCAAGTGTTAAAATGGCAAACGCTTTCGGTGCCGCTGCATCCCCAATGAGCTTCGGTGAAGTTTATACTGCAATCCAGCAGGGTGTCATCGACGGTGCTGAGAACAATGAGCTTGCCCTGACAGACAACAAACATGGCGAGGTTGCAAAGTATTATTCCTATACCCTGCACCAGACCATCCCGGATGTGCTGATTGCTAACTTAAAGTTCTTAAACGGACTGAGCGAGGACGAAAAGCAGGTCTTTTATGACGCAGCAGATTTGGCAACCGAGACCGAGATCGAATCCTGGAACAACAACATCGACGAAGCAAAGAGAATTGCACAGGAAGACATGGGCGTACAGTTTATCTATCCGGATGTAAATCTCTTTAAGGAGAAGGTAAGCTCCGTACAGCAGGAAATGTTAGAGTCCAATACCCACATCCGCGATCTGTATGATCATATCCAGACCTTCAATGAGAAATACAACGCAAGCAGCGACTCTGCAGACACAACAGCAAAGGAGGAAAACTAAGATGACAGCACTTCATACAATCAGAAAATGGCTGGATCTCATCCTGAGCACCGTTTGTGCCGTGCTTTTTGCACTGATGGTTGTGGTGGGTTCCTATCAGATCATCACACGATTTGTTTTCAACAACCCGAGTACCATTTCCGAGGAACTTTTAACCTACACCTTCGCATGGATGGCTATGTTTGCTTCCGTCTATGTATTCGGTAAACGCGATCACATGAGAATGAGCTTCTTGGCAGACATGCTGCCGGCAGGAAGCAAGAAACTCTTAGACATTGCCATTGAGATCCTCATTGTACTCTTTGCAGTAGCCGTACTGATCTACGGCGGCAGCACCATCATGAACCTGACCATGACCCAGAAGACCGCATCCCTTGGTGTTTCCATGGGTATGATCTACATGGTTATGCCGATCAGCGGTGTTCTGATCGCCATCTACGGCATTTTGAACATTGCAGATATGTGCACCGGCAACTACGTTCAGAAAACAGAAGGATAAGGGGGATTTAGAGAATGAGTATTGCAGTATTATCCGGATTGATTATCCTGGTGCTCCTGTTGATCATGCTGATCGCAGGTGTTCCGATCGCCGTGGCTCTTGGAGTGTCCTCGGTATGTGCCATCCTTCCTGTGATGGACTTTGATGTAGCAGTTTTAACCGGTACCCAGAGAATCTTCTCCGGTATCTCCGTATTCAGCCTGTTAGCTATCCCTTTCTTCATCCTGGCAGGCAACATCATGAACAAAGGCGGTATCGCCGTTCGACTCATCAACCTTGCAAAGCTGATAACCGGACGTACCCCGGGTGCTCTGGCTCAGACCAATGTATTAGCGAACATGCTGTTCGGTTCCATTTCCGGTTCCGGTACCGCTGCTGCTTCCGCTATGGGTTCCATCATCGGACCGATCGAGAAAGAGGAAGGCTATGACCCGAACTTCTCCGCAGCAGTCAACATTGCAACTGCACCTACGGGACTTCTGATCCCGCCAAGTAACGTTATGATCACCTTCTCCCTGGTCAGCGGCGGCACCTCTGTAGCAGCCCTGTTCATGGCAGGATACATTCCGGGCATCCTCTGGGGTCTTGCCTGCATGCTGGTGATTTACTGCATCGCAAAGAAAAAAGGCTATCGCGCAAAGAGCGTATTTACCGCTAAGGAAGCCGGCAAAGTGCTTTTAGAGGCAATTCCGTGTCTCCTGCTGATCGTCATCGTTATCGGCGGCATCATCTTTGGTGTGTTCACTGCAACAGAAGGTTCTGTTGTAGCCGTAGTTTACAGCTTGCTTTTATCCCTGTTTTTATATAAGTCCATCAAGGTTTCCGAGATCCCGGCTATCTTAAAGGACAGTGCCGAGATGACTGGCATCATCATCTTCCTGATCGGTGTTTCCAGCATCATGTCCTGGGTAATGGCTTTCACCAACATCCCGGAGATCGTTTCCGCAGGACTTCTTTCCATCAGCAGCAACAAGTTCGTGATCTTCTTCCTCATCAACATCATCCTGTTGATCGTAGGAACCTTCATGGATATGACCCCGGCCTGCCTGATCTTTACCCCGATCTTCCTGCCGGTATGTACCGCACTGGGCATGAACACCATCCACTTCGGTATCATGATGATCTTCAACCTGTGTATCGGTACCATCACACCGCCTGTAGGAACCACCCTCTTCGTTGGTGTTAAGGTTGGTAATGTCAAGATCGAGACCGTATTCCGCCAGCTGCTGGTATACTTCGCAGCCATCTTCATTGTGCTGATGCTGGTAACCTATATCCCGGCACTGAGCCTGACCCTTCCGAAACTGATGGGTTACATCTAAATCATAATTTAAGGAGAAATTATCATGAAAGCATTTATGGATCAAGATTTCTTACTTTCTACCGAAACTGCAAAAAAGCTGTTTCATGAGTATGCCAAGGACATGCCCATCGTAGACTACCACTGTCATATCAATCCGCAGGAAATTGCGGAAGACAGAAAGTTTGAAAACATCACCCAGGTATGGCTGGGTGGTGACCACTATAAGTGGCGTCAGATGCGCTCCAATGGTGTAGATGAGTACTACATCACCGGAGATGCACCGGATCGTGAAAAATTCCAGAAATGGGCTGAGACCCTTGAGAAGGCAATCGGCAACCCGCTTTATCACTGGAGTCATCTGGAATTACAGCGTTACTTCGGCTACACCGGCCATCTCTGCGCAGATACCGCAGAAGAGGTATGGAATCTGTGCAATGCAAAGCTGCAGGAAGACAGCATGTCCGTGCGCAACATCATCCGTCAGTCCAACGTTAAGCTGATCTGCACCACCGATGATCCGGTAGATTCTCTGGAGTGGCATCAGAAACTGGCAGCAGATGACAGCTTTGAGGTAAAGGTACTTCCGGCATGGCGTCCGGACAAGGCCATGAACCTGGAAAAGCCGGAATATCCGGATTATATGAAGAAGCTTTCCGCTGTCAGCGGCATTGAGGTAAAGGATTTCGCTTCCCTGAAGGCTGCACTCAGCAACCGCATGGATTTCTTTGCGTCCCTGGGCTGCTGCGTATCCGACCATGCACTGGAGTACATCATGTATGCACCGGCTTCTGAGGAAGAGATCGACACCATCTTCAAGAAGGCTCTGGCCGGCGGCAAGATCACCCGCAGTGAGGAAATGCAGTTTAAGATGGCTTACATGCAGTTCGTAGCTAAGCAGTATCACAAACGCGGCTGGATCATGCAGATCCACTACGGCTGCAAGCGTGACAACAACGCCCTGATGTATGCAAAGCTTGGTCCGGATACCGGCTATGACTGCATCAACAACTATGCTCCGAGCTCCGAGACCGCAGATTTCCTGAATTCCCTGATCGCAACCGACGAGCTTCCGAAGACCGTTTTATATTCCTTAAATCCTTGCGATAATGAAGCCATCGGAACCATCCTTGGCTGCTTCCAGGGACCGGAAGTTGCAGGAAAGATCCAGCAGGGTTCTGCATGGTGGTTCAACGACCACAAGCAGGGCATGACCGCTCAGATGACCTCTCTGGCAAACTTAGGACTGCTCTCCAACTTCATCGGTATGCTGACCGATTCCAGAAGCTTCCTGTCCTATACCAGACATGAGTACTTCCGCAGAATCCTCTGCGAGCTCATCGGCAGCTGGGTAGAAAACGGCGAGTATCCGGCAGACTACAAGGCACTGGAGAAGATCGTAAAAGGCATCGCTTATGATAATGCAGTAAAATACTTTAACTTCGATGTCAAATAAACACAGACTGTAAAGTCAAAACTCAAAACCATCAACCTAAGAAAACGGAGGGCAAAAGAAGCCCTTCGTTTTTTGTAACTGTTCAGAACGAAGCATTTTGGAGGTTGGCTCTGAACAGTTACAATTTGACGAATCCGATAACTGGTGTTAAGATGTTACTACCAATTCTGAAAGTGAGGGCAAGGACATTAATATATACGACATTGCAAAGCTTTCAGGTGTCTCCATCGCCACGGTTTCGCGCGTGGTGAACGGCAGCCCGAGAGTGAGCGAAAAAACAAAAGAAAAGGTGCTGGCAGTCATGAAGGAATATGACTACACACCAAATATTTTTGCCCGCGGACTGGGTCTCGGTTCCATGAAAACCGTCGGGATCATCTGTCCGGATATCTCCGACAGCTACATGGCCAGAGCCGTATATTATCTGGAGGACAATCTCCACAGCTACGGCTATGGCTGTATCTTAGGCTGCAGCGGCTACGAGCAGTCACAGCGGGAAAATTACGTAAACTGGCTTTTAAGCAAGAAGATCGATACCTTGGTCCTGGTGGGCTCCGTTTATGCCGGCAGCGGCAGGGATGAGCATGATACGGATTACATCCGGCAAGCCGCCAAAACCACACCGGTGTTCATGATCAACGGACAGGTGACCGGAGAAAACATCTACTGCACCTGTGCAGATGATTTCCATGCCATGTTTTCGGTGACCCGGGCACTCATTAAACGTGGACGGACACGCACGCTGTTTCTGCACCACATTGATTCCTTCAGTGGACGGCAGAAAATGAAAGGCTATGAGGCCGCCCTGACTGTGGCCGGTTATCCCATCCTTGGAGAGCTGAAATTCCAGAGCCGCAATAACATTGAATATACCCGGAATATGCTGGTGGAATACAGTCAGACCCTAAGCTTTGACAGCGTCATCTCCACGGCAGACGCCATGGCAGTCGGTGCTGTAAAGTATGCAAAAGTCAAGGGCATCCGGATCCCAGAGGATCTGTCGGTGATCGGCTACAACAACTCTTTGATGTCCATAAGCTGTGAGCCGGAAATGACCTCAGTAGACAGTAAGGTCGATGTACTCTGCAGAAAGACTGTAGAAAACATGATCGGACTGTTGGAACATGAACAGAAACCGGCGCCTCAGACCCTGATTCCCTGCGAGGTGGTAAAGCGCTGCACCACAGATTTTTCTTTTGACTTATAAAAAAAGAGATGAAAGGTCATTTTTGATCTTTCATCTCTTTTTTGCTAAAACATCCTGCCTTAGAAGATCCTCCATCCGCAGATAAAGTTGTTTGCCCACCAGGAGCTTAACGAACGGTGGACTACCTTGCCGTTACCGGAGGAAGCATCAATAACCGTTCCGCCGCCTGCCACGATTCCCACATGACCGCTTACAACGATGATGTCACCGGCACGCAGGTTGGAAAAGCTGGTGATCTTGGTATATCTTCCGGCATTTCTCCATCCGGAAGAAGTCATATAACTCTGGCGCACGCCAACCTGGTTTAAGCACCAGTATACAAAGCCGGAGCAGTCAAAGGAGCTTGGTCCCTTGGCACCCCATACATACGGACAGCCAAGCTTGGAGCTTGCCACTGCAATGAGGGCACTGGCACCGCCGCTGGCACTTCCGGTATTTGGTGTTGAGGTGCTTCCGGAGTTTCCTTTGCTTCCGGAACTGCTGCCGTTGTTCTTGCTGTTATTTTTATTGTTGTTCTTGCTGCTTGTCTTCGACTGAGCCGGTGCCTTCTTGGCATCTCCTCCGGTCAGCTTTGCCATGGTCATGACACCGACCTGGCCATCCGCACTCAGGCCGTTGGTCTGCTGGAAGAGCTTTACCGCATTCTCCGTCACCTCACCGTAATAACCGGTAACATTGGCAGATTTTAAATAGCCAAGCTGGCTTAACAGGTTCTGCACTCTCTGGATGTTGTCACCGCTGTCACCAAGGCTCAGTCCGTTCGGAGTTGCATCTGCACTGTTTAAGGCCACACGAGTTGCAGGTCCTAAATAACCGTCCACGATCTGGTCATTTCGGGACTGGAACTGCTTTACGGCAATGATGGTATCATTGCCATAGCTGCCATCCGGCTCGGTGGTCATATAGCCCAGTTCTTTCAGGCGCTTCTGCGCTGCCAGTACCAGGTCACTCTTCTCACCGTAAGCCAGCATGTTTGCCTTAACATCCTCGCTGTACAGAAGGTTCATGGTCTTTCTTCCCACCTTGCCGTCCTGATCCAGGCCATTCAGGCTCTGCATCTTCATGACTGCCTCTTCGGTGGTATCTCCAAAGCTGCCCGTTACCTCCGTGTCGCTGGCCAGATAACCAAGCTCATACAGACGGCTCTGGATCCGGGTGATATCGGTACCCTCATCACCCTTCTGTGCTGCATAATACTTTGCATCCGGAGAAAGGATCGCTTCCAGTGTGTCCGGTCCGATGATTCCGTCCTGTGCCAGCTTGTTCTGACGCTGGTAGATCTTGACTGCGCTCTGAGTCACTTCCCCGTAATAATCCGTCGGTTCATCGTTATCCATAAATCCCAGATCCATCAGGCGCTGCTGCAGCTTTGCAACAACCGGGTGCTTCGCACCGATACGCAGATAATCCGGGATCGGTTCACTGTACTCTGCATCCACACCATCCACCGAAGGAAGCAGCGGACCATCCGGAGAAAGCGCCATGACAGTCTCGTCTGCCGCCGTCTGCGGCAGGGTTTCTTCCATCAGCACCAGATTTTCCTCGGTCGTCTCACTCTCCGCCTCACCGGATGTCTGCGCCGCATTGCAGCCTGCAAGGAGTGCTACAGACAAAAGCGCTGCACCAAAGCACTGTACCTTTCTCTTCCAATTCTTCTGTATATTTCTTGTCAAATTCCTGACCTCACTTCCTGTGTTACAGATCAAAGGGGTTCGCTACATTCGAACCCCCTCAGCTTCTCTTGTCTTTGTGACTTGCGTCACTCCGTTATATTTTAACACAGTTCACAATTTCTGTGAAGTCCTCTTAATCACCTTCAGACGCGTAAATTCCTCCCTGTCTTTCTCCTCCAGTGCGTTTCCAATATTCGCCACCAGGTTCTGATAGGTCGGAATGGTGATGTTCTTTAACGCATTTGCCCGCTTCTGGGTCTTTCTTATGCTGGTTGCCAGACGATAAGCAGAGTTTTCCACCATGGAAAGCTTTACTGTCAGCTCCTTCACCTTCTCAAAGTGCATCCGCGCCTCATCGAGAGCCGGACTGGTGCTAAGGAAGGCATAGCCGGGTGTCAGCTGCCGCGGTTCATGCTGCACGAGCGGGATCTCTGTTCCCATGATGCTTCGGGTCTTAATGCGGATGGTATCATCCACCGGGATCGTTCCTGCAATATCCTGGATAAAGCCGATACCAAGCTCAATATTTGCCTTCTGCAAAGCCTTATACGCCTCGGTAAAGGTGGTGTCGATCTCGGCCTGGATATCCTTTGCCTGATCAATAAGCCCCATCAGTTCCCGAAGAAGGATGTTCCGCTTCTTGTCCATCAGCTCGTAGCCCTGACTGGCCAGCGCAAGGGAGTTCTTTGCCAAAATAAGGTTTCCCTTCGTCGGGAAAGCATTTAGATTCATACAGCTCCCTCCTTATTCTGCATCCACCAGATCCCCATTTTCATCCAGCTTTGTCGGCTTATAACACTGATCCAGGATCTTTGTATCGATACGATCCAGCTCTACCTTCGGAAGCAGCCCAAGAAGCTGCCAGCCAATGTTTAACGTGGTGATGATGTTGCGGTTATCATGGGGATCCTGTCCCACAAACCGATGCTCAAATTCTTTGCCGAATACCAGGTACTTTTTGTCGATCGGGGACAGCTCATCCTCGCCGATGACCGAAGCAAGCGCCCTGGCATCTCCCACCTTCGCATAGCAGGAAAACAGCTGGTTTGCCACTGCCTGGTGATCTGCCCGGGTGTAGCCCTCACCAATGCCGTCCTTCATCAGACGGGACAGGCTCGGCAGCACATTGATGGGCGGATAAACAGACTGACCATTTAACTCGCGGTCAAGCACGATCTGTCCCTCGGTGATATAACCGGTCAGATCCGGGATCGGATGAGTGATATCATCATTTGGCATGGTAAGGATCGGTATCTGCGTCACAGATCCGTTCACACCCTTTACAATGCCGGCACGCTCATAAAGCGCTGCAAGCTCACTGTACAGATAGCCCGGGAAGCCTTTTCTGGACGGGATCTCGCCCTTGGAGGAGGACACCTCACGCATAGCCTCCGCAAAGGAAGTCATATCGGTCAGGATGACCAGGATGTGCATGTTTTTCTCAAAAGCCAGATATTCTGCCAGCGTCAGCGCACATTTCGGCGTGATCAGACGCTCGACCACCGGGTCATTGGCCAGATTTAAAAACATGGCCACATGAGAGGAAACACCGCTCTCTTCAAAGGTTCTGCGAAAGAAATCCGCCACATCATGCTTGACGCCCATAGCCGCAAAAACAATGGCAAACTCCTCATCCGAATCATCGCCCAGGGATGCCTGCTGCACGATCTGTGCCGCCAGCTGGTCATGGGGAAGTCCGTTTCCGGAAAAGATCGGAAGCTTCTGCCCCCGGATCAGGGTCATCAAACCATCAATGGCAGAGATTCCGGTACGGATATAGTTTCGCGGGTACTCACGGGTTACCGGATTTAAAGGCATACCGTTTACATCCAAAAGTTTTTCTGCCACGATCGGGCCAAGTCCGTCGATCGGGACACCAATGCCGTTCATGGTACGCCCCAGCATTTCCTCCGAGACACCAAGCTCCATGGGATGTCCGGTCAGGCGCGTGTGGACATTTTTCAGTCCCATGCCTTCCGTGCCCTCAAATACCTGGATCACGGCCTTATCCTCATAAACCTCAATAATACGGCCAAGCTTCTGCTTATTGCCGTCCACCGTCATTTCCACGATCTCATCATAGGCCGCACCGGAAACGCCCTCCAGCACGACCATGGGGCCGTTGATCGCACTTAATCCCAAATATTCAATTGCCATTTCACAGCCCTCCTATGCGTTCCGTTCAATGACATTTTCATAGAACGCGTCAATCTTTGTTTTGTAGTCATCCAGCATGGCCAGATTGTCATTCGGCACATCATATTTGATGGCATTGACCTGGTCAAAGATCGGATCTTCCTTCAGTACCGACATCGGCATGCCCATAGAGATCAGCGATCTGGATTTCCGGTACAGATACAGGATGATCTCCATCATCTTAAACTGTTTCTCCATCGGAACGCAGGTGTCGTCCTTGTGGAAGGCATTCTGCTGCAGGAAACCGACACGGATCACCTTGGCGATCTCCAGGATCAGCTTCTGGTCGTCCGGCAGCACATCACCGCCGATCAGCTTGACGATCTCCATCAGGCTGCTCTCCTGTGACAGCAGGTACACGATCTGGTTGCGGTAGTCCACAAACCTTTTGTCCACGTTTTCCGTATACCAGGAACCCAGGTCGTTTAAGTACTCGGAATAACTGGTAAGCCAGGAGATGGCCGGGAAATGCCTTGCATAGGCCAGGTTCTTATCCAGTCCCCAGAAGCAGCGCACGAAACGCTTGGTATTCTGGGTTACCGGCTCAGAGAAATCACCACCCTGGGGCGATACCGCACCGATGATGGTCACGCTGCCCTCCGTGCCGTTTAAATTCTGCATCATACCTGCCCGCTCATAAAAGGCCGACAGCTTGGAAGCCAGGTATGCCGGAAAGCCTTCCTCAGCAGGCATCTCCTCCAGACGGCCGGACAGCTCTCGCAGTGCCTCAGCCCAGCGGGAGGTGGAGTCCGCCATGATGGCAACATGATATCCCATGTCCCGGTAATATTCTGCCAGAGTCAGGCCGGAATACAGGCTTGCCTCACGGGCTGCCACCGGCATGTTGGAGGTATTGGCGATCAGTGTGGTGCGATCCATCAACGGATTGCCCGTCTTGGGATCGATCAGCTCGGAAAACTCCTCCAGTACCTGGGTCATCTCATTTCCGCGCTCACCGCAGCCGATATAAATGATGATATTGGCGTCTGACCACTTGGCGATCTGGTGCTGAGTCATGGTCTTGCCGGTTCCAAATCCTCCGGGGATTGCCGCCGTGCCGCCCTTGGCAAGCGGAAACAGGGTATCCAGAATACGCTGGCCGGTCACCAGCGGCTTTGTTGCCGGAAACCGCTTTGCGGTAGGCCTTGCCACACGGATCGGCCATTTCTGGGTCATGGTCAGGGTCTTTTCGGTCCCGTCAAAATGCTGGATCTTCACCAGTGGATCGCTGATGGTATAATCTCCATCCTCCACCACATCCAGCACATAGCCTTCTTCATCCGGCGGAACCATCACCTTGTGCACGATGGCCGGAGTCTCAGGCACCTCTGCTATGATGGCTCCCCCATATACCCGGTCACCCTTCTTTACGGTCAGGTGTGTCTTCCATTTCTTTTCCGTATCCAGGGCACTGACGTGTACACCCCTGCCGATATAAGCACCACCGGTCTTTGCGATCTCACTGAGCGGGCGCTCGATACCATCAAAAATATTGGTCAGGATTCCCGGTGCCAGTGTTACGGATACCGGTGCTCCGGTTCCGGTCACCAGCTCGCCCGGACGGATGCCTGCGGTTTCCTCATATACCTGGATGATGGTATCCCCCGCTTTTAAGCCGATGACCTCACCAACCAGATTGTCATGGCCAACATAGACCATCTCATTCATGGTAAATCCCGGATCATCCTTTACATGGACAATTGGTCCATTGATTCCTCCGATCACTCCTGTCTTAGACATGGCCGTTTCCTCCTTCTGTCAGGCTTAAGTCAAAACGAAACTTTTCCCTGGCTTCTTCCAGCTTCGTCTGGAAGGAATTGTCAATGAGGATATGCCTCTTTGGAATGACGGCACGGCTTCCCCCGAAAAAGGAATACTGGCTAATGCGAAATTCTGCATTGCCATGATGGAGGGCAAGGCGGTTTAACTTATCCTCATCCACCGGATCCAGATAAATGATCAGGGGATCTTCTCCTGCAAACTCCACGGCATTCTCCACCTGGCGCTCTAAAAGCTTCTGATACTCCGAAGTCTCCAGATAATTTGCCAGCATATCCTTTAACTCTACAAACAGCTTGTCCTTCAGTTCTTCCTGCTTCATACCAAGGCTTCTGCGGATATCGATCTGCCCAAGCGCCAGCTGTTTATTGATCTCGCGCTCTGCTTTTTCCGTTTCCTGCCTAATCCGCAGCTTCTCTCTTCTCTGGATATCTGCCTTGTGTTCTGCCAGTGTCTCTTCCTGTGCTGTCATATATTCATCCAGCATCTGCCCGCTGCGACTTCTTGCGTCCTCCATGCAGGTATCCAGAAAATGCTGTAATTTTTCCTCGGTGGTCACATTGCTCACCTTCCTTTATAATTTCAGTCCGATTGCTTCATTTACGTAAGCCGTGATAAAGTCCGGCTTGCGGCCGGTTCCATGACGATCCGGGATCTCTACAAACAGTGGCTGGCGGTGGTTTAATCTTACATCATTGACCAGATCCGGGAAGTCTCTCCCGAATTTTTCCGTCAGCAGCACGATCCCGATCGTCTTGTCGGCCAGAACCTTATCAAGCTCTGCCTTCAGTTCCTCTTTTTCGTGCACCACCGCACCTTCCACGCCGGCCAGACGCATACCGGTCCAGGTATCGATGTTGTCACTGATCAGATACATTTTCATGGTCTATAAAGAACCAAGGATCATGAAGGAAATGATCAGTCCGTACAGGCATACACCTTCGGCAAGGCCTACGAAGATGAGGGATTTACCAAGAATGGAGCCGTCCTCGCTGATGGCTCCTAAAGCTGCAGATGCTGCAGCCGATACGGCAATACCACCGCCCAGGCAGCTCATGCCGGTGGAAAGTGCTGCAGCCAGATATCCCCATCCGGCTGCACTGCTTACAGCATTTGCTGTCTCCTCTGCCGCAAATGCGTGACCGGTAAACATAAGTCCACCTGCTACACCGATGGTTGCCAGAAACAGAAATACATTCACGCCAAGGGCGGTTTTATAACGCCCCTTTGTCTTTTCTCCTGCCGCGAAAGCTCCAAACGGAACTGCAATGCTTAAGATTAATGCTGCTGCCAGTGTGATTTTTGCTAATAATGTCATGATCGGATTCTCCTTTTTCTCATCAAGTATTTTGTTTGTTACGCTCATCCATTCTGCTTTCCGTAAGGCTTGAACTCCCGTCCGGTTCCCCGGTAGAAACGGCTGAACAGCTCATAGTACTCCAGACGGAGTACCTGGATGCCAACGATCAGTCCCTCCATGCCGCACACAAACAGGTTGCCAAGCACTACCACCAGCCAGTTTGGCGTGCCCGCCTCGGCACCGGCTAACATCAGCACCACTTCCATCATGGCCGCATGGCTCACTGCAAAGGCGCCCACACGGACAAAGGAAAGGGTGTTGGAAAAATAGCTCAAACATACTTCAAACAGTTCAAATACGCCCTGCACAAAGAACATTCCCTTTTCCTTCGGCATGACCTCTGCGTGTTTTTCGGCCAGTGCAGTCAGCGGCTCCTTGAAAAAGATCACAAGGAGCGGCAGCACAAACATCACCACAAGGACTGCCGTGGCAGGAAGCGTATGTCCGCTCATATACAAAACGATCGTGAGTGCCAGGGCACCGTAAAAGACCATGCCTGCAATGCCGTTGGTATCAAAAAATGCCTTCTCCGTATCATGGCTTTTCAAGCTGTTGATGACATTGAGTACCATGGTCATCAGGACAATGCCCATACCCATGGCTATCGCCACGATAAAGACCGTATTTAAATTCCCTACAAAGGGAAGATGTGTCATTGCAGTCTTCGGATGCAGCCACAGCGGTTCAATTACATTTTCAAAGCCAAACACACTTCCGAATAAAAATCCGAATATCGTGGAGAAGAAACCGCAGCAGGAAATGATAGCTGCCAGATTCATCTTCTTTGCCCGGTATAACAGATACCCGCCAAGCATCAGACAAAGCCCCTGCCCTGCATCTCCAAACATAAAACCAAACAAGAACGAATAGGTAAGCCCCAGGATGATGGTCGGATCAATTTCCTCATAGGATGGAAGGCCATACATTCGGATAAACATCTCAAAAGGCCGGAACAGTCCCGGATTTTTCAGTTTGGTCGGAGGCTTGCTCACAATGCTTGCGTGATCCTTTTCCACAAAGCAGAAGGTCTTGTCATCCTTCTCCAGTTCCTTCTGAAAGGCCTTTGCATCTGTCTCACTCATCCAGCCGCAGAGGATGTAAAAGGTATGATCCTTTTCCTTTACGCAGGCTGCAAGCTTACGCACATCAAAGTTTTTCGCATAGATGGAAAGCTTTCTGTATGCTTCCTGCAATTTTTCTGTATGGGTCTGCAGCACATTGCGGATCTTGTCATCCACATCGTTTATCTTTTTCTGAAGATCAGAAAGCTGCTGTTTCAGTCCTTCGGTTGCATCCTCCGGTGTTCCCTCATATTCATCCTGCAAAACAAACCGTTCAAAATGCAGGGAGGCATAGATCGCATCGATCTTGTCACAGAGCGGCTTCGGCACAAAATATACCAGCCATACATATTCTGCGTCCTCCTGACATTTATGAGCTACGGTATCGATGGTATCATAAACATAATCCATGAACTTATGGTAATATTCATGCGGCATGCGCCCGAACCGGAACTTCACATACCGGAATTTCATGATATCCTTCAAGCTGTAATTCAGATCCGAAAACGGGATTACCTGATCTATGGATTTCTCTAGGCCTTGTGTCTGCGCCTCCAGGGCTTCCTTTTCAGTTCGAAGGGAACGGATTTCTTCATCCAATCCACGGATAAAGGCTGCGGCATCTTCCGGTGTCATATCCTGGATATCCGCCGTATGGGGATCCTCCGCTATTTCCGTCTTTTTGCTGTCCCCGGCCGTATCCAGCTCTTTTATCAGGACTTGTGCGGTCTGCAGCTCTGCCTTATACGGGTTGCTTTCCAGATAAGGCCGCAAATTCGCTACCGTTTTCAGCTCTGACAGGGCATTTTCCAGCTGGATCTCATACCTTGAAAGATACTGCTCCACCACCCGGTCAATATCATTCTTCGGACCTGTGATACTTAAAAACTTCATTTTTTCTATCACAAGTAACTCCTCCTGTCTGCAGAGGTTCCATTTATACACTGCCTCTGCCTCAATGTTTCGGCTATGCCATGATCATCCGGCTTACTGTTTTTCCAGCAAGCCCATGATCTCTGCCTGAGGAAGTCCATAACGGATCCCCTCAAGCGCTGTTACGATCTTTCTCATTTCCTGTTCCTTCCGATACAGATAAAAATCCAGGATCGCAGGAGAGTGCGGATAAGACTGTCCTGTCTTTTTATAGATCTGATCCAGCATCTGGTTTGACAAACGCTGGATATCCGGGATCTGTCCGGCCACTCCATCCCCCGTAAGTTTATAGGGAGTCTCTGTTAACACATCAAAAAACTGCGCGTCATTTTCTGTCTCCACAAGCTGTCTTACCTTGTCTGCCCGCAGCCGATAATGCACCGGGATCAGAAGCGCATACACCTCTGCCGGAGAAAGCCGGTAAAGCCTCCGCGCCCGAAAGATCCACTGGATATTTAAGAGATCCAAGCGGCTTCCAAAGCAGGTATCCAGGATTTTTTTCTCCGATTTGCTTAAGATCTTTCCCCGCATGTTCCAGATCGACTGAAAGTAAAACAGATCCAGACGGAGCTCGTAGTCAAACAGACTGCTCTGCCCCTTTTCCCGCAGCTTTTCCAGGAGTGTTCCATATACGGTTCCTTCCAGTGCCGCGATAAACTCATCCGGATTTTTCGCCTTGCAGAGTGCATCCAGAGAAAGAGAGGAATGCTTCTCAAAGAAATCCTGAAATACCGACAGATCCGGCTGTCCTTCTCTTCCTCCAAGCATATGCCGCAGCAGCTTTTTGATCACTTCCACCTCATAATGTTTAAAATAAAGATCCAGAAACCTGCGCTGTTTTACCGAGGAGAAACGGTAAAGCTTGGTAAAATCGCGGTATTCCGACTGGGTAAGGATCTGTTCGATATAAGCCCGGTGGAGCTTCGTATCATCCAGCCCGGAAAAGACCTGGGCATAGGCAGGAAGTGCTTTCAGATAATCTGCCGCACTCCGCACATCCTCCTGGCCGGCCAGTTCCCGAAACTCGGTGCTACTCAGAAGGCGCCCCTCCATGGCTCGCACCTTTGTCGTAATCCCGCTGTAGGCCAAAAGCCCCATATGATCACTCCTTTATCAATTCCTCAAACAAGGTTTTCACGTAAGAGCTGTGATGAAGCGTGTAGCTTTCCTGCATCCGGGCAAGCTGTTCTTCTGCCTGCGCCTTCTGCTGCTCCAGCTTTTCCTTCATCCGTTCTTCCATCTCCTCTCGAAGATCTCGTATCTTTTTTTCCGTTTCTGCCTCTGCCGTCTGATCAAACTGTCTGGTCTTTTCTTCCATCTCAGCCGCAAAGGCCTTCTTGCGCGCAGCTGCCGCATCCATCACCGCAGCAGCAGATTTCTCGATCTCTGATATCTGCTTGATTACGCTGTCCATGGTAAACCTCCTTCGTTTTTCTACCTTTTTATCATACTCTCTTTCCCCCCGAAAAGTCATGGTTAAAAATGAAAGAATAACAAATCCTTAACGAAGTTTTTTTGTCAAAATGACGAATCTGTTTTTTTTATCTGTAGAAACTTGTTCAAGATTACGGAAGGCGGTGCCGGTATCACGTTTCTTTCCTTATCAATTTCAGACAAAACCAAGGGGAGAAAGTCCCTGCTCTTCGGCATAAGGCTTTCTCCCCTTATTCTGCAATCATCATTTCTTTTTGTATCACTGTTCTGTTGTCAGATACCGGCTTGCCACGTAGGCCTCCTGTCCGTTGTAAAGGATCACCGCCCAGTCATCATCATGCTGGCGGACATATTCCACGGCAACACCTGCATTCAGCTGACCGATCCGCTCCGAAGAAGTACTCGGTTCCGGACGCACATTTAAAACATCCGTGGTGCGGTACACCGGACCTGTGCTCTCTTCCTCAGACGGCTCTGCCTGCGTTGCCTCCATGGTTTCTGCTGCCGTTGTCGCCTCCGTTTCCTGCGTGCCGCTCTGCGGTTTTGCAAGCTTCACAACCAGGATCAGAAGAACAATACAAAGAAGCGGTACGAGAATCTTTAAAAGCGTCATCACGGAAAATGACGACTTTTTGCCACCGGATTTTTTTCTGCCCCTGGATGCCGGACGGCTTCCGTAATTTCTCCCTGTATGACTGCCTTTTTGCGTGCCGGTACTGCTCCTTTTTGTTGTCTCCGTGCCGGATCCGGCGGTTTTGCCGCTTCGGCTTCCATCCGATGCAGTCACGGGTCTGGTAAGAGGCTTTCTGCCCTTCTTTGCGTTTCGGTAATCATCCGCAAAGGTATAGACTTCCTGGGAAAGCATGTGATAGGCCTGGTTTGCGCTGTATGCATTGGCGTCTCCCTCATGAACCGCCTTGTTTCCGATCATGCGGATCTTGTGGTAATGCTCACAGGTGGTCTTGGATATCCAGCGGTTCTCATAAAGCACGTCGATCATGTTCTTTAGATCACTTTCATCCAAAATGCCGGCCTGGTCTGATAAATTTTTAACCATGAATTCCAATGTCTGACGCGCCTTGACCATCGATGCATTGTATTCTCTCTGAACGATCAGCCGTTCTGTATCTTTTACTCCCTGCTGGATCTTCTCCCAGCTGCTGTTTCCACTCAATGCCATGCAGATCCCACCTCCTGTTTATGATTCATGTGCCGCGCAGGCAGCAACAATTGTCCACTACAATTATACTATATTCTTAAAAATTGCGCACTCAAAATCCCAAAAACTTTTCTGTTGTAAGGAAACTGTAAGTTATCTACATGGGTAGGCAAAGCCCACGCCATATGTTATAATATTTTCATTATGAAGAATTACATTGTATTTGACTTAGAATGGAATCAGAGCGCCAACGGAAAGGAGCGGTCTATCCCGCATTTCCCCTTTGAGATCATTGAGATCGGCGCAATAAAATTAGACGAAAACTTTCAGATGACAGATGAATTTCATCGTCTTGTCCGGCCTCAGGTATATACCCAGATGCACCACGCCATATCGGAAGTAACCCATATGAATATGAAGGAGCTGCAAACAAACGGGGTAGCTTTCCCCGATGCCGCTGCCGAATTTCTTGACTGGTGTGGCAGGGAGGCCATCTTCTGCAGTTGGGGCAACATGGATCTTCTGGAGCTGCAGCGGAACATGGATCATTATCGCATGGACAATCCATTTCCAAAACCGCTCCTCTATTATGATGTGCAGAAGCTCTACGGCCTGTTCTGCAAAGAAAACGCCCGGATCTCCCTGGATTCTGCCGTGGAGGAGCAAAATCTCCTGGAAGAACGGCCATTCCACCGTGCCCTGGACGATGCCTACTACACCGGAAAGCTTCTCTCCATGCTTGGACACAAGCCCGGCCCGGATGCCATCCTGCCATTCTGGTCTGTGGATTATTACCGGCTTCCGGCCAACAAAAAGGAAGAGGTCCGCATGACCTTCCCGGGATATTCCAAATACGTCTCCCGTGTCTTTGACACCAAGGAAGATGCCATGGCCGACAAGGGAGTCACCGAGATGATGTGCTACCGCTGCGGGCGCATGTTACGCAAAAAGATCCGCTGGTTCACACCCAATCAGAAAACCTACTATGCTCTGGCACGCTGCCCGGAGCACGGCTACTTAAAGGGAAAGATCCGCATGAAGAAAGTAGAGGAGGAATCCGTCTTTGCGGTCAAGACCTTAAAACAGACGGATGAAGAAGGCGCCCAGCTTATCATGCAGAAAAAAGACGATGTCCGCAAGAAACGCGCGGAGCGCAACCGTATGAAACGAAAACAAAAGCAGGGTAATACCAAAAAGCTGCATACAAAAAAAGACGTGTGAAAGAGGAATCCTCTTTCACACGTCTTTTTCGTATTGGTTGTCATTTCAACTTCTACTTAATCGTAATGCGCCCCTGTCCTGCCGGGTTTGCATATTCTGCTCCAACATTTCCACCCAGATAGGTATTGATATAGGAAGACAGTGCATCCACATCGACCATCACTTCATCCTTCAGGATCTTTGATCCCTTAAACATGGTCATGCCATCGCCTCCGGACTTGAGCATATAGTTGTGGGAAGCAAGCGTATAAGTGCGGTTTAAATCCAGCGGCTCTCCGTTTACGGAAATATCGGTCACACGGTACGCACCGGATACACCGAGGAAGTTTCTCTTATCATCCATCTTCACACCAGACGGAACCGAACTGTCAATCGTGTACTTCACGCCGGATACATGCAAAAATCCACCGCTCTCTTCCGGATAATTCTTTGCGCCCATTTCCAATGCATCCTTAAGCTGCTGACCGGTAACCTCAACCAGACAGATCATGTTTCCATACGGGAACACGGAAAGCGTATCCTCATAGGTAATATTTCCGGCCTGGATGAAGCTGCGGATTCCGCCTCCGTTGCTTAAGCCGATCTCTGCGCCAAGCATATAACGGTAAGCATCTGCAGTCAGGTCTCCCAGGTTTGTCTCCGCATTGCGGACTGCACGTTCACCGGTCGCAGGATTCTTGTCTGTCAGCTCTACATCGGTGTGGCCAAGCACGGTCTTTAAGCTTTCCTGGTAAACTGCCTGAATGGACTTGATATAGGAATCAGTCTGGGCATCCACTGCTTTTCCGTCTTTTGTTACAAGTGCACCTCCCGGAATCGTCAGCTGCATACCTGTGTAAAGCAGGTTCTTATTGCGGATCTTATCACGGTTTGCATCGTAGATTTCTTTCCAGCGTGAGGTGGAACCCAGCTGGCTCTTTGCAATCCGGCTTAAGCTGTCGCCGGCTTTTACGGTATAGACAGATGCGGTATCTGCAGCCTCAACCTTGTCCGTAAGCTCGGTTGTGATCGTGCCGTCCGGCTTGATCGTCAGCTTTCCGATGGTTTTGAGCTTGGTTCCGGTCTGCGTCAGCGGAATCTGCTTTCCATCCTTATTTGCAACCGTCTTACTTGGAACCGTCTCATGGGAATGACCGTCAATGACTGCGTCAATTCCGTTTGTGTGCGCGATCACCGCATCGGATGTCCAACGCTCCGTGATGCCGGTTTCTCCAAGATGTCCGACAAGAATGACGTAGGTTGCTCCGGCACTTCTCGCTGCATCAACAGAAGACTGGATCTGTGCATACAGGCTCTCACCGCTCTCATCCTCACAAAATCCATAGATGTAAGTTCCATTTGCATCCTGGAAATAAGCCGGTGTTGATTTCGTGAAGCTCTCCGGTGTGGTTGCTCCCACAAGCGCAAGCTTCACATCTCCGAACGTAAACATTTTATAAGGAGCAAATACCGTATCTCCCGTTCTCAGATCCATAAAATTGCAGGAATAATATCCGCAATTCAGCTTTTTGGAAAGCTCCAGAAAACGGTTCATTCCGTAATCATACTCATGGTTTCCGGGAATCGCAAAGTCATAACCAAGCTGATTCATGATATCAACCAGATAGCCGCCTTCGGACAGCGTTCCGATCGGTGCTCCCTGAATCGCATCACCGGCATCAGCCAGGATCACGTATGGACTCTGCTGCTGCACCTGCTTTTTGTAAAGTGCAAGACCCGCATATCCAATGTTGTCATCCACGCCACAGTGAACATCATTCGTGTAAATCACGATAATGTCCTCATCCTGCGCAAATGCCGTGATCGACATTCCTGTGGTCAGACTCAGTACCATCGCTAACGTAAGAAACCAGCTAAGCAGTTTTGAACATCGTTTCTTTTTCATACTCCGTCCTCCTTTTTTGTACGTTTTAAGTCATCGCATTGATTATATCAGTTTTTTCCGAATATTAAAAGCAATTTTCGTAAAACACAGAAAAAACTTCCATAACCACTATTCGTGATCATGGAAGTTTTTTTCATCCAGAAATGATTTATGTTTTTTGGGCCGCTTACGTGGTTTGGTCTGTTTTAATGCGGAATCCGAACGCTTCTTCTGAAGCATCAGGTCAAACTCCGATGTGGTCATTCCAATATCCTGTAAACGCTGTCTGCGCCGCTCGTAACGTTCAGAGCGTTCTTCCTCTTCGCGCTTTTCAATACGGTACTTCGCTGTAAGAACTCCCGATCCAAGGATAGCCGCCACGGCTGCTGCTCCCACAATGATCCAGAAGACCGGCGGGATATTCAAATGGATCCCCGTCTTGCGGGCCCCGGAAAGTGTTCTTGTCTGCACGGTATCAGAATCCGCCGGTGATTCTGTCTGCGCGAGTGCCAGGGGATCCTGATCAAAGGCGCTCTCGCTTTCTGTACCGGAGGCTTCTAAGGGTACGGAGGCCACTGCCAGGTCTGACTCTGCATCTGTCTCTGTGTCTTCCCCTTTTAAAAGCAGATAACTTGCTCCAACCTGACGATCATTGTACTGATAGGCAATGCGTGCCACTGCATGTTCCGGTGCAGAATCCGGTAGATCATAGCTGATGGAAGACTGCGCATCGGAAATATCTGCCGTTTTCGGCAGCGTCACATAGCAGTCCTTCTGCATCTGCAAAACGGACAGATCTGCGGCCGGGAGCCCCGCAATGGTCATGTCGTTGGATACTGCGGAATACGTGCTGTCCGCATCCGCGATGTTCACCGACTGAAAATTGGAAAATCCGAAATCCAGAAGGGCTTTCGTATCGCTGTAATGGGTTTGATGGCCATTTAAAATGACAGTGATGAGCTTCATGCCATTTCGCTCCGCACAGGTCACCAGGGTGTTGCCTGCCAGACTGGTGTATCCCGTTTTTCCTCCGATGATGCCTGCATAATACTGGGGTGCATTCTTCTTTAACATCCTGTGTCCCGGATATACCCTAAATCCGTCCGGATTATGCCTGGTCGGCGGCAGGTCGTAGTAAAGGGTGGAATCGATCGTGACAAAGGTCTCGTTCTGAAATGCCGCCTGAGCGATCAATGCCATATCGTAAGCCGAGGTATAATGCTGTGGGTCATTGAGTCCGCTCGGATTGTTGAAGTGACTTTCCTGACAGCCAAGCTCCTTCGCCTTTTCATTCATCAGAACTGCAAAATTGCTGATGGAACCTGCCGTATGCTCTGCCAGGGCATTTGCCACCTCATTGGCCGACTTTAGCAGCATGGCATACAGACAGTCGCGAACTGTCATCTGGTCACCCACATCCATACCGGCGCTGCTGCTTCCCTGCTCTACACTGTAAATGGCATCATGGGAAAAGGTTACCATGTCATCCAGATTACACCGTTCAATGACGATCAAAGCCGTCAGGATCTTGGTAATACTTGCCGGATAATATGTGGAATGCAGGTTTTTTCCGTAGATC
Organism: Oscillospiraceae bacterium; assembly: GCA_963642615.1. Lineage (GTDB taxonomy): Bacteria > Bacillota > Clostridia > Lachnospirales > Lachnospiraceae > Brotaphodocola. The sequence continues at coordinate 16,417 of CAVIHW010000003.1, read as the reverse complement.
ACGGCACCGGACCGGGCATCCATCAGTACCGCCCCTTCCGCCTCCACCGATACGTTGGACGGCCACTCTGCCGCCGCATAGGCCGGTGTGACCTGCGTGCCTGTGAACATGACAATACACAGTAACAGGGTCAAAATTCGTCTCATCTGTCTATCTCCCAAAAAAGCCGGGGCCGGGGCACTCTGGCTCCCGGATCCGGCAATCATAGTTATTTTTTTCTTCTATTATGATACAGTATAATGAGACAAATTGCAAACACTGCAAGAACAGATACTCCGTAAGTTGCGGCAATCCGCGCCGCCGTATCCATAAAGAAAGGCTCCGGAACAATGTTGATCAGAAGATCTGTATCCGGATTCAGCATCCATAAGTCATTATGGAAGAAAATATGATGAAATATGATAAAATATTTATTAAAATCCGTAGAGATGATGCCTGCAAGCACCGCCAGCACTGCAAAAAACAAAGCGGAGCCCACACAGATCATCTTCGGAAGCACTCGAATAAGATCCGCTTTCAAAACTACAAGAAGAACTAATGCCGCGATCAGCAGCCCCACCGAGATCCGGCGCAGGGCAATGCCGCCCAGAAACAGTCCCCTAACATCCTCCATATGGGCAATCTCACGGTCATTAAAAAATTCTCTCGGCTGGCCGTCTACGATCGTTGGTACGTGAAGATCTTCCCGATTGCCCCTCAGATATGCCATCATCTCCTCGGTCACATCCAAAAGATCCTCCATCTCCATATGGACATCCTGCAAGACACCATATTTTGCATACTCTTTTTCGTAGTAACCGGGCGTCCAGTATGTGACCGCTTCTATGGAAGTGATAAACAGGATGACCATCAGTGCGATGCCGCATAAGATTCCCAGAATATTGTGCAAAGCTTTCATCAGACAGATTCCTTTCTTTATCCGTTTTATAGCTGTTTAGAGCTGCCTCCAAACGGTGAAACAAAAAGCACCGACCCCACAGCTCTCTGTCTGCAAAATCAGTGCTTTTAAAATGCGCCTTCAGGGACTCGAACCCTGGACAAATAGATTAAGAGTCTACTGCTCTACCAACTGAGCTAAAGGCGCTTATGAAGTTTTTTCTGTCCGCTTTCGTTTCCGTATCAGCGGCACGGTCATTATTCTATCGCATGTCCCATCAAAAGTCAACACTTTTTTCAAATTTTTTTCAAAAATTTTTCAGTTGGCTTTTGATGGGGCAAAAAGCCTTATTTTATGCGAAATTCTGACATCGGCAATTATTTGATCAGCGCCTGCAGTTCTGCCTTGCTCTGAACACCGATGCGTTTTTCTACTGCCTCTCCGTTCTTAAACAGGATCAGGGTCGGGATGGACATTACCTTGTATGCACGGGCAAGCTCCGGTGCAAAGTCCACATTCAGTTTTCCTACGATCACATCATCCTGCTCATTGGCCAGCTCCTCAACAGCCGGAGCCATCATCTTGCACGGACCGCACCAGTCTGCATAGAAGTCCACCAGTACCGGCTTTTCAGATTTCAATACTTCAGCCTCAAAATTTTCAGATGTAAATTTCTTTTCCATAATCGAATCTCCTTTTCTTTCAGTTCACTTCTAACGGCTTGCGATCAGCTTGCAGATGGGGTTGCCCATGGCGGAGAATTTTGTCTCGTATTCCGTCATGACGTTGCCTTCTGCCATATCGCTGTGGTGCAGGTCACGGGTAAAGGCTTCAATCTTCCATCCGGCTTCCGGAATCGCCTCCAGAGAATAGGAAAACAGATCCTGATTGTCTGTCTTGAACTCCACACGTCCGTCCTTTGCAAGAACCTGGTCGTACACCTTCATAAAGTCCGGTGACGTCAGCCGTCGTTTTGCATGGCGGTCTTTCGGCCACGGATCCGAGAAGTTTAAGTAAATCTTCTCTACCTCGCCTGGTGCAAAGATCTCACCCAGTTCTTTTGCGTCCACACACATGAAATATATATTCGGGATCTCAAGCTCTTCCCGCTTCTGAAGCGCCCGCAAAAGCACGCTGGAGTAACGCTCGATACCGATGAAGTTGGTGTCCGGATACTTCTTTGCCAGTTCCATGATGAACTTTCCTTTCCCCATTCCAACCTCAATCGCGATCGGGTTTGTATTACCAAACAGGTCACAGAAACTGCCGCGGTGCTCTTTCGGCTCCTGAATGACGAAAGGGCTGCTCTCAATGGCTTCCTCTGCGCCCCGGATATGGCGTAATCTCATAATCTTTTCCTCCAATTGTCTGTTTTAAGGGACGCCACCATTTTAACATTGCCGCCAGCAGTTTGCAATTTAATTTAGAAAGCCTGATCCAGGATCTTTCCGTCGATGGAGATGGTCACGACCTGCCACGGAATGAATTTTCCACTATTCTGAAGTGCACGGATGGCTGCATTCTGCAGTCCGCCACAGCACGGAACCTCCATACGGATAACCGTCACGCTCTGGATGTCGTTGTTTTTTATGATCTCGGTAAGCTTTTCGCTGTAATCCACATCATCCAGTTTCGGACATCCGATCAGGGCAATCTTGCCTTTCAAAAATTCCTGATGGAAGTTTGCATAGGCATAAGCGGTGCAGTCTGCCGCGATCAAAAGGCGTGCCTGATCAAAATATGGTGCACGGACCGGAGCCAGCTTGATCTGTACCGGCCAGTTTGTCAGCTGGGACTGTAAGGAAACTGGTGCTGCTTTTGTCTCTTCCTCATGGACAATCTGACGTGCACGGCTTCCCGGACATCCCGCAAAAACCGGAGCCGCCTTCTTCTCACCGTTTTCCTGGTCTGAACTGTGACCGGCAGTCTGACCAGCTTCTTTTTCCTTTTTGCGTTTCTCCATATGGACTTTTACTGCCTCCTCATCGTAGGCTGCCGCCTCGCGTTCTACAAAGGTGATGGCTCCCGTAGGGCAGCTTGGCAGACAGTCGCCCAGTCCGTCGCAGTAATCATCGCGCAGAAGCTGCGCCTTTCCGTCTACAATACCGATCGCTCCCTCATGACAGGCATTGGCGCAGAGCCCGCAGCCGTTGCATTTCTCGTGATCAATGTGAATAACCCTTCTTACCATAAACTCTTCCTCCAAACTATATCAACTCAACTTTTCCTTTGCATTTTATCATGATTATACTATAATTGTCCTGATAAATATGTTGTTTTGACAACATTTTAAGTCGGACAAAACGGAGGATACAAAATGGATTATCAGTTTCTCTCCAAAACCATCCTGTTTCAGGGCAATGACCCAAAACAGGTGGAAGAAATGATGAAATGCTTTTATGCGCGGACAAAACATTTTCGTAAGGGCGAGATGGTTTTATATATGGGAGACCTGGTGAAAGACTTAGGGCTGGTGCTCTCCGGAAGCGTCACCATTGAGCGCGATGACCTGCTTGGAAACCGCAGTATTTTCGGGCACGCAGGGCCGGGGCAGATCTTTGCGGAAACCTACGCCTGCGTACCCGGAGAGCCGCTTATGGTCAATGTGGTGGCAGACGAAGAAACCGACATTCTCTTTCTGGATATCAGCCGTGTGCTGACTACCTGCCAGAGTACCTGCAGCCATCACAGCCAGCTTATTAAAAACCTGCTTCTGGCATCTGCACGCAAAAATCTCGGTCTTTCCGAGCGGATCATGCATACGTCTCCGAAATCCATCCGCAGCCGCCTGATCTCCTATTTTTCTGCTCAGTCTGCAAAACAGGCAAGCCCAAGCTTTTCCATACCATTTAACCGGCAGCAGCTGGCAGATTATCTGGGTGTCGATCGAAGTTCCCTCTCCTCCGAGCTTGGAAAAATGAAAAAAGAGGGGCTGCTGGATTTCTGGAAGAACCAGTTTGTCTTAAAAACAGAGGAAGTGACAAAAAATGCTTGACCTGAACCCAACTTCCGGTTGTACAATAATAACTATTCATATAGTTATCACCGTATAAAGGAGGAATTTTTTTGAGTTATCTGGGTCAGGATATTAAAAAACTCGGTTTCGGCCTCATGCGCCTGCCGAAACTGGACGAAAACACGATTGACATTGAACAGACAAAACAGATGGTAGACATGTTCCTGGAGGCAGGATTCACCTACTTTGACACCGCATGGGCTTATGCCGGATCTGAGGATGCCATCCGTCAGGCACTGGTCGAGCGTTATCCGCGCGAGAGCTATCAGCTGGCCACCAAAAATGCCGCATGGATCAACTGCAGCACCAGAGAAGAGGCCTGTGCACAGTTTGACACCTCCCTAAAACAGACCGGCGCCGGATATTTTGATTTTTATCTGCTGCACAACCTGGGCGAAAGCCGTACCTCTTTCTTTGACAAATTTGATATGTGGAGCTGGGTGCAGGAGAAAAAGAAGGAAGGGCTGATCAAACACGTTGGTTTCTCCTTCCACTCTACCCCCGAAGAGCTGGAGACTATCTTGAATGCTCATCCGGAAATGGAATTTGTCCAGCTGCAGATCAACTATGCAGACTGGGATAATCCGGCCATCCAGTCTCGTGCCTGCTACGAAGTGGCAAGAAAGCACGGCAAGCCGGTCATCATCATGGAACCGGTCAAGGGCGGCATGCTGGCTACCCCGCCAGAATCCGTTGCTAATATCTTAAAGGAGGCAGAACCGGAATCCTCCGTGGCCTCCTGGGCTGTCCGCTTTGCAGCAAATCTGGAAGGGGTCATTACCGTGCTGTCCGGCATGAGCAATATCGAGCAGATGCAGGATAACTTATCCTACATGAAAGACTTTACCGGTCTTACCGATGACCAGAAGGCAACATTAAAAAGCGCACAGGAAGAATTAAAACGGATTCCGCTGATCCCGTGCACCACCTGCAATTACTGCGCCAAGGTATGCCCGATGGAGATCGGCATCTCCGGTTCTTTCACCGCCATGAACTACTTAACGCTCTACGGCAACAAGGCCAATGCCGTGCACCAGGAGAACTGGCTGGTAGGACGCCACGGACGCAAACGTGCCGACCAGTGTATCAAATGCGGCAAGTGCGAAGCCGTTTGCCCACAGCATATCGCTATCCGCAAGAACCTGGATGAGGTGTGCGCAAAACTGCTTGCCGAATAGTTACGCCGAAAAAAAGGAGACCCATGCACCACTGTGCATGAGCCTCCTTTTTCATAAGTCTTATTCTCCAAATACAGCCTTGTAATCTGCCTGGAATTTTACGATTCCCTGGTCGGTCAGCGGATGCTTGGTCATCTGCTCAATAACCTTGTACGGGATGGTTGCAATATCAGCACCTGCAAGTGCGCAGTCCGTTACATGGATCGGGTTGCGGATCGATGCTGCAATGATCTCGGTCTCATATCCGTAAATATCGAAGATCTCTGCGATCTGACGGATCAGGTCGATACCCGGCTGGCTGATGTCATCAAGTCTGCCCAGGAACGGAGAAACATAGGTAGCACCTGCATTTGCTGCCAGGATTGCCTGGTTTGCAGTGAAGATCAGGGTAACGTTGGTCTTGATGCCCTCAGCAGACAGAACCTTAACAGCCTTAAGGCCTTCTACGGTCATAGGAATCTTAACAACCATGTTCGGATGAATGGCAGCGATCTCACGTCCTTCTTTGATCATGCCTTCTGCATCCACGGTGGTTGCCTTTACCTCTCCGCTGATCGGTCCGTCAACGATGGAAGTGATCTCCTTGATTACCTCGTTGAAATCTCTGCCCTCTTTTGCGATCAGGGACGGGTTTGTAGTAACGCCACAGATAACCCCCATATCATTGGCTTTTCTAATGTCCTCTACATTTGCTGTGTCAACAAAAAACTTCATACCAAATACCTCCTCATACCTGCACTTGTTTTATTTGTTGACCTTAATATAACACAATACGCAAGCAAACGCAAGTAAAAAACAAATAAAAATAAAAGCAAATGAAAGCAAACAAATAGCAATCTTCGTGTTTTTTTGTTTTAGGACTGGCATATTTTTGTATTTCGGGTTATGATATCTTTTAGACAAACATTAGGAGGTTCTTGTATGCTGCAGCTGGAACGTCAGAAACAGATTTTAAAATATTTGGAAGCAAACCGAAAGGCAACCACAAACGAACTGAGCGAAATGCTTGGCGTATCCGCCACCACCATCCGCACAGACCTCAATCAGATGGACAAAGAAAAGCTTCTGACCAAAACCCACGGTGGTGCCATATACCGTGACCACTCGGCAGATCAGAAGGAGCTGACCGGCCGCGCATATTATTTTGACGAGCGCGTCCTGGAAAACCAGAAAGAAAAAGAGATGATCGCCGGTACGGCGGTCACCTTTATCAAAGACCATATGTGTATCTTTCTCGATGCCAGCTCCACGGCCTACACCCTTGGGATGAAACTCACCGGTTTTACCGAGCTCACCGTCATCACCAATGGCATCAACCTGGCGCTGGCACTCAAAGATGTGCCCGGCATCACCGTCATCCTGACCGGAGGCATCGTAACCTCCGCATCCTCCTCCATCGAAGGACTGCTCGGTGAGGATCTGCTCAAAAAAATCCATACGGACATCGCCTTTGTTTCTGCCCGAGGCTTTTCTGTGGAGAACGGTCTCACCGATTTCAGCATTTACGAAGCCGATCTAAAACGCATGTGCATCAAAGCATCTGCCAAAACCATTGCGCTGATCGACCATACCAAATTCGATACCTCCTCCATCTCCAGCTATGCCTCCATAGATGACCTGCATCTTGTCATCACGGATGCCGGACTCTCTTCCATGACAAGGGAAATCTATGAGAAAGCAGGGATCGATCTGGTGCTGGCACAAGAAATATAACAATTCAGAACCGGTTTCCGCATTTCGGACAAAAGTCAAAATCTTCTGCTGTCTCATATCCGCAATGACTGCACCGCTTCATCGAATAGCCATACGCCTGCTGCTGTATCCGCTGTAAATGCTCCGGTAAAATTTCCGTTTTTTCTCCACGTTCCAGTGCTTTTCCAATTTCCGGATCCAGTTCATACAACGCATTACAGCAGCTGGTCTGCACATAATAATGCTTATTCCATTTCAAACACGGGATAAAGAACAGTGACAGCACCGTGTACGTCATAAACACCTGATACCTGCCATATTTCCCACACACCTTACAGATGATGGTCTGCGCAAAATCCAGATCTTTTCTCCCGCTGGTGATACCCATCATAAAAAACATGGCTTTCTACTCTCCTATTTGTCGCCATCCGACACGTAGCAGGCAACAATCTCGCCGATATACATCGTGTGATAATCCCCATCACCGTACCATCTGTCTTTCTCTTCTTTCGGCATGTCTTCCAGCTTGATGTCATCCTGATACATCTTTCTGCAGATGAACACGCACTTGCTCTCCTCAAAGGATGGCTGTCCGTCTACCAAAACGGTATGAAATCCCACCTCCGTGATCTTATCGCCGTCACGTCCGGATTTGGAACCCAGCACGCCAAGCTCCTTCTTATAACCGTCAAACAGGCTCAGAGTAAAATACTCCTGTGCATCCACAAACTCCTTGGTATAACGGGACTGACGGATATAAACGGTCACCGTCTCCTTTCCCCAGAGAAGCCCCATAGAACCCCAGCTTGCGGTCATGGTATTGACTTTCCCCTCGGAATCCTTTGCCGAGATCAATGTCCAGTTTTTGCCGATCTCCTGAAATACATTCTGGTTTAAATCATATACTGATACTTTCTTAAACATCGTTTCATCCTCCATGTCGTTGTGATGTGTCTATTATAACAAGCAATGGCGGATCTTGCAAATGACTGCTACTTGTGATCCTTAAAGGCCAATATAAATATGATCACAAATATCGCGATCACACAGAAACCAGTCAAAAACGGATGGTATGCTAACAGCCATAACATAACAAAGAAAAAAACCAGAAAAAATATAATCTTTACGATCGCCTCGAGTCCTGACAGATCCCCCTTGCAGGCAGCTATAATCGATCCAATCACAAACATTAAGATCAGTGTTAAAATATGCATATGTTACGCTCCCTTCCTAAGATGACTCTATTATGCCAAAACACAAGTCCATAAGTACGGTCTTGTACTTCGAATTTATGTTCTGTCAGTCAACTTTTTTCAGGGAATTGCAGTCTTGCGATCAAAATTTATCCTTTTCTTCTTTTACAACAATAATGGAATAATAGCTTGCCTGATCCGGTATTTCGTCGGCGCCATGATAAATATGCTCGGATGACATTCCGCAATTTTCAATCATGGAGCATGAGATCTTGCTGCGTTTTAATGCTTCCTTTACAAGCGGCATTTTGGAGGCAGCCTTCATCAGCACCTTCGTTCCGGGAAGCTTCAAGGCATCTTCCATACCATACGCAGACGGGATAATATGGAGCTGCTCCGAACGATCCGCAAGACTATCCTCCAGCTTTGCACTGACTGCACAGAAGGAAGGGATTCCATTGATGATCTGTGCCTCATATCCGCGAGCTTTTACCAGGCGGTGGATATAGATATAGGTGCTGTAAATAGTAGGATCTCCCAGAGTAAGGCAGGCTACATCCTGCCCCTGCTCCAGCTTTTCTATGATCCGGTCAGCCGCGGTCTGATATGCGGCATTCAGGACAGCCCGGTCTTTCGTCATGGGCGTAGTCAGATCCAGGCATTCTTTTTGGTCAAGATCCTTTACAATACCGCTTGCGATCTGATAAGCGACCGACTTTTCCTTTCCCTCTGCCGGCACTGCGATCACCGGACAATGCTCAATCGTTTCCACTGCAAGATACGTCATGAGGCGCGGATCTCCCGGTCCGACCCCTACGCCATATAATGTTCCATTCATATTCAATCAACCTTTCTCAATTCTTACCCTGTTACCAGTCCTCATCAAACTCATCCATGGCATCATCCACACCGTCCGCATAATCCTTATCTGTCCTGTATCTCTTCTCATCATAATCATCATCCATGTAGATATCATCATAGCCTTCGTCATAAGCGTTATGGGAAGAACGTTTCTTTGCTGTACGCTTGGTGCTGCTTTTCTTTGTCCCACTGCTATAAGAGGAAGCGGCAGTTGTTGATTTGCTGCTGTGACTGTCTCCGCTTGAAGGCTTAGAACCACTGTCAGAGCTGCTTGTCGATGACGTTTTAGGCGAACCGCCTGATGAGCTGTCAGACGGTTTCTTGCTATCTGCGGAGGTTTCGCTTGATGTGGTTTTCTTCCCACTCGGTTTATGCAAATAACAATATTCACTTGCATACGCTCTGTGAAGCTCACACCCACTCTTGATGCATTTCTTTGATTCATTTGAAAAGCCTATTACTAATGCCACGCCCGTGATGCTGCCGATCAAAACTGTAAGTATTACTACATATGGTAAGGAATTCTCGTTCATAGAAATCTCCCCTTGTCCACTCGGTCCTGTTTTATCGTATCGGTATCTGAATCATTCGTCGTCCATACATTGCTGCATCAAAAAAGCCGCAGCTCTTTTCCATCAAGAACTGCCTGTTCCAACACATCCTGTCTGTTATATACAAGCTTTAACGAAAAGAAATCCTCCCGTTCCTCTAACAGGCGTAAAAAGATCCGATCCCCTTCCCACAAATTCAGTTCCAAAACCCGGGCTTTCTCCACCCATTCCAGCAATCCTTCGCTGCAGTCAATCGGTGTTCCCTCAAATCCGTCCGCGGTAAAAAGAGACATATATTCTACAATATCCTCGCCATAAACAAATGTTATAATTCCTCTATATTTCCATGCTGTAAGCGTATATCCAGTCTCTTCTTTTACCTCGCGCAAAAGACATTCTTCCGGGCTTTCTCCCTGCTCAAATTTTCCGCCGACACCAATCCATTTGTCATGGTTGATATCATTTTCCTTTTTAACCCGGTGGAGCATCAGATATTTGCCATCCTTTTCAATATAACATAAAGTCGTTAATTTGCTCATTTGTGAAAACGCCCTTCCATATAGATTTTCTGTTTCTACTTATTTTGTTTCACGTTTCGCCATATTGGTCTGCAAGTCGTTTAATCTCCATCCTGATTTTCTCCACCAGGTTCTCCGGACCGATAATCTGCACTCCGGCTCCCAGTGCCATGATCCAATGGATGAAGTGATTGCTGGCTGCCACCTTGGTTTTTACTTTGAAATGCTCTTCGTCTACTTTGTACAGTCTTACTTCTTTTCCAAAGCGATCTATCATAACTCCGGCAAAATTGTTTGTACAAAGGATTTCAACATCCTGCTCTTCTCCGTCGAACATGTTAAACATCTTTTTTGCATAGGCTGCCATGTCTACTTCTTTGAATTTATGCCTGCCCTCACGTCTTGCCGTTTCCACTTTGATGTGAAGCATCTTGTCTACCCGATAATGCTTTATCATATCCGCATCCGAATCATAGCCCACCAGGTAATAATTTTCGTCGTCCCAGGAAAGACCCCAGGGACTGATCACATATCGGGCTCCACCTTTGCGAAGCTCCGGCTGTTTCTTGATATTCCACCGGAAATACTGGAAGGATATCTTCACATTCTGGGAGATTGCATTATGGATCGCATCCACATTTTCCATGATGTCATCGTTCATGGCTTTCACGCGACCTGCCACATACACCTGGCGCTGCAGCTTGGATGCATCATGTTTGCTTGCCAGATGCTCGATCTTTTTTATCAGTTCATTTGACTTTTTTTCTGTAATAAACTTGGCAGATGCAACAGAATCCGCCAGCAGTTTCAGCTCTGCAATTTCAAAATCCCGGTTCACAACCTGGTAATGATAGGTCTTTCCATACTGCGTCTTTTTGATATTGATTCCGAAATCATTTAACTGAGCAATGTCATCATAGAGACTCTTTCTCTCAGCTGTCACACCATTGGCTGCAAGCTTATCAATGATTTCCTGCAGTGTGATATCATGCTCCGCATCGGTATTTTCCAACAAGATTTTTGCCAGGTATAAGATCTTGAGCTTCTGGTTGCTTCTTGCACCTCTCCTCTGAACTTTTTCCTGGATCTCCATAGTTTCTGCCATAGTCCCCCCATATGCTCTGAATAGTTACTATTTATTATACAAGCAGATATATGTTTTGTAAAAAAAATCTTTCGATTCCGGGTAAATTTATAGAGGTTATGTTCTTAACACAAAAGTAACGATTTTACACAAAATTTGCTTTTTTATTACGTGTTACTGATAGTATGCGTTTTTTGGAAATGTTAAAATATCACCTGTATTAAGTATATGCACAGGATTGTGCGGAAAGAGGAGAAAATGAGAAAAAACCCCAAAAAAATTGGAGCAATCTGTTTAGCAACCGTAATGGGATGCAGCATGGTTGGATGTTCAAACAGCAATACTACAACAACACAGACCACAACAGTACAGACCAGTACTGAGGCCGTTAATGAAACGGGGGCAGAGGCTGTAAGTACAGCACAGACGGAGCAGACAAAGGCACCGAAATACATTTTCCTATTTATCGGAGATGGTATGAGTTATCCTCAGATTCAGTTGACCAATTATTATCTCAGTGCATTGGCAGATACCAACAACAACGATATTCTGGAGTCTAAGAGCAATCTTACCATGATGAACTTCCCGGTAGCAGGTTCCGCACAGACCTATGACAGCACTTCATTCTGCCCGGATTCTGCTTCTACTGCAACTTCTATTTCCACTGGACATAAGACCTACAGCGGAACCATCAATATGGACGAGACCGGTTCAACGTCTTATGAGACGATCGCAGAGAAGCTTAAAAATCAGAAGGGCTACGAGATTGGCATTATTTCTTCTGTTAATATCAATCATGCAACTCCGGCTGCTTTCTATTGCCATCAGGCATCCAGAAACAACTATTATGAAATTGCAGTAGAGATGGTAAACAGCGGTTTTGATTACTTTGCTGGCGGTGCAGTTAAAAAGCCTACAGGCAAGGATAAGGATCAGACAGATATCTATGAATTAGCAGAACAGGCAGGTTATACTGTAGCTAAGACCCAAGCTGAAGCTGAAGCAATTACAGCAGCTAATGAAAAAGTTCTGATCATTGATGAAAATCTGGCAGATTCCGATGCAATGAGCTATGACATGGATCTGAAAGATGGTGCATGGGCACTTTCTGACTATGTTGCAAAGGGTATCGAGGTTATGGAAGATTCTGAGAACGGTTTCTTCATGATGTGTGAGGGCGGCAAGATCGACTGGGCCTGCCATGCCAATGATGCCGCAGCCACTCTGACAGATACCATCGCTTTGGATGATGCTGTATCCGTCGCAGTAGATTTTGCGAAAGAGCACCCGGACGAGACCCTGATTCTTGTAACAGGTGACCATGAGACAGGTGGTCTGACCATTGGTTATGCAGGAACAGATTATGATACATTCCTGACCAACATTTCTAACCAGAAGATTTCATATGCAAAATTTGACTCTGATTATGTGGCTGGCTACAAGGAGAACAAAACTGATTTCGATACCGTTATGACAGACATAACAGAACTTTTCGGTCTGCAGGCACCGAATAGTACAGAAGATAAAACTGCTCAGAAGGATAGCGCAGATTTACATCCTGAATCCGAGGACGACGGAAGTCTAGTTCTTACACAGTACGAATATGATAAATTAAAGACCGCTTATGAGACTACTATGAGCCGTACAGGCGAAGAAAGCAGCTTTGGTCAGGAAGAGTATGTTCTCTATGGTTCTTACGAGCCTCTCACAGTTACTATTACACATATTCTGAATAATAAATCCGGTATTAACTTTGCATCCTACGCACATACAGGACTTCCTGTAGAAGTACTGGCACAGGGTGTAGGTCAGGAACTGTTTGATGGATATTATGATAATACCGACATTTACAACAAGCTTGCCGAACTTACAAGTGTTAAATAAGATCAATGAAAGTACTACAAGCAATTGATAAAAAGAGAGAATTATTTTTTATGGCAGCAGGGATCATTATAATACTGGCCCTGCTGCTCATTCCGACTGGATATGAGGGTGCAGAAATCTATACGGAGGCCGAGCGGTGTAAGGTGGAAGTTTTATCTACCGATGAGAGTGCTGTTTATTCTTCCGGTCTGATTCAATCCGGAGAACAGATCTGCCAGCTGAAGGTCTTGACCGGCAATTTCAAGGGAGAAGAGTTATCAGGTGTAAACATGTTAAGCGGATCACTTGAGTCAGATAAGATATATGAAGTAGGTGACAAGGCACTGGCAGTTATCAGTATGGACGACACCGGTAATCCTACCAAAGTGACTATGTCGGATTATTACCGCTTAGACAAAGAATTGATTCTAGCGGTACTCTTTACCGTATTTTTGATTGTAATTGCGGGTATGAATGGCTTTAGGGCTATTTTTTCCTTCGTAATCACAGTTCTCGCAATATGGAAAATTCTGGTACCTATGTATCTTAATGGCAGCAATCCGGTTCCGGTAGGGCTTCTTATTACAGCACTTTTAACAGCCATGATTATCTATTTTGTATATGGATGGGATATCAAAACACTGTCTGCTGTATCTGGATCTATGCTTGGAACTGTCACTACCTGCATTATGGGCGTAGTATTTACCAATGTATTTAAGATACACGGTGCGGTTATGGCCAACTCGGAATCCCTACTCTATGCAGGTTATCAAGATCTGAACCTGACACAAATATTTATGAGTAGCATTTTTATCGGTGCCAGCGGTGCAATGATGGACTTGTCCGTGGATATTACCTCAGCCGTAAATGAAGTAATAGATAAAAAACCTTCCATGGGTTGGAGGGAAGCTTTTCTATCCGGCATGAATGTTGGACGAGCTGCAATGGGAACCATGACAACTACATTGCTTCTGGCATATTCAGGCGGCTGCGTTGCACTCCTGATGGTATTCATGGCTCAAGGAACACCTGTGATGCATATTTTGAATTATAAATACGTGGCAGCAGAAATTCTAGACACTATGGTTGGAAGCTTTGGACTGGTGACAGTGGCACCATTCACTGCACTCACTGCAAGCGTCCTTCTAACAAAACGAAAATCGAAAGATGTAGGATAATACTGTGCCGCTTCTTGCGGCACTTTTTTTGACCATTGGTGCCTGTCACTGTTACATAGGTTTCCTTCTTACATTTTCATTTGCTTTTTGATGGCATAAATGCTATCATGTGTATAGAATAAATATTTCCCATCGGAGAACATCTACCAATGTACAGCATTGAATTTTACGAAGATTCCAATGGCAAATCAGAGCTTTGGGATTTTCTTGAATCTCTTCGAGTCAAAGCAGCTACAAACAAAGATGCGCGTATTCAATACAAGCAAATAAGTTTGTATATCCAGCTCCTCGAAGATAATGGTACACGGCTTAATGAAAATATCACAAAACACCTTGATGCTGATATCTGGGAGCTTCGCCCAGGCAACAACCGTGTTTTATATTTTTATTTCAAAGACGAGACCTTCGTGCTTTTGCATCAGTTCCGCAAGAAAACTCAAAAGACTCCCAAACGTGAAATTGAACGAGCAAAAGCCGAACGTGATGATTACCTTTCCCGAAAGGAGGCCAAATGATTATGAGAACCTGGAATGACTATAAGGAACATGTAAGAACCGTTGATCCTGAAATCAGCAAAGATATTGATGAAGTAGAAAATATCTCTTCCATTGTAAGTGCTATGGTGGAACAACGCACTTCTCTTGGACTTAGCCAGAGAGAGCTTGCTGCTATGTGTGGTATTCCACAATCATCCGTAGCACGGATTGAATCCTGCAAAACTACTCCGAACCTTGGAACATTACTTAATATCTTCCAGCATCTTGGATTACAGCTAACTGTAACTCCAACCAAATCAACCATTTAAAATCATGGAGAATCTCAAAAATGGGATTCTCCACATTGGTGCCTGTCACTGTTACATCTTGCCTGTAATACCCTGAACATCGATTTCATTTTATCCCAACGCTGCTCTTGCAAATCCTTCTTTTGCTTCCAGTTCTGCAAACAGGCTCAGCACCCTGCTTACACTTTCTCTCTTTGCTCGATTCTCAGCCTGACGATAATATTTTTTCTGTTTCTTCGTCCTTTGTGGCAGATTCTTATAATCAATCTGTTCTACCTTCTTTGCCTCATCATGCTTTACAATATACTGAATGTGCTTGTAGGGAGACTGATCCTTAGGCACATCCCCCTGAACGTGATAATGAGCCGTCTTTGCTTCTTCCATCGTAATTGCCTTCCCGTCAAACGGACAGTGCAACAATTTGAACCAGTCGTAATGATATCCATAGGCAATCTTCCAGGCTGCCATATCTGTGATTACATAAAGATCGGTACCGTCATATTCAATCTGAATATTGTTTTTCTTTGCATAGTGCTCAATCTGAAAAACATATTTTCTGTATTGAAGCGGGTAATCTGCTAGCTTCTCCTCATTAGCAATGAACTGCATAACTGATAGCAGATTCCTTGTGCTTTCACATTCCGTCCATCGTATCCATGTATTTTTCTGCAGTTCTTCATTCCATTTTCTAGCATGCAGCTTGATTTTTTGATTTGATGATTTGAGATCCACTCGCCAGTTATAGGACGGTGTGTTTACAAGCAAATGAGCGCCATCATCTTTGACCTCAATATCTAAATCTGCAAACACGCCTCTAAGCGCCGGCTTTAAATCCTTATAAATGTTCTTCAGGCTGCAGCAACATTTACATGGTCTGTAATCTTTGATCTTTTCATCATCCATATCCAAAGCTGTCAGGATTTCTTCATCAATTCTTTTTAAGTATCTACAGCCTGCTCTGTGATATATTTTTGATTTCTTGCTCATCTGTGCTATCATTTGTTCTTTCCTCCGTTTCCTTCCTGCTATGAACTATTCAGAGCCATCCCGGAAGGCGTTTCTCTTCGCCTCTCCCAGGATGACTCTATTATGACAAATTACAAGTCCATAAATCTCCCCTTGCATATCGAATTTTTGTTCTGATATCCACTTTTCTGCCTTACCATTGGGGCCTGTCACTATTATGTGACAAAAACCGCAAATTTTATTCAAAATGAAGGAGAAATTTTTAGAATGACTGCTGAAACAATCACAAACAGACTCTATGAGATGAGAACAGATTTTGGGATTACCCAGAAAGAACTTTCCTCAGCAACCAATATCAGCACAAGAACGATTATGAGAATAGAGAACGGCAAGCAAGTGCCGTCCCTGATTTACGCTATGAGGCTGGCAAGCTATTTTTCCTGCAATGTAGAGCAACTGTTTGTTTACTCCCAGGAGGGTGATATTTCGGAAAAGGCATAGCTCTTACCTAGCTATGCCTCTTCTAATCAAGTTATCTCCCCACATGGGTGCCTGTCACTATTACATCTTATTTGAGATAATATACATAATCCTCTTTTCTTGGTGCTGCTGCCTTTGCCGGTTCAGCCCTATAACCAAGTGCACAATGACCGATA
>CAVIHW010000002.1:0-108057 GCA_963642615.1 Oscillospiraceae bacterium | reverse complement strand
AAACTCGCGTGCACTGCACGCTCAGACAGGCCCTCCGGGGAGACGCTATGCTCGCACACGAGGAAAATTCCAAAGGGTCTGCTTATTCTGTACGACCACCCCGGCACTTCTATGTTACTGGCTGAGCTACAAAATGAGTGCGCAAGCAAAACTATGCTGGTTAAGTTTTAATGGACAGGCTGCACAACATAAAAACAAGATTCCTTCAGTCTTCTTAGATTGCTTATAGAATGATACCTATGGCACTTGCCATGCACAAATACGTAGCTCAGCCAGTACAGTAGAAGTTCCGGGAACACCATGCAGAATTAGCGGCACATTGGAATTTTCCGGCACTGCATATCAAGAACGCGCCAGTGACGCGTTCGCAGATGAGAGCGCGAGCATAGCGTCTCCACGGAGGGCCTGTCTGAGCGTGCAACGCACGCGAGTTTAGCCCGCAGTGGAGACAACAGGCGGCGCAAGCGCACGAGGTACAAAATTCCACTTAGTGCCGCGTTTCTGCATGATGTTCCCGGAACTTCGGACACTACTCTACAACATATTGCACGCCAAGTTTCCAAAGTAACTGGATGGACACCGTATTTTCTTTTGCCACCCGTGCGCATACTGGGCAGGATAGTTCTTCTTTCGCATAATTCAGGATGGCGCGGCAGGCTTCTTTTGCATAGCCCTGGCGGCGGTATGGTCGAAAGATATGGTAGCCAAGTTCCAGGTATTCTGCAGATTCTTCCATCGGTATCGTTGTGTTTTCCGATTTCTTTTCCGGTATTCTTTTGTTTTCAAATTCGTCGTGTCCGGACTCTTTTTGATTCGTTACCCCTGCTTTTCCTACGATCACGCCGTCTGCTTTCCGCACCACTGCCCAGATTCCGTACTCATAGAAGCGGTACTGGCTTTTGATGTAGGCTTCTAATTTATCTTTGTCATAAAAGACCTTGTCTGCAGTGCGTTCTTTTTCTGTGTACCAAACATCGGGTTCTTCAGGCATCTGTGGAATGTCATCCTGGGTGAATTCCCGAATGAGCAGGCGATCAGTTTCGGCAATGATCCACGGGAGGTCAATGTGACGGCGCACGATGCGCTCTAAGTATTCCGGGCAGATGGCGTCTGGGGCAGCGAGGTATTCTGCGTCCCAAAGGTTTTCCGTTCCATGTGCCGCATCACTCAATTTTCCGGCTCGATCCCCCGCTTCATCCACTACCTGCTGCCTTATCTCATTCTCCATATAAATCAGACCAACAAAAACTCTCCCCGCCGCTTTCGCAGCAAGGAGAGCCTCTCGTTCGTCAGAAACCACCACAGGATATGCTTTGTTTTCTACCCAGATCGTATAGTTCTGAACCATTTATTCTTTTCCTCTGAATCAGCACTTCTCCGGCTCGTCGTACTCTTCACCGAAGGTATCTACGGTCATGCTCTTGATCTTCTGCTCTTTGAGCGGTCTGTCACTGTAGTCGGTGCGAGTCTCTGCGATCTTGTTTACCACATCCATTCCCTCAACAACCATGCCGAAGGCTGCATAAGCGCCGTCTAAGTGCGGAGCATCCTGATGCATGATGAAGAACTGGGAGCCTGCGGAGTTCGGCATCATAGAACGTGCCATGGAAAGGACACCGGTAGTATGTCTTAAGTCATTCTGAAAACCATTCTGGCTGAACTCACCCTTGATGGAGTAGCCCGGGCCGCCCATACCGTTTCCGTTCGGGCATCCTCCCTGGATCATGAAGCCCTTGATGACTCTGTGGAAAATAAGGCCGTCATAGTAGCCCTTCTTTGCCAGGCTGATAAAGTTCTTTACGGTGTTCGGAGCTACCTCCGGATATAATTCTGCGCGGATCACACCGCCATCTTCCATAGTAATGGTAATCTCTGGATTTTTCACGATTTAAATCTCCTTTCGTCTGCTTGAGTCTGACCTTCATTATAACAGTCCGTACAGAAATCTTCAACAGAAAAGGAAGCTTTCCTTGCTTTTTATCTTGACAACCCTTCTTGCTTTGTGATAATTTTAAGTCAATATCAGGGAGTAGTTCACACCGGTCGCACGATGCAATGCAAACCGGTGCTGTACTGATCGTCATCACGCGGCAAGGGCATGAAGATACATGGATTTTGCAGCCGGGCAGTACACATGAAAATGGGACGAGACTTTTATTGTGCCTTTTTGGTGCAATAAAAGTCTCGTCCCTTTTTTATCCCTGTAAAAGAAAGGAGATCAATATGACATCGAAAAACATCTGGAACATGTCATCCAAAGAACTGCTTGATTCCCTGCAGATGTCAGAACGCGGACTCACGACACAACAGGCTGATGAGATCCGTGCCCAAAAAGGAGAAAACATTCTTCAGGAGGAAAAGAAAAAAACGATCCTTCAGGTATTTCTGGAACAGTTTTGCGATCTTTTAGTCGTAATCCTGATCGCAGCAGCCGTGGTATCCATGCTTTCCGGCAACGTGGAAAGCACCGTGGTCATCCTGGCCGTCCTGATCATGAATGCGATCCTCGGAACTGTACAGCATGTCAAAGCAGAGAAATCCCTGGAAAGTCTCAAGCAGTTGTCGGCCCCCAACGCCAAGGTGCTCCGTGACGGTGCAAAGAAAGAGATTCCTTCCCGTGATGTGGTTCCCGGAGATATCCTGGAGCTGGAAGCCGGAGACATGGTGGTGGCAGACGGAAGGATTTTACGCAACTATTCTTTACAGGTTAACGAAAGCTCCCTCACCGGTGAATCGACTAACATCGACAAGCAGGACGCAGCACTTGAAGGCGAGATCGCTCTTGCCGACCGCACCAATATGGTCTACTCCGGTAGCCTGGTAGCCTACGGACGTGCCACAGTCCTTGTCACCTCCACCGGCATGAATACGGAAATCGGAAAGATCGCCGGCCTGATGAATGGAACCGAGGAGCGGAAAACTCCCCTGCAAAAGAGCCTGGATCAGTTCAGCCAGAAGCTCGCTATCCTCATCATGGTTGTGTGCGCAGTGGTATTTCTTCTCTGCATGTACCGGAAAATGACCCTGTTAGACTCTCTGCTCTTTGCCGTTGCCCTGGCTGTAGCTGCCATCCCGGAAGCCCTCACCTCCATTGTTACCATTGTCCAGGCCTTCGGAACCAGAAAAATGGCACGGGAGAATGCCATCATCAAAAAATTAAAGGCTGTGGAAAGCCTCGGCTCCGTATCGGTCATCTGCTCTGATAAGACCGGTACTCTGACCCAGAACAAGATGACCGTGCAGCAGGTTTATGTGAGCGGGAAGGTTCTGGATGCTCTCGATCTTGACATTCAGGATCAGACCCAGCGCTACCTTCTGTATGATGCGATCCTCACCAACGATTCCAGCATTGTGGATGGAAAAGGCATTGGAGATCCGACCGAGTACGCACTGCTTGAAATGTTTCGTAAGATCCGCGTTCTGCCAGACAGCTACTTTGGCAAGATGGGTCTCCACGAGGATACGCTGCGCAGTATGATGAAACGTATGGAGGAGGTTCCTTTTGATTCCGACCGAAAACTGATGAGCACCAAATATCAGATTCACGGCATTCCTACCATTCTGACCAAGGGCGCTGTCGATGTGCTGTTAGACCGCTGCGTAGCTGTCCGCTATAGTGATGGGATCCGTCCCATGACGGAGGAGGAAAAAGAAAAGATCCGTCTTCAGAATCAGGCTTTTTCCGAAAACGGACTCCGTGTCCTTGCCTTTGCTTATAAAGAATCTGACGAGGTGCTCTCTGCTGATTCCGAATACGGCTATACCTTCCTGGGTCTGATCTCCATGGTGGACCCGCCAAGACCAGAGTCCGTTCAGGCTGTTTTTGAGGCCAGACAGGCCGGCATCCGCACCATCATGATCACCGGAGACCACAAGGTAACCGCCACCGCCATTGCAAAGCAGATCGGCATCTTCCGGGAAGGTGACCTGGCACTGACCGGCATGGAACTGGATGCACTGAGCGATGAAGAGCTGGATCAGAAGATTGACAAGATTTCCGTATATGCCCGGGTTTCACCGGAAAATAAGATCCGTATCGTTGATGGCTGGCAGAGGCGCGGCAACATTGTCTCCATGACCGGTGACGGTGTCAATGATGCCCCCGCCTTAAAGAAGGCCGATATCGGTGTTGCCATGGGTATCACGGGTACCGAGGTTTCCAAGGATGCCGCTGCCATGATCCTGGCCGATGACAACTTTGCCACGATCATCAAGGCCGTTGCCAATGGACGAAATGTATACCGCAATATCAAAAATGCGGTTATGTACCTGCTCTCCGGCAACACCGCTGCCATCTTTGCAGTCCTTTATACTTCCCTGATGGCTCTCCCGGTTCCATTTGCACCGGTGCAGCTTTTGTTCATCAACCTACTGACCGACTCACTCCCGGCTCTCGCCATCGGCATGGAACCTGCAGATGAAGGGCTCTTAAAAGAAAAGCCAAGAGATCCGAAGGAAGGACTTCTTACCAAAGATTTCCTGATCCGCATGGTATCCCAGGGTGCCCTGATCGCAGTGGTTGTGATCGCAGCTTTCTATCTTGGACTGAAAGAAAGCGCAGCGATGGCCTCCACCATGGCATTTTCCACTCTGACTCTGGCAAGACTCTTCCACGGATTTAACTGCCGCGGAAACAAATCCATCTTAAGGCTTGGTTTTGGAAGCAATCCATACAGCCTGTATGCCTTTGCTGCCGGAGGTATCCTGCTTGTGCTGGTTCTTCTGATCCCGGGACTGCACGGACTCTTCCAGGTTCAGACCATGTCCTCACAGGCTCTGATGCAGGTAGCAGGCCTGGCACTGATCCCTACGATCATCATCCAGGGAAAACGTATTTTTTCCGCCTCCTAGAAAAAGGCCGCAAAAAAGCACCTTCGAAGAACGAAGGTGCTTTTTTTATGGATTTTTATGCCGCAGCATTCTTGAAGCTAACCTGTCTTATAAATCGATAATAGATCACAAAGATAATTCCACCTGTGAAGATCCAGGATGCCACATAGACATTCATCAGCATGTCATAGGTTGGGATGCAGCGGAATACCGTAACCAGCCAGATCAGTCGAAATACCACCGTCCCAAGGATGGTGACAACAGACGGCTCCAGGGATCTTCCCATTCCGCGGAGTGCCGCACTTTCCACTTCATAGGTGGCTGTCAGGCCTTCGAGAGAGCATACATGGTGCATCCGGATCAGGCCGTAGGCTGCTACCGCACTGCTTGTTGTATAAATGCCGACAAAGAAATCATCCCAGATCATAAAGATAATGGCGAGGATCTCCGTAAATCCGATCCCAAACAACATACACAGCCAGAATATGCGTTTGCAGCGCTTGACATTTCCGGCTCCGTAGTTCTGACTGGTAAAGGTCACTGCCGCCTGGGCAAAAGCGGAGGCAATATCATACGTGAAATATTCAAAATTCAGAGCAAGGGAAGAACCTGCAATGGCATTTTCCCCAAAGGAATTGATCCCGCTCTGGATAAAGACATTCGATACGGAAAAGATTGCACCCTGGATCCCGGCCGGGATACCGATCTTAAGTACCTTGGACAGATCTTTCCTGTCAATCCGAAGTTTCCTGAATTCAAGCCGGAACTCATCATTCCGGCGATGCAGGTTTTTGATCACGAGCCCTGAGCTTAAAATATTGGAGATCACGGTTGCGATCGCCACACCGGCTACACCAAGATGACACCCAATGACCAAAAGCAGGTTCAGGATGACATTCAGTGTTCCGGAAAGCAGCAGGTAATACATTGGTCTCCGGCTGTCTCCAAAGCTTCGCAGGATCGCGGATCCGAAGTTGTAGATCAGCATAAAGGGAATGCTGACAAAGTAGATCCGGATATACAAAAGTGCCGCATTCATGACACTTTCCGGAGTGCCGGAAAGCTCCAGGATCACGCGCGCAAGCCCCATGCCGATACACATCAACACAAGTCCCAGGATCCCTCCAAAGGAAAGGATGGTATGGAGCATCCGGCTGATCTGATCCCGTTTTTTCTGTCCGATCAGCGTAGCCAACGCTGCATTCGGACCTACCGACAACCCGACGATCAAATTGACAAAAATGCCGACCAGTGCCACACAGCTGCCCACTGCCGCCAGCGCCTGATCACCGGCAAAACGGCCGACCACGGCCACGTCTGCTGAGTTGAACAACTGCTGCAAAATGCTGCTGCAGGCTAGCGGAATAGCAAACAGAATCAGATTTCCCGCAAGGCCTCCATGCAGCATATCCATCTCTTTTTCACGCGTTTCTTTTTCCATTTTAAAGCCTCTTTATCAAACAATTAGCACACTCATTTAATCTGCCAGATGCAGCATCTCAATCAAAAAGATCCAGGTCAGTCCATAATAGGATACAACTGCCACCAGGTCATTTACCGTGGTGATCAAAGGACCGGATGCCACAGCCGGGTCAACGCCCACCTTCTTGAAAATGATCGGGATCACCGTACCGCAGATACTGGAGATCAGCATAGCCAGAATCAGTGCCACGCCAATGCAGGCGGATACCGCAAACCCAAAGCCGGGGGTCATGCCCTTTGCCAGGATCACGTACAGACCAATGAATACAAAGGACAATCCCCCGAGGATCAGTCCGTTGCATAAACCAACCCGCGCCTCTTTCAATACCAGGCCAAGCTTCTGCTTTCCATCCAGGTTCTCATCCATCAGGACACGGATGGTGACAGCCAGAGACTGGGTTCCCACATTTCCTGCCATATCAAGGATCAGAGACTGGAAGCAGATAACAATGGTAAGCTGGGCAACCACCCCTTCAAACAGGCCAACCACGCTGGAAACCACCAGACCAAGGCCAAGCAGAATGATCAGCCAGGGAAGACGTTTCTTCACACTCTGATGGATCGGCTCATTTAACTCTTCCTCCGAAGCAAGACCTGCCAGCTTTGCATAATCCTCACCCATTTCATCGTCGACAACCTCAACGATGTCCTGGGAGGTGATGACACCCAGGATCTTGTTATTCTCATCCAGTACCGGGATGGAATCCTCGGAATAATCCTTCACACGCTCGATACAGTCATCGATCAGCTCACGGGCATATACATAGGGATAGGATTCCATGATGATGTCATCGAGGCTGGTATTATCGCGGGCAATGATCAGATCCTTTAAATCGATGGCTCCACAGAAGGTATGCTTCTCATCCGTCACATAGAGTGTGGAGATATTGTCATTTTCTGCTGCCTGATCGATCAATTCCCGCATGGCTTCCCGGATGCTGAGCCCTGACCGGATCTCGATGAAATTCATGCTCATGCGGCTTCCGATCTCATCCTCGTCAAAGGACTCGAGCATGGCAATATCTCGCTTGGATTCATTATCCATCAGATCGATGAGCATATTGCGTTCAGACTTGTTAAGCCGCTTTAATAAAGCAGCAGCCTGATCCGTCTCCATACAGGAAAGAACCTCAACCTTCTTTCTTGCATTCAGTTCCTCAAAATAAATCTCCGCATTATCCAGATATTCGAAAATATCGGAGAGCTGCTCGGCATCCAGAATGCGGTACAGACGCTCTCTCTCATCTCTTGTAAACACTTCAAAACAAGCTGCAATATCATTTTCATGGTAATCGGAAATGCGATCTTTTAAAATACGCGGAGATACGTTGCTGTGCATGATCTGTTCCAGTTCGGTCTGGTAGTCACGAACTACAACAGCAGTATCTTTTACGTCGTTCTCTCTTACTTTTTCCATCTCTGCTCCTTTCTTTTTCGGAGCATTTTTTATTTATGCAGAAAGCCGATATATCATTTTCACCGCAGTTATCACGGCATTCGCCAAATGTCCGTGCAAGCATGGTCACTTGACTCATTGCTTCGCGTAAACTATGAGAATCACGCTTCGCGTAAATAAAAAATGCCATCACCGGTTTTGCTTGAAAACGGGCAATGGCAGACACACAACAAAAACAGATCGAGCTGCGAACCGACACCTTTTGCATCTCGGACCGCACCTGATCAGATCTGTTTTTTATCTATGATACTTGATCTGTGTGAGACAACAGACAGCGCATCCTGACAGGCTGCCGGTCATCTGTTCTCTTCCATTGCCGCTGCTTCGCTTATAACTGTCCGCACCGTCCATTGTCTCACCTCCTTATATATTTGGTTTCATTTACTTTGTTTCTGCTGTTTTGAAATAATTCCTGTAATTGTCTTTGTACAATTACCGCCTCTCATTATAAAGGGGTTGTTAAGATTTGACAACCCCCTTTTTCCTCATTTACATAAACTTAACCTTATCGCAGCTCACTCGCTCATGACCCTGCGGATTGCCTCGGAAGAGAATCCGCGCCGTGCAAGGGCGCCCATGATGCGCCGGTACTCTGCAGGTTCCAGACGTTTTTCCGGTTCCCAGCCCTTTTTTAAGAGCAGCTTTCTGATCTGGCTGTCCTCATCCACTTCTTCTTCCTGAAGGGTAAGTTCAACGATCTCCCTTGAGATTCCTTTTTGTTCTAAATCAAAGCGGATCTGGCGGCGGCTCTTTTTGGATGCATGGGCACGGACATAACGACCCGCATAGGCCTCGTCATCCAGGTAACGGCACTCTTTCAAAAAGAGGACGGTCTGTTCGATCTCGTCAGCTGCATAACCACGCTCGCGTAGTTTCTGACCAAGCTCCCACTCCGTACGGTCACGGTATTCCAGGAGTGAAAAGGCACACTCCCGGACAGTCCTGCTGCTTCCATATGTTTTTCTGGCTGTTTTTTCTGTTTCAGGCTCTGTTTCAGCCTCTTTTGCCTGGTTCTTTGTCTCCGCAAAGGCTGTTTTCTGTATCTCCCAGATCTTCATGCATTATTCCGCATCAGCTTTTCCGGTTTCTTCCTGCTGCGCATCCTGTGCCTCTTCCGCTGCTGCACCGGCTGCAAGCTCCTTTACGGTCTCATCTGCCGGAAGACCATGTTTTTCACGTACCTTTAACTCAACCTCTGCCCAGACTGCCGGATGCTCGCGCAGGTAAGTCTTGGCATTTTCACGACCCTGGCCGATCTTGACACCATTGTAGGCATACCAGGCGCCGCTCTTCTCCACGATGTTGTCCTTCACTGCCAGATCCAGGATGTCACCCTCCCTGGAAATGCCCTGGCCAAACATGATATCAAACTCTGCCTCTTTAAACGGCGGAGCGATCTTGTTTTTTACAACCTTTACGCGGACATGGTTTCCGATCACCTCACCGCCCTGCTTGATCGACTCTACCCTGCGCACGTCCATGCGGACGGAGGAGTAGAACTTCAGGGCACGGCCGCCGGTGGTAGTCTCCGGATTGCCAAACATGACACCCACTTTCTCACGCAGCTGGTTGATGAAGATCACGCAGCAGTTGGACTTGCTGATGATACCGGTCAGCTTACGCAGCGCCTGCGACATGAGCCTTGCCTGTAAGCCCACATGAGAATCACCCATGTCTCCCTCAATCTCAGCCTTCGGTACCAAGGCTGCAACCGAGTCTACAATGATAATGTCCACTGCACCGGAACGAACCATGGTCTCCGTGATCTCCAGAGCTTGCTCACCGTTGTCCGGCTGGGAGATATACAGGTTATCAATGTCAACGCCGATATTTCTTGCATAGACCGGATCCAGAGCATGCTCTGCATCGATGAAACCGGCAATGCCTCCACGCTTCTGCACCTCTGCCACCATATGCAGGGCTACGGTTGTCTTACCGCTGGATTCCGGACCGTAAACCTCGATGACACGTCCCTTCGGGACACCGCCAAGACCAAGTGCAATATCCAGGCTGATGGAACCGGTAGGCACAGTCTCAATGCTCATATCGGTTCCAGAATCACCAAGTTTCATAATGGAACCTTTTCCGTAGGACTTTTCAATCTGTGTAATGGCAGCATCCAGTGCTTTTAATTTATCGTCTTTATTCATATTTTCCTCCAGGTAAAGAACTCTCGCGAAAATGGGATAAGCTATCGCGAACAAGTGTTCTTTTTGTGTTTACATCATAGTATAAACCGGTTCAAATGTCAATAGTCAATACAGATTTGTGGAAGTGGTTTTGGATAAATCCAGAATTACAATTCAGGCGAAATACAGGATAATCGATGATCAGATGAGCCAGCCGTTTTCGGATCGCTGACCCACACTCACTATAACATCGTGCAAATGATATGTCAAACGGAAAAAGCTCCTGTGCCGTGATGGTTGCACAGGAGCCTTCTTACATTTCCGTTTCAAAAAGTTTTAAGGAGTGTTTGTTTTTATCTTTTTTCTGACTTTAGTATAACATAAGCCTTACGGAAATGTTTGTATAATGTTTAAATAGATTATGAAGATATTCTTAAATTCCGGCAGCTGCTCAGATCACTCTGACTCTCAGCACACCTTCAATGGCATTTAACTTCTGTACCATGATATCGTCCGGAGTATGCTCCAGATCCATCAGGGTGTAAGCAAATTTGTCGCGGCTCTTGTTGGTCATGTCGGAGATATTGATCTTTCCGGCAGCAAGAACTCCGGTGATCTGACCGATCATGTTCGGAATGTTCATATGCAGGACTGCCACACGGCAGGCTGTCTTCTTCACACCCATGTCACAGGCCGGATAATTGACAGAATTCTTGATATTGCCGTTTTCCAGGTAATCCATGATCTCCAGGACAGCCATCTTTGCACAATTGTCCTCAGACTCCTCTGTGGAAGCGCCAAGATGCGGGATCACGATGGTATGTTCCATGTTGACAGACTTCGGATTTGCAAAATCAGTCACATATTTCTTTACCTTACCGGATTTTAAAGCTTCTGCCAGGTCATCTTCGTTTACCAGGATATCACGGGCGAAATTTAAGAGCACAACGCCTTCCTTCATCTGGTCAATGGCTGCTTTGTTGATCATGCCCTTTGTGGAATCCACTGCCGGAACATGCAGGGTGATGTAGTCGCATTCCTGACAGATGGTATCCAGACTGGTCACATGCTTTACCTCGCGGGAAAGTCTCCATGCGGCATTGACAGAAATGTACGGGTCATAGCCATATACCTCCATGCCAAGCGCAATGGCGGTATTTGCTACCTCTGCGCCAATGGCACCCAGGCCGATCACGCCAAGCTTTTTGCCCTTGATCTCGCAGCCTGCAAAGGCCTTCTTTGCTTTTTCTGCAGATTTTGCAATGTTTGCATCATCCTTGTTCTCTTTGCACCATGCAATACCGCCCACGATATCACGGGATGCTAAAAACATACCTGCCAGTACAAGCTCTTTTACGCCATTTGCATTGGCACCCGGAGTGTTAAAGACCACAATGCCTTCCTGGGCGCAGGCATCTAACGGAATATTGTTTACACCGGCGCCTGCACGGGCGATCGCTAAAAGGTTATCCGGAAACTGCATTTCATGAAGGGAGGCGCTGCGGACCAGGATGCCCTCTGCTTCTCCTGCCTCATCGGTGAGCTGATAGTCTTCGGTAAACAGGTCTGTGCCATAATTTGAAATGGCGTTGATGCAATGGATCTTTCTCATGCCTGATGTGCCTCCTCAAATTTCTTCATGAACTCAACCAGCTTCTCCACACCTTCCATCGGCATGGCATTGTAGATGCTCGCACGCATGCCGCCTACTGTGCGGTGTCCCTTTAAGTTGACAAATCCGGCTGCGGTTGCTTCCTTAACAAACTCTGCATCCAGATCCTTGTCTCCGGTCACAAACGGAACGTTCATCAGAGAGCGGTCTTCCTTTGCCACGGTTCCCTTAAAGAGCTTGCTCTGATCCAGGTAATCATAAAGGATCTTCGCCTTTTTCTCGTTAAACTCTTTCATAGCCTCCAGGCCGCCGCGTTTCTTCAGCCATTTGAATACTTTTCCGCAGATGTAAATGCCATAGCAAGGCGGGGTGTTATACAGAGATTTGGCATCTGCCTGTACCTTATACTGGCAGATAGTCGGGGTGCCTGCAAGGACATCCTCCGTGATCAGATCTTCCCGGATGATCACGATCACAACGCCAGCCGGTCCCACATTTTTCTGGGCTCCGCCGTAAAGCAGGCCATATTTCGTTACATCCACCGGCTCAGAAAGAAAACAGGAAGAGATGTCAGCCACCAGTGTTTTTCCCTTGGTATTTGGCAGGGTTTTAAATTTGGTGCCATAGATCGTGTTGTTCTCACAGATGTATACATAATCCGCATCGTCATCGATCGGCAGGTCTGAGCAGTCCGGAATATAGCTGAAGGTCTTGTCTTCACTTGATGCAACAGCAACCGCCTTTCCGTATTTCTGCGCTTCCTTAAATGCCTTCTTCGCCCACTGACCCGTGATGATGTAATCGGCAACGCCGTTTTTCATCAGGTTCTGCGGAATGGCGGAGAACTGCAGATGGGCTCCTCCCTGCAAAAACAGCACTTTGTAATTATCCGGAATGTTCATCAGATCCCGAAGGTCCTGCTCCGCTTCCTCGATGATAGTCTCAAAGGCTTTAGATCGATGGCTCATCTCCATCACTGACATTCCTGTGCCCCTGTAATCAAGCATTTCTTCTGCGGCTTCCTTCAGGACTTCCTCCGGTAATACGGCCGGTCCTGCTGAGAAATTGTAGACTCTTCCCATTGTTTCTTCCTCCTTCTTCATAAAGTATAGATTTTTCATAATTATATATAACGACTCGAAACAGGCGCAAAAAGACACCTGTCCCGAGTCGCTATGGGCATGTTTCAGATAACTTTTCTCTTGTTCTCTAAGTTATACGATTATTTGATTTTTAAATCCGTCTCATCGAATGCATCCTGGATCGGTGCGCCCGGTGATACCATCGGGTATACCTTGTCATCACAGTTGATCTGGCATTCGATCAGCACCGGTGCGTTTAAGGCCATGGCCTCTTTGAGAACCGGCTTTAAGTCTTCCTGTCTGCTGACGCGGTAAGCCTTTGCACCCATGGCCTCTGCCAGTTTTACAAAATCTACTGCATCATTTAACACGGTATGGGAATACCGTTTTCCATAGAACAGATTCTGCCACTGGCGTACCATGCCGAGCACATGGTTGTTGACAACCACCTGGATGATCGGGATGTTGTAGCGGGTTGCTGTAGCGATCTCGTTCATGTTCATGCGGAAGCATCCGTCTCCGGCAATGTTAAATACCGGTGTATCCGGATGTCCCATATCTCCGCAGGCCATCTTGGCTCCGAGGGAGGCTCCAAGGCCGTATCCCATGGTTCCAAGGCCGCCGGAAGTAAGGAAGGTTCTCGGTTTTCTATATTTGTAGTACTGGGCTGCCCACATCTGGTGCTGGCCAACCTCTGTACAGATGATAGCTTCACCCTTGGTCAGTTCATCGATGGTCTCCATGATAAACGGACCGGTCAGCTGCTCCTTGTTATAACGCAGCGGATACATATCCTTCATGCGTTCTACATGCTGAATCCAGTCCTCATGGTTCATCGGATCCAGGCGTGCATTGAGTTTTCTGAGGACAATCTTCAAATCTCCGATAATGCTTGCGTGGGTATGAATGTTTTTGTTGATCTCAGCCGGATCTACATCGATCTGGAGGATCTTGGCATTCTTTGCAAACTTGGAGGCATTGCCGGTCACACGGTCACTGAATCTGGCACCTGCCACGATCAAAAGGTCGCATTCGCTGATCCCGAAGTTCGAAGTCTTGGTTCCGTGCATGCCCACCATGCCCGTGTATAATTCATCCTCTCCGTCAAAAGCGCCCTTTCCCATCAGGGAATCTGCCACCGGAGCCTGGATCTTGTGAGCCAGGATACGCAGCTCCTCCGATGCATCGGAAAGGACTGCGCCGCCTCCTACAAAGATAAACGGCTTGTGACTGCCGCGGATCATCTCCAGAGCAGTTTCAAGATCCTCCTCGCGGATGGTATCGGTCTGGCGTTTGATCGGTTCCGGCTCCTTTGCGGTATATTCATACTCTGCTGCGGTTACGTCCTTTGTGATATCAATGAGCACAGGACCCGGTCTTCCGCTCTGCGCAATGGTGAATGCGCGGCGCACGGTATCTGCCAGCTTTTTGATATCCTTGACAATAAAGTTGTATTTTGTGATCGGCATGGTCACGCCGGTGATGTCGATCTCCTGGAAGCTGTCGCGGCCAAGAAGGCTCACGCCGACATTGCAGGTAATGGCTACCATCGGGATAGAGTCCATAAATGCAGTTGCAATGCCGGTGACCAGATTTGTTGCACCGGGACCTGAGGTTGCCAGGCATACACCGACCTTGCCGGTAGCTCTGGCATAGCCGTCTGCTGCATGGGATGCTCCCTGCTCGTGGGATGTCAGGATGTGGGTGATCTCATCCTGATGCTTGTAAAGCGCATCGTAGATATTCAGGATGGCTCCTCCCGGATAACCGAACACGGTTTTTACGCCCTGCTCTTTTAAACACTCGATCAGGATTTCTGATCCATTTAATATTCTGGTTTCCGCCATGTTAACACTCCTTATCTGCTGCTGATGCGGTTTACACTTAGTTTCCTTTTAAGATTGCGCCCTTGTCTGCACTGGTTACCAGGGCTGCATAACGTTTTAAATATCCGGTCACTTCTTTGGTCTTCGGTGTCCAGTTTGCACGTCTTCTTGCCAGCTCCTCATCGGATACCTTCATGTTGATGGTGTTGGCATTGATATCGATGGCGATGATATCTCCCTCTTCTACCAGACCGATCGGGCCGCCTGCTGCTGCCTCCGGGCTCACATGTCCAATGGAAGCACCGCGGGAAGCACCGCTGAAACGTCCGTCCGTGATCAGGGCTACGGTGGAGCCAAGTCCCATGCCGACGATTGCGGAGGTCGGGTTTAACATCTCTCTCATACCAGGGCCGCCCTTTGGTCCTTCATAACGGATGACTACCACATCTCCTGCCACGATCTTGCCGCCCTTGATGGCTGCAATGGCATCATCCTCGCTGTCAAAGACACGAGCCGGTCCTTCATGCACCAGCATCTCCGGTGCGACTGCAGAACGTTTTACCACGCAGGAATCCGGTGCCAGGTTGCCGCGCAGGACTGCAATGCCGCCAGTCTGAGAATATGGATTTTCTACCGGACGGATGACTTCCGGATTCTTATTTACGCAGTCTTTGATATTTTCGCCAACAGTCTTTCCGGTTACGGTCATGCAGTCAAGATTTAAAAGGCCAAGCTTGCTGATCTCATTCATGACTGCGTAGATGCCGCCTGCCTCATTTAAGTCTTCCATATAGGTATGTCCGGCCGGTGCCAGGTGGCAGAGGTTCGGAGTCTTGGCGCTGATCTCATTTGCAATGTCTACGTTTAATTCCACGCCTGCCTCATGTGCAATGGCCGGCAGATGCAGCATGCTGTTGGTGCTGCAGCCCAGTGCCATATCCATGGTCAGGGCATTGCGGAATGCAGCCTCTGTCATGATGTCACGCGGACAGATATTTTTCT
This sequence comes from Oscillospiraceae bacterium, assembly GCA_963642615.1. Lineage (GTDB taxonomy): Bacteria > Bacillota > Clostridia > Lachnospirales > Lachnospiraceae > Brotaphodocola. Next base: position 92,638 of record CAVIHW010000002.1, on the reverse strand, counting down.
TTAACATATCCATGACAGCCATACCTGCATGCTTTGCCAGTACCAGGCGCTCGGAGTAAACAGCCGGGATGGTTCCGTTGCCCTTTAAGCCCATACCGAGTACCTCGGTCAGGCAGTTCATGCTGTTTGCGGTATACATACCGGAACAGGAACCGCAGGTCGGGCAGACCTTACATTCAAACTCTTTGACATCTTCCTCGGTCATGGTGCCTGCTGCATAGGAACCGACCGCCTCAAACATGCTTGAAAGGCTGCGCTTTTCGCCTTTTACATGGCCTGCAAGCATGGGACCTCCGCTTACAAACACGGTCGGGATATTTAAGCGTGCTGCTGCCATCAAAAGTCCCGGTACGTTTTTATCGCAGTTCGGAACCATGACAAGAGCATCAAACTGATGTGCCATAGCCATACATTCGGTGGAGTCAGCGATCAGATCACGGGTTACCAGGGAATACTTCATGCCCACATGTCCCATGGCGATACCGTCACAGACTGCAATGGCCGGAAATACGATCGGAGTACCGCCTGCCATGGCAACGCCCTGCTTTACTGCATCCACGATCTTATCCAGGTTCATATGACCCGGTACGATCTCGTTGTAGGAACTTACAATGCCGACTAACGGGCGTTCCATCTCTTCATCGGTCAATCCCAGTGCACGAAACAGCGAACGGGCCGGTGCCTGCTGCATACCTGCTTTTGCATTATCACTTCTCATATTATCTGACTCCTCCTCATGCGAAGGCCGGCACCTGGCTTTCCAGACACCAGCCGTTTCATTCTATACACGCCGTTTGCAGGTTTTTCCCGTCTGCAAACGCTTTTCCATCATGTTTTTTAGCGGATGCGCTCTGCGATCAGATCGCCCATCTCTATGGTTCCGACTTTTTTGCATCCTTCGGAATAAATATCTCCGGTACGATAGCCGTCCGTCAGCACCTGCTGCACGGCTGCCTCAATGGCGTCTGCCTCCTGATCCATATCGAAGGAATAACGAAGCATCATAGCTGCAGAAAGCACAGTTGCGATCGGGTTTGCAAGATCTTTTCCTGCGATATCCGGAGCAGAACCATGGCTCGGCTCATACATGCCGAATTTGGTCTCATTTAAGCTCGCAGAAGACAGCATACCGATAGAACCGGTGATCATGCTTGCCTCATCGGAAAGAATGTCTCCAAACATATTTTCGGTCAGGACAACGTCAAACTGTCCCGGGTTCATGACAAGCTGCATAGCACAGTTATCTACCAGCATATGCTCCAGCTTTACTTCCGGATAATCCTTTGCCACTTCCTCAACGACCTTTCTCCAGAGTCTGGAGGAATCCAACACATTGGCCTTGTCAACACTGATGACGTGCTTTCTTCTCTTCATGGCAATGTCGAATGCCTTAATGGCAATGCGGCGGATCTCATTTTCATTGTAGGTCAGGGTATCGGTTGCCTGGAGCACACCATCTACCTCCTCGGTATGGCGCTCACCAAAATACAGACCTCCGGTCAGCTCACGCACAATGATCATATCAAAGCCACTTCCGATATTCTCCTTCTTTAACGGGCAGGCATCTGCCAGTTCGTTGTAAAGGTAAGCCGGACGAAGATTTGCAAATAAATTAAGGCCTTTGCGGATTGCGAGCAGACCCGCCTCAGGTCTTAAGTTCGGTGCCACGTCGTACCATTTTGAATTTCCTACATTGCCTCCGACTGCGCCAAGCAAAACCGCATCGCTCTTCTTTGCCGTCTCAAGCGCCTCATCGGTCAGCGGAACTCCGTATGCATCAATGGAGCATCCGCCCATCAAAATTTTTGTATACTGAAAAGTATGTCCGTATACCTCTCCTACTTTATCAAGAACTTTGCACGCTTCACGGACGATCTCCGGTCCGATTCCGTCTCCTGGAATTGTTACAATATTACAATTCATGGTATCTTACCTCTTTCTTGTATCACTGTGTTATAACTGTTTCTTCCCATATTAACGCATTTACATGCATTTTTCAACCAATTCACCGGAATTTGTTCAGAAAGACCTATACAAGATTGGAATCAGGTCTATAATTTGAAGTTATAAAATAAAGAAGAGCAATCACCGGAAGGTATATCCCTCCGATCATTGCTCTGTTTAAAGATCCTATTTGCTGCTGTCCCAGGCGCCATTCTTTCCTACATAGTAGCTTCCGATGGTCTCATCCGAGGCCATGGAATGGTCGTCTTTGAAATAATACCACTTGCCGTCGATCTCCTTCCAGCCGCTTACAGCTGCACCGCTGGCATCCAGGTAGTACCAGGTATGCTCCTGTTCATGCCATTTGGATGTGGCCATGGTTCCGTCTTCCTCGATCCAGAAGAGGACGCCCCCATTCTGGATCCAGGTATTCTTTGCCATCTTGCCATTGGAATAATAATAATTCCATACGTTTCCGCTGCGTTTCCATCCGCTTTCCGCATAACTGCAAAATGCATAAGACAAGGAAAGCAGCATCACCAGGCTAAATGCCACAGTCCGTTTCATAAGTCCTGTCATCTTCATGCATCGTTCCTTCCCTGTTGCTGTTTTATGCGTTGCAAATCGCATGACCTTTCACCATGTGTTTAGCATCTGCGTTTGGCCACTTAGCGGTCGCGCTTTCCATCTGCGCCGACATGTCCGCCGCCCGGAATATTCACGCTGGTTGCCATGGTGCCGCTCTTTAAGAAATAATACTCGGCATCGTCAATGGTCTTCCAGCTGTTTTTGACTGCTTTGCCGTCTTCCGCAAAATAGTACCATTTGCCATCTTCCGTCTGATACCAGTAGTTGGTTTCCATCTTGCCGTCTGACCCAAGATAATACGTGTTCTTGTCTTCTGTATATACCTTGTCTTTTATGGCCTGTCCGGTTGCATCCATGCGGTACCATGCACCTGCGTCATATACCCAGGTATCAGTTGCCATCACGCCATTTCCCTGTACCCAGTAGGATGCAGCGATGGTCTTGCCTTCCTCGGTCACAAAATCCTTGCTTCCAATCTGGTAGCTGAGTTCACCGGAACCGTCATTGCTGGTCAGGGTGCTGATCCAGGTATTGCGGGCAACGGTCCCGTCTTCCTGGTAATAATACCACTGGCTGCCAACCTTGCCCCAGCCTGCTGCAAATGCCGCTGTAGAAGAAAGCGCAGCCATAGCCAGGCTCAGTGCCATAACCTTAAACATATTTTTTCTCATATGATTGATCTCCTTTTCAGTCAAAGCACGCTTACTGCTATAGCTTATGATACCTTTTTGTAAGGGCATTTGTCAACGCATTTGAAAAGCGATAATCTGACGTTTTTCTTTCAATTCCACTTAGCGCCTGCGGTTTTGTATGGCAGTCCCGACACTTCGGTCGCATCTCCATGCAGCACAGCTCTAATAAATTTTTAGTCGAGTTCGTCCTCTCCTACGATCTCGTCGAATTCCTGCTCATCCAGGAGCTCATCGAAAGCGTCTGCAACAACCTCATACTCGTCATCGTCCTCGATGTTGTCAAGGCTCGGGTTGCCATCTGCGTCTTCCTCGTAGCGGTATAAGTATACCTCTCCCTCTTCTTCCTCTGCGCCCTCGGTCGGGAGCAGTGCGATATAGTCACGGCCGCCTGCCTCGAAGATGGTGAGTACCACGCACTCTACCTCGCTGCCATCATCCAGGGTCAGGGTGACAGTCATCTCCTCCTGCTCTAAATCCATCTCTTCGTTCTGGTTCTTTGCCATAATCATGTACCTCACTTTTTATTGGTTTGTAGGATTCCATCTGTTGACGCTTCCACTTTATCAGATAGCCGTCATAAAAGCAATCACTAAAATTCGATTCCTTTGCGAGCCGGAACGCCTTTCGCATAAGGGTGCTTTCTCATGCAGATTTCCGACACATAATCTGCCAGGGAAAGAAGCTCTTTCGAGGGATCGCGCCCGGTCAGCACCACTTCCAGCCCATCCGGCTTATTTTGTAAAAATTCTGTCACGGACATTTCGTTTACCATGCCATAATTGCAGGATGCCAGGATCTCATCGAGGATCAAAAGATCATATCGTCCGGACCTTACTTCCTGCACAGCCGCATCAAAGCGGTTCTGGTAATAGATGGCCGCTTCCCGTTTCTGTTCTTCGGTCATGCGAAATACGAAGCCGAAGATCCGGTCACAGGGTGTTACGGTGATGCCGGGGATAGCTCGCAGCACCTCCACTTCCCCTGAGTCCTCCGTTTTCAGAAAACGGACAATGAGTACCTTCCTGCTCCGCCCTGCCGCGCGGACTGCAAGTCCCACGGCCGATGAAGTTTTTCCCTTGCCGTCACCGCAGTAAATATGGATCAGCCCCTGTTGTTTCTCCATCATCTCTGTACCGTCTTTCTATTGTAGTTTCCAAAAGCTTTATTTGGCTGCGTTTTTGGCCGGAACTCTCCGGGCGGGGCACCATCGGGATAGAGGTATTCATCAATGAAGCGTGAGCGTTCCTGCGGCTTGCCATACCGTTCTTTGGCATAGTATACGTGGAGACGATCCTTTGCACGGGTCATGGCCACATAAAACATGCGCCGTTCTTCTTCCAGATCGGCATCCAGCACGGCCTTATGATGCGGCGTGATCCGCTCATTTGCATCCATGATATAAACGATCGGAAACTCCAGTCCTTTGGAGCTGTGCATGGTCATGAGTGCCACGCAGTCCAGATTTCGCTCTCCGCGGTTTTTGGCCTGTTCCTTAAGCTGCTTTCCATATTCTTCCATATGGAGCAGCCAGGCCTCCATCGTCTTGTATCCGGATGCACTCTCCTGGATCTGGTCTGCCAGTTCAAACAGCTCCTCCGGCTTCATGCGCCGGTAATCTGCATAATCCTTCAGATATTCATCATATCCGATAGCCTTGCGGATATAATTCACGGCCGCCACCGGTGCCAGCTTCTTTAGGATCTTCAGGTCATATTCTAGATTTTCGATCCGCTCGACCATCCAGTCCTTTTCCTGATACCAGAGTTTTACCTTGTCCCAGGAAATGATCTGTCCATCCAGTGCCTCCCTGCTGATATAGCGTTTCGGGCGGTTGATGATGCGCAGGGCATCGGCCCGTTTTGCCTGGTGTTTTTCGGCCAGCGGATCTGCTGCCATGCGGATATAGGTCAGAAGATCCTGGGTGATCCAGTGCTCATAGATATTGGGCAGGGCATCCCGCATCTGAAACGGGATGTTAAATTCCATCAGCCGTTCCATCAAAAGGCGCGGCTGGATGCTGGTGCGGTAAAGCACTGCAATGTCAGAATAATGATATCCCATCTGCACATAGTCCTGGATCTCCTTCACGATGCTCCGGCTTTCGATCTGTGCATCCGAAAAGCCCGTTGTCACCACCGGCTTGCCGCTTTCCCGAAAGGCCTTGATCTCCTTATCGAACCTGGCCTTGTTATGACGGATCAGTTTTCCTGCCTCATCCACAATATTGGAGGTGGAACGGTAATTTATCCCCAAAAGTGTCCGTTTGGCCTGGGGATAGTCATTCTCAAATCCCAGCATGATCTCCGGCTTTGCACCGCGGAACCGATAGATGGACTGATCATCATCCCCCACGATAAACAGGTTGTTCTGAGGTGCCGCAAGCATCCTTACAATCTCATACTGCACCCGGTTGATGTCCTGGAACTCATCAATCAGGATGTATTGATACTTATTCTGCCAGGCCGATAAAATGTCCTTGCGCTGTGAAAAGAGCTCATAACAGAGTACCAGCATGTCATCAAAATCCAAAAGTCCCTGGTTTTTCATGGCCGTCTCATAGCCCTGATAGAGTTTTTTGAACATCTCTTCCGAACAGTTCTTAGAATAATAATGATCCAGGCTCATCATCTCGCCCTTTACCAGGCTGATCTCTGCGAGGATCTGAGCGGTAAATTCTGCCTCATCCTCCACTTCCATCCGAAGCTTATCCACCAGTTCCCGGATGATCCGGGTCCGCTGTTCTTCCCTGGCAATGTTAGAGGCATCATAGCGGTAGGCATGCTTTAAAATCGCAAAAAATACCGCATGAAAGGTACCAAAGCTGACGGGGAGCCTGCGCCCATCCGTCAGCTTTTCAAACCGCTGCCGCATTTCCTGCGCAGCAGCCTTTGTAAATGTGATCACTAAAATGCTTCCCGGCTCCACCCCGCATTCTTCCACCAGGTACTTCACCCGGTGTGTGATCACGGTGGTTTTTCCGGAGCCGGGTCCTGCAAGCACCATCATGGAGCCTTCCCGATGATGGATCGCCTGCAGCTGTGCTTCGTGAAACGCCATAGATGCGATTCCTTTCTTGAATTCCTTATGCCAGAGCGGCTGTCAGCTTCTCGATTCCCTTGCGGATACGTGCCAGGGACTCTTCTTTTCCAAGCACCTCCATGATCTCGGTTGCGCCGGCCGGAGTCATCTGCTTGCCGGATACGGCGGTGCGGATCGGCCACATCACGAAACCGGTCTTGAAGCCTTTCTCGGAAACATAGGCGGATAATGCTGCAAAGAGAGCATCGTTGCTGAAATCATCCTGATTCTCTAAAAGGGCAAGCACATCCTTTAAGACCTCCAGGGAATTTTCAGAGTTAGTCTTCATCTTCTTGTGGGTATACATTGCCACATCGTACTCCGGAAGTTCTTCAAAGAAATCTACCTGTGCAGCAATGTCCGGGAAGATCTCGATACGGGTCTTTACCATGCCTGCGATCTTTCTAAGATCCAGATCTTTTGTGATGGCAGCCTTTAAATACGGCTCTGCAAGCTCATAGAAGCGGTCTGCATCCATGGCCTTTAAGTATTCGCCGTTCATCCATTTTAATTTGGTAAGGTCAAATACAGCCGGAGACTTGCTGATATTGTGGTAGTCGAAAGCCTTTACAAGCTCCTCCAGAGAAAAGATCTCCTGGTTGTCTGTCGGGGACCAGCCCAGCAGGGCAACATAGTTTACCACTGCCTCTGATACAAATCCCTGGTCAATCAGATCCTCAAAAGAGGAATGACCGCTTCTTTTCGACAGCTTTTTGTGAAACTCATCGGTGATGAGCGGGCAATGTACATAAACCGGCACTTCCCAGCCAAAAGCATCGTAGAGACGGTTGTACTTCGGAGAAGAGGACAGATACTCATTTCCGCGTACCACATGGGTGATGCCCATCAGATGGTCATCCACAACGTTTGCAAAGTTGTAGGTCGGATAACCGTCGGATTTGATGAGGACCATATCATCCAGCTCGGAGTTATCTACGGTAATGTCTCCGTAAATATCATCATGGAAGGTCGTAGTTCCCTCGATCGGGTTGTTCTGACGGATGACATAAGGCATACCGGCTGCCAGGTTTTTCTCGACCTCTTCCTTGCTTAAATGCAGGCAGTGCTTGTCATAGGTCATGATTTCTTCGCCGTTGACAGTCTTCTTTAAGGAATTTAAACGTTCCTGGGTACAGAAGCAGTAATAAGCCTCGCCTTTATCTACCAGCTTCTTTGCATACTCCAGATAAATGCCTGCCTTCTGGCGCTCGCTCTGCACATACGGACCGCATCCGCCATCCTTGTCCGGACCTTCATCATGGATCAGTCCGGTCTTTTCCAGAGTACGGTAGATGATCTCGGTTGCGCCTTCCACAAAACGCTCCTGGTCGGTATCCTCGATACGAAGCAGAAAATCACCATCCTCATGCTTTGCGATGAGGTATGCGTAAAGTGCGGTTCTTAAGTTTCCTACATGCATACGGCCGGTCGGGCTCGGTGCATATCTTGTTCTGATCTTTGTCATGATAAAGACTCCTTTTTGTGTATGTTTATGTATATTTTTAAAATGATTCCTTAATTGATCCGGTAGCTGCCGTCACCTTTTCCGGCAAAGCTTCCGGAATAGAGCACCCTTGCAGCCTCGATGAGATAGGCAGTGTCGCGGCTTCCTGCGGTCTCATAGCTTGAATGCATAGCCAGCTGCGGCAGTCCGATATCCACCGTGTTGAGTGCTGCCTGGGTTCCGGAGATGTTTCCCAGGGTGGAACCGCCCAGAATGTCGGAACGGTTTAAGAACACCTGATACGGAACCTCCGCCTTCTCACAGATGGTCTTAAATACTGCAGCAGATACGGCATCGGTACAGTATTTCTGGTTTGCACTGTATTTGATGACGATTCCCTGGTTTAAGTACGGGCGGCTGGTCGGGTCTGCCATGTCGGTATGGTTCGGATGAATGGCATGGGCATTGTCTGCTGAAACCATGAAGCTGGAAGCAAGTGCAGTCAGGTATTCCTCCTCGGTGCGTCCCATACCGGCATTGATGCGATGCAGGATGTCCTTTAAGAAGGTAGAGGCTGCACCCTGCTTGGTACCGCTTCCCACTTCCTCGTTGTCATATACACAGTGCACAGCCACACTCTCCGTCGGTTCTGCTGCCAGAAAGCCCTTCAGGGAGGCAAATGCACACTGCAAGTCATCCAGATGCGGGCTTGCTAAAAACTCTCCGGCTTCACCGAAGGTGGTTCCGGGCATACGATTGTATACAAAAAGATCACTATCCAGGATCTCCTCCGGCTTCACACCTGCCTCTTTTGCCACCAGCTCGGTAAAGCAGCCCTTTACCTGTTTTTCTGCGGCTTCACAGAACAGCGGCAGCATGTCCTTTTGTACATTAAAAGCATAGCCGTCATTGACCTGACGGTTCATGTGGATTGCCAGGCTCGGGATGATCATCAGATCTCGGTCAATGTTGATGAGCCTGGTTGCAATGCCGTCCGCGGTGCGCACGATCACGCGGCCTGCTGCGGAAAGCGGGCGGTCAAGCCAGGTAGAACAGATCATGCCGCCGTATTTTTCCACATTCAGCTTCACATACTGGTTTTCTACAGCCATCTCGGCATTCGCCTTAATCTTAAATACCGGAGAATCGCTGTGACTTGCCATGATCTGGAATCCCGTAAAATTCTGTTTTGGAATGGAAAATGCGATCAGTGCGGAATCATTTCTAGTCACATAATAGCCACATCCGGCTTCCAGAGCCCATTTCTCCCCCTCATACAGGCGCGCAAACCCGGCCTCATCCAACATTTCACACATATTTGCCGTTGCATGGAATGCACTCGGGCTGTGATCCAGAAATGCCAGCAGTTCCCTGTTTATCTTATCAAAATCAAAGGTTTTCTTGCTCATGATAATACGTTCTCCAAATCTCTTCTCAAATTCTCTACGCTGCCGTCTGCAAAGCAATGGCCATCCATGCCACAGGCTCTTGCCCCCTCAATATTCATTGGCAGGTCATCAATAAAATAACACTCCTCCGACTTTAAGTCAAAGCGCCGGAAAAGATGCTCGTACATTTCTTTCTGCGGTTTCATATATTTGATCTCTGCGGAGAACAACATTCCGTCAAAGCATTCCGCTGCCGGGATCACATCCATGCAGCAGGAAGGCAGACGGATCGAGGCGTTGGAACAGATATAAAGTCCGTACCCCTTCGCTTTCAGCTCCCGCACCAGTTCCTCCATGGGAGCGTTTTTCCACATACAGTATTCCGGCCAGTGCCAAAAACACTGCTTTGCAGCCGGCACAAGGCGCTCCGGTAAATGAGCGCACATCCTGGAAAGCGCCTCCTCCTCCGAGATAAATCCCAAATCCAGAAGTGTCCATTCCTGGGCATCAAAGATGGCACTGCAGAGTAATCTCTGGTCTTTTTCACCTTCTGCAAAATGACGGCAAGCCCGCATGGAATCGTAATCCACCAGAACCTTTCCCATATCAAATACAATGTTTTTGATCATCCTTTTTATCTCCACTCATTACTTTTTAGCTTAGCGACCTCCACTCAGAAGGCTCCACAGCCCCGGCAGATATCTTCGTAAAAGCCTTCCGGACAGAGTGCTTACAACCAGCACCAGAAACGGCATGACAAGAAACAGTCCAAATGGGATATACCATGCCCCTGTTTTCCCTGACAAGACCATGGCAGCTCCCTTGTTGATCAGCCGCACAATAGCAAAATGCACCGCATATAAAAAGAAATTATACTTCATAAAATCTCTTGCAGCCGGAAGATTTTTTCCGGGAAGCACAAGCCACAGTCCCGCCACCGCACACAGCCTGCAAAGAACAAAGGCCGGGATACAGGCCTTCCAAAGCCCCACGGCATAGACCGCGGCCGCTGCAGCAAGGCACACACATCCACCCCAAAAACGTTTCCGATTTTCTTCGGTCTCGACCGGTTCTTTCCAATGAAGTGCCAGCATAGCGCCGCTTCCATAATAGATCAGCGCATCCGGGTTTACGAAGAAACCGGTCTGGTTTCTCCAAACTAAAATCCAGCAAAGGGCTAACAGCAAACAGCCGCTTGCGATCCGGCGAAACATCAGATAAAAAACCGGAGCCAGCGCCACCAGCCATAAAAGCTGATACAGATACCAGAATACATTGTTGTAGGTATGCCTTACCACGGCATCTACAAGCGCTGTCAGGGAAATTTCTACCCTGCCCTTTCCAACCACATCTGCCACAGCCGGGATCCGGCTTGCTGCCGCATAGCTGATATAATAAAGAAAATTCCAGACAATATAGGGCACCAGCAGGCTTTTTACGCGCCGTTCCCATTTGCCTTTTAGTTTTTCCCAATCAAAATCCCGGTAAAACTGGTAACCGGAGATTATAAAAAAGCCCGGCACCGCGATCTGGCCAAACCAGTCACCCACATCATGCTCCAGCACATAAACCGTACCGGTAGCTGCCTGATATCCCAAAAACAGCTCCGCATTATAGGAATGGATCCAGATGACCAGGATACTGAGCACAAAAGAGAACCATGTGACTTTGTTGTGAAATCCTAACTCGGTCATATGATCCTCCTTTTTCCTTACAATACGTCCGAAAAATGTGGACGCAGCCGTTTAAACACACGAAGGCCTAAAAATCCGATCACGTTCGTGACTGCCCAAAAGTAGATGCCAAGCCTTGGACGCTCCCAGAAGCAGTTTCCGGTCAGCATGCTGTCGCGGTATCCGGCTACCACATAATAAAACGGATTCAGTTTTAACGCTGCCACAAACCAGGGTGCCTTATCTGCAAACATGGTCTCCTGATACATGATCGGAGTCAGCCACATGCCAAACTGCAGGCAGATACTGACGATCTGTGCCATATCCTTAAAAAACACATTGATCGCAGAGGTCAGATATCCGAAGGCCAGAGCCAGCATTGCTGCCGCAAAGCTGTAATACAAGATCTGGATCCAGGTTGCCATCGGCAGGCGTCCGTAGCATAAAAACACAACCAGCATGATCCCCACAAAGAATGCATGCACCAGCATACAGGAGATCAGCTTGATGATCGGCAGAACCTCCACCTGAAAGACAACTTTTTTTACCAGATAACTGTATTCCTGCAGACATCCGGTGATACAGTTTAATGCTTCACTGTAGAAAAACCAGGGCACAATGCCCGGGATCAGCCACAGCACATAGGGAACTCCCGGAACCGGCGGCACGCTCTTAAATCCCACCTGAAAGATAAGAAAATAGATAAGTACCGTAACGATGGGCTGAACGAGCATCCAGACAACGCCAAAATAAGATCCGACAAAACGTTTCCGGAAATCTGCCTTTGCCAGATCCCAGATGAGTTTCCTTTTCCTGATGATCTCCTTCACCAGGGAACTCACATAATTCATACGCTATTTTTCCTCATTAAATTTGAAGGTATCTCTTAAACCGCTCCATTTCTGGTCTTTCTCTGAAATGATCAGCTCCACACCTTCCTCAAACGGCCAGTCAATGCCGATCTCCGGATCGTTGTAGGCAAGGCCGCCCTCATCGCCCGGATGATAAAAATCCGTGCACTTGTAGGCAAACTCAGCCTCATCCGACAGAACCAGAAAGCCATGGGCAAAGCCTTCCGGGATATAGAACTGTTTTTTGTTCTCTGCGGTAAGCTCTACGCCAAACCATTTTCCATAGGTCTTGGAATTGGCACGCAGGTCAACTGCCACGTCAAATACAGCACCGCGGATAGCACGCACCAGCTTGCCCTGCGGATACTGTTTCTGGAAATGAAGACCGCGCAGCACACCCTTTACAGACATGGACTGGTTGTCCTGTACAAAGACCATGTTCAGTCCGGCTTCCTTAAAATCATTCTGGTTGTAGGTTTCTACAAAATAACCGCGCTCATCCTTAAATACGGTTGGCTCGATCACATAAAGTCCTTCTATGTCGCAGGATGTCACTTTGATTTTTCCCATGATTGTTTCCTCACTTTTCTAAGTTTTAAAGTCGGATGCACACGATGCTGAACAGACGCACCAGAGCATAGCCATTCAGGCAGCACATCAGATACAATATACTACTGTTTTTATCCTTTGTCAAAACCACAGTCCGATTTTTCAAAAGCAAAAGAAGAATCGGAAGAAACGGCAAGATATAGCGCCCCTGTACCCCCTGGATCAGCTGAGAACTGCGCGGTGTGCAGGCGATCAGCATGGACAGCATGGCAAGACCCAGACAGGCGGCACAGATCACACCGCTCCAGATCCTGTGATATCCGCTCATACGGATCTCTTCCCCCGGAATCTGAAAAGCCAGACCGAGCAGGCAGACCGTAAAGGCCACAACTGCCAGATAAGGCACATCTAAAACCGGATCCAGGTTTCCAAGCTGTCCTCCGATCATGGTGATATGCAGATCCCGCATGCCCCATACCAGGGTCTGGTAAAACATCCGCACCAGTAAAACAGGTTTATGGATCAAAAGGTTCAAACTGAATCCGGTCTCCTCCGCCCATTCGATGTAAGTGTCTGCCTCGTCTGCCGATGCATAAGAGGCAATCACCTGGCTGTTTACCAGATACATCGCTGCCGCCCAGAAAAACAAGACAAGAAAGGCCGCAAAAAACCAGTTTCGCAGCTTACCAAACTTATGCGGTGGGATCAGAAGGCAAAGGCCAAGCATCGGTGCATATACCATCTTGCACGGACCTGCCACCGCTGCCAAAACCGCCAGAAGCACCACATCTTTTAAGCGAACCTGTTCCTGTTCATAAGCAAGATCCAGGCAGATCGCTGTTAATAAAAACATGCAGCCAAGGATCATCACGTCATAGGAAAAGGAGGATACCAGATGTAAGGTCATGGGAAGCAGCGACACGCCAAGGAGCACTTCTTTCCCGAAAGGGATCCGTTTCAGGGACAGGTAGAGCATCCCGACAAAGAAAGCCAGATTGCACAGCCGTCCAAAATAAAAAAGGCAGACCGTATTCAGTCCCAGAAGCCTTGCAATGCTGATGCCGATGGCCTGGGGAAGATAGGCAAGAGGCGTGGTGGTAACCGGCGGATAAATGGAGCTGACATAGGCTCCCTGCTTCTGGATTTCTTCGGTTCGTTCCGGTGCATACTGTCCGTTTATGCCAAGACTGTGAAACAGTTCGTACGTGGATTCATCCAGAACCTCACCAAACTTTACAGCACCCTTCCGGCTCTCCATGGTCACCTGGAGAAATCCGTCCTCATCCGGTTCATAAACAAACTCACCTTTTAAGTCTTCCACCCAGGCATCCTTCGCCCGAAGTAATACACGGCCATAACGGTCACGCTGAGGCTCTCCGAGAAGCTTGGAGGAAAGCCGGTATGCACTGACATAATGACTGATCTCATCCGGAGCCGTAAGCGGCGGGAGAACAACCAGATACAAGATTGCAAAACCGCCAACCAGAATAAGAGAAAGCTTTGCAAGAAAACAGGGAAGCTTCTTCCCCACAAGGCAATAGCCGCCAAAGATCACAAGAGCCATCACAAGTGCTGCCAGAACAAGATACTGCCCAAACTGCCACGAGGCTCCCGTCTCATGGATCCCGGCCTTTACATCCAGGCTGTGCCAGCAAACAGCCGCTGCCAGACAAAGCACTCCTGCGATCTGACTACTTTTTATCTTCTTCATATTGTTTCTCCTTCAGAGCCATGGCCTGCGTCAGTTCCTTGACCCTGGTCTCCAGCTGGGAAATATGGATACTCATAAAAAACACCTTTAGGATCAGCACAAAGATCGCAAACAGGAATAAAAAGTTGGTCGTCGCATAGATGCCAAGGAGGCTTGCACAGGCATCCGCCACCTTTGGGAAGACGCTGTATATCACCAGGACCAGAGACAAAACGATCCAGAAAAGTGCGCTCTCGATCTGCATCCGGGACTGGCGGATCTTGCGCATGATCATGGCAAAGGTGGCAAGAGACACCAGAATCAGCGCGATTCGTAAGGTAATGGTCATCATGATCTTCTTCTCCATTTCTTTTCCCAGTAAAGCGGGCTCATGGTACACTTCAGGATCCATTTTTTCGGAAGCCTTTCATACTGTTTTCCAAGCTTATAGCCGAGATATTTGCATCCGCTGCTTAGGATCAGCTCCGGGATCAGAAATCCGCGAAAATGCAAAAACAAATATTTTGCCGTCTGTTTGACCAGCCGGATCCCCTCTCCCTCAGATTTTAACCCGCCAAAGACCTCCGGGTGCTCGGCCTGAGATACTGCAAGATCAAAATTTCGGTGGAACTGCTGCATGGGCGTCAGGTTGTGGGAATGGATCACCCTTGCCTCCGGCACATAGGCCACCGCATAACCGGCATCCATGGCTGTGGCCGCGTAAATCATATCTTCATTGAAGATCGTACTGTTTACAAATCCTTCCAGTTTCCGGAAAATGTCCTTGCGGTACGCACAGCAGACATTGGATGCAAAGTAGGTCTTGATGCCAAGGGTCTCAAGATCTTTTTTCGTCTTGACCATAGGGGTGTCCGGATAATTGAAGGCTCTGGTATAGCGTTCGATAAAACGGCAGTCCCCGGCCGGGAGCTGTTTTGCATAAGCCACAGCCACCGTCTCCCCGGAAGGTCCTGTCTGGTCAAAGCCTTTTAAGAGGTTTTCGATCAGGTATTCATCCTGGGGAACGGCATCATCGGTCATAAAGATCATGATATCCGATTCCGAATACCAGGCCGCCAGGTTTCTGGTGCCGCCGTGGTCAAATTCCTCTTTGGCCAGGTGATGCACCTCCATCCCCTTAATATCCTGGTAGCCTTCCGCATTCCAGTAAGCTTTTTCTGTATTCATAATGATGATCCGGTTTGGCTTTACTGTCTGTTTTTTTAACATCTGCAGCAGCCTGGAAAATTTTCTGTCCGGCTTATATACCGGGATCAAAACATCAACCGTCATGTTGCACCTCCCCCATTTCTTTTTTGATCTCAAACCATGCACCGCCCACAAAGCCTGCTGCCATCACGATCATCAGGATGAGATAAGCCAGGGCTGCGCCGAAGATCCCAAGCGCCACGGTAAGCCTTGGTGCCAGGATCATGGCAAGCACGGTAAGCACCACGTAAATCCCAAAGATCAGCTTCTGCTTTCGCAGAATGACCAGAGCATAATAATAAAGATTCAGTACTGCATAGAATCCTCCGCCTAACACGATCATGATAAACGGGATCCAGAGTGCCGTAAGCTTTCCGCGGTAGGTTTCACCAAGAAGCCATTCCAAAAGCGCAAGCACCGGCCTGCCAAGCACCACGGTTCCCAAAACAGCAAGCAGCGTCAGGCCACCGATGATCGCCATAATCGTCAGAAGCTTCTTCTGAAAATCCGAAAAGCGCCGTTCATTCCAGCAATCCGTCAGATAAGTCAGAAACGGACGGATCACAAAGCCCGCTGCCAGATTGATGACGGATGTCGGCATAAAGATCACATTGAAATAGCCGTTTGCCGCATCGCCAAGATGTGCGTCAATGGCATATTTCGCAGCGGAAAAAATATAAAAATCCAGAAATACGGATATAAATAACAAGATGGCTGATGCAGTCAGTGACATACCACAGCTTCTGCTCCAGCCATAATCCACACCTGCGATCTCTCTTAAAACCACAATATCAAACAGAAACACACCGGCAAGCTGTCCGATCACGGCTGCCACACAGGCAGCAAAAAGTCCGGCACCGGAAAGCAGTATGATCAGAAATACCCCCACCGAAAGGATGGTGCGAAAGGTATTGGAACGGCCGGTCAGATACAGACATCCCTGGCGCTGAAATTCTGACTCATAGACATCAGCAAATCCGTCGATCACCTTGTAGGCGATCAGCAAAAAGATGATCTGTGCCTTCTGTAGGGAATATCCGGTAAAGGCCAGATAGCCCAGACCCAAAAGAAGCGCCAGAAAGCAGGTTATATACCTGTGATGCAGGTAATCTCCAAACCGGTACTGGTTTGCCCCGTCCGTGATGTGAAAGGGGCGGATACCGAAATAAGCCAGAAGAAACATCTGCTGCCCCACGGTACTGAAACCAAAGGAGAAGATGCCGCCCTGCTCTTCCCCTGCAATCCGAAGGACCAGAAATGAAAGCACCATACTGGCAAAGGCATAGAAGAAGCTCCCGGTCATATTCCAGATCATATTTTCTTTTTCCAGGCTCAGCCTTGTCTTTTGAAGAAGGCGTGTCCAGTGTTTCATTGTCTTCGTACTCCGTTGTTTGTATTTTTTAATCATTTTCGTTCAGCCATGCCAGCTTACACCGCCTTTTTTTGTCTGTCACGGCGCATGGCTGAACTATTCCTGAAATTCTGGATCAGTAAGATCGACAGAAGCATCCGTGCCATATACCGCACGGCCACCATCGGCTTTAGGTAGCTCTCTCCGCCTGCACGCTCCGCAATATGCACCGGCACCTCCGCTACCCTGGCACCCTGTTTTAACAGGTAGGATACCGTATCTGGCTCCGGTCCGTAATTTAAGTTCAGGGCAAATTCTTTGATCATCTCCCGATTGAACATGCGCATGCCCGAGGTTGGGTCGTTTACCGTCACACCGGTGGTAAGGCGGATGGCCGCCTCGATCAGGCGGCTTCCCACCATACGCATAGACCAGTCTTTCTTTTCCCTGACAAAACGGCTTCCTATGACGATCTCGTAGCCCTCTTCCATCTTCTCTTTCATGGATTCAATGAATTCCGGCCGGTGCTGTCCGTCACCGTCAAACTGGATGGCATACTCATAGCCCTGGTAATAGGCATATTTCATGCCCGCCTGAAAGCATCCAGCAAGTCCTAAGTTGATCGGAAGATCCAAAAGGTTAAAGCCCTGTTCCCGACAGATTTCTGCCGTACGGTCTCTTGAACCGTCATTGACTACCACATAGTCAAACTGCGGATAGAAGTCCTCCAGTTCACGCACCACCATCTCGATATTCGCTTCCTCATTGTAGGCAGGAATTACGATCAACACCTTGTTCATCTTGTCTTTTCTCCACATTTCAGTATGATCTCACAGATCTCATCCACCGTCTCCAAAGGAAGCTCCGGATAAAGCGGAAGCGTCAGCACCTCCGAAGCGATCCGCTTTGCTACCGGTGTATCATCAGACGAAAACTGATCACGGTAACAGTCATAGTCATTGATGCAGGGATAGAAATACTTACGAGCAAAGATATTATGCTCCCTTAGGGCAAAAAAGATCTCATCGCGGTCTGCCCCATAGCCCTCAAACACCACCGGCATGTAGGCATAGTTGTAACGCACGCCTTCCTTTTCCCTGCAAAGGCGAATGCCCTTTACTCCGCTAAGATGCTCCCGGTAACGCTCCGTCAAAACCTTGCGTTTGGCAATATCTTCATCCACGCGGCGCAGGTTGCAAAGACCCATGGCTGCCTGAAACTCGTTCATTTTGCCGTTTGCTCCCACATACTCCACCTGCTCGTATCCGGTAATGCCGAAATTTTTCAGCTGATACAAAAGATCCTTTAATTTGGGGTCATGAAAAACTGCGGCACCGCCCTCAATGCTGTGAAATACCTTGGTGGCATGAAAACTGAACATGGAGGCATCTCCAAACTGTCCGATACCGACTCCGTCGATCTCCTCGCCAAAGGTATGGGCAGCATCGTAGATGACCTTTAAGCCATGGCGGTCTGCGATCTCCTGGATACGTTTCACGTCACAGGGATTTCCATAGACATGAACCGGAACAATGGCAGAGGTCTTCTCTGTGATCAGAGCCTCTAATTTTTCCACATCCAGAGTGTAATCCTCTTCGTTGATATCACAGAACACCGGTGTCAGCCCGTTTCGCACAATGGCATGGGTGGTGGAGGCAAAGCTGAACGGTGTAGTGATGACCTCTCCGGTCAGCTTCATGGCCTGAATGGTCAGTTCCAGTGCCATATGGCCGTTCACGAACAATTCCAGGTTCGGTGTCTTTAGGTATTCTTTCAATTTTGCCTTCAGTGTTTCGTGGTATTCTCCCATATTGGTCAGCCAGGCGCTGTCCCAGATCGGTTTTAACATTTCCACATATTCTTCCAGAGGCGGCAAAGACGAACGGGTCACCATAACCGGCTCTTCATGACGTTTATTCATCGGTTTTCTCCATTTCTGCAGTCTGCATTTTTCCTTCATCCGATGCATCCGGACTGTCCATCCGGTACTCGGCATACCGCCTTGCAATGTACTGTTCTCCTGTCACGGACATCTCCGAAAGCTTTTTGCCCGTAAAACAGCAGATATGGGCTTTTGCCATATCATAGCCTGCCGCAGCAGAGAAGGCCACCCCTCCGGCAAAGCGAGGATTGCACTCCAGAAAATAGTATATTCCTGCATCCGGATCTGCTTCGATAAATTCCATATTGACGCAGCCCCGGATATCTGCTGCCTCGGCGATCTTCTTACACTGCCCTTCGAGCATCTCATTTCGAAATACGCAGACCGAAGTGCCCGCTCCGTTTAAGGTGCGAAGAAGCTCTCGTCTCGGCAGAGCAAATACCTGACCGCTGTCTGGATTTCGCACCACATCTACCGTGATCACAGTCCCGTTTATCCTTGGCTGCACCAGATACTTTCGTTTTTGATCCTCGCTGCAGCTGTGAAGGAGAAATTCCAGGTCTTCTTTGGATTCCAGGAGCTTTAGTCCCTGACTGCTGCGTCCATCCAAAGGTTTTGCCACCAGAGGATGCCAAAGTTCCTTTTTTTCACCATCCAAAAGCAAAAATGCCTCCGGAAGCAGTCCCTGTTTTCTTCTTTCTTCCAGCTCAGACAGCCGGATTCCCGGGATTGTCCGGCAAAAGCCATGTTGTTCAAGAAACACTGCCATTTTTTCCTTGTTCCGGCAAAGTGCGATCGCAGGATCATCGGAAATCCACACGTTTATACCAAGCATCTCAAAATCCGCTGTATCTGTGGTCTTCCACTGTCTGATCACATCGATCTCAACATCGGTTAACGGCATCAGCACACCGGCCTGTTCTTTTTTGCAGATTTCCTTTAGAAAGTTTCGATATGCTTCCCGGTCTGTGGCATAGGGTGCCTGATAGAACACGTCCACATCACGGGAATTTACCACCCACTCTGCCGGATAAATATCACAGCCCACAACCCGCAGACCTGCTGCATGGCAGGCTGCGATCACGTTCTGTGCGGAAAACGACCCGATGGCCGTAACAATTACTGTTTTTTTCATAACCTTAATTCTCCCCTGTGCCGGAGGCTCTCAGCTTTTGTGTGAGGATCCCTGCCAGAAAGCAGAAGCTTTCCAGACGGAATGCCGCCGCAAGCACAATATATACCAGGGCACCGCAGATGATCTGCAGTCCCAGTTTCATCCATACCGACATGTCCGGAAGCCATGCGCCAAAGGCCATTACCACGGCACACATCACCACCGACAGTGCCGCCGGAGGTGCCACATCCATCCACTGGTGGGCAATGTCATATCCCAGCAGCTTCTTATTCGGTGCCGCATTGACAAAGGTGCAGACAAAATCCTGGAATGCCTTGATGCATACCATGATAAAGACATTAAACTGCATGCCGATAACCAATGCAAGGATGCTTAAAGCCTTCTTGACCAGCTCCAGCTGCAAAAAGATATCGCTGCGTCCCACTGCATTGATGGCCTGCAAGTTTGTAATATGGATCGGCCAGAAGCAATATGACACGCACATGATCCGAAGAAACGGCACACAGATCAGCCATTTTTCTCCAAGAAGGGCAAGCACCAGTGTGTCCGCCACCGCAAACAGCCCCATGAGCATCGGTATCACCGCAAAGGAGCTTAAACGGATGGCTCTGCGCACCATGTCCCGCACCTTGTCCTTGTCATCCTGACAGGCAGAAAAAGCTGGAAGCAAAACGGCCTGGATGGCTGCCCCCAGATTGGTGGCGATCAGCTTCGGAAACTGCTCTCCACGGTTGTAGCTTCCCAACAATTCTTCATTATATATCTTTCCGATCAAAAGTCCATACAGATTGTTAAATACCGTATCTAAGAGAGACGCACACAGAAGCTTCCAGCCAAAGGCGAACATGCTTCGGATCCGTTCAAAATCAAAGCACGGTTCCGGCTTCCAGGAAACGGTTATAAAAAGAACGATCATCAGACTGATATAGTAGCCAATCTGCTGTCCGACCATAGCCCACACGCCATATCCCTTGTATGCCATGAAAATGCTGATGACACCGGAGATAACGGATGCCGCAAGCGTAGAAAAAAACAGCCCGCGAAATTCCATATTCCGGGACACATAGGCCGTCTGCACCGAGATCACCGCGCCCGGAAACAATACAATCCCAAGCACCCGGACGATGGGGCATAATACCGGAATGGCATAAAAATCTGCGATGGCAGGTGCAGACAGGTACAAGACCGCATAAAAGGCCACCGAAGCTGCAAGTTCAAAATAGCAGACCGACGAGAAATCTATCCCGTCAGCCTGCTTTTTCTGCACCAACGCCGTGGAAAAGCCGCTCTGGACAAATACATTGGCTATGGTAATAAAGATCATGATGATCCCGACCACACCGTATTCTGCCGGAGACAACAGCCGCGCCAAAAGAATCGCGATCACAAACTGGATTCCCTGGGCACCTCCGTTTTCCAGAAGCTTCCAGAATAATCCGCTTGCCACTTTCTGTTTCATCTCTGTTTGATTACTCATAATGATCTATTCCTGTGTAAATAGTTACCCTAATTTTTGTGGAACCGGTTCTGCATCCAGGCATATAGCTCCGGTGCCAGAACCTCAAACCGGATAAAGAAGCGCGTTCTTGCATTCAGCTCCCGGTAAAATTCCCGGTTTTCCCGGTTTAGGACAGTCTCATACTTCCTGGTATTGACCTGAGTTAAAAACCGGAGTCTTTTGATGGCATGTTCCACCGTATTGTGAAACCGGCCGCTGCTAAACCGGTCAAAGCCCCGGTACATCTGCGTCATAGACTCGGCATAATCTTCCTGCTTCTTTTCATAATCGCCCTGCTTCATAAGGGAGGTCCAGGAAGCGGCTCCTCCAAGCCGATACACACACATGGGTTCATCGATATACCAGCCCCAGCCCCGGTCTGCCGAAAGCAGCTGCAGCGGAATATCTGCGATCGGGGCATTGACATAAAAATCCGGCAGATCTTCCACCATCTTTCGGTAAAACATCAGCGAAGCCGTTGGATAACCGGAGGTTTTATCAATGATCTCTTCCGGCGAGATCATACGGCTTCCCTTATACGGGCGCATGGCATGCTCCGTGAGTGCCTTCCCCTGCACTTCTACTTTTGCACTGTGAAAGCAGAGAGAACAGCCGGGATTTGCCTCCAGATAATCCACCTGTTTCTGAAGTTTGTTTACGTCTGTCCAGTAGTCGTCTCCCTCACACATGGCAATGTATTTTCCTCTTGCCCGCGGAAAATTAAAGGTGCCGCTGACATTGGTCAGTCCCTTCGAATACTGGTTTTCGGTCTGTAAGATCGGAAAGATCCGATCCGGATAGCGCGAAGCATACTCCCGGATGATATCAGCCGTCCGATCCGTGGAAGCATCGTCGTGGATCAGCACCTCATAGGCAAAATCCGTTTTCTGGTTTATAAAGCCCTCCAGTGCATCCCGGATATAGGCTTCCTGATTATAGGTGATACAGCAGATACTGACCATGATGTCAGCATCATTTTTGTTCTGTCTAGAAACCACGTTTCTGTCCCCCAAGCATCTTGTCATACGTTGTTTCATATTAACATATCGCGCCTGAAAAGTCTATCTTTCCTGCATTTTCGTCATTTTTCTATAGTCTTTTTTCTTTATTTATGGTAGATTAGCAATGAATGGTATATTTTATTATTTTTAGGAGGTTTTACATCCATGCGTAAACATACAAGATCAGGTCTTGCGCTGCTCATGGCCGGCCTTATGATGGCCGGATCGGCCACCACTGCACTGGCAGATACAGAAGCTACAGCTGCAACAAGCGGCGTCATTGAAGTCAAACAGAATACCGAAGTATCCGGTCCGGGTGCAAAAATGGCTGAAACTACGGCTGCCGCTCAGACAGAGCATACCTTTTCCACGGAGGCACCTGGTTCTTCCACACAGGCAACTGGTTCTTCCACATCCGGCACAACCCAGGCTTCCACAGCGGAAACTTCCCAGGCAGCCGAAACCACGGCTGAGACATCCGCAAGTCAGAGCAGTGATCTGACCGAGGCGCAGGCAAGCCAGTTAGCCGCAGAGCAGGCTGCTGCAGAAGCTGCTGCCCAGGCCTCATCCCAGGCAAACAATCCGCTTTCGGTTCCGCTCCGTCAGCCACGTCTGACCACCGCTGTTCTGCCGCTTGATACCAAGAACTGGACCGGCGTCCATTTAAACGACCAGCAGATCTCTACCGAATGCGGCTTTACCGCCATCTGCACCTACTTAGAGAACATCTTCGGAAACGTGCTCTTCCGTACCTACAACTCCACCACCGGCTGGACCGGCTGGGCTTTAAACGGTCAGCAGACCTCCTTTGACGGCAATGCCTGGTATCCGGTTGAGGCGATCCAGTACCGCTTTGCAGGTCCGGTCAATGACCAGTACGACATCTACTACAGTGCTCAGCTCAGTGACGGAACCGAAACCGGATGGGGCAAAAACGGCCAGACCGTCGGAACCATGAACACCGGCCTTTACATGAAGGGCTTTCGCCTTGCCTTCTTTGCCAAGAATACCGAATCCGGTCTGAATACGACCAACACCTTAAAATCCGCTCACGCAGACGGCATCCAGTATGTAGACGGCCAGATGCGCTACATCCACGGAAACGGTGACAGCTACACCGGCTGGGGCTGGCTTGGCAATGACCGCTACTACTTCCAGGATTCCGTTCCGGTGACCGGCTGGCAGTATGTGGACGGCTTAAAGTACTACTTCGGAGAAGACGGAAAGATGTGGAGCGATGTGGAATCCCTGCTTCCGAGTGACGGCCCGTACCTCATCAAGGTCAACAAGGAATTAAACTGCATGACCATCTATGCACAGGACGGCAGCAACGGTTACATCATTCCGGTAAAATCCTTCCTGACCTCCGTTGGCGATGACACCCCGATCGGAACCTTTAAGACTCCGGAGAAATACCGCTGGAGACTGATGATCCATGATGTTTATACCCAGTATGCAACCCGTCTCGGTGCAGGCCTTCCGATCCTGATGCACTCCATCATCTATGATGCTGCAAACCCAATGACGGTATGGGCAAGCACCTACAACAACATGGGTATCGCTCGTTCCGCAGGCTGCATCCGTCTGGTAAGCGGCGATGCAAAGTGGGTTTATGATCACTGTGCGCTGGGAACCACGGTTCAGGTTTACAACTCTTCTGTTGTCGGACCGTTTGAGCGTCCTACCATCGCAGCTGAGATCCCGTTTGAGCAGACCTGGGATCCGACCGACCCGAATGTGACCCAGGATATGATCAATGCAGAGACTGCACGGATCCTTGCAAAGTTCCAGAATCAGTAGTCTATAAGTAAACGTACACAAAAAGCCCGGAACGGCCGCTTCACGGCTTGCCTTCCGGGCTTTCTTTTTAAGGAGAATCCGTAAATGAATGATAAGAAATCTCCCTGTTATTTCCGTTCCAGTTTGCTGTTCTGGCTTCTGGTTTCGGTCTGTGCCTCCGTTTTTTTAGTCTGGTGTGCCAAAAAGGTTTACGGAAG
Source organism: Oscillospiraceae bacterium (assembly GCA_963642615.1). GTDB lineage: Bacteria > Bacillota > Clostridia > Lachnospirales > Lachnospiraceae > Brotaphodocola. Next base: position 68,668 of record CAVIHW010000002.1, on the reverse strand, counting down.
CTACAACCCAAAGCAGATCCTTCTTCTGGAAACCCTGGTTGTCCTTGCCTTCCTGTTTCATCTTGCGGAAGATCGCAAAAAAACCTTCTCCCTTGCCCAGACCCTTGGTTTTAAAAACAGCAATCCCTCCTACGATATCCGCTACGACTATATCCGGATTTTTGCTGTATTCTGTGTCATTTTGCTCCACTGCATCGACATTGCCATGCCATTTCTCACTACCGTGATCAACGAAGAAACCCTGGACATGCTCCATGAACTTCCAACGGCAGTTTTAAAGCCTTCCGCGGTTTTGCACACCTGGCTCTACCTTGGAAATACCTGTTTCATCATGCTGACCGGTGCCCTCCTGTTTGGCCGGAGAACCAGCGGACGCGCCACGGATGCCTCCCCGATATGCACAGCAGCAAAAAAAAGCATCTCCTCCTTTTACGAGAGACGCTTTTCTAAGATTGTCCTGACCTCAGTCATTTACTTTTACTTTTATATGTGGCAGAACGGACGGCTGATCCCCTTTGGCCTTGCCACCTTCCGGGAAGGCATCCACCGCATCCTGACCGGTGCCATTGAGGAGGACTGTCCCTTTTTGTGGCTGGTCTATATCACCCTGGCCATCTATATCGCCGTACCCTTTCTCCAGTATATGTTTGAGGCCATGCCATACCAGGCGCTGACATCCCTCTCCGGCATCATCCTTCTTTGCAGTTTTTTGCATATCTATACCGACCTGACTCCGGATCTTTTTCCGTTCTTTACGGAGTGGATCGGCATGGCCATCATCGGATACTGGGTATCTCGCCCCGAAACGCGAAAATATGACCGCTTCATCTGGACTTTTGCTGTACTTTCCTTCCTGATCATGGTCGTACAGATAGACCCTTATACCTACTGGCAGAGTTACGTGAACTTCTACGTGCACATGGCTCCGCTTTCCCTCTTCATGGCCTGCGGAGTCTTTGCCCTGGCCCTGCATAAAAAACCCGAGAAAAAACGTTTCTTTCACCCCATCATCACCATGTTTGGTGCGCACAGCTTTTCCATCCTGCTCATGCACTGGTGGATGCTCTACCACATCGTCGATTACATCCTTGGATGGGATATCACCTGGGAACGCCCACTGGATCTCGCCGGGATCGTCATTTTCGTGATCGTGGGCTCCTTGGTGTGTGGCTTTCTCGTTGACCAGACCGTGGTATATGCCATCCGAAGCGTCTACGAAATTGCCCTCAAAAAGATCAAGAAGATATTTTTCTCGTAAAGTCCGAAGTTCCGGGATTGCCATACAGAACCGCCGGCGCTAAGTGGAATTTTTTACTTCGTGCGCCTGCTTATTCTGTATGACCGCCCCGGCACTTCTACTGTACTGGCATCACTACATATGTGTGCACGACAGGTACTATCGTTATACTTATAGTCACATTATTTCTTTATGTTCAGTTGATTGGTATTTGCTTTCTTTATTTTGCTTGATTTTTTTTGATTGATATTGTTTACAACAGGGCCGGTCAGGTCATTAAATTTCATTTTTTCTCCGAAGGTTTTGGCTCTATCTATAGTTTTTTTCATACCCTGGTTCTCTACAGCGTCATCATTTCTATTCCGTGCATCTTCTCGTGCTCTTACGCTGCTAATCCATTTTTCACTAATAGTAAGTGAAGAATTCATTTTCGCTTTTTCTTGCTTTGCAAATTCATAAATTTCGGAAATAACTGCCTTTCGCTTTTTACCTAACTCTTTTTTTCCTTTGTTCATGTTTTTAATTAGATATTTCTGGCAGGCAGTTTCCAATCCTTCCAATGCTTCGATGACTTTTCCGCCCTTATCTATTTCTTCATTCAGTTTCTTGATCTTCTTTTTTACCTCCTTGTATTCATCTGAATTAATATGCCAAAAACTTTTTGTCGAATTAAACTTCTGTGACTGTTCATTAGACTTCTGCAGCATTGCATTTTTTTTGTTATTATAATCCGGTGGATCAATGTGAGCAAAGTAACCTTTATGATCCTTATTATGATTGTACATCTCCCTTACATTATCTTTCAGCATGACTTTCAGAATATCATTACTTAAGAAACTGATATCTAAATTTCTCCGCTCCTCACAGAAAAGTTTATATTCATCATCAGCGGTCGGGTAGGTTTCACCTACTTTTAAAATTTTCTGCTGTTCTTGATACTTGGGATCCAAAACAGTCATATCGGTACTCTTCTGCATGAGTTGCCCAGCTTTTTCTAAACATTTTTTATCTTCCGGATCCGTTAATGTATCAAGCAAACTCGCAAAGGCTTTTTTGTGAGCATCCTCTGCAAGAGCAATGCAAGGACCTTCACCAGCAGAGATTAATCTTTGCTTCAGTTCAGGAAAAGCTTTCGTGAAAGGATCATCCAGAGCTTCAAAAACCGCTATCAATGTATTTTCCATTACACCATTATAATTAAAATTTTTGTTGGTATTGGAGTATACTTCACGATACCATTTATCACTATGCCCGGGGTTTTCCTTAATAAAGTCCATAAAACCTTTATAGACTGTTTTACATCGGAATTCCATAAGCTCATTGAAACGCTCTTTCGTTTTTTCTGTATCAAGCTCATTGGTTCCAGGGTTTTTGGGAGAAAGATATTCCGTTAATAGTTTTACATCGAGACCAGTTGTAAATTTCTCAATTTGAGTGCACAAATAGCAAAAATCTAATAACGCTTTAATTTTTTCGGTTCCATTCAGGGAATCGAGTTTCCTCTGCATATCATTGGATATCTGTTGTTTTATATCAGAATTTTGGGGTGGTCTTGGCATATGTTTTTCCTCCTTTTGCCTTATTTTGTGTGCTGTAACTGTCGTCTGACATATTCATCTTGTTTTCATTTACATTTTAGCACGGCGCATAGGACAAATGTAGGACAAATGAAATGAAATCTGAGTTTTATTAGATTTCTTGCTGTAGAATATTTTAACAAAAAGGCTCTGCCGACAGGTTATTGTCGGCAAAGCCTTTGGAATTTTACGAGTGCGCGAGCATAGCGTCTCCCCGGAGGGCCTGTTTGAGCGTGCAATGCACGCGAGTTTAGCCCGCAGGGGAGACAATAGGCGGCGGAGCGCACGAAGTTAAAAATTCCACCAGGGTATGCGGTTCTGTATGACCGCCCCGGCACTTCGGACTCATATAATTTATAGAAGCTTTTCCACCTGCTCCATCAGCGCTTTCCCAAGTGCCTCGGATTTCGCGTCTGCATCTTCCAGGGAGGTTCCCTTGATTCCATAATAGAACTTGATCTTCGGCTCGGTACCGGACGGACGGATGCATAACCATGCATTGTCGTTCATATCGTAGTAGAGCACGTTGGAAGACGGCAGTCCGGTCGGGGTTACCTCACCGGTAGCCATGTCGCGGATGGTGTCATTTTTATAATCTCTTGCAGAAAGTACCTTATACTCTCCAAAGCCTTCCGGGGTGTTGCTGCGGAAATGCTCCATGATGGACTGGATCTTTGCCAGACCTTCAATACCGGACAGACCGATGGATTTCACAGCATCTTTATAGTAGCCGTATTTCTCATACATTGCTACCATGGCATCCCACAGAGTCATGTTCTTGGTCTTGTAGTACGCAGCAGCCTCGCACAGAGCAACGGTTGCGGAGACGGCATCCTTGTCACGGGCATAGGTTCCGATCAGGCAGCCATAGCTCTCTTCCATGCCGAACATGTAATGGCCAACTCCGGTGCGCTCTTCTTTTAAGATCTGCTGGCCGATCCATTTAAATCCGGTCAGGCACTCTACCAGCTTGCAGTTGTAGGAAGCTGCCACTGCATCGATCAGGTTGGTGCTCACGATGGATTTGACTACCTCACCGTCTGCCGGGATGGCATTCTTTGCTGCCTTCTGGCTCAGCACATACTCACATAACAGGGAGCCGGACATGTTGCCTGTCAGGGAAATGTATTTGCCGGACTTGGTATCTTTTACATAGACACCGAGACGGTCTGCATCCGGATCCGTTGCCAGAACCAGGTCTGCATTCTTCTCCTCTGCAAGCTTTAAGCCAAGGGCAAATGCCTCTTCTGCCTCCGGGTTCGGATAGCTTACGGTCGGGAAATCACCATCCGGAAGCTCCTGCTCCGGTACAACATACACATGCTCGAATCCGATCTCTTTTAACACTCTACGTACCGGGATGTTGCCGGTTCCGTGAAGCGGGGTGTAAACGATGGTGATGGAATCCTGCATCTTGTCGATGGCATCCTGATTGACTACCTGCGCCTTTACATGGGCAATGTATTTGTCATCAATCTCTTTTCCGATCACTTCATAGAGACCTGCTGCCATGGCGTCCTCTGCACTCATGGTCTTTACGGTGGACAGATCCTCAATGGCAAGAACCTCTTCGGTAACGCCCTTGTCATGCGGCGGAGTAAACTGTGCGCCATCCTCCCAGTATACCTTGTAGCCATTGTATGCCGGCGGGTTGTGGCTTGCGGTTACGTTAATACCTGCGATACAGCCAAGCTCGCGCACTGCAAAGGACAGCTCCGGAGTCGGACGCAGAGACTCAAACTTGTAAGCCTTGATTCCGTTGGCTGCCAGGGTGCGGGCTGCCTCATCTGCAAATTCCGGGGACATATGTCTGGAATCATAAGCGATCGCAACCCCCTTGCTGCTTCCTCCCTGCTTGATGATATAATTTGCCAGACCCTGGGTCGCACGCCGTACCACATAGATGTTCATGCGGTTGATTCCGGCACCGATGATGCCGCGCAGACCTGCGGTACCGAACTCCAGATCCATATAGAAACGCTCTTTGATCTCATTCTCATCCTGTTCGATTGCCTTGAGTTCTGCCTTGGTGTCCTCATCGAAATATGGGTTGGACAACCATTCGCGGTAAATCTTCATGTAATCCTTCATAAAAAACCTTCCTCCTGTGCTCCCTCTTTTTAAAAGCTGGTTTCATTATAACTCAGCTTTCAAAAAAAGGAAAGATGAACCTGTCAGTGACTGCCGTTATTTTCAATCTGTTTCAGCAACTCTAAAAGCAGAACCTTCTGGTTGTCCTGCGGCACCTCAAGCACATGCTCAAGGAGCTTATGAAGCAGCATTCCCATCTCTTTGCCTGGTCTTACTCCGGCTGCGATCAGATCCTGTCCCTTTACGGCAAGATCTTTTAAGGTTAAGCAGTCTTTACGCTCCCGGATTTCTGATACCAGATTCCGGATTTCTGTTCCATAACCGTTTAATTCCATCAGGCTGTCCCAGACCTCCGGTTCCATACGGCTCATCATGCGGCGTATCTCGGTTTCGTCTGCCGCAGGGGTGACATCTGCCCAGGTTACCAGGGTTTTTACCCGGGATATGGTCTCGTTGTCCAGTTTCAGGTCACGAAGGACACGCACGGCCAGCTCCGGACTCTTTCCGCAGCGCAAAAATGCCGCCCAGCGCACATATTTCTCTTTCGGAAGTTCTGCAGACACACGGGCATTTTTCCAGTCCAGACTCGCAAAGGCCAAAGAAACATAGGTGCTGATGCCGGTCTCATAAACCTCCCGGATCTTTTCTGGATGCTCAGAGGTAAGTAATTTTGTCAGCTCCATCTGGATCCGCTCTTTGCTGACCTTGGAAAGATTCGGTGCGATCACGGAAATGGCCTGAAAGGTTTCCGCTTCGATCGCAAAATCCAGCTGTGCAGAAAAACGGATGGCACGCAGAATGCGAAGCGCGTCCTCCGTAAACCGCTCCATGGCATTGCCCACACAGCGGATTCGGCGTGCTTTCAGGTCTGCCATGCCGTCGAAAGCATCCACAATGCCGGTTTCATGGCTGTAGGCCATGGCATTGATGGTAAAATCCCGCCTGCGCAGGTCTTCTAAAAGATTGGAGGTAAATTCTACCTGTTTCGGGTGACGTCCATCCTCATACTCTCCATCGATCCGGTAGGTTGTCACCTCATAGCCCGTGCCCCCCATCAGGATGGTCACCGTTCCATGCTGGATCCCGGTATCGATGGTGCGCCGAAACAGTGCCTTCACCTGCTGTGGTCTTGCAGAAGTGGTGATGTCCCAGTCACCGGGCTTTCTTCCAAGCAGAGTGTCGCGCACACAGCCTCCCACCGCAAAAGCCTCGTAACCGTTACTGTTTAAGGTATGGATGATCTGCTCCACATGAGCAGGAATCTGCATATGAAAAGTACTCATAATGATCTCGCTTTCTTTTCTTTTAAGACAAGTGTATCCAATCTCGTTTAAAAAAGCAAGAAAACCGCAAAAAACAAGTTGCAGGAATCGTTTTACAAATATAGGGGAAATTTGTATAATAGAAAGACACGCTGCATTCTGCAGCTACTACAAAGAAAGGACGAACTGCCTTGATCATAAAACTGATTGAAACCATCTACGCCCTGTTATGGGGCGACCTCTTTACGATTCCTGTAGGAAACAATTCCATCGGCATCTCCCTGATGATCCTGCTTCTCATTCCTGCCGGAGTATACTTCAGCATCCGTACCAGACTTCTACCGGTACGTCTTTTTTCGGATATGATAAACGCTTTAAAAGAAAAAAAGGAGACTCCTGACAGCCTTTCCGGCTTACAGACCCTGATCATCTCCACTGCTACCCGGGTTGGCATGGGAAACCTGGTTGGTGTGGTTGCTGCCATCTCCCTTGGCGGGGCAGGTGCCGTATTCTGGATGTGGTTTACCGCTCTTTTAGGAGCCTCCACCGCCTTTGTTGAGGCTGTCCTGGCACAAAAATACAAGGAACCGGATCCGCTATACGGTGGTTACCATGGAGGACCTGCTTATTACATCCATCGCTTTGTGGAAGCAAAAAAGGGAAAGACTATCCGGCATTCCGTGATTGCTTCCCTGTTTGCCATCTCGGGGCTCATCTGCTGGTGCGGCATCAGCCAGGTCATCAGTAACTCCGTAAGCTCTGCCTTTGCCAATGCATTCCAGATTCCCCCCATTGTCACTACCGTCATTCTGGTGATTCTGGCAGCAGCCATTGTTCTGCAAAAAAATGCTACCGTAAAGATCCTGGATGTCATGGTTCCGGTCATGGCAGGAGGGTTTTTCCTGCTGACCGTATTCATCATTCTGTTGAACCTGCCTAAGCTTCCTTCGGTCTTTGTGCGTATCTTTTCTGAAGCCTTCGGCGTGCGGCAGGCCGTATCCGGTGGCTTTGGCGCTGTCCTCTTAAATGGTGTCAAGCGCGGTCTCTTCTCCAACGAGGCCGGAAGCGGCTCCGCTCCCTGTGCAGCGGCGGCAGCCCAGGGCAATGATCCGGTCCGCACTGGGTTAACCCAGGCACTCGGCGTTCTGATCGATACCATCGTGATCTGCAGCTGCACTGCCATGATCATGCTTCTGGCACCGGAAGAACTGACCGCAGGCCTTACCGGCATGGATCTGTTACAGACCGCCATGCAGTATCACCTCGGATATGCCGGAGTCATCTTCATTGCACTTACCCTGGCTCTGTTCAGTTTCTCTACCTTTATTGGTATCCTGTTCTACGCCCGTTCCAATGTGGCATACCTGTTCGGAAACCGCTGGTGTTACCAAACTGCCTACAAGGTGCTGGCACTCATCATGCTGTTTGTCGGCGGTCTTCAGCAGTATACCGTCGTATGGGATCTGGGCGATGTCGGCATCGGGCTCATGACCCTCTTTAATATCGCGGTGCTGTATCCGATGTCGAAAGAGGCTCTGGAACTCTTAAGACAGTACGAAGAAAAGAAAAAAGCATAAAATATAAAAAAAGCGCTGTACCTACCGAGATAAAAGGTACAGCGTTTTTTTATATCTCAGCATCACAATTCCTCATGCTGATATGCTTTTGCCACTTCTCTAAATCTTTCAAACAATGGATAATAACTATGCATGATTTCTTCAAATTTTCGTTCTGCAAAGGTTCCATCGTAATCATGCGCCAGCTGATTTCTGGTTTTTAACATTTGCATCCAGGTATCGTCATCGATCAGACGGTTTGTAAAGGCCTGCTGGATCGTCTCTCGCGGAGAGCCTGTGGCAAAATCCAGGATCCCCATGTTTTTTACTAAGATATCTTTCATCACCTTCCAGGCTATATCGAAGGTAAGATTAAAATTCAAGACAGTTCCTTCTAGAACAAAATCCGCTTTTGGATCTGCATGTCTGCTTTTTTCCAGATTTTTCAGGCTTTTGCAGAAGGTATTGTATCGATTAATAGATTTGCTTTCCATATTTTTTGATATCCTCCAATAGATATTCGTTGTGAATACTGTCAAAATCAAAAATATCAATTTTGCGCAATGTCTCTATCTCTTCCAGGTCTTTTTCCAGTTTCAAGATATCCGTACATCCATAAACAACAAAATCAATATCACTGGTAGGCGTTGCTGTTCCGGTTGCAAATGATCCGAACAGATCCAGACGTGTGACATGATTCCGCTTGCAGATATCTGTTACCTTTTCGATCAATTCAGGTATGGGCATAACATTCATCCAAAAAACATCTCCTCTCTGACAATCCACTCACGCAATCTTGCCGCCACGCGCTTTACCAGCCCATGGTCTTTTCCGCCTGCATTTACACCGATCACCACCGGATCCTTTCGCACGATAGCCGGAAATTGAAAATCACACTTACTTTGGTCTCCGGCATGGTTGACCGGGATGCCCCGTTCACGACAAAGCTGCACCACTTGATCATTCACGGCCGGGTTGTCGGTGGCTGCGATCACAAAAAATGACTGTTCCAGATCTTTTATATCCTGCGTTCCGAATGCATGCTGTTTCCAGATAAGGCGGCCTGGCCGTGCATCCTCTGGCCACTTCTCACTGCCACGCTCTGGTGCCACCATCGTCACCTGTGCGCCAAACTCCGCCAGGACTGCAGCACGCCGGACTGCGATCTTTCCGGCACCCACGATCAATATCTTTTCCCCCTGCAAATCGACAAATAAAGGGAAATATCCTGCGCTGTTTTTATCATGCTCTATCATAACTACTCTTCATTATTTGTATGTTTTTTCATACTTTCATTGTATGATACCAGGGTCAAAAGGTCTAAAATCCGACGCAAGCTTGCTTGCAGGAGGGTTTTTGAGCTTGGGACCCGCCAAAAACATGAGTAAGAAGCCATTTTTTGAAGAAAAATGAGCGGATTACGAATGTTTTTAGAATTGCGAGAGTGCAAAGCACGTAGCAATTCGGTATCAGAGGGGTCAAAATACCTTTTGACTCCAACATCATTGTATATCATGATCATTTCATCGTCAACTGATCCGTAAGTGATAAATAAAAACCCCGGCTACCATCGCAGCCAGGGTCTTTATTGCTGTTTTATTGATTGTCCATTACTGAACGAAAGCCTTTTTCTTTTAATTTCACACGAAAATCAGTTGTCAAATGCATACAGTAAACATACTGCCTTAGTTCATCCGGGATCACGTGCTCCAGGTCTTCCAACGGGCAATGAGACTTGTGTCCGCTTGCAAATTCGGTCGTATCCTGATAAATCCGGTCAATTTCCCGATCATAAAACCGCTGAAGGATCTGAGCCGGAATTTCGTAAGCATCCCCGCTGTAATAAAACGTTTCCCTTCCGCAGGTGATCACATAACCATAACAGGACATATCCTCTGCATGCTTTACTGCAACCGGCTGAACCTTCGGTTCGATATTTTCCAGATCATGATTGTCCATCCGGTAATATGCCGACCGATCGATCCCCATCAGATCTAACAATTTCCAAAGCGTTTCATCCGGGTAGAACACTGCAATCCGTTTCCCCAACACATAATACGCATAAGAAATGAGGGAAGGAAGACTTCCTACATGATCCGCATGGAGATGTGTAATAAAAACGGTAATCTTATCATAGTTCTGGATCAGTTCGTTCTTATAGAGGCTCAAGAACACGCTCTCGCCTGCATCCATTATGTATAACTGATCTCCTTGCGTAAAATACGCACTGGTATTTCCCAAAAGCGGATTAAACGCAGAACCGCAGCCTAAAAAGGTTAAATCCATCTCGTATCACTTCCGATAATTTTTTTCTCTCAGATAATTCACACAATGCATTGCCCAGTCGGTCTGGATAATATCGAATCCTTTGTCAGCCAGATGTCCCCAGCCTTTATCAGGATCGTCCAGCAGGGAAACATCGTCACTGTGCCCTCCGGCTAACGGCACGCGGCTGGAATACAAAATGGCATTGCCCCAAAGGATTCTTCCTTTTTTCTTCTGAGCCTCGATATAAGAATCCTGTGCCACCATAGCCTCGTCGGTCTTAAATACCAGTTCTGCACCGACATAACGGATATTCATACTTTCGATCTTTTCTGAAGCATCATCCTCTTCCATAAAAATTGGCATATAGTCGACATCCGATGCATAGGTTTCGATCAGCTTTAAAGAACGGTCAGACGGATCACTCTTCAGCAGGATCTGATCCACCATGTCATGCTTTCTGACTGCCTCCATAACCGGTTCAATAATATTGATGCTTCGATCCAGGTTTAATTTACATTTCCCCTTCAAATGCTCCAATACCTCATCAAAACTGTTCACCGGAAGAAATGTCTGGGTCAGATCGCTGTTGCATAATTTCATCTGACGAATTTCTTCAGCCGTGTAAGTTTCGATTCTGATATGCCGATCCAGGTGACTGGGTTCCATGCCGGTGTGAAAGACAAAAATTTCCCCATCCACACTCTGGAACAGATCCATTTCCAAAATATCCGCCCCCTCTTTCAGGGCAATGTCAAATGCTGCAATGGAGTTTGGCGGAATATTGCCTGCACTCGTTCCTCTATGCGCTGCCACCAGAACACCACGTTCTTTTCTCAGCTCTGTGATCGTTTTCATCATACTTTTTTTGCCTCTTTCTTCATGCGAAATAATTTTTTTATGGTTCCAATTCCGTTATAACGGCCAAGCCACAATGCAATCGTAGAAATGATCATCAATACCACGGTATATACAAATGCCATAGCCTGTGCATCAATCGTGGCAGTCTCATCTGTTGCCAGCTTGATCACAATTCCGAGCGGCTGGAAGGAGGGGTGATATAAAAATACCGACAGATCATACTCCGACAGTAATCCATTGAAATTCAATACGATCACAGACAGTACGATCGGCATCAGGATCGGAAGAATCACTTTGCGCATGGTATAAAACGGTTTTGCTCCCATCACCTGAGCTGCCTCTTCCATGTTTCCGTCAAGCCCCACAAATCCAGCACGGATCATCCGGTAAGAAAACGGAATCTTGATAATGATGTAGGCGAGCAGAAGGATGATCGGTGTCGCTACCAGAACCTTATCTGCAAGCAAAATGCGCGGTTCATCGTAGGTCATCATCAATCCAAGTGCAATCATGGTTGTCGGCAGCAGCCACGGGATCAGTATAAAAATTTCAAAGAGCTTATCATATTTTTTTCTGGCTTTTGTGACGATCCGAGCCACCACAATACAGATCGCTGCTACCACCAAAGATGCCATCAGAGAATATACGATACTTACTAAATACGGCTTATATGCTGTAGACGAACGGAATAACTTTGCATAATTTTCCAATGTAAAGGAATCTTTGCGGATCACACCTGTCTTGATGGTCAAACCATCTGTAAAGGAAAAGACCAGAACATTCAGAATCGGGAGCATGTAGATCACTAACATCACGTACGCAACCGCATGTGCGATCACATTCATCATCGGATTTTCAATTTTCTGTTTTTCCATTCTGGCTTTTGTCTTTGACACAGAAATAAAATTTCCCTTTTTTTCAATTCTTTGCATTACATACAACAGAATCGAAGTTGCAATGCCAAGAATGATTGCTAAAAGCGCCGCAATGTCACGCGATCCGGTCATTCCGGCAAAGGTTTTGATCATGGGATTGATTGTCTGGAAATCCGGTCCACCCACGATCAACGGCCCGGACATTGTGCTTAATGCGGAAATAAAGGTCAGTACTGTGATTGCAAATATCGTCGGCTTCATAGTTGGAAGAACAATCTTAAATAAAATCGTTTTCTGGGAAGCACCCATATTTTTTGCAGCTTCAATGGTATGATAATCCAATCCCCGGATCGCACTGGTCAAAAACATCATGTGATTGGACGTGCCGGAAAATGTCATGATAAATAACACTGCCCCAAATCCGACAAACCAGTTGGGATCCATGTTTGGAAAGATCTGAAGTAAGACCTTTGTGATAATTCCGGTGGATCCATATACAAATTTGTAGCCGGTAACGAGAACCACACCACTATAGATCAGAGTGGTCATAAATCCCATATGTAAGAATTTCGATCCCTTTATATCGAAATACTCCGTAAAGAGAACGATCAATATGCCCGATATATTCACCGTGATGATCGATGCAAATGCCAGGATAAAGCTGTTTTTCAAGCTCTTGATCGCCCGGGCAGATTTCATGATCTTTGAAACTGCTTCCATGGTGAAATGCCCGTCTTTCATAAAAACACGCAGCAACAGATTGACATTTGGATACACCAAAAACGTAATGATAAACCACACAAGCAGCAGTTTCAAAAGCAGTCCCGGAATATTTATCGTTCCATCCTGGAGCTTTTCCCTGAATTTTGCCATACCATATTCCTCCTAAAACTGCATGATATCCTGCGGATTGATATACAGATCCATTTGTTCTCCCTCTGTAAAAAGCCTGCGTCCATCATTTTTTTCCAGATATTTCACAGTCTGTCCGCAGCAGTTCAGAATGTATTTCGTCAAAACCCCATTGAATTCCGCTTCTACCACCTGGGCTGATAAATGCACATACCCTGGTTTTTCCTCGCTGACACAGCGCTCAATCCGTATAAAGCCTGTCTTCTCTGTATCAAACTTTCGCTCTGTCTGCCGGTTGATCTCTACCAGCATATCTTTCTTTAAACGGTTGATATCTCCAATAAAGTCACATACAAACTCGCTCTTTGACTGATTGTAGATTTCATATGGAGTTCCTACCTGCTCTACATACCCATTATTAAAGACTGCGATCCGATCTGACAGGGTCAATGCCTCTTCCTGATCATGTGTGACATAAAGTGTGGTGATGCCCAACTCCTTTTGCAGGCGTTTCAGCTCCATTCTCATGTCAATCCTGAGCTTTGCATCCAGATTGGATAACGGCTCATCCAGGCAGAGGATCTTTGGTTCCAGAACAATTGCCCTTGCAAGCGCCACGCGCTGCTGCTGACCACCGGACAGATCTGCTACGTTTTTCTTAAGCTGCTCTTCCGTAATCTTGATCTTAGCTGCAACCTCACGTACCTTCCGGTCAATTTCTTCTTTCGAAAGTTTCTTCACCTTCATGCCGAATGCAATATTGTCATATACCGTCATGGTAGGAAACAGGGCGTAACTCTGGAACACCATGCCGATTTTCCTTTTCTCGACCGGGAGATCCGTAACGTCTTTATCCCCTACATAAACCTTGCCTTTTGATGGCGTGATAAAACCAACCAGCGCTCTCAGGGAAGTCGTTTTTCCGCATCCGCTTGGACCAAGAAACGTAAAAAATTCTCCCTCCTTAATGTCAAGGTTCAAATTTTCAATGGCCACAAAATCTCCATATCTGATTTCGATATTTTCAAATTTTACCATGGTGTTCTCCTATCGCTACGCCGTTTCTATCAACTTGATATTAGAAGGCTTCTTACTGTACATACTCCAGTTCTGCTTTTTCAACCCAGGAATCAACATTTTCTGCGATAAAGCCCCAGTCAAGATCCTGCGGTTTCAGAATATCCATCAGCTCTTTGATATCATCAGAAACCTGCGCGAGAGCTTCTTTCTGACAAGGAATGGTTCCATACTGATTTGACCAATCCAGCTGCACATCAGCACTTCCCAACCAGTTTAAAAATGCAACACAGGTATCATATTTTTTTGTTCCTGCGGAAATTGCAACGGATTCCACAACATATGGCTCACCGATCTCTGGTGTCATGATCTGGAATTTATAATCGCGGTCTTTCTGTTCGCTTAACACACCGGATGCCCAATGCTCATCCAACGGATAGGTGCCATCGATCACGCTGCCGACTGCATCTTCGCCCTCTGCAATGTTGTGGGCATTTCCTAAAAATTTTGCAGCGATCTCCCAGCCCTCATCAGAGATTCCCAGATCACCATCCGGATCCTGATAACGGCTGACAATGCTTGCAAATACCGTTTTAGCGGTTCCGCCTCCAAGACCGTGCAGCTGATATTTTCCCTTGTACTCATCCTTGGTTAAGTCTGTCCAATCTTTTGGCATATCTGTAAAGTCAGCATTTCCCATCAATACCAGCGGAGTGGTTGTAACCGGATAGTAGTATCCATCTGCATCGATCAGAGTCTGATCTACTCCATCCGTCCAGTCCGGCTTCCATGTCTGCAGCAGATCGTTTGCTTTTAACTTTTCATATTCAATGTTGTTCAAACCAAAGGTTACATCACAAAGTGGATTGTTTTTCTCCGCTATCATTCTTTCTGTAATTTCGGATGCTCCCAGAGAAACCACCTGAATATCAAATCCAGCCTCTGCAGCTTTCTCAATCAGATAATCTCCTCTTCCCTCAGTTCCGCTGTTGGTATAGACTACAATTTTCTCTCCGGATCCTGCAGTAGATGCTGCCTCCTGCTTTGCCTCTGTCTCTGCAGCTGTCGTATCAGCGGATGTAGCGGTCTTTTCTCCTCCACATGCAGTCAGAGCACCTGCACTCATTGCGGTCACCAGTGCCATTGCCAACATTTTCTTCTTCATCATGAAGTCCTCCCTTAATATTGTTCTTGATGGTTACGATAATTTCATCATACCTTGCATATTGAAACGTGTCAATCTTGTTTTTGTGTATTCTGTTGGTTTTTCAATATCTTTTGCTCTATCCATTGTGTTTTTTCATGTTTCACCATGAAATCTCCACATCTTTATCCGCTTTCGCTCCCATATTGTATTTCCTTCGGAGCATTGGCACAAGAGCAATCGATATTTATCATACGATCGATCCTCTTTATCTTAGCGGATCAACCTTCTGTTTTCATGAAGTTTATGTAAAATCCACGTAATTTTTATAACGTTATAATTTACAGCCATTCTGAACCCAGCAAACTTGTAAGAAACAACATGAATCGTGCTTGCACGAATGAATGTGGTTCCTTGAAAGAAAAAAGAGCAAAGATTCTTTTTAACCAAAAAGATTCTCTGCTCTTTCCCTTATAAGATATTGATTTCCTGATCAATCAGTGTTTGTGCTCTATTTAAAGATTCTTCCACAGACAAAAATTTCGTCATCACATTTTCCACTGCCATGCCGATGATATTTAAAAATTTTGTTTCATCAAATGCCCGGTCTGAATCTGCAGGTATCCTCTGCGTATGCGACTTACTAAAACAATCCTTTGACAATTCCAGCCACGGAAACTGATCAATGATCTGATATTTGCTGTAGGTTTTTATGCTTGGAGAAACGCTGCCCAAGGCTGCCATACCGGAAGCTGCCGGATCTCTCGTCAGCCATTTCAAAAAATTCAATGCATCTTCCGGATTCCTGCTGTATCTCGAGACTCCTACGGTTCCGCCTCCATAGATCGGATTTTTTCCTGGAACCATTGCCACACCAATATTTCCAACTACCTTTGATCCGGCACCCAGGATTTCGGAAGCATAGTTGCTGAAATTGATCATCATAGCCAGTTTTCCGTCCGCAAAATCCTGGGCAGATACCGTCCACCAGCGGACAAGCTTCTTGTTTGAATATTGTTTTGCTATGACAAGCTCCTCTAAAGCCCGGATACCGGCCTCATCGTTAACAACAACCCGTCCATCCTTCTCATAAAGGTGCTTTTTATGACTGAATAATCTTGTCAGAAACTCCGTTGCAGTAACTCCAAGACTTCCCAAAGTCAGATTGGAATAATACGTTTGTTCCAGATTCTCATTCGTAGCAAAAAATTCTGCGATCTGATTATATTCCGTAAAATTCTTCGGTACTTTGAGTTCAGAATGATATGCTTCGCTGTACAGCCTTCGAATTGCCGTATTTTCAAACAAATCTTTTCTGTAAAATAAAAGCTGGGTGCTGGGTGTAACCGGAAGGGCATAGGTTCTTCCGTGTACACGCGAATATTTATTGATCAACGCTGGAATGTAGTCCTGATAGATTTCTTCAATCTGCTGATCCAGTTCATCCAGAGGAAGCAAAATCCGTTCAGAAAGCCATGACAGCCAGGTTACGTCCATGCGGAAAATATCGTATTCTGTTTTATGTTCTGCCTTCAGGAACTGTTCGTAAATATCATCATACGCAAACACTTCAAACACGATCTCTGTTCCTGTCTCTTTTGTATACAATTTGGCAAGTCCCTTCAGAATCATGGTTTCCGGACTGTCGATCGTGAGAAAACGCAGCTGCTTTGCCGGGAGTTTTCTTTTTTCCATCTGATCCCAGAAGCGAAATCCATCGTTTTCACAAATTTGTCCTATCTGATCCGGATGATCATTCGAATCCTCCATAATTCTTTTTGCAACTGCTCTTCCAAGCAAGCCGTAATTCAATTCATATTTCTGGTAGTCTCGTTCCGGAAGCGAAGCTACAGATGACAGCGTAAAAATCGGCATAGGGGCATCCAGCGAGAAATTTTCGGATACATGCCGTATTTTTTCTGCGAACCTTGTGTTTGTTGTCACCACAGCATCGTATTCCCGGCCATTCATCATCAGATCGATCATCGAATGAGAAATGCGGCGGTTATCTGTTATAATATGCGTATATTTAATTTTCGCCTGCTTCAGTCTTTCACAAAGTCCCTGACTAAACTCCCGTTCACTGGAAAACTTCATTGAATCCGTTACAAGTACAATATTATGTGTCCCTTGGGCAATGACTTCTCCTGCAACCTGCTTTCCGGCCAGTTCATAGTCAAATCCAAAATAGCATTTCTCTGATGTGCCTTTTCGTTCTGCAAAGCAAACCCGTTCAAATCCACTGTATGCAGTCTGGCTTTCCTTCGGTTCAAGGCAAGTCACCGTTGCCACTCCGACAGCCATAACTGCCTTTGCCCTCTGGATCATACTGTATTCGGTCTTTTTGTTATTATTAGAGATTAAAAGTTCCGCGACGTATCCCCTTGCCTCTGCATAATTTTTCAGGCAATAATAGAAATCCCGGTAACTCCGGCTTTCCATAGACGGGACGATCACACAAATAACGTTCCCACTCCCTTTTCTCAGGATTCTGGCTCGCTCATTGATCGTATAGCCCAGTTTCTTTGCAGCTTCCTCCACTGCCTTTATTTTTTTGCTGCTAACATTCCCTTTTCCATTCAAAACGTTGGAGGCTGTTCCCTGTGATACGCCTGCCATCCGTGCAACATCTATGATTGTCGCCATATTTTCTCACTGTCCCTCCACATCAGCCCGTACCACGGCTGCAATTCCTTCCGCCGTATATTCCACGGCATCCGCATAGACCGAAAATCCAAGTTGTTTTAGTGTCTTTGTCGTATAGGGTCCGATGGAAATGATCTTTGCAGGCAGGTTCTTTCTCTGCTCTTCTTCCAGCATCGCTGCCAGGGCCTGGGCAGCAGAGCTGCTGGCTATCGTCACATAATCGACTTCCCGGATCATCCGGTTTAGCTCTTCCTTGCGGCGCAGATCTGTCCAGTTTTCATAAAATCCGATATCCTCATAGTCGATCTCAGCCTTTTTTAATGCCTGCGGCAGAACCTCAGAGCCATTCTTTGCCCGGAACAGAGCCACCTTCTCACCTGGTTTCAGAGTCGGGATCCACTCTGTGGCCAGATCAGCTCCGGAAAACTGGGATGGCACAAAATCACTCTGAAATCCATGCCGCAGCAGGGCATCGGCTGTCTTTCGGCCGATCACCGCAAATTTTACCTGCATCAGGCTTCGAAGATCCACGCCCTGCTCCCGAAGCATTTCAAAAAAGAGTTCCACACCATTGCCGCTGGTAAAGACGATCCACCGATAGGTCTGAAGCTGTCGGACTGCCGTTTCGATCTGCTCATTCCAGAGCCTTCTTACCTCGATCAGGCTTAAGGCTGTCACCTCAGCTCCAAGGGGAAGGAAGGCCTCCTCCATCTCACGCACAAAGGAGCGGGTACCGGTGACCATGACGCGTTTTCTGCCAAGGATCCCGTTGCCAAACCAGGACAGAGCATCCTTTAATTCCACTACCGGACCGATTACGGAAATGGCCGGTGTCTGAAGTCCTGCTTTTAAAACAGCCTCAGCAATATGAGCCAGATCTGCCTTCACAGACTTCTGCGCGGCCGTGGTTCCGCGCTCTGAGACAGCCACCGGTGTTTTTGGATCCTTGCCGTTTGCGATCAGATTTTTTGTGATCTTATCCAGATTTTTTAAGCCCATTAAAAAGACCAGTGTTCCCTCTTCCTTTGCAAGAGTCTTGTAATCCAGTGAAGAGCTTTCCTTGTTTCCATCCTCGTGACCGGTGATCACATGGAAGGAAGAAGCCAGCCCCCGATGGGTCACCGGAATGCCTGCATAGGCCGGAACACTGTAAGAGGATGACACACCCGGAACAATCTCAAATGGGATTTCCCGTTTTGCCAGCTCCAATGCTTCCTCGCCGCCGCGCCCGAAGATAAACGGATCGCCGCCCTTTAGGCGCACAACCAGATGTCCCTCCAGTGCCTTTTCTACGATCAGGGCAGAGATCTCCTCCTGCTTCATGTGATGACTGCCGGAACGCTTGCCAGCATAAATAAGTTCGGCATCCAGCCTGGCTTCATTTAAGATCGATCCGGAGATCAGGTTATCGTAAATGATCACATCTGCACGCCGCACACAGTCCAGTCCCTTTTCCGTAAACAGCCGCGCATCCCCAGGACCTGCGCCCACTAAGTAGACCGATTTGCAGCGCACGAGAACCGCCAGGTCATGCGCCAGCTTCTTTGCTGCCGGAAGAAGCAGCTGCTGTGCAGGTTCTGTACTTCCTGCTACAGTCATGTTCACTTCGCAGCTTCGATATGCCGGATGCACGCCGTCCCTGGCATACATCACATGCATGGAAAGGGTTTCTTTCTTTTCATCCAGCTTGCAGTATGCCCCGCACGGTGCATTGCAGCCACCTCCGAGAATGGTTAAAAACTCCCTCTCGGCCGTCAGTTCTGCCTCGGTCTCCACCGAATGGATGGCCTTCATGATCTCTCCCAGTTCACCCTGACGGATCTCCACAGCCAGAATTCCCTGTCCGGCCGCCGGCACAAACTGCTCCTTGGGAAGCTTTTCAAAATGCAGGTCTTTATCCTCAATGCCGAGCCGCACAAGGCCTGCCTCGGCAAGCAAAATCCCGTCATACTGTCCGCTTTTTAACTTTTCCAGCCGGGTCTGGACATTCCCCCGGAGGAGTTTTACCCTCACCTGAGGATTCATCTGACGGATCTGGATCTGGCGGCGCAGAGAACTGGTTCCGATGATGCTTCCGGGTGCCATCTCGCGCGCCGGCAGGCCGCTTGTGGTCACCAGTACATCTGCCGCATCCTCACGCGAGAGCACCGCACCAAGTGCCAGTCCCTTTGGAAATTCCATGGGCATGTCCTTTGCGCTGTGCACCGCCAGGTCGATCTCTCCTTTTAAGAGGGCTTCCTCCAGTTCCTTTGTAAAGACGCCCTTTCCGCCAAAGCTGGTCAGCGAACGATCCAGGATCTTATCGCCCTTTGTACTCATAGGGACAATTTCGATCTCTAAAAATGGAAAATGTGCCAGAATTTCTTCCCGCACAATTTCCGTCTGGACCATTGCCAACCGGCTCTTTCTTGTTCCGATCCGCAATGTCTTGTTATTCATTTATTCTTCCTCACCGATCAATCCTAACTTTTCCATGGCATACCAGATGCCGTCCTGTTCCACGTTTTTGGTCAGGAAGCTGGCATAAGGTTCCAGCTCCGGGCTGTGTTTGCCCATCAAAACCGCATTCGGCACATGCTCGAACATGGCAATGTCATTGGTGCTGTCACCAAATACGTAAGCATCCTCCAGGCTCAGACCATAGGCCTCCAGTACCACATCGATCGCAGTTGCTTTTGTAAATCCTTCCGGAACACACTCATAGAAGTTGTCTCCCCGGTCGATGACTGCAATGTCCAGATCCAGTCCACGGAAAAACCGGCTGCGGTCTGTCTCGTCATCCATCAGGATACAGAACTTATTGACTTCTCCGGTCACTTCCTCCGGTTTCAGCCATGCTACCGTTTTTCCGAAGTTTTTCCGGATCTGCTGTCCGAGCGGCATGCGCCCGGATCTGCTGCAGTAATAGCACTGCCCCGGACCCTCCAAAAAGATATCTGCTTCAGTGTCTACCGCAAGGCGTGCAATCCTTTGCACCTGCTCTACCGGCATCAGGCGGTTGAGGAGTACCTTTCCCTCGGCTTCCACATAGGTGCCGCAGCCGCAGAGCCAGCCGTCTATCTCAGCGATGTGCTTTACCTGATCTGTCTCTCCATAGGAACGTCCGGTGTTGATGAATACCAGATGTCCCCGGGCTCTTGCCAGGGAAATGGCACGCTTGGCGCTCTCCGGAACTGTTTTTGTCACCTCACTCAGCAGCGTGCCGTCGATATCAAAAAATAATGCTTTTCTCTTACTCACGCTTCATCTCCGCGGAACACGATGGTTCCGTTTGTTTCATCCATACTCTCAACGATCGCTAAAGACTCTAGACGGATTCCCTTGGAACGGATGATATCTCCGCCTACCTGGAAGCCCTTCTCAATGACAATGCCTGCGCCGACAAGCTCAGCACCGGATGCCTCAACCAGGGCTGCAAGTCCTTCTAAAGCCTTTCCGTTTGCCAGGAAATCATCGATCAGAAGAACCTTATCGCCCTTTCCAAGGAATTCCTTGGATACAATGATGTCATAAACACGGCCATGCGTATAGGATTCCACCTGGCTGGTATAAACATCTCCTGCAATGTTTTTGGTCTTATTCTTTTTTGCGAATACCACCGGTACATGAAACTGCTGAGCCACTACGCATGCAATACCGATGCCGGATGCCTCGATCGTAAGGATCTTGTTGATCTCACAATCCTCGAATCTGCGTTTGAATTCCTTGCCGATCTCCACAAAAAGATCCGTATCCATCTGGTGATTTAAGAAGCTGTCCACCTTTAATACGTTACCTGCCTTGATCTTGCCGTCTTTGCGAATCCTGTCTTTTAAGAGCTGCATCTGGATATCCTCCCTGTTGTTCTGGTGTTTATATGATGTTATCGTGTAACTGTTATTTTACAACTGCATTATCACCGATAAATTCCACTACCTTATAGATTAGAGCGTTCTCGTCTAACATGTCCTCTCCCAACGTTTCCTGAAGGGTCTTTACATCGGTTCCGTACTGCTCAGCAAGACTCTCACGGTCAACGTCTTCAATTGTGATTCCTTCCTTCTCTGCCACTGCCTGAATAAAAAGTTGCTGCTTTATAACAGTTTCCGCAGAAGTATGCAAGGTTTCCTTAAATTCCTCTTCGGTCTGCCCCATCATCTCAGCATAATTTCCCATGGTGATACCATAGGATGCAAAGCTATTTTCATAGTAGGTCAGATAACTGTTGTACTGCTGCTCCACTGCTGCCTCATTTAAGCTGTACTCCGAATTGTTGACTGCTGCCTCAAAGGCGTCATTCTCCACCTGCTGTGCGGCACTCTCCTCTTTCTCGGACTGCATGGTCTCAAGCGTATTGGCACGGAATTCGTCTACCGTGGAAAAATCTGATACGCGCTGTACAAATGCATCGTCTAAGATGGCATTTTTCTTCTGCTCGATCTTGTTGACGGTAACGTCAAACACAACAGCCTGTCCTGCCAGGTCTTCATTGACGTAATCTTCCGGGAAGGTCAGATTCAGGCTCAGCTCGTCTCCGGTGGAAGCGCCGATCAGCCCGTCCTCAAAGCCATCAATAAAGGTGCCGGAACCAAGCTCCAGGTCAAAGCCTTCTGCGGTACCGCCGTCAAATGCTACACCGTCCTTCATGCCGACATAATCGATATTGACGGTATCACCGTTTTCTGCCGGACGGTCTGTGATCTCGATCACCTCCGGGTTTGCCTGGAGGATGCTTGCGATCCGCTGATCCACCTCTGCATCCGTCACGGTCGTATCCTGCTTTGTAACCTCAATGCCTTTGTACTGGCCAAGCTTTGTGATCTCACCCTTATCGGTGATCTCTGCCTCCGTCTCTGCAGCTGTGGTGGTTGTCTCCTCTGTGGTGTCAGATTTCTTGCCGCATCCCGCTGCCAGCAATACCGCCGCCGCGCAGCACAAAGTCAGTCTTACATGTTTTCTCATAATCTAGTCCTCGTTGTATATTCTTGTAACAATTCGGATTCCCATGGTGCTTTCGCCCCATTTCATCCTCATTGACACTGTAACCAATGTTATAGCACATCAGCGCTGTGAAAAAAAGTATTTTTTCAGATTTACTTGTAAAATGCGCAGAATGCCTTGTAGGTATTGTATACATCCAGCTTGGAAGAAAGCTCAAACGGTGCGTGCATGGAAAGGATCGGAACGCCCAGATCGACTACGTCGATGTTCATATGTGCCACATACTTGGCAATGGTGCCGCCGCCGCCCTGATCTACGGCTCCAAGCTCACCGGCCTGCCAGTATACGCCCTCGCTCTCCATGATACCGATCACCTTTGCCATGGTCTCCGCACTCGCATCGTTGGAAGCGGATTTGCCGCGGGCTCCGGTATATTTGGTCAGGACACAGCCCTTATTCACATAGCAGGAGTTATTTGCCTCAAAGACATCACCAAAGGTCGGGTCATAAGCCGCATTGACATCGGAAGAAAGGCAGAGCGCATGCTCACACAGATCCTTTACATCTGCTCCCTGCATCTGTGCCAGGCGCTCCAGATAATGCTTTAAGAAATCGGAATTCATGCCGGTGTTTCCTTCGGAACCGATCTCTTCCTTATCTACCAGCGCTGTCACCGTGGTATATTCCGGTGCCACTGCCTGGATCTCTGCCATCATGGCCGTGTAGGCACAGATTCGGTCATCCTGTCCGTATGCACCGATCATGCTCCGGTCAAGACCGACATCCACGGCCTTCTGTGCCGGAACCATCTCGATCTCTGCGCGGTAGAAATCCGCCTCAGTGATGCCATATTTTTCATTTAACAGCTTCAAAGCCATCAGCTTCACCGGCTCTTTTACGCTGTCATCCACAAACGGAAGGGAACCGATGATCACATTCAGCTCCTCGCCCTTTAAGCCTTCGCTTAACTTTCTTTCGTTCTGTTTTGCTGCCAGATGCGGCAAAAGATCGCTCACACAAAATACCGGATCACCGTCTGTTTCCCCGATGGAGATCTTGACCGACTCTCCGTTTTTCTTGATCACTACACCATGCATGGCAAGCGGTGTAGTGCCCCACTGATACTTGCGGATGCCACCGTAATAATGGGTTTTGAAATAGGCGATGTCATTTTTCTCATAAACCGGATTCGGTTTTAAATCCAGACGCGGAGAGTCAATGTGGGCACCGTTGATGCGCACGCCTTCCTTCACCGGCTTTTGGCCAAAGGTGGTCATGATCACAGCTTTTTTGCGGTTTACAAAGTAAACCTTCTCTCCCGGCTGATACTGTTTTTCAAAATCAATGGCGGTATAACCGGCTGCCTCTAAGCGTTTTACAGCTGCCTCCACGCACTCGCGCTCCGTCTTTCCTTCATTTAAAAATTCCTTATATCCCTCGCAGAATGCTGCCGCATCTTCCACCTGTTCCGGTGCTTCCTTTCCGATATGAGGAAATGCAAACGTCAGCTGCTCTTCCAAAAGCTTTCCTGCGGATTTTTCTTTTTCGCTCATGTTTTTTTGTCTCTCCTTTTCAGTCATTCCTTGATCATGTCTTTCTTATGCCTCTATGCCGTGTTCATTGGCGTTCAAAACCAGGGTAAACGGACCGTCATTTAACAGCTCTACCTTCATGTCTGCGCCAAAGCTTCCATGCTCTACCTTTGTGACGTACTGTTTGCAGCGCTCCACAAAGTATTCATACAGCTGGTTAGCCCGGTCGGGTGCCCCTGCCTTGATGAAGCTTGGCCGGTTGCCCTTATGGCAGTCTGCATAGAGGGTAAACTGGCTTACCACCAGAAGCTCTCCCTCCACATCAGCCAGGGAAAGGTTTGTCTTTCCGTTTTCATCCTCAAAGATCCGAAGCTTGCAGATCTTGTCTGCCATCTTGTCTGCCACGGTTTCATTGTCCTCATCGGAAACACCAAGCAGGATCAAAAAACCTTTCCCGATCGCACCGATGACCGCACCGTCCACGCTGACACTTGCTCTGGTCACTCTCTGTAATACAACTCGCATATCGTATCTCCCATCTCACTGAAGCAGCAGCTTCAGATATTCTAACAGCGACTGCGCCGCCTCTTCCCGGTAAACGATCTCCCGTGCCACTACCGGCCGGTCTGTGATGATGCCGTCTACCCCAAGAAACGCCAGCCGCTCCATCTCATTTCTTCCGTTGACTGTCCAGGCATAGACCGCCTTGCCCTGTTCATGGGCATTCTGCATCAGGGAAGAAGACACAAAACCGGAACGGATGCTGATAAAATCCATATCATCCCCGGAGTAAAAATTCCCATAGGCGGCAGAGATGATATAGCCGGTTCGGATCTGCGGAAGCACTGCCTTGACGCGCCTTAAGTAAGGCAGACTGGTGGAAGTGATGACACATTGGTTTTCCATGCCATATTCCCTGACCAGCTCTGCCGTCTTTTCCGGCAGCATGCTGTCCTTTCCGGCATATTTGATCTCGATATTCAGATCGATCTTCTGACTGCAAAATTCCAGCACCTCGCGCAGTGTCGGGATCCGGGTTCCGGCGTATACCTTGGAAAACCAGGAACCTGCATCCAGCTCCTGCACCTCTTTTAAGGTCATGGAGGATACCGGGCGGTTTACGCCGGCCACCCGTTTTAAGCTGGCATCATGGCAGAGAACGATCTCCCCATCCAATGTCATCTGTACATCGATCTCCACACTGTCTGCCAGTTCCTCGATGGCTGCCTCAATGGCGGGGATGGTATTTTCCGGAGCACTCCGTGAGCTTCCGCGATGTGCCGTGATCTCCGTCTCAATAAGGAGTTCATCGGCAATCTCCGAACCATTGCGCACCAGATCATAGATATAAAACAGTCCCACGCAGGACACGGCCAGGACAACGGCCGCCAGCGTCTTCTGATTGATGCTTCCCTTTGCCGGATAGCCAAAATCCCACCGTTCGGAATGGAACCTCCGATTTCCGTACTGGTAATAGGCCACCGTCAGCGCACCGTATACTGCCACGGTTGCCAGTATGGCAGCCAGAAACAGGATTCCGGTCTCGATCCGGTCGGACGTGCGTAAAAATACCGCTGTAGCCATGCCCTGTTTGGAAAAACAGATGGTACATACTGCCGCTGCGAAGATACAGACGATATATACTGCCAGCGCAAGCAGGATCACCAACCCTTCCCAGACTGAGGCAAGACAGGCGATCTTCCATTTGCGCTTATGCGTCATCTGCCAGCTGCGTACCACACCGCTGTGAAAATGCTTTTGTTCGATCATGCATCCGTAGACCGTCAAAGACCGCGGGATCAGTGCAAGGATCCCAAAGATCAGGAGAATGACCAGAAATGCCACTGCCACCGGCTGTTTTGACAGTTCCTGAAAAATAAAATTTGCCGGTTTATAGCGAATGATCGTTCTGGCGATCATGGGCAGATGGATCAGCAGGTACTGGGCTGTCAAAAGCAAAAGAAGTCTCCAGTCGCATTTTACAGCCTCATCCTTCAGCTTTACAAGACCGCCCCATAAAATATGCAAAGGGGTCAGCTTCTGATAATAGGCTGACCCCTGAAATGCCGCAATCAGACCGGCTGTCTCCACTGACAGCAGCAGGATACCGACAAATATCACTGCAGCAGCAATAAGCAGTGTCACAGGCCGTATCAGAAAGCTTCCGATATTGGCCGGTGTCAGATAGCTGTATCCTGCCGCCCGCAGTGCAAGCCTGAGCGCCCTGCTGACAAGTCTCATATAGACCGACATCGTGATCCCGCGATATAGAAGTTCAAACAAAAGAATATTTTTCCAGTTCTGCCTTACAATCTGCCAGGTATCTTTTGTCAATATCTTCATAGATTGTCTTTCGGTTCGTCTTCCTGGGCTTTTCTTGTCTCCAGAATGGACTGGTTTAAAGAAAACATCTTTGCATCCAGCATGTCTACCATATCCGCACACGCCTTCAGCTCAGCCTGCAAAGAATCCGGACCGCTTCCTTCAAACTTATAATAGATCTTGTGCTCCAGACTTGCCCAGAAATCCTGCGCGATCGTGCGGATCTGGATCTCTACCTTGGTCTCCACAGGTCCCTCCGTCAGATAGATGGGGATCGTCACGACCATGTGATAGCTTTTGTAGCCATTCGGCTTGGGCTTGCGGATATAGTCCTTCACATAGAGGACCGTAACATCCTTCTGACGCGCGATCATGTCCGCGATCTGGTAAATGTCCTGATTGAAGGAACAGATGATGCGGATTCCCGCAATGTCACTGAGTTTCTCGACCATGTTTTCGATCGTGACCTCATAGCCGTTGCGCTTCATCTTTTTGACGATGCTGTCCGGAGTCTTGACCCGGGATTTGATATGTTCGATCGGCGTATGCCCATACAGGTGCACAAACTCTTCATTTAAAATCTCGATTTTTGTATTGATCGCCTTCAGCGCTGACTCATACAGAAACATGGCTGAATTCCACTGATCCAGCTGACTGTAGGCATTTGGGATATTTATCAACGCGCTCTCTCCTTTGATACACGGAAGCCGGATAACGCTATTAGAATTTCAGGCCTTTTAACAGTGCTCCGAGTCCGGTAGTTGCCTCGCCGGTTTCCTTATAATCAAATTTCTCTACCGGCTCCTCCGGCTCTCCGTCTGCAGTCAGTGCCTTCATGCTCAGGCTGATCTTGCCGTCCTTGACTCCGGTGATCTTTACGGTCACGTTCTGGCCCTCTTTTAATACCACACCCGGATGCTTGATGCGCTGATTGCTGATCTGGGATACATGTAAAAGTCCGCTTAAACCGTTCTCCAGATTTACGAATGCGCCGTAATCCTTTAAGCTGTCTACGGTACCATTTACAACGGAGCCGACCTCAACCGATGCCAGTTTCTCTGCGCGCTCTGCTGCCTTTTTCTCCTGAAGGACTGCTCTTGCAGAAAGAACCAGTCTCTTTTTCTCCATATCTACGGTGATCGGCACTACTTCCAGATGCTGTCCTACCATATCTTCCAGCTTCTCAATGTAATGGTCTGCTGCCTGGGATGCCGGGATAAATCCCTGGATATCATCAACAAAAGCAACCAGGCCACCCTTGACTGCCTCTTTTACCTTTACTTTCAATACGGTCTTCTCTTCCATCTGCTGTGCAAGCTCTGCCCACTTCTCTGCATCCGGGCCTTCCTGATCCTGATATGCGTTGTTGCGGTGTGCGTCATATTCCTTATAAGATGCCTCCAGCTCGCTGGCAAAATCTTCCATGGTCTCTTTTACTTCACTCATAGTCTTTACTCCTTTTCCCGTTTCACTGAACGATTCAATAACCTTGATTTTACCATATTTCCTTTGAATATGCTATAGTTTTCTGGTTTCCTGCCGGAAATCGGCCTGTAGGAATGACGGTTCACGCACTGCACGATCAGCTACTCCTCCTTCTCTGCCTCGATCACATCCCGGATCGTCTGCATGGAAAGATCGAGCGAGGCGATTTCATCTGCGCACTGCTTGAGTTCCCGGCTCATCATGTTTGCGTGTCCAACCTGCTTTTTATACTTTAGCTGGTGTTCCAGACTTGCCCAGAAATCCATGGCGATGGTGCGCAGCTGGATTTCTGCATAGGTGCCTGCAAAAGAGCCGGACTTGGCACGCAGGATAAGGTGGATTCCCCGGTATCCGTTGGGCTTTGGGCAGGAAATGTAATCCTTTTCCTGCACCAGTTCATATCCAGCCTGTTCTTTCAGCCATCGTTCCACCCGAAAAACATCATCTGCAAAGGAACAGATAACGCGGATCCCTACCGCATCATGAACAAGGCCAAGGGCAGAATCACGAGTGGGCGGCAGGTTTTTTCTCTTTAGTTTTTCCATCATGCTCTCTGGAGATTTGATTCTGGAGCAGGTATACTGGATCGCGTGAAATCCAGATTTCTGATCATCCGGAAAGGCCTGTAAAAGGTTCAAAAGATCGGTTCTTACGGTTTCAAGAGCTTCTAACTTTTCTCCATAAAATTCTTCATAGGTCATCGGTTCATTCTCCCTGTTTTACATTCATTGTCTTACAGAGTAAACGGATCTTTTAAAAATTCATTGAAAAAATTGTGAGGAATCCTTGAACATTTCCTTTTTTCACAGATTGGCCTTATTTTTTTCGTATGATCGGATCACATGTTAAAGCTGTATCATACAGCCAGATTCAGGAGGATCCATATTATGAAGCTTCTTCTTGCAGAAGATGAGCCGTCTCTTTCCCGGGCAGTGCAGGTTCTTTTGGAACGGAACGGATATTCCGTAGATCCTGTATTTGACGGAGAGGAGGCGCTTCTTGCAATTTCAAACGGCATTTACGATGCCGCGATCTTAGATATCATGATGCCGAAAAGGGATGGACTGGAGGTCTTAAAGGCGGTGCGGCAAGAGGGAAACCGGATCCCGGTTCTTTTGCTTACCGCAAAGGCAGAGGTGGATGACAAGGTGCTAGGCTTAGACTGTGGAGCCAATGATTACCTGACAAAGCCATTTGCCTTTCAGGAACTTCTGGCCAGGATCCGCGCCATGCTACGAAACCAGACTGGAAGCGAGGAATCGTCAAAGCTTTCCATGGGCAATATCATGCTGGATCGGAATACCTGTGAGGTCTCATCGCCCACAGGCAGCTTTCGCCTCAGCAACAAGGAATTTCAGATGCTGGAAATGCTTTTATGCAGCAAAAATCATCCGCTCCCGGATAAGCGCTTTCTGGAACGGATCTGGAAGAATGAACCGGATATGGAGGTGAATATCGTATGGCTCTACATTTCCTATCTGACAAAAAAATTAGCCGCCCTGCAGGCAAACATCCGGATCGTCTCCGACGGAAACGGTGCTTATTTTCTGGAGGAAGTCAGCTGATCCGTTCTTTGCAGATCAAGCTGATCGCCGTTTCCATGCTTTCTCTGTTTGCCGTGCTTTCCCTCATTGTGGGGATCAGCATTACCATCAGCTATGTTCACGTGATCATGGAGGCAGATGATATTTTAAGCGTACTTGCTGAAAATGACGGCCATTTTCCAAATTCCTGGAAACATATGGAACATATGGAAAAAAATGATGTCTTTCAAGCTGAGCTTCCTTACGAATCGCGCTATTTTTCCGTCACATTCACGGAGGGAGATGTCTGTGACCTGATCGATGTAGGCCAGATCGCCGCGATCGATTCGGATACCGCAGTCCAGTATGCCACGGATGTTCAGCAAAGCGGGAAGGAATATGGTTTTGTCGGAAACTACCGCTATCAGGTCAATGACACGGAGGATGGAACGAGGGTTACCTTTCTGGACTGCCGCCGTTCTCTTTCCAATTTCCGGGAGTTCTGTATTACGATCACCCAGGTGGCCATTGCCGGATTTATCCTGGTCTTTTTGCTGATCATCTATTTTTCCAGATGGATCGTCAATCCTGCCGTGGAGAGCTATGAAAAACAGAAGCTGTTTATCACGGATGCCGGACATGAACTAAAAACCCCGCTGGCCATCATTGATGCGGATGCAGATGTGCTTTCCATGGATGTAGGGGACAGCGAATGGCTGACTGATATCAAAAAACAGGTACGCCGTATGACGTCGCTGACCAATGACCTGATCTGTCTGGCACGTATGGAGGAGGCAGACCGGAATATGGAGATGATCACATTCCCCATTTCCGAGATCGTAGAAGAAACCGCCTCATCGTTTCTGGCACCTGCAAAGACCCAGAAAAAGGAATTTATCTTAGACATTGCTCCGGCACTTTCCATGACTGGAGATGAAAAGATGATCCGCCAGCTGACCTCCATTCTCTTAGACAATGCACTGAAATATTCACCGGAAGGCGGAACGATCCGGGTGAGCTTAAAAAAACAGAATCGCCAGATCCGGCTTTCGGTATACAATACAGCAATATCCGTGGATCCTTCGGAGCTTGCGCATCTGTTTGACCGTTTTTACCGGTCAGACCGGTCGCGAAATTCTGCAACCGGCGGGTACGGGATCGGGCTTGCCATTGCAAAGGCCATTGTCAACACACATCGCGGCCGGATCCAGGCAGCAACGGCAGATGAAAAATCACTCACGATCGAGGCAGTGCTGCCCGGATGAGATTTGCTGCATTTTGGGTATGCAAAAAGAGGTTCACAGATCTGTGAACCTCTTTTTTAAACTTACATTATGGATTAGCCAAAGTATCTCTTTAACAGACCCTCGAATGCTTTTCCGTGTCTTGCCTCATCTTTTGCCATCTCATGAACGGTATCATGGATTGCATCCAGGTTTGCAGCCTTTGCTCTCTTAGCCAGGTCATATTTACCTTCGGTTGCACCGTGCTCAGCAGCCACACGCATCTCCAGGTTTTTCTTGGTGGAATCCGTTACAACCTCGCCTAACAGCTCTGCAAATTTTGCAGCATGCTCAGCCTCTTCATAAGCTGCCTTCTCCCAGTAAAGGCCGATTTCCGGATAACCCTCTCTGTGAGCAACTCTTGCCATAGCCAGATACATACCAACCTCAGAGCACTCGCCCTCAAAGTTTGCACGTAAATCTGCCAGGATATCCTCGCTGACACCCTTTGCAACTCCTACAACATGCTCAGCAGCCCAGGTCATCTCACCTTCCTGCTCTTTAAACTTGGATGCCGGTGCCTTACATACCGGGCAGAACTCCGGTGCTGCATCTCCCTCATAAACATAACCACATACAGTACAAACCCATTTCTTCATAGCTTTTCTCCTTTACATGTGAAATATTTAATACATTGAACCGTTTACCTGAGAAACCGATACCGGTACTGACCTGTCGGTATCTGTCTTGCATTTTCTTAATATCCTGTAATGCTTAGAAGCCCTGTTTGTTCAGGCAGTCTGCGCAATGGCCGAAGAAGAAGACCGTATGATCTTCAATACTGCAGTCTGTGCAGATCTGGGCTTTCTGGTCTAAGTCAGAAAACGGCTCCATGGGAAGATCAAGAACCGCGCCGCAGTCTCTGCATACAAAGTGATAATGCAGGCTGGTATCTGCGTCAAAATGGTCTTTTCCATCCCCGAAGGTAAGCTTCTGAGCTGCACCAAGCTCTACAAGAAGGTTTAAGTTGCGGTAAACAGTACCAAGACTGATGTTAGGGAACTCCTCACGAATGTCTGCATATACATCGTCAGCAGTCGGATGATCTTTACGGCTCATGAGATTTGTCCGGATTGATTCGCGCTGTCGGCTGTACTTTAGTGTTTTCATAGCAGTTCCTTCCTCTTGATTAATAATAGTAATAATTACTATGATTGGATTATAACAAAAGCGAAGAATAATGTCAAGCATATTCTCCGCTTTTTTCAACATTTTTATACGGTTTCTTTTGCTGTCTGGATAAACTCTCTGGTGGCCTGGGACATATAATGTCCTTTGTGATAACCGATGGCCAGTACACCATGAGCTTTGGGATGATCCAGAGAATAAAAGTTGAGTGGGCTCTGGGCTTTTCTTAGCTCCTGAAGCTCTGCCTGACCGGAAATAAACATACGCGGATAAAAGGTGATGCCCATTCCCTTTTCCGCCAGGGCAAGTACGGTCTGGATGTTTTCTGTTTCCAGCACAATGTTCGGCGTGATCTGTGCCTCCTCAAACATCTCGTCTGCGATGGTGCGCACACGGTTTCCCTTGTTGATGAGAAGGAACGGACACTTTGCCAGAAGGGACAGATCCGTATGCACGGCAAGCTGCTGCTTTACATCCTGTAAATGTCCGGGGAAGGCATGGTCCAGCACGCTGTCCGGGACAGCCAGAAGAATTTCTTCTTCACAGATGGGGACTGTCTCGACGTTTTCCACCTTAAAAGGAAGCATGTCGATGATCAGATCGATATTGCCATGCAAAAGGTCATCCGCCAGCTCGGAAGAATTGCCTTCCACAAGCTTCAGGTCGATATTTGGAAACCGTTCTTTAAAGACCGGCAGAATTTCCGGCAGGATCACGCGTCCGCGGGTATGGGAAAGCCCTAAAGTAAGCTGTCCCACAGAAAAATCCTTGATGTCAGAAAGCTCGCGATAGGTTTCATCCCGAAGCTCCAGCATCTGTCTGGCCTTAGCCTTTAATGCCTGTCCGGCATAGGTCAGGGTAAGTGGCGTGGTGCGGTTAAAGAGAATGACATCGAATTCCTTTTCCATGTTGGAAATATGGTTGCTCAAAGACTGCTGGGAGATAAAGAGCTTTTTTGCAGCCTTGGTGAAATTCAGTTCCTCTGCAGCTACCAGGAAATATTCCAGATTTAAAAAGTTGATCATGCTACTCGCCTCCCAGATAGAGTGACTGGTCAAGACAAGGGATGAATTCAGCCACCTTTTCAATAGAACTGTTTACGATCAGTTCGTTTGGAAATCTGATTTCTTCTAACAGAGCCTGCGCACGAACGTGATTGCCTACATCGGCATCGGAGTGCGCATCACTGTCCATGATGATGGGCACCTTGTATT
Organism: Oscillospiraceae bacterium; assembly: GCA_963642615.1. Lineage (GTDB taxonomy): Bacteria > Bacillota > Clostridia > Lachnospirales > Lachnospiraceae > Brotaphodocola. The sequence goes on along the minus strand of CAVIHW010000002.1, from coordinate 35,878 downwards.
TACGGCACAGCTCCAGCATGGTGATGTAATTCTCTCTGGCATTCAGGCGGTGGCATTGCGGATGCAGGGAAGAGGAGTTGACCTCAAGGAGCACATGATGTTCCTTTGCAGCACAGACCAGAGTCTCGTAGTCGATGGGAAAGCGGCCGTCATCCGGATGGCCGATGATGTGGACAGCCGGATTTTTCATGGCACCCAGATAAGCAGCCGTATTCTGTGCCACAGTGCCATTCTCGTAGCATGGCTCATGAATGCTGGCCACTGCATAGTCAAGACCGGCCAGATATCTTGGTCCTAAATCGATATTGCCCTCGTAGTCGATGATGTTCAATTCACAGCCGAGCATCAGCTTCACGCCAAACTGGTTGCGCGGAACAACTTTAAAATTGATGAAATAAAACGGATGGCAGGCACCGGGGATCCTGGGTGCATGTTCGGTGATGCCAAGAAGCTGTACGCCCTTGTCAGCGGCAGAGCGGAGCATCTCCTGCATGGTGTTGTATGCGTGACCGCTCATGATCGTATGGGTATGAAGATCTAAAATATCATGAATCATAATCGTGTCTCCTGAATCATTGCTTATATTCTCTTGTTCTCACTTGATTATATCACGAAATCGGACACAGCATTCAACAAATTATAACGAAAATAAAAAAGAACTCTCTTACATGAAGATCAGATACTCATCCTCATATAAGAAAGTTCTCATTTTTCATTCAAATTCGTTTTACGCTTCCGGCTTCTCAACCTGTACGACTGCTGCCTTCTGCATCGGGATGCGGCAGTTTTTGTTGTTGCCGAACTCGATGATGACGGTGTCATCGGTCATGTCGATGATCACGCCGTAGAAACCGCTGCTGGTCAGGACGCTGTCGCCTACAGCCAGGTTTGCCATCATCTCTTCTACTCTCTTTTTCTCTTTCTTCTGCGGACGATAGCCCATGAAGTAGAAGATACCACCAAAGATCACCACATATAACACAATCATAACGGTTGGGTTCATGGTTGAAGTTGCTAATAACATGTTATCCTCCTTGCGGCTGTGCCTGCGCCTCGCTCCGGCCAGCCTTGTAATTTTTTTAGAAGCCTCCCAGACTTATTCCTGCGAACCTTCCTCCATACCGGCAAGCTTCTGTGCTTTGTACTCTGCATACCGGTGCTGGTCGATCGCGTCGCGGATCTCTTCCATCATTTTATTATAAAAATACAGATTATGCAAGACGCACAGACGCATTCCCAGCATTTCCTTTGCCTTGAACAGGTGGCGGATATATGCCCTGGAATAGGAACGGCAGGCCGGACACTGGCAGCCTTCCTCGATCGGACGCGGATCAAGCTCATATCTCTGGTTTAAGAGGTTCAGTTTTCCGTGATTTGTGTATACATGACTGTGACGACCATTGCGGGACGGATAAACACAGTCAAAGAAATCAACACCACGATCTACGGCCTCTAAGATGTTTGCCGGAGTTCCGACACCCATCAGGTAGGTCGGTTTGTTCTGCGGAAGGTGCGGAACGGTCACATCGAGGATGTGATACATCTCCTCATGGGTCTCACCGACTGCAAGTCCGCCGACTGCATATCCGTCCAGATCCATATCTGCGATCGTCTTTGCGTGCTGGATGCGGATGGAATCCACCACACCGCCCTGGTTGATGCCGAACAAAAGCTGTTCCTTGTTGATGGTATCCGGCAGGGAATTTAATCTTGCCATCTCCTTCTTGCAGCGCTCAAGCCACCGCGTGGTGCGATCTACGGAATGCTGGATATAGGAAAGCTCCGCATGGCTCGGCGGACATTCGTCAAATGCCATGGCGATGGTAGATGCCAGGTTGGACTGGATCTGCATGCTCTCCTCCGGTCCCATAAAGATCTTGTGTCCGTCAATATGGGAACGGAAGGTTACGCCCTCTTCCTTGATCTTTCGAAGACCGGAAAGGGAGAATACCTGGAATCCGCCGGAGTCAGTTAAGATCGGCTTATCCCAGTTCATGAACTTATGAAGTCCGCCAAACTGCTTGATCAGCTTGTCACCGGTACGCACATGCAGGTGGTAGGTGTTGGACAGCTCCACCTGCGTACCGATCTGGCGCAGGTCATCGGTGGAAACCGCACCCTTGATGGCGGCCACCGTGCCTACGTTCATAAATACAGGAGTCTGGATGGTGCCGTGCACGGTTTCTACCTCAGCCCGTTTGGCACGGCCATCTGTTGTGATCAGTTTATATCTCATACTTATTTCTCAGCCTTTTTCTCTTTTCTGGTTGTCAGAACATACCAGAGTGCACCGGTAACACATACGGAGGAATAGGTTCCGCAGACAATACCAACCATCAGCGGCAGGGCAAACTCACGGATGGAGGATACGCCAAGCAGGAACAGTACAAAGACCATGATGAAGGTGGTCAGGGACGTATTGATGCTTCTGGTAAAGGTCTGGGTGATGCTTAAGTTTACGGTCTCCTGAAGGGTCTGCTTGCTGCCCGGCTTCTTGAGTGCCAGGTTCTCACGGATACGGTCAAAGATAACGATGGTCGCATTGATGGAGTAACCGACAATGGTCAGCATACATGCAATAAAGGTAGAACCGACAGACCATTTTGCCAGAGAGTAGAAGGTCACTACTACCAGGACATCGTGTACCAGGGCGAGAATCGCGCTGGCTGCAAAGCGGATATCCTTAAACCGGAACCAGATGTATAACAGCATCAGGACGGTTGCGATGGTCACTGCCCATACGGCATCCTTCTTCATCTCTGTGCTGACTGCACCGGAAATGCTCTCTGCAGTGATCTTATCTGCATCTACGCCAAAGTTCTCAGACATGGCTTCCTCTAACTGCTGTCTCTGCTCCACATCCAGAGTCTTGGTCTTGATGATAACCTCGTTGGTACCTGCAACCTTCTGAGTCTGCACATCTGCATCTCCGGTGATCTTTGATACAACCGGAACCACCTTTGCGGAGATGTCATCCAGGCTCATATCCTCGTTGAAGGTCACGTTGGTGGAGGTACCGCCGGTGAAATCCATGCCATAGTTTAAGATGTAACCGGTCTGGCTCTTATGCAATGCCATACCTGCCCATCCTGCCACAATGACAACGATGGAAAGCACAAAGCAGAAGTTCTTCTTTCCAAGGAAATTTAATACCTTGCCGTCTTTCTTGCTTCCGTAGAATTTCGGATCGTCAAAGCCGATCGCATACAGGGCATACAGGGCACCCTTTGTGATAAAGAGAGCCGTGAACATGGAAAGCACGATACCAATAGCCAGGGTGCTTGCAAAGCCCTTGACCGTACCGGAACCACGGTAGAACAGCACAGCTGCTGCGATCAGGGTGGTGATATTTCCATCCAGGATTGCAGACAGAGCCTTTGAGAAACCTGCCTTGATGGCTGCCTTCACGCTGTGTCCGAGTCCGATCTCCTCCTTGATACGGGTGAAGATGATGACATTTGCGTCCACCGCCATACCAACAGAAAGGATGATACCGGCTACACCCGGAAGGGTCAGGGTAACGTCAAATGCAGTCAGCATGATAAGCACCAGACCAACATACAAAGCCAAAGCAATGACCGCAGCCACGCCAGGGATCAAGTAAACCACCATCATAAATACGGCAACGATGGCAAATCCGATCACACCTGCCTTTAAGCTTGTGGAAATCGCCTGCTGGCCAAGCTGTGCTCCGACCACATTGGAACGCAGCTCCTGCAGCTCCAGGGACAGAGAACCGATGCGGATGGTGGATGCCAGGTTCTCGGCCTCGGTATAATCACTCATGCCGTCGATCTGGCACTGTCCTCCGGTAATGGCCTCGCGGACTACCGGGTTGGAATAGACCTGGTTATCGTAGATGATGGCAATGCGCTTGCCTACATTTTCGGAAGTCGCGTCAGCAAATGCCTTGGTTCCCTCCTCGGTAAAGGTCAGGCTTACCACATAGGATTTCTGGCCATTCTGCTCGATGATCCCCGCTTTTGCGGAAGCCACCTGGTCACCGGTCAGGATGGTCTTACCGGTTTCATCGGTAAAGATCAGAGAACCCGGTTTGCCGAGCTCCTCCAGGATCGCGTTGGCATCAGAAACACCCGGAATATCAATGTTGATCCGGTCGCTTCCCTCCTGGTACACGACAGCCTCGGTACTGTAGTTTTGTACACGCTGCTGCAGCTTGTAAATGGTATCGGACATTTCTTCCGATGTCGGATCCTCGTCGACTGCCTGATACGTGATGCTGACACCGCCTGCCAGGTCAAGACCCAGCTTGATGTCATCCATCGTATCATAACCGAAGAATCCGAACAGTCCTACTGCAAACAGCAGGACCAGCAGGCCGACAAGGCCCTTCACTTTGCTGTTCTTCATCTTTTTCTCCTTTTATTCCTCGTCAGCTAATGCTGCCTTGATCATGATCGCACACTCGATGCGTTTCTTCTGCATCTCGCATCCGATCTCATAAGCATCGGTGATGGTTCCGTGGAAGTTATAGGAATTGGCCGCACAGCCGCCGCTGCAGTAAAATCTTGCAAAACAGTTTCTGCATTTTTCTTTTGCATAGACGTTGCAGAGCTTGAACTCGTCCCGGATGTCGGTTCTGACAATTCCGGTGTCCACATTTCCCATCAGGAAGTCTTCCTGTCCCACGAACTGATGGCATGGATAGAAATCCCCCCACGGAGTCACTGCCAGGTACTCGGTACCGGATCCACATCCGGAAAGGCGTTTTGCCACGCATGGTCCCTGATTGAGATCGATCATGAAATGGAAGAAATTGAAGCCTCTTCCCTCTTTCTTGCGCTTGATATACTCAACGGCCAGCTTATCATACTCTTCCATGATCTTTGGCAGGTCTTCCTCGCGGATGGCATAAGGCTCATCCTCCGAACCAACCACCGGCTCAATGGACATCTGCTTGAATCCAAGGTCTGCAAAATGCTTTACATCCTCAGAAAAATCCAGGTTGTTGCGGGTAAAGGTGCCGCGGACATAATAATCCTTTCCGGCACGGCTCTTTGCAAACTTCTGGAATTTCGGCACGATGATATCATAGCTGCTTCCGTGGCCGTTTCTGGTCGGACGCATATAGTCGTTGATCTCCTTACGTCCGTCAAGGCTGAGTACCACGTTGCTCATCTCGCGGTTGCAAAAATCCATGATCTCATCATTTAACAGAATGCCGTTGGTGGTTAAGGTAAAGCGGAAACGCTTGTCATTTGGCTCCTCTAAGGAACGGCCATACTCGACTAACTGCTTTACCACGTTCCAGTTCATGAGCGGCTCACCGCCAAAGAAGTCAACCTCCAGGTTGCGGCGGTTTCCGGAATTGGCAACCAGAAAATCCAGTGCCTTCTTGCCGACCTCAAAGCTCATAAGGGCACGGCGTCCATGATACTCGCCTTCCTCTGCAAAGCAATATTTGCAGCCCAGGTTGCAGTCATGTGCAATGTGCAGGCAAAGCGCCTTCACCACGGTCTTTCTCTTTTTGAAATCCGTCACATAGGTCTGATAAATGTCTTTTGTATACAGTTCTTCTGCATTGATCAGCTCCTGAACCTCATCCAGTGCCTCTTTTACATCCTCTGCCGGATAGGTTTTTGAAAGCTCGGCTGCTGCATGCTCCTTTGCAGTCTCCGGGATCTGTACCGGGGACATCACCTCACCGATGACAGGTTCTAACAGTGCAACCGCATCGTAAACTACATCATCGACTACATGTACAGAGCCGCTGGCAATGTCCATGACGATGTTATATCCATTATTCTTATACTGATGAATCACTCGAGTCTCCTTCTGATGGGACTGTCCATTGTTTGTCCTGAATCTTTTTTCTCTTTTTTCCCATAACACACATATAGGCAGACGCAGCCGGAGATTCCGCTTTCTGGAACCTCAGGCCGCCCCTGCCATCTCATTCTACCGTCTTAAATTCCGGTTCTGAACCAAAAACAATTATCTGTTCTCGTTCTCGCAGCTCTGGTTGCCAACGGTGCAGGATGTCTTGCAAGCAGACTGACAAGAAGTCTGGCACTCACCGCATCCGCCCTTTTTCATGGACTCTTTCAGGGTTTTATTGTTTAAAGTTTTTACATGTTTCATGATCTTTGCCTCCTGTATTCTTCTTGCCTTGTGCAGCCTTCTTTGCCGATCTGACCCCAAATGGCTGCAATGGCATATTCAAATTGATTATAGCATATCCATAGAATGACCGCAAGCCTAAGTTAGCTTAGCGGCCGAAACTGCGAGTAGCTCTTTCCTGGGATCATACCGCCCCGGTAGGAGGACAGTTCACTGACCGTCACAAGCTGGAACCCGCGGTTTATGAGTTCCGGGATGATAGTCTCGCTGGCCTCTGCAGTTGATTCATAAAGGTCATGCATCAGGATGATGTCTCCGTCCTTGACATTGTCCAGTACATTCTGGATCGTTGTCGCTGCATCCCGGGTCTTCCAGTCCAGGGTATCAATGCTCCACAAAATAGCCGGCATGGAGATGGCACCGGCTATGTTCATGCCGGCATCCGTTTTTGCACCGCCGCAGGGACGCATCAGGACCGGGGAAATGCCGCAGGAATCTGAAACCACCTGATTCGTTGCCACCAGCTGGTTTGCAAGCTCTGACGGAGCCACCTTGGTCATGAGCGTGTGGTCGTAGGTGTGGTTTGCCACCTCACAGCCCTGGGCTACCATCTGCTTTAATACATCCGGACTCTTTACCACCTGTTTTCCTACCATAAAGAAGGTTGCGCGTCCTCCGTTATCCTTTAAGCACTGCAAGATCCTCGGTGTCACGGTCGGGGACGGTCCGTCATCATAGGTCAGAGCCACCATAGGCTTTGTCGGGTCGATATTTCCCGCATAAACCTCACCGCCGGTTTTCTTGACCACAGAGATCCGCACACCATCCACGTGAAGTCCCACGCCTACTGCTCCGGCTTCGGCTCCGTCACTCACCCAGTCTGTCCACTTTGAATCCTGCAGCACGCTGTAGAGCACCTGATAGTACTTTCCAAGATCTCCGGTAAGCTCCATGGCAATGCCCTCTAAGGGCATGGTTCCGGCCGAATCTCCGGCCTCATTTCCGTCTTCCTTCCAGTCCAGCCATCCGGTACCGCTTAAGTTCACCCGGTAGCGGATGGTACCGCTCATGCCCTCCGGCTGCCCGTTTAAGGTTGCCCGGATTGCCGTGATAAAGGAGCCGCTTGGCGCCATGCTGTAGGAATTATCTGCAAAGAAATGGCTCCAGCCAACATTGTTTACTGCAATGCCATAAACCGCGCCCATGTCGGGCAGAGATTCCCGGTATTTTTCCTCCTCTATCGCAGCCTGGCTTTCAGCCTCTGCCTCAGCAATGCTCTCACTCTCCTGAATGGAAGCTGCCACAGAAGCCTCTTTCTTTTCTTTCTGTTTCCGGACAATACCGGATACCGCAAAGACAAACGAACCGACCAGAACAAAGATCGCAAGCATTGCCAGGATCAGCATCCGTATGCGGCGGCGCATGAGCTTCATCTTCTGCGCCTTTCTTGCCCGCATCTTACGGTATTCCTGCTCCGTAAGCGGCCTCTTTGGCCTGTTGACTGCCTGCTGCTGCCCGGTTCTTGCAGACTGCCGCGTTCCGCTTGTTCCGGTTCTTTGAGATGTCCTCGCAGGTTTTCTGTTTTGATTCTGGTTCTTTCTCCCAGCAAACTGCCCCATATCACCACTACTTTCTAACAATGAAACCTATAAAGCAGAAGGCGCACAGGAAAATAATCCAGGTCATTTTCCTGTGCGCCCGAAATTGTCAGGGTTTATTCTTCACTGTCGTCGATATCGAAAACTTCGGTAACTTCCTCGTTCATATCCTCATCCAGATCATCCTCTCCGGACAGCAGGATATCATCATCCTCTTCATCTTCCCCAAACATGAGCTCATCCTGTTCGTTCATGTCGGTGTTGAGTTTGATGGAACGGTAACGCTTCATACCGGTACCAGCCGGGATCAGCTTACCGATGATTACGTTCTCCTTCAGACCGATCAGATGGTCAACCTTTCCGTTGATGGCTGCCTCGGTCAGAACCTTGGTGGTCTCCTGGAAGGATGCTGCTGACAGGAAGGAATCGGTAGCCAGAGATGCCTTGGTGATACCAAGCATAACCTGCTTGCCTTCTGCCGGCTGCTTGCCCTCTGCGATCAGAGCCTCGTTCATCTCGTTGAAGTCTAAGACATCCATGGATACGCCCGGCAGCACATCGCTGTCGCCGCTCTCCTCGATGCGGATCTTCTTTAACATCTGACGAACGATCATCTCAACGTGCTTATCGTTGATCTCTACACCCTGCAGACGATATACTCGCTGTACCTCCTGGATCATGTAATCCTGTACGGCACGGACACCCTTGATCTTTAAGATGTCATGCGGATTTACACTACCTTCTGTCAGCTCGTCACCTGCCTCGATCACCTGCTCATCCTGAACCTTGATTCTGGATCCGTACGGGATCAGATAGGTCTTGGAGTTGCCGGTCTCCGGATCGGTAACCACGATCTCACGTTTCTTCTTGGTATCTTTCAGGGTTACAACACCACCGAACTCAGTGATGATCGCAAGTCCCTTCGGCTTACGTGCCTCGAAAAGCTCCTCTACTCGAGGAAGACCCTGTGTGATATCTCCACCTGCTACGCCGCCGGTATGGAAGGTACGCATGGTCAGCTGGGTACCAGGCTCACCGATGGACTGTGCAGCGATGATGCCGACTGCCTCACCAACCTGAACAGGCTGGCCGGTTGCCATGTTGGCACCATAACATTTTGCGCAGACACCGATGTGGGACTTACAGCTTAAGACGGTACGGATCTTCACGGTATCGCGTCCCATCTTGTTGAGTGCCTTCATAACAGCTGCAGCACGTTTCGGGGTACACATATGGTTTGCCTTTACGATCACTTCTCCGGTCTCCGGATCGGTGATGGTCTCAGCGATATAACGGCCTGTGATACGCTCCTCCAGGCTCTCAATGGTCTCTTTACCGTCGGTAAATGCCTTGATCTCCATGAACGGGATATCCTTGCCTTCGCAGCAGTCGATCTCGCGCACGATCAGATCCTGAGATACATCTACCAGACGACGGGTCAGGTAACCGGAGTCTGCGGTACGAAGTGCGGTATCGGACATACCTTTTCGTGCACCGTGAGCGGAGATGAAGTACTCCAGTACGTCAAGACCTTCTCGGAAGTTGGACTTGATAGGAAGCTCGATGGTATGACCGGTTGTATCTGCCATAAGTCCTCGCATACCTGCCAGCTGCTTGATCTGCTTATCAGATCCTCGCGCACCGGAGTCTGCCATCATGAAGATATTGTTGTGCTTATCCAGACCGCCAAGCAGGTCTTTGGTCAGCTGGTCATCGGTTGCCTTCCAGGTCTCGATAACCTCTTTATAACGCTCTTCCTCAGTGATCAAACCACGGCGGAAGTTCTTTGCAATTAAGTCTACGGTGTCCTGTGCATCTGCCAGAAGCTTCGGCTTGGATGCCGGCACGGTCATATCCGCAATGGATACGGTCATGGCTGCTCTGGTAGAATACTTGTAACCGATGGCTTTGATGTCATCCAGGGTAACGGCTGTCTGGGTAGCGCCGTGTACGTTGATGACCTTTTCAAGGATCTTCTTTAACTGTTTCTTGCCTACATGGAAGTCAACCTCAAGAAGCAGTTCATTGCCCGGAACACTTCTGTCTACGAAGCCCAGATCCTGCGGGATGATCTCATTGAAGATGAAGCGACCGAGTGTAGACTCTACGATTCCGGTCTTCTCTGTGCCATCCGCCATGGTCTTGGTGATTCTTACCTTGATGCGGGAGTGCAGTGTCACAGCAGCGTTCTCATATGCAAGGATTGCCTCGTTAACACTCTTAAAGATCATGCCCTCACCGGTTACACCCGCACGCTCCTGGGTCAGATAGTAGATACCAAGTACCATATCCTGGGAAGGAACGGCTACCGGACCACCATCAGACGGCTTTAACAGGTTGTTCGGAGATAACAGCAGGAAACGGCACTCTGCCTGTGCTTCCTGGGTCAGCGGAAGATGGACTGCCATCTGGTCTCCGTCGAAGTCTGCGTTGAATGCGGTACATACAAGCGGATGCAGCTTGATCGCCTTGCCCTCTACCAGGATCGGCTCGAACGCCTGGATACCCAGTCTGTGCAGGGTAGGTGCACGGTTTAACATAACCGGATGCTCTTTGATAACCTCCTCAAGCACATCCCAGACCTCAACCTGCTGACGTTCTACCATCTTCTTTGCACTCTTGATGTTGTGTGCAGTTCCGTTCTGAACCAGCTCCTTCATAACGAACGGCTTGAACAGCTCGATTGCCATCTCCTTCGGAAGACCGCACTGGTAGATCTTTAATTCCGGTCCAACGACGATAACGGAACGTCCAGAATAGTCAACTCGTTTACCGAGCAGGTTCTGACGGAAACGTCCCTGCTTACCTTTTAACATATCGGACAGGGATTTCAAAGCACGGTTTCCAGGACCGGTTACCGGTCTGCCGCGTCTGCCATTATCGATCAGGGCATCTACAGCCTCCTGCAGCATACGCTTCTCGTTGCGGACAATGATGTCCGGAGCACCAAGCTCAAGAAGACGTGCCAGACGGTTGTTACGGTTGATGATTCTTCTATATAAGTCATTTAAGTCAGAGGTTGCAAAACGTCCGCCGTCCAGCTGTACCATAGGACGGATATCCGGCGGGATTACCGGGATCACGGTCATGATCATCCACTCCGGCTTGTTTCCGGAATTGCGGAATGCCTCTACAACTTCCAGTCTCTTGATGATCCTTGCACGTTTCTGACCGCTGGAATCTTTCAGCTCGCGCTTTAAGGTCTCGGACTCCTTCTCCAGGTCAATGCTCTGGAGAAGTTCGAGAACAGCCTCGGCACCCATTCCTACGCGGAAGTTGCCGTAGCCCCATTTTTCTACTTCTTCACGGTACTCTTTCTCAGAGAGAACCTGCTTATACTGAAGGCTGGTCTGACCTGCATCCAGAACGATGTAGGATGCAAAGTACAGAACCTTCTCCAGGATTCTCGGAGAGATATCCAGAATGAGACCCATACGGCTCGGGATACCCTTAAAGTACCAGATATGAGATACAGGAGCAGCCAGCTGGATATGGCCGATCCGCTCTCTGCGGACGCTGGACTTGGTTACCTCAACGCCGCAGCGGTCGCAGATCACGCCTTTGTATCTGATTTTTTTATATTTGCCGCAATGACACTCCCAGTCCTTGCTCGGTCCGAAGATGCGTTCACAGAACAGACCATCGCGCTCCGGCTTTAAGGTACGGTAGTTGATGGTCTCCGGCTTCTTTACCTCGCCGTGTGACCACTCCAGGATCTTCTCCGGGGAAGCCAGGCCAATCTTGATGGCATCAAATGTCAATGGCTGATAAGTTTCATTTGTCTCAGGCATGAGCGTTACTCCCTTCTATTATTCTTCATCAAAGGAATCGTCGATGTAATCATCCGTTTCCCCATCGAAATCATCACTGATGTCATCGTCATTTTCGATGTCAACCAGCTCTTCACCCTTGAACTCCTGCTGCTGGTAACCGTAGTCACCAAAGGACTCCTCACGGTTGTAGCGGCGGTCGCCCTCGATGATGGCACGCAGGTCAGTCTCGGCACCGTCCACGTTCTCGCTGATCTCAACCTCAGTTCCGTCATCACGCAGTACGCTGACATCCAGACCAAGGGACTGCAGCTCTTTTAACAGTACCTTGAAGGACTCCGGAATGCCCGGCTCAGGGATGTTCTCGCCCTTGATGATCGCCTCGTAGGTCTTCACACGTCCGACAACATCATCGGACTTCACGGTCAGGATCTCCTGCAGGGTGTAGGATGCACCATACGCCTCCAGAGCCCAAACCTCCATCTCACCGAAACGCTGTCCGCCGAACTGCGCCTTACCACCCAGAGGCTGCTGGGTAACAAGGGAGTATGGGCCGGTGGAACGTGCATGGATCTTATCGTCAACCAGGTGATGCAGCTTCAGGTAATGCATGTGACCGATGGTTACCGGGCTGTCGAAATACTCACCGGTACGTCCGTCACGCAGTCTTACCTTACCGTCACGCTGGAGCGGAACGCCCTTCCACAGCTCACGATGCTCCAGATGGGTACCTAAGTAATCCATTACTTCCGGTTTCAGGATCTCTTTATATTTCTCTTCAAACTCCTCCCAGGAGGTGTTTACATAATCATTTGCAATCTCCAGGGTATCCATGATATCGGACTCGTTTGCGCCCTCGAATACCGGGGTGGAAATGTTAAAGCCAAGAGCCTTACATGCAAGGCTTAAGTGCATCTCTAAGACCTGTCCGATGTTCATTCGGGAAGGTACGCCCAGAGGGTTTAAGACGATATCCAGCGGACGGCCATTCGGAAGGAACGGCATATCCTCTACCGGAAGCACACGGGAAACGACACCCTTGTTTCCGTGACGTCCTGCCATCTTATCACCAACAGAGATCTTACGTTTCTGAGCGATATAGATGCGCACGCACTGGTTTACGCCCGGAGCCAGCTCATCGCCGTTTTCACGGGTAAATACCTTTGCATCAATGATGACACCGTAAGCACCATGCGGTACCTTTAAGGAGGTATCTCTTACTTCTCTTGCTTTCTCACCGAAGATGGCACGCAGCAGTCTCTCCTCTGCGGTCAGCTCGGTCTCTCCCTTCGGAGTCACCTTTCCTACCAGAATATCACCGGCACGAACCTCTGCACCGATACGGATGATACCTCTCTCATCGAGGTCTTTTAATGCGTCATCACCGACACCCGGAACATCGCGGGTGATCTCTTCCGGTCCAAGCTTGGTATCACGGGATTCTGCCTCATACTCCTCGATATGAACGGAGGTATAGACATCCTCCATGACCAGTCTCTCACTTAAGAGAACCGCATCCTCGTAGTTGTAACCTTCCCAGGTCATGAATCCGATCAGCGGGTTCTTACCAAGGGCGATCTCACCGTTGCTGGTGGACGGACCATCTGCAATGACCTCGCCTGCCTCTACGTGATCGTTCTTGTATACAAGCGGTTTCTGGTTGTAGCAGTTGGACTGGTTGCTTCGTGAGAACTTGATCAGGTGGTAAACATCCTTTGCACCGTTGTCATCTCTCTTGATGATGATCTCGTTGGAAGCGGAACGCTCTACCACACCGGCATGCTTTGCCACTACGCAGACACCGGAGTCAACTGCGGACTTGCCCTCGATACCGGTACCTACTGCAGGTGCCTCGGTTCTTAAAAGCGGAACGGCCTGACGCTGCATGTTAGATCCCATCAGCGCACGGTTTGCATCGTCGTTCTGAAGGAACGGGATCATGGATGTAGCTACGGAGAATACCATCTTCGGAGATACGTCCATCAGGTCGATGGCCTTCTTCTGGAACTCGGAAGTCTCCTCACGGAAACGGCCGGCTACGTTGTTGTTTACAAAATGGCCTTCCTCGTCGAGCGGGGTGTTTGCCTGTGCTACAACGAAGTTATCCTCTTCATCCGCAGTCAGGTATACAACCTCGTCGGTTACACGCGGGTTAGCCGGATCGCTCTTGTCTACCACACGGTACGGAGCCTCAATGAAGCCGTACTCGTTGACCTTTGCATAGGTTGCAAGGGAGTTGATCAGACCGATGTTCGGTCCCTCAGGAGTCTCGATCGGGCACATGCGGCCATAATGGGTATAATGTACGTCTCGTACCTCGAATCCGGCACGGTCACGGGACAGACCGCCAGGTCCCAATGCGGAAAGACGTCTCTTGTGGGTCAGCTCAGACAGCGGGTTGTTCTGATCCATGAACTGGGACAGCTGGGAACTTCCGAAGAACTCCTTCACTGCTGCGGTAACCGGCTTGATGTTGATGAGGGACTGCGGAGTGATGCCATCCATATCCTGGGTGGTCATACGCTCTCTTACCACACGCTCCATACGGGACAGACCGATGCGGTACTGGTTCTGTAAGAGCTCGCCGACTGCACGGATACGACGGTTACCCAGATGGTCGATATCATCTGCGGTACCGATGCCGCCTTCCAGATGCATGTTGTAGTTGATGGAAGCAATGATATCTTCCTTTGTAATGTGCTTCGGAACCAGCTCTGCAATGTTCTTGCGAACGAGTTTCTTTAACTCTTCCTGATCATCGCCAGCCTCTTCCAGGAGGTTTTTGAGCACCGGATAGTAAACCATCTCGGTAATACCAACCTCGCTCGGATCAAAATCCGCATAAGCTGCCAGGTCGACCATGAGGTTTGAGAGCACCTTGTAGCTTCTCTCCTCGGTCTGGATCATGACATACGGAACAGCTGCGTTCTGCAAGGTGGTTGCAAGCTCTTTGTCGATCTTTGCGCCAGCCTCTGCAAGGATCTCTCCGGTTGTCTCATCCACCACATCCTCAGCCAGGATCTGACCCTTGATGCGGTTTTTGAAATGAAGCTTCTTATTAAATTTATATCTGCCGACTTTGGCCAGGTCATAACGACGCGGGTCAAAGAACATGCTGTTTAACAGGCTTTCTGCACTATCAACGGATAACGGCTCACCCGGACGGATCTTGCGGTAGAGCTCTAACAGACCATCCTGATAGCTCTCTGCAGTATCTTTTCCGAAGCTTGCCAGCAGTTTCGGCTCCTCACCGAACAGGTCAATGATCTCCGCGTTGGTACCATAGCCCAGTGCACGCACCAGTACGGTTACCGGAACCTTACGGGTACGGTCTACACGAACATAGAAGATATCATTGGAGTCGGTCTCATACTCCAGCCATGCACCGCGGTTCGGGATCACGGTACAGGTATACAGCTCTTTACCGATCTTGTCGTGTCCGATTCCGTAGTAGATACCCGGAGAACGTACTAACTGGCTTACGATAACTCGTTCTGCGCCGTTGATGACGAATGAGCCGGTATCGGTCATAAGCGGAAGATCTCCCATGAAGATCTCGTGCTCGTTGATCTCTTCTTTGTCCTTATTGTAAAGTCTTACCTTTACCTTTAAAGGTGCAGCGTAAGTTGCGTCGCGTTCTTTGCATTCTTCGATGTTGTATTTGACTTCATCCTTACATAATGTAAAATCAACGAATTCGAGGCTTAAATGCCCAGCGAAATCGGAGATTGGGGAGATATCTTCAAATACTTCCTTTAATCCTTCATCGAGGAACCACTGATAGGAGTCTTTCTGAATCTCAATCAGGTTTGGCATCTCAAGAACTTCTTTCTGTCTTGAGTAGCTCATTCTAACGCTCTTTCCCGATGTTACCGGGCGCATTCTGCTTTTCTCCATTGACGTTTCACCCCTGTTTTCTAATCAAATTTCAGGCATATTTTTGGGCGCAAAAAGCCCAGAATGCCACAATAGTGCACACTCCATAATATCACAGGTCTGTCAAGGTGTCAAGTTTTTCCTTGCTTTTTTTTCGAAAAAATGCTATACTTTTTGTACAGGTTTGTCCTGTTACAATGAAGAACCCAATGGAGGTATGCCCCATGCAGACAGTATTAAACGTTTTGCTGGTAATTCTGGTGATCGCAGTGATCGCTCTTGCGGTTCTGTACTTCTTAGGAAGAAAGCTCGAAAAGCGTCAGGTTGAGCAGCAGCAGCTTCTGGAAATGTCCAAGCAGACGGTTTCCATGCTCATCATCGACAAAAAGAAAATGAAGATCAAGGATTCCGGTCTTCCCAAGATGGTTTACGAGCAGACTCCCAAGTACATGCGCTGGGCAAAGGTTCCGGTTGTAAAGGCGAAGGTAGGTCCGAAGGTTATGACCCTGATGGCAGACGAGCGTGTATTTGAATCACTCCCGGTTAAGACCGAGGCAAAAGTGGTTGTAAGCGGTCTTTACATCACCGAGATCAAGAGTGTCCGCGGCGGATCCATCCCGCAGGCACCGAAGAAAAAAGGTTTCCTTGCAAGATTTAAAAAGTAATTTTGATCTTAGCAGAAAACGGAGGCAGACGATCTTATTCGTCTGCCTCCGCTTCGTTTTTATCTGTTTCTTCTTACATTTATCCTATTGCAAAAACCGTTCCTATTGTGAAAGCTCCAGTCTGGCACAGCTTTTGGAAGTTACATCGAGCACGATCCGGCATTCTGACAGATGGTCATAATTGACATCCAGGGAATACTCGATCTCTACCTTTAAGTGATCTTCCTCCTGCAAAAAATCAATCCTTTTCGTGGTCATCTCCACAAACATCTCTCCCATCGGAGTTGCATAGTGAGTTTGGGTCTTTTTGTCCGGCTCAAAGACCATGTTTGCAGATACCGGACCGCTCTTTCGGATCTCGAGGCGGTTCGGCGTGAGCTTCATGGTATTTCGGATGGTTTCTTCCATGCCTTCCACCACTTCTTCATAAATCAGATAATGCTTCTCATTTTTCAGGAAGTAATCCCCCGCGGTGATCACTTCCACCTCGCCTTCCTCCCCATCGATCGACTGGAGGCCGCTTAAGCGGATCAGTACATCTCTTGTCATAACCTTATCTCCCGCTGACCGTGTACGGTAACGATCAGAACTCTTCTATGTTAATCTTTCTGGTTTCCTTTACATCCTCCGGCAGAATGGCACTGGCAAAATCCGTAAACTTCTCTGCCTGGTCACTGACATAAAACTTATACTTTGCCCCTGTAAACACGGTGGAAGGGTCACGGCTCATGCCACGCTCTGCCAAAAGCCCGCGAAGCTCCAGAGCCGTCTCATAGGCCGGATTTACGAGGGTGACCTCCTCTCCCATCAGCCGCCGCATGGTAGAACGCAAAAGCGGATAATGGGTGCAGCCCAGCACCAGGGTGTCAATGTATTTCTCCTTTAAGACGCTCAGATACCGGGAAGCGATCTCATCCGTCACAGGATCATGAAGCCAGCCTTCCTCCACCAGTGGAACAAACAACGGACAGGGTTTTCCAAACACCTGGATGTCCGGCTTCATCTTTTTCATGACCTCCGTATAGGTTCCGCTTCCGATGGTCGCCTCCGTTCCGATCACGCCAATGCGGCCGTTTCGGGTCGATTCCACGGCAGTCTTGGCTCCGGCATTGATCACTCCGATGATCGGAATGTCCGATTCCGCCGCCACGATATCCAGAGTCAGTGCCGTTGCCGTGTTGCAGGCAATGACAATGGCCTTTACCTCCTTTGTACGGAGAAAGCGAATGATCTGGCGGGAGTAGCGCAGGATGGTATCCTTTGACTTGCTTCCGTAAGGCACCCTTGCAGTATCACCAAAATAGACGATCCGCTCATCCGGCAGCTGGCGCATGATCTCTCTTGCCACAGTCAGTCCGCCGACACCGGAATCAAATACGCCGACAGGCGCGTTTCTGTCGATCATGTCTCTTACCTCTCAAATGCCAGACTGATCAGACGGTCTACCAGCTCCGGCTTTGCAATGCCCGCTGCCTCCCAGAGCATAGGATACATACTGATGGCGGTAAAGCCCGGCATGGTATTGATCTCGTTAAAGACTACCTCGCCCGCTTCGGTAACAAAGAAATCTACCCGGGACAGGCCATAGCCATCCACAGCATTGAAGATCTCGGCTGCCGCCTTGCGCACACGCTCTGCGGAATCTCCCGGAAGCTTTGGTCCGATGACCGTGCGGGATTCTGCATTGTTGTATTTTGCATCAAAATCATAGAACTCGGCTGCCGCCAGGATCTCACCGACACCGGAGGCCTTCACAGGCTTGGAGCCTCCGCCCAGGACTGCACATTCCACCTCGTGTCCCACAATGGTCTCTTCCACCAGGATCTTGCGGTCATGTCTTGCTGCCTCTTTTAAGGCCTCCACAAGCTGTGTGCGGTTTTCTGCCTTGCTGACGCCGCGGGAAGAACCGGCGTTGGATGGTTTTACAAAAACCGGATAAGAAAAACGGCTTTCAACCTCGCTTACCACGGCATCCATGTCTTTTTCCATCTTCCAGCGCATGACCGGAACATAGGCTGCCTGGCGGATCCCTAAGTCGTCTACTACGATCTTCGTATACAGCTTATCCATGGAAACAGCGGAAGCTAAAACTCCGCAGCCCACATACGGGATCTTTGCCAGTTCAAAGAGTCCCTGAACCGTTCCGTCCTCGCCATAAAGGCCATGCAGTACCGGAAATGCTGCATCGATCTTCTCCTCGCGTGTCACGCCATCCTCCGTGATCAGTGCACACTTCTTTGTAGCATCCGGAGAAATGATCACTTCCCTTTTGCTCTCTCTCCATGCTCCCGAACGGATCTCTTCCACGTTTTCTGCCTTGACCCAGTGACCCTCCTCGGTGATGCCGATGAGCAGCAGGTCATATTTTTCTTTATCGATCAGATCAATCACGTTAGCTGCTGACACACAGGATACGACATGCTCCGATGACTGTCCGCCAAACAGGACTGCGATCTTTTTCTTATTCATAATCAGTTTCCTCTCTGTTTTTTCTAAATAAGCGCTTCCTATAACTGGTACATTATAACATATGTGTCAATATGGATTCCAGTGCATCGTTTACAAAAAGGAAGTGTGCCTTCGCACACTTCCTTCTATATTCTTCCTTATTCAACCGTTGCAAGTCCCTGCACGCCCCAGTTGTAGGTTTCGATCGCAAGCCTTAACGAGGTATCTGCCGTCTCATAGGCACTCTTTGCCTGATAATAGGAAATCTCCGTGCCGATATAATCCGACTCGCCAAGCAGTCCCATCTGGTACATCCGCGTATACTTGTCATGGGTCTTTTGTGCGGCCTCATATCCGGCCTTTGCTCCCTCGAAGGCTTCCTTTTGTGTATACACATCGTTGTAGAGGCGTTTCATCTCAATGGTCAGCTTCTCTTCCCCTTCTTCGATCACGCCAAGGCGGCTCTGGATGCTGGCATTGCTGCTTCCCTTTTCTGAGGTGCGCTGACTGATCAGGGTGGAGTTGTTGCCGATGGCCTTTTTTGTGTCTTCCTCCAGATTCATCTGACCGATCAGGGACAGGTCGGTCTCCGGGATGGGCGCAAACTCCGGTGAAGCATCCGCAGCCCATCCTGTCAGAGTGCAAAGATTCGGTTTCAGCTGCAAGAGGCCGCCATCTAAGGAAGCAACAGAGCTGGCTGCTGACAGCTGATTGGTTTTCGCAGTCAGAACATCCTGATCCGTTGCCATGCCAAGTGCCTGCTTATTCACTGCGATCTGATACTGCTTTTCGTAAAGCTCCTGCAGCTTTTCTAAGGTATTTTTCTGCTTTAACAGGGAATCATAGGTGATCATCAGCGACTGGGCTGCCTTTGTGATCTGCTTTTCCCCCTTTTCAATGCCAGACACCGTCGTCTTGCTGTACAGATCGGTGCTGCGAAGACCGGAGGCTACCTTTTTTAAGATGATCTCCTGCATGGTATAATTGCCGTAATTCATCAGGTTGCCCTGGTCTTTTGCATCGTCCTTTAAACGCTTCATATTGCCGCTCAAGCTGTCCAGTTCTTCAATATTGCGGTCTATCTTTTCCTGATTGTCCCGCAGGGTCTTCCAGATTTCTGAGATGCTGCTGTTATAGACATGCACCAGATCCGGGATCTCTTCATATTCCAGCACATTGTCCTGAAGCTTTGCCCAGGTTGCTGCATCGTAGGTGTCCTCAGGATTTCCGGTAACCGGAGCATAAGCCGCATAAGCCTTTCCCGGAAGACTCAAAAAAAGCATGATACCGGCAAGCACTGCTGCATTCTTTCTTCTGAAACCATCCTTCCGTCTGAAAACTTTTCTCATCTTCATCACCGCCTTAGGATGCATTTGCAAGTCCGTTTAACACCCAGTCGTAGGACTGGATGGCCTGCAGAAGGTTGTACTTTGCCGTCTTTGCCTGGATCTTTGCAGACTCACAGGCATAGTTCTGTCTCAGATAATCAAGCCGTCCGATCATGCCAAGCTGATACTGGCGCTCTGTGGTCTGCATGGTCTTTTCCTGCAGCGCTGCCTGCGCCTCTTTCAGTTCCAGAGAGGCCTTCGCTGCCAGCGCATTCTGGTAGCTGCTCGTGACAGAGGCCCCAATGCTCTGGGTATCCTCACGGATGGTTTTTTCAAGGGTTTCCTTGGTCTCATCGCTCTTTGCATTTTCAAGCTTCCGCTTATTGATCTTCATGGTATAGCTGTTTTCCACAGCCTGTTCCTTATCCTTTGCAGGATCCATGGCGGCAATCCGGTTGAAATCCGGCTCCGGTAAGCTCCCGACCGTTGGTCTGTCATCGTGCTTCCAGCCGAGTGCAACAAAGAGCTTTTCCTGGTTATTTTCCATGGTATTCTGATCATCCAGGATGGCCTTGTTGGCATTGCGCAGATTTTCCTCTGCGGTCAGCACATCCACATCGGTAGCCATGCCAAGGCTTTTCTGGGTCTGCACGCTCTGATAGGTCTCGTTTAAGAGCTCCTGGTTTTTCTGATCCAGCTCCAGCTGAAGCTGATTGACATAATATGCGATCATCTGCTGCTGCGCATTGGAGGTCAGCATCGCCTCCGCGGACGCATAGTTGTAATAGTAAGTCATATAATCATCGACCGCCTCATCCGCAGATTTTCTCCAGTTGTCGATCTGCATCTCACTGGTGACGATGGCCGTCATCACACTGGCATAGGAGGTATCCTCCACATCCGGATAGCTTAGGCTGGCCTCCAGATCGTCTGCCAGTTCCCGGTAACGGTCAGCCCATTCGTCATTGCTCTCGCCGTAATCCTTGCGGAACTTACTTAAGTCGATGGCATTTTTCTGGACGGTTGCATTGTATTCATGGATCAGGTCTGCGATCTCATCGTATTCGATCGTGTTATCCTGCAATTTTGCCCACTCCTCGGCACTGCGGGCAAACTCCGGGCTTGCAGCAAACGCCGCACCGGGCGCTGCCGCAAGCATGGTTCCGGCCAATCCCAGAGTCAATGCCTGTTTCAATCGTTTCATTTCACTTCCTCCTCCCACTTAATCATAATGGGGTTCCGGTTTCTTTTTCGGGCTCATGACTGCATAGTAGATCGGCAGCATCAACAGCGCCAGGATCGTAGAAGCCACCAGACCGCCCACATCTACCAGGGCAAGACCCTGCATGCTCTCACCGCTGTCACCGTACGCCAGTGCCATCGGCACCATGGATACGACCGTTGTCAGGGTGGTCATCAGGATCGGACGCAGACGGGTTGCTCCGGCCTCGATCAGAGCCGTATCGCGATCCATCTCAGCACGGTACTGGTTTACGGTATCGACATAGAGGATACCATTGTTTACAACCGTACCGATCAGCATCAGAAAGCCGAGCAGGGATACCATACTGATCGGGCTGTCAGCTAAGAACAACAGTCCAAAGGAGCCGATCAGGGAGAACGGGATCGTGGTCATGACCATCAGAGAGAACTTTAAGGATTCAAACTGTGCCGCCATGACAACAAAGATCAGAAATACCGCTGTCAGGATCGCTCCGCCCAGGTTTGCAAACTCCTCTGCCATCATCTCGTTCTGTGAATTGCTCGCACGGGTGATGGTTGGGGTCAGGTACTTGGATACAACCTCATTGTAAAGCTTCTTCTCGATCGCAGAGATCTGGCGTGCATCATCGGTCGCCACATCACCATTTATGGTCACCCGGTACTGCTTGTTCTGCCGCACAATGGTGCTCGGGCTGTCCTGGAATACAATGTCAGCCACATCGGCCAGTGCCACGGAGCTTCCCGTATTTGTGGTCAGGACAATGCCCTTTAGCTTGTCAATGGTGTCATATTCATCCTTCGGATACTCAACCTTGACGCTGATCTCTTCTCCGTCCACATCCAGGGTCGTTGCCTCTTTGCCGCCCAGCATATTGCTGACCGTGCTTGCGATCTGGATCGGGGTAATGTTTTCGGCATTCGCCTTCATGGCATCGATGTTGAGCTTGACCACCGGAGCCGCATTTTCCAGGGAACTGTGTACCTTGGAAACCTCCGGGCGCGCAAGCAGCGCATCCACGATCTCGTCAGAAGCTGCCTTCAGCTCGTCATACTGCGTACTTTGCAGGATATATTCGACACCGCTTGTGGAGGACATCATGGTGGAGGAGGATGCTGCCTCCATGGAGATATTGGCTCCGGCCACCTGATTAAGGAGCGGTTTCCACTCCTTCATTACCACATCCGTGTCGCGCTTTCTGTCGTCCTTTAAATAAGCCGTCAGACTGGCCCCGCTGCTTGTGGAGGCAGACAGGCCGCTTCCGCCGGAAGTCAGCATATAGGAATCCAGATCCGCATCCTGCGTGATGATCTCCTCTACCTGCTTGTAGATCTTATCCGTCTCTTCTACCGTAAGTCCCGGTCTGGTCTCAATGGTCATGGAAATGGTTCCGGTATCATCCGATACCATCAGCTCCATGCGAAGCTGGGATGCCAGGAAGAAGGAAAACAGAAGCAGGGCAATGGAGGTAAAAATAACCGTCTTTTTCTTCGGGAGCAGCACCTTCATGATGCTGCGGTAACCATCCTGCATTGCACGGACAATCCCTCCCACCGGAGAATTTTCCTTCTCCTGCGGACGATAAAAGCAATAGCAAAGCGGAACAATGGTCATGGCACTGACCAGAGATGCCACCATACAGAATACAATGGTAAAGCCCAGCGGCTTAAACATCTGTCCGGTCAGTCCGTTTAAGAGCGCCAGCGGAAGGAATACCACGCAGGTGGTTGCCGTACCGCCAATGATGGACTGCAGCACGATGCCGCTTCCTTCCAGTGCTGCATCGCGGTATCCCACAATCCCTTTTCCCTTCGTGGAACGGAAACAGCTCTCCAGCACAACGATGGAGTTATCTACCATCATGCCGACGCCAAGTACCAGGCTCGACATGGTAACAACGTTTAAGGAAAAGCCCATGGCGCTCATCAGGATCAGTGCCGCCAGAATGGAGATCGGGATGGAGGTTCCGACGATCAGCGATGCTTTGATCTCACCAAAGAAGAGGAAGATGATCACCATGGAAATGACCACCGCCATCACCATGGTCTGCATCACGCTCTTTAAAGAGGAAGTAATGCTGTCGCTGGTATCATCAACCGTGATGATCTCCAGATTCTCATCTGCATCCATCAAGGTCTTGATGGTCTTGTTTACAGATTTTGATACATCCACGGCTGAGGCACTCTGCTGCTTTTTGATACCGACAGAGATGGTATCCTCACCGTTGTAACGTGCGATTCCGGACGCATCCTCCTTCGCCTGGGTGACATTGGCAATATCGGACAGGTAGATCACATTGCCGCTTCCCAAGGTGATCGGAATGGTCTTTAACAGTTCCTCGGTGTCATACGTGGTTCCGGCACTGACAGACAGCTGCTGCCCGCCCACGATGGTATCGCCTGCCGGATAGGTAAAATCCGCGCTTCCGATGGAGCTTGCCACGGAAGCCAGAGTCAGATGGTACTGCTCGAGTTTTTCCGGGATCAGCTCCACCTTGATATATTCTTCCTGACCACCGCTGATGCTGACATCGGTCACGGTGGTGATCTTTTCAAATTCCGGCACGATCTTGTTGTTGACATAGTTATAAAGATCGGACTGCGCCGGGTTGTTGATAGCCAGGGTCATGGTATCCATCTCATCGATGTTCATCTCCATGATGACCGGTGTGTTACAATCATCCGGAAGATCACTGCTGATGGCATCGACCTTCTTTTTCAGGTCATCATAGGCCTCATCAATGTCTTTTCCGTAATCATACTGGATGATGACGAGCGACACGTTCTCCATGGAACGGGACTGAATGGTGTCGACACCGCTTAAAGAGCCGATACTGTCCTCAATCTCCGTGGTAACCAGGTCGTTGACATCCTCCGGGCTTGCACCCTGGTAAATGGTATACATGATCAAAACCGGCATCTCCATGGTCGGCATCAGCTCCAGCTTGGAACCAAGCACGGACTGGAGACCAAATACGATCAGGCAAAGGATCGCCATCAGGACGGTGACCGGTCGTTTCAGGACTGCTTTTGTTAATCCCACTGTTTGTCTCCTCCTTTTGCTTACTGGTTGCCTGACTGTGCGGCACTGTCCTCATCTGCTGCGGCACTGCCATTTACTGCGTCGGCATTTGCTTCTTCGGCAGCTGCCTCTGCGGTATCACCTGCTTTTGTACTGCCGTTTTCGTCTGCGATCTGTACCTTAGAGCCCTCGTAAAGCTCCGAGCTCCAGGTGGTGATCACCTCGTCGGAGGCATTCAGGCCGGAAAGGATCTCTGCCTTGTTCGCATCATAAATGCCTACCTCAACCGGCACACGGTGTACCGTGCCTTCCTCGCTGGTATAAACATAGGCATCTCCGCCGGAATAATAAACAGCATCCACCGGAACGGTCAGGACATTTTCTGCCCGGTCGGAAACCACGGAAAGCTTTACAGAAGATCCGGTCGGAAGCGCATTGCCATTCTCCACAGAAGCCTTGACCTTAAAAAGACCCGTGGAATTATCGACCATGCTGCTGATCTCGTTGATAGTACCCTGATACGTAGAACCGTCCTTGTCAACGCTAATACCGTCTCCTACCTGGAGCTGGCCTGCAATCTTTTCCGGAACCGAGAAGGTGATCGACTTGCTGCCTTCACCGGAAATAACAGCCAGAAGCACCTGGGATGCCACATTGTCGTGCACCTCGATGTCACAGCTTTCCACCTTTCCTGAGATCGGTGCCGTCACATTGGCAAATTCCACCTGATAGTCATAATTTAACTTTGCAGAATCATAATTGATCTGTGCATTCTTTGCCTGCGTCTGTGCCTGTTCAAAGGCAACGCTTGCAATGTCACCTGCCGCAAACAGTGCCTGCTGTCTGGAAAGGTTCGTGTTGGCATCGCTCAGGCTCTGCTCGGCCGCCTCCATCTGTAAGCGTGCTGCATCCACCTGCTTGGTGTCGATCTTACAGATCATCTGACCTTCTGTGACCACGTCTCCTGCCTTCACAAAAACCTCGGTGATCTCACCGGCTGCCTTGGGATAGATATATACCACATCCGAAGGCTCTACCTTACCCACCAGGCTGCGATACAGCTCGATGCTTCCCAGCTGCGGATTTTCTGCACTTACTACCGGGATCAGGGTTTCCTCGGTGGTCACCTGATTCCGCTTTACCACAATACCTGCCACGGCCGCGATCACCAAAACCACGGCCGCTCCTGCAATGACTGCCTTTTTCTTCATAACATCCTCCTCTTAATCCTCTCGCAATTTAGTTCAACACTCCGTGCTTGAGCACTTCCAGTGAAGCAAGATATCGTTTCCGGATCCGTTCAAGCTGTTCCGGACTCTGATAATAGGAACGGATCCCCAAAAGCAAGGACACCAGTCCAAGCTGGACTAAGGGCTCCATCTCTTCCTCCGTGCTGATCGCTAAAACGCTCCGATTGATTCGGTCATAAAACCACCGGATCGGACTATCCTCCGGCTTTAACCCTTGCAAAGGCGGCGTACAGCCCAGTTCAAAGCCAAACGCCTGCGCATTCTCCTGATAGGAAAATACGTTTTTCACCAGCCGGATCATCTCACTCGATTCCTTTAGCTGCTGGATCGTAAATTCAAACAGCCATTCCAGAAGTGCAAAGAAATCACCCTGGTTTTTCTTCAGCTCCTCCTCGCAGCATTCCCGCATCCGCCTGGAGTTTTCCTCAAAAATATACCGGACCACATCCTGCTTGTCTTCAAAATAAGTATAGAAGCTTCCGCGGGAGATATCCGCGTTCTGGATGATCTGGTTGATCGAAGCCTTGTCAAAGGGCACGCGTGCAAATTCCTTGATGGCCGCTTCCCGGATGACCTGCTTTTTTGCTTCCGGCAGCCGATAAAATCGTTCCGTAGGCATCCTATCCCTCCTCTATTGATTCTCATAATGTGACAGACTGTCACTTTTCGATGTGACAATATGTCACATTATAATGACAACCTGTCATGTTTGTCAAGAGGATCTACCCGTTAATTTATTTCTTCACGTTTTTCTAACATCCGTCAAATGATAATTTATGTTCCTTTAATGGTATACTGAAAAGAAAGAAGGGGGTTTTTATGGATACCAGACAGATTGAGTATATTTTGAAAATTGCAGAAGAAAATAATATCACAAAGGCCGCCGAAAAGTTATTCATCACCCAGTCGGCTTTAAACCAGCAGCTTTTAAAGCTGGAGCGGGAGCTTGGCACACCGCTGTTTCACCGCACCAAGAACAAGTGGAGCCTGACCGAGGCCGGAAAGATTTATATAGAAGGTGCGCAGGAGATGATGCGCATCAAGAAAACCACCTATAACCGGCTTTACGACGTTTCAAAGTTAAAAAAAGGAACCTTAAATATCGGGCTGTGCCCCGGACGCGGTCTTCATATGTTTACCGCCATTTATCCGGAGCTTCACCGTTCCATGCCGAATCTGACCGTTCACCCGCTCGAAATGCGCGTTTCGCCCCAGCAGACTGCCATTGCCCGCGGAGATCTGGATGTCGGATTTCAGGTCCTTTCCAAATCCGACTGGCAGAAAAACCAGTACCAGATCCTTGGAAGCGAGGAACTGATCGCGATCATCCCGGCCTGTCATCCGCTTGCCGAAAAGGCTGCACCGCCCGGAGCACCGCTTGCTACCTTGGACTTAAAAGAGCTCCGCTATGAGCCCTTTGTCCTGATGGACCGGGACTCGACTCTGCGCACTATAAGCTCCCAGCTCTTTATCCGGAGCGGATTCGAACCGGATATCCTCTTTGAGAGCAACAGCACAGCCGGCATTGTCTCCCTGGTGGAATCCACCATCTGCTGCGGCATTGTTCCCTGGTATTACACCCGGAATCACTCTGACAAGCTTGCATGCTTTCGTCTGCCGGATCGCCCCTCATGGGACATCACCGTCAGCTATCCTGCCTCCGGTTACTTAAGTGCCGGTGCAAAGGAATTTATCCGTCTGGCACAAAAATGGTGGCAGGCAATTCAGCCCGGGGAAATCTGAATTGCTCTGCCACCCTATCAAATGGTCATGTGTAACGGTTACCAGCCTACGCTGACTGTTTTTTAATCTTATATGCCTTCAGTTCCTTCATGACACTCCATATCAGAACGCCGATCGCTACAAAGAAGAACGCATCAAAGATCGGTCTGGTGAAAAATGCGCCAAAGGATTTGTACTGCATGATGCCTCGTCTAAGGTAAGTCTCTAACATCTCACCGATGAGGAAGCAGAGCACAAACGGGGTCGTCGGCAGGCTGAATTTGTGATAAACATAACCTACGATACCGAAGATCAGGATGGACTGTACATCGAAGATACGGTTGTTGGTCGCATATGCACCAACACAGCACAGAACCAGGATCAGCGGAAGCAGGATGTGCTTCGGAACCTTCAGTACCTGTACAAAGCCCTTGATACAGGTCCACTCAACCACCAGCATGATCAGGGTACAAAGAATACATGCTGCGAAGATTCCATATACAACGTCTGCATTCTTCACAAAGAGCAGAGGACCTGCGGACAGACCGTGGATCAAAAAGCCGCCTAACATCATTGCGGTAACGCCGTCACCCGGGATACCAAGTACCAGAAGCGGGATCATGGCGCCACCGATGGTTGCATTGTTTGCGGACTCAGTTGCTACAACACCATCCGGGCAGCCCTTACCGAATTCGTCGCGTTTCTTGGACATGTTCTTTGCCGTTACATAAGCGAGCATACCGGAAGTAGAACCACCGATACCCGGAAGGATACCAATGCCGACACCGATCAGGGAAGAACGAAGGAAGTTCGGTAAATGATAAACAAATTCCTGTAAGCTGAAGCCAAAGCCCTTTACCTTCTTGATCGGAATGGTCTCCATCTTGCCGCCGTTCATGCTTTCTGCGGTAACCAGGATGTCTGCGATCGCAAAGATACCGATCAGAGTCGGAAGGGTGTCAAAGCCTGCCATCAGGCTGCTGTTTCCAAAGGTAAAACGCGCAGTTCCGTCAATCGGTGCCATACCGACCAGGGTAAACATCAGACCGAAAAGTCCGGCAAGCAGTCCGCGCAGCATGTTTCCGGAAGAAAGAATGGCAACCATGGTCAGTGCAAAGAAACAGATGCCAAAGTTCTCAGCCGGAGTGAATTTCAGTGCAATATCCGCCAGAAGCGGTGCACAGAATGTCAGGATGATAAAGGAAAAGATGGAACCAAGGGCGGAAAAGACAATACCAAGTCCCAGCGCCTTCATGGCCTCTCCCCTTTTTGCCATCGGATGCCCGTCAAAACAGGTTGCGATAGAAGATGCGGTACCCGGCATGTTTAACAGGATCGCGGAGATCAGACCTCCAGAGATGCCTCCAATGTAAACCGCTACCAGGGTATTCATGCCCATGGACGGTGTCATGCTGAATGTAAGCGGCAGCATCAGTGCCACTGCCATGGAAGCAGATAGTCCCGGGATGGAACCAAATACAATACCGATTGCCACACCGGCGATCATCAGAAGGATGGATGCCGGATGCATAATGCTGATAAAAGCACTGCCTAAAAGTCCTAATGCCTGCATAATCAAACCTCCCTTTCCTATAATGTGATGGTGAAGATACCTGCCGGAAGTACGATCTTGAATCCGTAACGGAACAGGAAGAATACGACCAGGGTAAATACCACATTGATGATAGCCAGACGGATCATGTGTTTCGGATCACGCTCATCGTCCGGGGAAAGCACTGCCATCTGAAGCATCAGATAGATCAGAGTAGAAATGATGAATCCTACCGGCTGAAGGATGAACACATAGATCAGAACCAGGATGATGCTCGAAAGCACACGCTTGTAATCGCAGTCCGGAATCTCTGCATGTTCCAGCTCCTTTGCATGCATTTTAAAATTCTTGATGCTGAGGATCGTCAGGATTGCCGCCAGAATAAAGGTTACGCCGCCAATTACCATTGGCATGAAATCCGGTCCGATGTCCATGACCTTGGATTTCGGAAGCATCTGTGCCATGACCATCAGCATGGCCGCCAGAGCCATGAAAAACACGCCCACTACGATGTCCCCATACTTTTTGAAAAACATACCTCTCATCTCCTTTTTCGTTTTTGTTACCTCTTACCCGGATTATAACAGGCCGATTTTTCAATGTGAAATTCGTGAAATTGAGATTTTATAAAGTTTTTCTAATAGTTTAGGGAATGTTAAGAAGGAGAAATTTCTATATAGTTTTCGTTATGGAAGCGTAAAAAAGATGTATAGAAGGTGTAAAAAGATGTTTAAATCCCTATATGTGTAAACAAAGGCCAATAAAGTCGAAATATTCTGACTTTAGCAACTTAATTCTTGCGTTGCTTACCTTTCTCGATCAGAGAAATAAGCATAAATAAAAAAATGCCCGCCCTGTTCACACCAGGACGGGCGGCCTCTGAGTAAGAGGCAAATCCCCAACTTGGGAAGCTCCACCTTTGGAGTGGGGTTCCGAAGAAGGCACCTGCAGCAACAGGTGTCTTTCTTTATGTTCAATATATCACACTCAGATATAAATTTCAACCCACTTTCTGTCGCTGCCTGAGGAGGTCTGTTCTTTCCAGCTGACCATCATTTCAGATAGTTATCAAAAAATGTAATCTGAAGTTCTTTGGTCGCATCCTGGAAGAATTCTCTGGTTCCATGGCCTGCACCCGGAATTACATAGTAATCCACTTTATCTTCCATGCCTGCCTCTACAATTTTCTGATACAGACGCTCACTGCTGGCCTCAACCGGAACAATCGGATCATTGTCACCATGAAGGATCTGAATCGGACACATATTTGAATTTACCATATTTACCGGACTAGCCATTGCTCCGCGTTCTTTCATAGTTGCCGGATCTCCCCCCAGCAGACAGCCACCATGGGTCTCTTCTACCTTATGCCAGCGGAAGTTCGGATCGGAAAACTTTTTTTCCTCCTCTTCCATCAGGGCCGGAATATCTACCGGTCCGAACATGTCACTACATGCCTGAACCTTGGAAGAATAACCGCTGCACTCCTCACTGTCAAAGCCATCTTGGTTCATAGCTGCCGCAGCAGCCAGATGCCCACCCGCAGAGCGTCCAAAGATTCCGATTTTTTCCGGATCAATCTCAAATTCTGCAGCATGAGCACGGATAAAACGGATTGCTGTCTTCACATCAATCAGCTGATCCGGATAATGTCCCTCAGCACTGCTGCGATAGTAAATGGACACAACCACATATCCGGCATTTGCAAACTCTGTCATCTCACCCAGCATCAAATTTTTATCGCAGCCTTTCCAGCCACCGCCAGGAATCCAAACCAATGCAGGCTTCGGAGAATGATCCTCTTTTGGATCATCCTCTCCAACAGCAGCACGCATCTCGCTGTTTCCATTCTGAAGCAACACGGAAAGTTTCAAATCCAGAGGATTTCCTTCCAGATCCTTAACCGTAGAATATACAATGTTATCCATCAGCGTCAGTGCTTTTTTGCTGGTACCTGGATTAAAAATTGCTTTCATAATCTTTCTCCTCGTCATTTAAATATCTGTCACAATCTTCTAACCATAAATCGGGAAGAAGATATTAATTCCAATAATCAGCGCTATCATGGTAAGTAACAGCAGCGGCAACGTAAATTTCAATGTTTTCAGCGGATTCTGGTTACCAATACCGAATGCCATCATCGTACCAGAACAACCTGTCGGCATTACAAATGCCATCCATGCAGATACACAGCAGCAAAGCACTACAGCCTTTACATTCATACCACCTGCCAGTGCAGTGGATGCTGCAATTGGGCTCATAAGAGCCATAGTTCCCATATTTGACATAAAATTGGTCATCAGGGCACATGCAACACAGAATACAATACTTACAAACAGTCCGCTCGGATGTCCACCAAGAATTTTTAAAACAGTCTGCCCAATCAGCTCACCAACACCTGTTTTTGAGAGTGCAGTGGAAACAACGCTCATTCCGGCAACCATCCATACCATATCACAAGTCAGGGTTTTCATAACCTCCGGAATTTCCAATACCCCAAACACAATCAAAACCAGAAGTCCGGCAGACGGGATGACATTTGTAATATCACTTCCAAGCTGATTGGTGAACATAAAGCCCAGCATAATTACCGCAAATACACCAAAAATCATGAACTCATTCTTCTTAGAAATTGGTGCTGCGTCTTTTACATCTTTTACCTGAGACTTATCGAAGGAACCGTTCGGGATCAGACGGTAACATAAAACACAATAGATCGTTCCTACGATCAGCGGAAGGATACCGGCTTTAAAGAAATCAGTAATACCCAGGTAATCCTCTGGACCAACCAGTCCCTGATAATAGGAGGTAATAGTACCAGGCATGGTTGCACCCATACCAATCGGAAACTTGGAAGTTGCCAGACAGTTGATCGTTGCAACCAGGAATAAGAGTCTGGATGGAGAATACTCACCATCCTCATCAAAAGTCTGGATAAACAGAAGCATAACCGAAATGCACGCAACCTGTCCCATTAACTGAGACAGAATAATAGTCATTCCACACATACCTGCAATCAGAAGCAGGCCACTCTTACCCTGCAGCTTTCCCATTACACCTCTGAGGCGGTGAATCAGGCTCGTTTTTCCCAGCGCACTTGCCACAACGATCATCGGTGCGATCATCAGCGTTGTACTGCTAGAAAGGCCAGAAAAGGCAGTCTTTAAATCTAATACCCCAGTAAAAACAAACAAAACACAACAGATCATTGCCGTAACGCCATATGGCAGCTTATGGGTCAGAAGCATGACAACCATAAAAATCAGGATGCATAACGCCATCATCATCTGTACATTCATCTCAATTTCTCCCTCATTACATTTCTTGATAAAAAACGATAGACTACGAGCGCTGTTCATGATCATTGGCCTTACAGAGCACGGCTGCATCTTCTTTTATCTTTCTTGATTATAGTGAAATATTACCATTTCGTTATCAAATACACAATCCATCTTTCACTATATATTACATTACAAAAAACTATACTTTATTGACATTTCAAAAATCATGAGATATTCTCAAAAGGAGAAACTAATGAAAAGGAGACTCACTGTGCAGATTAAGAATATGTCCTACATCATTGCTCTTGCCGAATGCCAAACACTATCCGGTGCCGGAAAACGCCTCGGAATTTCACAACCTACCTTAAGCGTCTTTTTATCCGATCTAGAGCGCGAACTTGGTATGGATTTGTTCGTTCGCGATAAAAAAAAGCTGCTTCTGACACCAGCTGGACGAATCTATCTGGATGCTGCCAGACGGATTCTCGCCACACAGGAGCGGACTCTGCAGTCTATCCAGCAACTTAGTTCCACTGCGCCAGTTGAGATTCGGATTGGGGTTACTCCACTGCGCGGTTCTGAAATTGCTTCCAAGATCTTTGCCCGTTTTTCCGCAAGATATCCACATGTCCGCCTTCTGCTTCAAGATGGCTATATGAATCATCTGCGAAAAATGGTTCTCGACGGCACCTGTTCCTTTTCCCTCGGCACCTGTTTCGATACAGAATCCTCAGAATTCGATTATATTACCCTGTTTCGTGAGGAAGTTGTGATTATTGTTCCGTCATTCCATCCATTGGCACAGCGCTGTACCGATACAGCAAATGACTCTTCCAAAAGTCTGCCACAGGCTACACCACTGGAACTTTCAGATTCTCCCTTTATCCTTATGACTCCTGGCACCAGCATACGAAAAATCTCTGATTATATTTTTGCCCAAGCTGGATTTGCTCCGACTGTTGTATATGAAAGCGGCAACAACACAGTTGTACAGAACATGGTTCGCGGTGGTTCCGGAATCGGATTCCAGCCCCGCTCCCTCGCACGTTTAAATGATCACGATATAGCTTACCTTTCCCTCTCTCCTCGCGTTTTTCTTGATCTGTGCATCATCATGAAAAAAGGAACCATATTGACTGAAAGTGAACGGTACTTTGTTTATCTGATGATGCTCAATGACCTGGAGGTTTCATACTACACACCCGACTTCAACGAAACTGCCCGCGCTATCTGGAATGAATTTCATATTGAGTAAGAAAGGAACACTGCCATGACATTTCAAACCTTAGATTATATCATCGCAATTGCCGAAGAACGTTCCATATCCCGTGCCGCCGAACGTCTTCTGATCTCACAGCCTGCCTTAAGCCGTCAGCTAAAACGTCTGGAGGAGCGGCTAGGCACAAAACTTTTCGTACGTGAAAGCAATGAAATGCGCCTGACCGATGCCGGAAAAATCTATGTCAACGGAGCTCGCTCCATTCAAAACATCCACGAGCACGCTCTGGATGATATCCGCAAACTTTCCCAGTCCGGCAGACACCAGATCACTTTTATTTATAATAACATTCTGCTCCCGGATTTTTCTGTGAATATTCTTCCGGAATTTCGAAAGCTGCATCCGCATACCTTGATCAGTACCATTGATGGTAATGCCACCATTGCCAAGGATTACCTTTCCAACGGCATGGCTGATCTTGCAGTTGTTGCAACTGGAGAAGCTGCCCACAGTATGCTGGAATTTATTCCACTTCGCAAGGAAGAACTAATGCTGGCTCTGCCTATCTCCCATCCGCTGATTTCCTTATTTGAAAAAGAGGGAGCCGACCTGTCACTACTTGCCGATGAACCATTTATCCTGAATCAGCACAACAGTTTTTTTCACTCTCTGGAACAAAATCTCCTTTCTGGACTCCCCTTTACACCAGATATTCTTTGTGAAATCAGTGATATTAATGCAGCAGCCAATATGGTAGCTAATCAAAAAGGAATTGCTTTTCTTCCACGTTCTGCATCCAGCAACGCCAGCGGATGCCGTCTGTTTTCCCTCCGTTCATCGATCATTTTCCAGATTGTCATTGCTTATCCCAAAAGTAATGTTTTGACCAAACCCGTTCGAAATCTGATCCTGCTCCTTTTAAAAGATGCAGAGAAAAAAAACAGGTACTGACCCTCACCCGATCAGTACCTGTTTCCCTTCAAATGCAAATCCGTAATGCCGGATCTGTTCTTTTTTGATTCCCCGTGCAAGCAGTTCCACGTCATACTGCTTGGTTTCAATCTGTTCCAGTGCGGTCTGCACGGTTTCTTCCAGCGATGCCTCTTTTCTTGGATTCCTCACCTTAAACTCCAGAATAAAAGCCGGATCCTTCAAGCCACCACGGTTCTTTGGGATCATCATCACGTCATAACGTCCGAACCCGCTTTCGCGGTTGGAACGGATCTCGTACTGTTCTGCCTGATCTGCAAGAAGCCCCAGCACAAAGCCATGATAAAAGCGCTCTGGCTCACTCTGCCGTCCGCCTTCTTTTCCAATATCAAAAAAGCTGAATGTCGCAAGGGACACCTCATTCATATAATAATTCATGGCTTCCACATCGCCCTGAAGCAATGCCTTGACAAACCGGTTGTAGCTGGTACGGGTCATGCCAAACCAGTCTTTAAACATTCCGGAAAACATACCGGCTGTTTCCAGATTTGTAATGCTTAAATGATACCATGGTTCCCGGATCAGGCCACGGTATTCCACCTCTTCTGCCTTCAGATATCCACTGGCTAGAAGCAGACTCCAGATGGCATTCTCATTTTTCCCAAGCTGGTCAAACACGATCTGCTCATCAAAGTTGACCTGAATCTTATGTCCCTGTAGAAGTTCTTCCATCTTTTCCTTGATTTCCCCAGAAGCCGTCTGAATCAGTCTGCTGACCAGGCTGTTTGAACTGGTAGCTGCCCAGAATGGCTGCAGTTTTCTGGTATCCAGATAGTTGGTGATGGACCAGGGATTGTAAATATCACGCTGGCTGCCAAATGTAAAACCATCATACCACTCTTTTACCTCTGCCTTTTTATCTCCAAGTCCCGTCTGTTCCAGTGCTGCAAACACCTCTGTTTCCGTAAATCCGAAGCAGTCTGCATATTCATCTGATGTAATGGTAATGACCTTCAGATTATTCAGATCAGAAAAGACCGATTCCTTGGATACCCTGGTAATGCCTGTCATAACTGCGCGTTCCAGATAGGGATTGGTCTTAAATGCAGAATGAAACAAACCGCGGATAAAGTTTGTAAATTCGTCCCAGTATCCGCATACATAGGCCTCCTGCATGGGCGTATCATATTCATCCAAAAGTAGGATCGTGCGTTTTTTCCAGTAATGATGCAGGTAATAGGACAAATTTTTCAGGGCATCCTGAGCTGTAACATCGTCCATCTCACAGTTCATCACCTTTGTAAATTGCTGTTTTTCTGCATCCGTAAAGCACGCCGCCTCTAACAGATAACGGTGCTGTCGGTAGGTATCGCCAATAATGTGTCGGATCTTCTGCAGCGTATCTGCATAACAGTCTTGCTTTACATCCGCAAAGCTTAAGAAAATGACCGGATAAGTTCCCTGAATGGCTTGATATTCCGGGTCAGACCAGATAGAAAGTCCATAAAACAGGTCTTTCCGATTCTGATACTGCAGGGAAAAGAAACAGTTTAACATACTCATATTTAGTGTCTTTCCAAATCGGCGCGGACGGGTGATCAGTGTAACCGCATCCCCGGACTCCCACCAGCTTTTGATAAAACCGGTCTTATCAACGAAAAAGCAGTTCTGCTCCCGCAAAAAAGCAAAATCCTGGCTTCCGATGCTGATTTTCTGATTCATCCATTTAATAAGGAAACGGCGACCCTTTAGGGTCGTTTTTAACAGCTTCGGAAGGCCAATTTATACAGCTTTCTTCTCACTGTAACACCGTTTACCTATCCTCCTTTCACCTGACTGATACCTAGGGGCAAGCCCCTAGGGGTTCCTGTTGGCGGGATTCCAGGATCTGCGTACATCGCAAGGTTTTTAAGCC
>CAVIHW010000001.1:0-117550 GCA_963642615.1 Oscillospiraceae bacterium | reverse complement strand
TGTACCTCGTGCGCTCCGCCGCCTATTGTCAGGACTGCGTTCGAAACTCGCGTGCCTTGCACGCTCAAACAACTCACTCCGTCCTGACGCTATGCTCGCGCACGAGGAAAATTCCAATGCGCCTGCTTGTTTGATACCTCCTTCACGGAACTTCTACTTGACTGGCTGCGCTAAAAAGTAATTTGCGTTTATCGCCTGATGCATTATAATGAGGATATACTTTTGCCCATATACCGATTGCACACACTGAAACGAGGAACATACATGACAAGAAGAAAACCAACTCATCCGGGAGTTGTTCTCCTGGAAGATATTATAAAACCGCTTGGCCTTACAATTACAGAAGCTGCCAAAATGCTTGGCGTTAGCCGAAAAACCCTCTCTGAATTTGTAAACGAAAAAGCAATGCTGAGTCCTGAAATGGCTATCCGGATAGCCCAAGCGACCGATACTACACCGGAAAGTTGGATGAATATGCAACAGAAATTAACACGTTAGGAAGCATACACCATTTTTCTGTAGAGTAGCCAATACAGTAGAAGATCCGAGACTGTCATACCAATTAGCAGGCGCATTGGAATTTGCCGAGTGTGCGAGCATAGCGTCAGGACGGAGTGAGATGTTTGAGCGTGCAAGGCACGCGAGTTTCGAACGCAGTCCTGACAATAGGCGGCGGAGCACACGAGGCGAAAAATTCCACTTAAGCCTGCTTGTTGGTATGACAGTCCCGGATCTTCGGACTCTATAACAGATTACTCCTCTTTGGTTTTTCATCCACTCCAAAGCTTCGGATCTCGGTTCTTCTATTTTTTATTCCGGGTATCCAGATCATCAGGTGTGCCTGAAAGTCCAGAGTGTCTTTTGCGTGGACAAAGGGCTCTTCCCGAAGGACCACGGACTCGATACCCTGTTCTTTCAGCTTTTTTTGTCCTGCCCTGGCAGCTTCCATGATCTTTGCATACAATGCATCCCGCTCGCTGCCAAAGCTTCGGTCCGGGTAGGCTGCTGCTGCCTTTTTCAGCTTATCCGCCAAGAGATCTACGGTTTTTGCATGCTTGTTTTCGCGCAGCAAAGCGGCAATATAGTTTGTCATCCATCTGCCGGAATGTTTTTTGTAAATCTTTAGGATCTTAAGAAGGGATGCATCGTTTGCTTCTTTTGCAAGATCAAGCATCACATCCAGAGCCTCCGGTGCTAAAGTCCAGCCATCGTCCCGGTCTGGAAGGTACTCCGGTGGCACGGAAGGATAAGAGGTAAAGTTCAGCGGCGGGAATTTAGAAAGCCAGGCAAGCTTTTGCTCCTCCTCATTGCAGCAGTCCTCTCCCAGATATTCGAATTTATCCCACAAGATGGCAAGGCGGTATTCTAACTGCCTCAGATACTCATAATCCCTGACCCAGAAGTGGCCGATCTCACCATAATTGTACAGCTCATATTCCGGCTCCAGTTTCTCAAAAAACAGTGTAAATACATTTCTGCCCTGATGCACCACCAACGCAGAACGGTCTGTTTCGCGTTCCAGATGTGTTTTCAGCTCCCCTCTGTAATTCTGCAGATACTCCCCCGTGATCCGGGCATTCCGAAACGTGAGAAATGCCTCCACAGCGTCATTCATCAGATAGACCAGACGGATATCCTGTAAGGTATGAAAATCCTCTTTTCCACAAAGCAGCTCAAACTGTTCCTGTTGCGTCAATATTTCCAGCATCCTGTATGGATTCATGGTAAATTCTGCACCCCTTTCTGTATCATAATTCCGATCCAGATACAGCTACTGCATCTGAACATAGGTAAGAATAGCCACAATTAGCGTAGCCAGCGCAGTAGAAGATCCGGGACTGTCATACCAATTAGCAGGCTCATTGGAATTTGCAGAGTGTGCGAGCATATCGTCAGGACGGAGTAAGATGTTTGAGCGTGCAAGGCACGCGAGTTTCGAACGCAGTCCTGGCAATAGGCGGCAGAGCACACGAGGCGAAAAATTCCACTTAAGCCTGCTTGTTGGTATAACAGTCCCGGATTTTCGAACCCCTTGGATTTTATGACCGCAGCACTGCATTTACCGCCGGCCGCAGCCGTCCTGCAAGCATCACAGCAATGACGCAGAGCATGAGATCCGGCAGCATGGTCGGGAGGCAGTACACTCCAAAGATCACGCTGAGGGCAACCGGTGTCTGGGAGGATAACAGGTGGGTGATCATATAGAAATAAACGATCCCCATTCCATAATAGAGCACAAAGCCCACCACCGTGGTAAAGAACCAGCCTGCTGCCTTTGCCGGGCGGATCTTTTCACATAAGAATCCGATTGCCCAGGCAGCCAGTGCAAAACCAAGCAAAAAGCCGAAGGTTGGGCGCAAGAGGTAGGCTGGACCGCCGCCCCGTGCAAAGATAGGAAATCCGATCAGACCGGTGATGAGGTAAGCAGCCACGCTTTTCAAAGCTCTGCGGGATCCGAGAAGCAGGCCTGCCAACATGACAAAGAGCCATTGCAGGGTAAAGTTCATGGTGTCCACTCCTACCGGAATGACGATCTTCATGAAAGCACCAACGGCAATGAGGGCTGCAAATAAGCCGCAGACGGTGACATCCAGGGTGATGTTTCGGGATAAACTGCCAGACGGATCTGCCTCAGCCGCAGAACGTCGGGAGAATAAGGTTTTCAGTTTCATAGTTTCCTCCGTGTTTTTCCTGTACCAGGTTTTAAAATCGTAACCCATTATACAGGTATTTTTCTTATAAAACAAGAACGAATGTGCCTCAGACACATTCGTTCCTGCGATTCATCGAAATGATTCCTATGATTTTTTCTTTGACCCGGACTCCATCCAGATCCAGAGGCGGTACATCAGAAAACCCCAGATCAGAAAGAGCACGATCAGCACCGGCATGGAGACCGGACTCTGGTAATGACTTCCGTTGACCAGGGAGGCAAAACCAGGAATGTCTGCATAGTAATATGCTCCTGCTCCAAAGTCTAGCTGATCCAGTAATCCAAGTCCGTTTTTCATAATATGGAAACCTTCCACAAGGCTGACCAGGGTAAATACGATGGCTGCCCGGTTTAACCATGTGATATACTTCGGATTCTGTTTTGCCTTTTTCATGAAACTACCTCCTTACAGGGCAATGTTTGGCAGTGGGAAGAAATGTCCGGATAAGAGGATCCACACTGCAAGGAATGTTAAAGCGATATTGAAGATCTGTCCGGTCAGGTAGAGAACCAGCGGTTTTCCACCCTGGAACTGCTCACGGATCTCTTTGAAGTTGGTATCGAGTCCGATGCTGACAAAGGCCAGAACAAAGGCCCAGTTCTTAAACTGATCCAGTGCACTATTAATAGAAGAAACGGTTTCGGAGCTTGTCAGCGGAAGCACCACGAAGGATGCCACCAGGGATGCTGCGAAGAATCCGAGGATGAATTTCGGAAGGCGCTTCCAGATCTCAGAAAGACGCACGCCGTTGTTGTCATCGCTCTTTTCCACATGAGTGGAGAAAAAGACTGCAACTGCAAAAGCTATAAAACCGATCAGGATGTTCTGGATGGATTTGACCAGGACTGCAGAGGTCTGACCAAGCTCACCGAGCACCGTACCTGCAACGGCTACTGCTCCGGTGGAATCCACGGTGCCTCCGATCAAGGCTCCGCCCATCAGCTCTCCCATGCCGGTTGCACGGATCAGGATCGGCTCAAATACCATCATCAGCACGGTAAAGATGATGGAGATGGATACGGAAAGGGAAAGGTCAGTCTTCTTTGCCTTACTTGCTGCTCCGGTTGCGATGGCTGCGCTGGTACCGCATACGGAGGTTGCCGTTGCCAGGGTGATGACAAGCGGTTTGTTGTCCATCTTTAAAACGCGGGTTCCGAAAAACCACATGAACAGGATGACAAGAGGAGTTACGATCCAGGCAATGCCAAGGCCGTATAATCCAAAGTTTACAATGTTGGAAAAGAGTACGGAAAAGCCCATGATCACCAGTCCGACCTTGATATAAAACTCTGTCTGGACACCCGGCTTTAACCAGTTTGGAACCCCTACGGTATTGGCGATCAGCAGTCCGACAGCCAGTGCGAAGAATGCCCACTCAAGATAACGGTTTAAGGTATATTCTGCGCTGATCAGACGAACCACGATGGCGATCAGAAACATTCCCACAAAGGCCGGAATATAAACGCTTCCCTTCGTGCCTTTTAATTTGTTGCCGACCGTAAAGAGTACACCAAGAACTACTG
Source organism: Oscillospiraceae bacterium (assembly GCA_963642615.1). Classification (GTDB taxonomy): domain Bacteria; phylum Bacillota; class Clostridia; order Lachnospirales; family Lachnospiraceae; genus Brotaphodocola. The sequence continues at coordinate 113,313 of CAVIHW010000001.1, read as the reverse complement.
CGGTAAAGATGAGCTTCCCTACCAGCTTCGCAGACCAGATGGAAAGGAAGGATGTTCCGTTTCCCCAGGTTGAAAATTTTGCTGCTGAAAAATCATAAGCCCCGGTCAGGACTCCGATGGATGCCGCTCCGATCACCAAAAAACCGATCCAGACCGCCAGCCAGTCTTCTGTATGAAGCAGTTCCCCGCCTCGCTTGCTTTCTTTCATGTTGTCATTCCTCCTTGAGTCTTTTTCTTTTTTCTTTCACCCACCTATCTGGTATGTTAATATGTTATAATGGATGGGCTTCGATTTGTCAAGGAATTTTCACATGTTTTTTGGAAAATACAAAGAGGAGTAAAATCCCTTCCGGTGCATCCCGGTTTGGAATTTTACTCCTCTTTTATTCTTTTTTTCTAAATCTGGTCATCCGGATCCTCTGATGTGCCTGACAGCAGCTTTTCCAGGTGCTTTCGTACCACGGTAAAATGCTTTTTTAAGGCCTTGAGTCCTGCGGCCTCATCGTGATCTTTCAAAGCTTCGTAAATGTCCCAGTGTGCCTTTCTGAGCATGGCGGCACGGCGCCGGTCGGAAAGGATGGATGTGCGAAGATCTTTTACAAACAGCTTTAAGAGATCTTCCATCTGATCGACATAAAAGATCATCAGGCGGTTGTGAGACATCTCCATAAGGATCTTATGAAATTCCACATCCAAAGCAGCGCTTTTGTGGGCACTCATGGGCTGATCCATCGCTTCGAGTACCTCTTTCATACGGGCAAGCTCATCTGGCCTTGCACCTTCCACGGCAGCAGAAAGAGACGTCTCTTCAAATCCGCAGCGCATCTCAAAGACCTCCCGGTAGTCGATATGCTCCAGCACCATAGTCAGAGACATGAGCTTTGTCATATATTCCCGGGTATTGCAGCGGATATAGTTTCCGCTCCCCTGAATGCACTCGATTAACCCCATCATCTCGAGAACATGAAGTGCCTCTCTTGCTGAATTGCGGCTGACCTTTAGCTGCTCTGACAGAGCACGCTCGGTCGGGATCTTATCATTCAGGCGGAGACTGCCTGTGGTAATCTCCGCCTGAAAATAATCAAACACTCGTTCGTATGCTTTCTGGTTACTCTTTTCTTCCAAGTAAAACGCTTCCTCTCTACAGACGATAACAAACCTTTCCCGGATTTAAGATCATCTTCGGGTCGAAGACACGCTTGATTCCTTCCATAAGAGCCATGTTGGTCTCACCTACGGAATCTACCAGGTACTTGATCTTTCCGGAGCCAATTCCGTGCTCGCCGGATACCAGGCCGCCGCAATTGGTAGCTTCTTTATAGATGATTTCGAAGAATTTGTCAACACGGGATTTGAACTCTTCCTCTGCAAGGTCGTTGGAGCACTGATAAATGTGAAGGTTTCCATCGCCTGCATGACCAAAGGATTTGATGGTGAGACCGCATTCTTCACCGGTCTGGTTTACAAATTCCAGATAGCCTGCGATCTTGTTGACCGGAACGACTACATCACACTCGTCAAGGAGCTTGGTCTCATGCATGATGGCTTCCAGGAAGGAGGAGCGGGCTGCCCAGGCATCCTTGATTTTTGCCGGGGTATCTGCCACCAGTACGTCCATAGCACCGGCATCGAGTACCAGCTCTGCCATCTGCTCTAACATGCCATCCAGTTCATCCTGGCTTCCTGCATCCAGGGTGACCAGAAGGTATGCGCCGATCTCCTGTCCGTCTAACTTCTGCGGGAATACGCTGCGTCCGATATAGCGCTCGGAGCTTAACACGATCTCACGCTCCATAAATTCGATGGCCTGCGGATTTAAGCCGGACATCTTGATCTTCGGAACGGCAGAAAGAGCGGTATTTAAGTCCTCAAACGGGATGATGAGGGAGGCCACAACCTTCGGTGCCGGAATGATCTTTAAGGTCAGCTCGGTGATGATGCCGAGGGTTCCCTCAGATCCGATCATTAAGTTTAAGAGGGAATAACCGGAGGAGGTTTTGGATACGGTAGCGCCAAGATGTGTGATCTCACCGGTCGGAAGGACTACGGTCATGGCACGTACATAATCTCTGGTGGCACCATATTTTACAGCTCTCATGCCGCCGGCATTGGTGGAGACATTTCCGCCTACGCAGGCAAATTTTTCGCCCGGATCCGGCGGATACATCATGCCCTTGCTCAAGCAGTCATTGGCCAGGTCGTTTAAGAGCACGCCACTCTCGATCTCTACCACAAAGTTTTCCATGTCATAGCTTAAGATCTTATTCATCTTGGAGGTGTCCATGAGAACGCCGCCAAGAAGCGGTACGGCACCGCCTGCCAGGCCGGTTCCTGCTCCCCTTGGGGTAACCGGAATGGTATTTTCATAGCAGATCTTCATGACCGCTGCCACCTCCTCGGTCGAGGTCGGCTGTACCACGAGGTCTGGCATGTGAGTGCCATAGATCGGCATCTCATCTCTTGCGAAATCGACATTGATATCCTCTCCCACAAGCACATGGTCGGAGACTTCCTGGATCTTTGCGATGATATCCGGTGTTAACTGATTATAGTTTTCCATTGTAATTCCTCCTCGTAAACTTACTTTCTTGCTTTGATCTCATCGATCAGAAGCGGCAGGATCTCTTTGACATCTCCCACAATGCCGATATCTGCGATATCAAAGATGGAAGCAGCCTCATCCTTGTTGATGGCTACGATATATTTGGATCCGAGAATGCCGGATACGTGCTGCATTGCACCGGATACGCCGCAGGCAATGTAAAGCTTTGGTGCCACGATCTTGCCGGACTGACCAACCTGGTGTGCACGGGATGCCCAGCCTTCCTCGATGGCCGGACGGGATGCGCCGACTACGCCTCCAAGTAAGGATGCAAGCTCTTCTACCAGCTTAAAGCTTTCTGCATCACCCATGCCGCGTCCGCCGGTTACGATCACATCAGCACCCTCTAAATCCACAGCCTCGGAAATCTCCTTTGCAGCCTCAAGTACCTTTGCCTTTAAGGAAGAGGCAGCTACCGGTACTTCCTGTTCTATTACATGGCCCTCTGCCTCCTCCGGTTTTGCAAAGCTTCCGCTTCGGACCGTTGCAAATGCAACCGGACCGCTTACCGCCAGACGCTCTAAAATGGTACCGCCGTAGGCCGGGCGTACAAATTCCAGGCCACCTTCACTCTGTTCGATGGCGGTCACATCGGTTACACAGCCTGCATGAAAACGCTGGGCAAGACGCGGTGCGAGATCCTTTCCAAGCTGGGTGCCGGAAAATAAAACAAGTTCCGGAGAAATTTCTTTGATATAGGTTTCCAGTGCTGCTGCCTGTACATCCTCTGATGTGTCATTGGTCTTTAATACACAAACCTCTGCACCGTAAGCTGCTGCCATCTTTGCCCCGTCCGTATCTTCCACTGCCACGGCTTTTGCCTCTCCAAGTGCCTTTGCGGCAGTAAGAAGCTCCAGACTTCCAGGAATTGCAGCTCCTTCTTTTGTCTCGATATATACCAGTACTTTCATCTGCCTTCTCCTCCTTACAATGCCTGATCCTGAAGCAGTTTCTCCATGGTCTTACGAACCGCTTCTGCTGCTTCCTTTTCCTTGATGCGGATGCCTGCGCTTCTTTTTGGCGGCTCACTGTAATTTTTCAAGGTTACCAGAACGTCTGCCTTGGATACGTCTGCATCGGCTGCTCCGAACACCGGAACGACTGCCTTTCTTGCTGCCAGTTTTGCTTTAATATTGGGATAGCGCGGGTCGTAATCCGGTTTTGCGATGGTAAAGACTGCAGGCTTTGCAACCTCATAGCGGATATAGCCCTCCTCGGTCTCCTGCTTTGCAGCAAGCGCATCGTCTTTTGGCTCTACCTCAATGACATTGGATACAAATCCACTTCCTAAGAGTTCTGCCAGGCGAGCTCCCACCTGACCGCTGATCTCATCGGTGGATTCCTTGCCGCAAAGGATCATACCATAAGGCTGTCCGTTCTCCGCCTCGCATTTTGCTGCGATTTTCGCAAGATATGCTGCCATGGCGCCCTCATCGGCACCTGCAAAAACCTCGTCCTTGAATAAGTATGCCTTCTTTGCACCCACAGCCAGAAGGTTCTTTAACATGCCGCTTAAGTCCTCGGTTCCGACGGCTGCCACGGTCACTTCACCGCCGTTTGCCTCGGTGTAGCGGACTGCCAGCTCCAGTGCATAGGTATCAAAGGCATTGGCTACCTTTTCTGCATCATTTACTGCCGGCACGCCAGCCCCATCCAGATGGATCTCTACGCTGTCATCCGGAACCTGTTTTACAAATACCAGAATATCCATATCTTTCTTCCTCCGTTTTTATCCGGCGTCCGAAAACCTGCCTGCAGGCAGGCCGGACGCTTATTTTCAAGTCGAGTTCCTGTCACCATGAATGCTTATTTTCCGATGACAGCTCTTCCTACTACCATACGCTGGATCTCATTGGTGCCTTCAAAGATCTGGAAGATCTTGGCATCGCGCATGAGTTTTTCTACCGGATACTCTCTGCTGTAGCCGTAACCGCCAAGGATCTGTACCGCATCGATGGAGGTCTGCATCACAGAATCACCTGCAAAGCATTTTGCTGCTGCAGACTCTTTGCTAAACGGCTGTCCCATATCGGCCAGACGGATCGCATGAGCGATCAGCTGTCTGGATGCCTCGGTGCGGATCTCCATGTCTGCGATCTTGAACTGGATAGCCTGGTTTTTGCAGATTGGTTTGCCGAACTGGACGCGCTGTTTGGAATAAGCCACAGCCTCATCGATACATCTTTGCGCTACGCCCACTCCGATGACTGCACACCAGGTACGTGCCAGATCCAGTGTCTTCATGGCGGTGATAAATCCGGTTCCCTCTTCGCCGAGACGGTTCTCTGCCGGGATCCTTACATCCTCAAGGAGGACATCGCTTGTAGTGGAGCAGCGAACGCCCATCTTGTTTTCATGGTTTCCGACGCTTAAGCCAGGGGTTCCTTTGTATACAAGGAAAGCAGAGATGCCTTTGGTGCCCTGATCTTTTGCAGTCATTGCGGTGATCACGAAGAAATCTGCTACACTTGCATTGGTGATGAAGCATTTTCTGCCGTTTAAGACGTACTCATCGCCTTCGCGGACTGCAGTGGTCTTTCCGGCACCTGCGTCACATCCGGCATTCGGCTCGGTCAGGGCAAATGCACCAAAGCCACCGTTTACAATGATGTCGCAGCATTTCTTTTTCTGCTCTTCATTGCCTGCTAAAAGTACCGGCTTTAATGCCAGACCGTTTCCGTTTAAGGTAACAGCCACACCGGCATCAGCCCAGGCAATCTGCTCTACGATGGCTGCCTGATCCATATGATCAAGTCCCAGTCCGCCGTACTCTTCCGGAACATCCATCATGTGAAGCTGCATCTCAATGGCCTGATCATAGATCTCCTTTGGCCACTCGCCGGAGATGTCATACTCCTTTACCTGCTCCTTGACTTCGTTTATGCAAAACTCGCGGACATCCTTTAAAAGCTCCTTGCCGTCTTCTGAAATAATGTAGCTCATCTTGATTCCTCCTAATATTAAAAATGAAATTAAACTCCCATCAGTACACCGGCGTAGCAGATCATGCCGGCAAGCACAACAAACAATGCAAAATACTTAAATACTGCGCCCAAAATCTTACTTTCGGATCCGACTGCACCAATGGCTCCGGCTCCGATGGCAATGCTCTGCGGGCAGACCATCTTGCCGATCCCGGCTCCGCATACATTGGCTGCCGCCATCCAGGACGGGTCAAAGCCAAGGCTCTGGGCTGTCTGGCTTTGCAAGCCGCCAAAGAGCACACAGGTGGATGTTCCGGATCCGGTTACAAAGGCTCCGACTGCACCGATGAGCGGTGCGATGCACGGATATGCGCTTCCCGTCACCTCTACCAACAGATTTGCGATGTCAGAAATCATGCCGCTGTAGCTCATAAGCTTGGCTGTTGCCATAACCGAACAGATGGTGACTATGGTCTTCCAGTATTTCTTTAATGTTTCTGCAAGCACCCCTGCCATCACACTTGGAGAAGCTTTCTGTACCAGTCCTCCAATGATGGCTGCTACGAAAATGATCACGCCCGGCGTGTTGACCCAGCTAAAGGAAAGCTTTCCGGCATTCTCTCCGTTGTAGACCTGCACCGAAGTCTTGATCCCGGCGATCGCATTGTGGATCGGCGGGCAAAGGTTTGATGTGACCATCAAAAGGATGAAGATCAAAACGAAGGGACACCAGGCTTTTAAGGCCTCTGCGGCTGTGAAGCTGTCCTTTGTCTCTGTAGATACCTCGATGGCATATTCCGGATCCGGTTTCTGATTTAAGACTCTGGATGCCAGAACGATGCAGACCATGCAGCAGATGGATCCGATGATGTCCGGAAGCTCCGGTCCGATGAAGCAGGCTGCTGCATACCAGGGGATCAGGTAGGAAAGCCCTGCGATCAGGATCATGGGGATCATGCCCTTTAAAGCCCGGATGCTTCTCGAACCGATCACCACCAAAAGGAAGGGGGAAAGAAGCACCAGGATGGCCTGGATCATGGCTACGTGGGTGGATAAGGCCATGGTCTCTACATTGGCTACCGATACCAGGGTGACGGTCGGAACTCCGACGGAACCAAACGCGGTTGGTGTGGAGTTGACGACCAGACATCCGACTACAGCACCGATCGGATCAAGTCCGATCCCTGCAAGCATGGAAGCTGGGATCGCCACCGCTGTTCCAAAGCCCGCCATACCTTCCATGAAGTTTCCAAAGCCCCAGCCGATCAAAAGAAGCAGCACGCGCTTGTCTCTTGAGACACCGGCCAACATCTTTTTGATCTCTTCCATTGCCCCTGTCTTTAAGATCAGGTTGTAGGTAAAGAGTGCTGCGATGATGACCAGACAGATGGGCCACAGGGCATTCAACACACCCTCCAGCGTTGCCGTTGCCATATGGCTTGCCGGAAACTTCCAGCAAAACATGGAAAGCACCGCCGTTAAGACCCAGGCAAGCAGGCAGGCCTTGTGTCCCGGCATTTTCAGGATACTAAGAGCGATCACCAGCCAGAGGATCGGAAGCATGGCCAGCAGAAACAAGAAAAACATAAAAAGCACCTCCCAAAAAAGTTTAAATTGGATAAACCAATTCTGTTATTCACTCGTGAGTGTTTTTGATGTCCCGCGGTCATTTTCGATGGTGTGATTATAATTCAGCCTGCCATTTTCTCGCAATATGTAAGATTTACAAGAAAATATCGGCATTTTTGGGCGTAATTTTCTTAACAAAACGCAATTGGTTGAGCCATCCAAAAAGTCAGACCAATTCATCGGCCAAACTGCCTGTTTTTCTCATTATGATGGCAAAAACATGTATGTATTTACATACTTTTTGTTTGAAATTCGCTTCGACCGGCCGTTCTTTTTGTCATATCCTGATATTTTTTTAACTTGTGCATTTTTTGGATCATCCATTTTTTGTCATTTTGGATACTTGTCGACATGTTAGCAAGCTTTTTGTGCGGATTTGCCCTCCCAATTCTGCCCCTTTTTTTATTGGTAAAAATGACGAAAATGACAAAAAAGAGGTGATTACATTCTGTAATCACCTCTTTTTTGTCTCATGGATCGTCCTACTGTTGTTCTCTCTCTTCAAGCAGCTGGCTGATCTTGGATACAAAAAGATCAAAAGCTACATCGTTTTTTCCACTGTTGATGACCACATCCGCCTTGGCACGGGTTGGCTCCACATAAAGATAATGCATCGGCTTGACCGTCGTCAGGTACTGGTCAATGATACCGTTTAAGTCACGGCCGCGCTCGGATACGTCTCTGGAAATACGGCGGAGGATGCGCTCATCGGCATCGGCCTCCACATAAACCTTGATATCCAAGAGGCTTCGCAGGCGCTCATCGGCCAGAAGGAGGATACCTTCTACAATAATGATCGGCCGCGGATCTACCTGTACCGTCTCAGCGGAACGGTTGTGCTGACTGTAATCGTATACCGGGCAGAGAATGGACTTTCCTGCCTTTAATTCTTTTAAATGCTCTACCAGAAGGTCTGTCTCCAGAGAATCCGGATGATCGTAATTGACCTTCACCCGCGTCTCGAAGGGGACGCCGTCCTGACGTCTGTAATAGTTGTCGTGGTATAACACTGCCACGTCATCTCCGAAATAATTTTTGATTCGATTGGTAAAGGTTGACTTTCCTGAGCCGGAGCCTCCGGCAATTCCGATAATGATGCTCTCCATGTTCTTTTCCCTTCGTATTCTTCCTGTCATTTGTTCTGATCCAGACTGATGCCAAACTCCTCCGGCATAAAGCGCGGACAGATATTTTCCGAAGTCGTGATGACCGTAGAAGAAAGCCTGGTGCCGATCTGGCATGCCTCTTCCATGGTTTTTTCATAGGTCAGACCGATGCAGACACCGGCAAAAAAGGCATCTCCCGCTCCGGTGGTGTCCACTACATCCACCTTTCTGGCCGGAACAAAGCCACAATTTCCTTTTGCGTCTGCATAGACGGCGCCGTTTTCTCCCATGGTCACTACCATGCGGGAGATCTTGGCCATACGGATGCGGTCTGCAAGGATCTTTGCCATTTCCTGCGGTGCCTTATCCTCATAGTTTTCCGAAAAGAGGATGCCTGCCTCCTGAAGATTGCATACAAAGCAGGAGGTCTTTCTTAAGAAATCCCTGCGCTCTACGGCAATGCTCATATTGGATACCAGGGCATAGACATCCTTGTTGTATTTCTCCGCATAAGAAAAGATTTTCTTGACCAGATCCTTGTCAAGGTCGATCTCTAATGCAATGCTGTCTGCATTTTGAAAGATCTCATCGCCCTGTTCATCTAAAATGTCGCCGATCGGAGTCAGATCCGGACGCTTGGACACGGAAGCGACTACGTCTCCCTTGTGGTCAAAGACTGCAAGCCAGGTTCCCATGCCATCCGGCAGCCTGCGGATATAGCTTGTATTGACCTTATGACGGTCTAACTTGTGAATGATATCCTCTCCCATGGAGTTATCATCTACCAGGCTGACAAAGGTTGGCCTCAGTTCTACATTGGCAATATCCTCCGCAACATTTCTGGATACGCCTCCGTGATTTTGTACAATGGTTCCGGCATTGCGCCCGGACGGAATGTATGTGGACGTGGAATATCCCTTCAGGTCCATAAATACTGCTCCGATGACTACAATTCCCATAGTTCTATCTCTCTTTCCTTTATAATCTTTCTCCATTATAAACAGGGAAAGAGGGAATGTAAATCTCTTTTAAAATTTAGGTAAAATCTGCTTAAAGGTCAAAGATGGAAAGCTGGTTGCTTTCCGGAAGATCTCCCAAAAGCCCCAGGTCGTTCATCAGGTCGCAGACGGTCTTGCTGACCTTGCTTCTGGCACGGAAATCCTCTCTGGAAAGGAAGGGGCCTTCCTTAGCCGCATAGACCACGCCTTCGGCCGCATTTAAGCCAAGGCCTGCAATGCTGCTTAAGGATGGCATCAGCTTGCCGTCTATGATCTGGAACCGGTCGGACTGCGCCCGGTAGATATCGATCGGCATGAAATCAAAGCCGCGGGCATACATCTCCTGCACGATCCGCATGTCGCGAAGCGTATCCTGCTCGGCCTTTGAAAGGGAATCTGCCCGTTTCTTAAAGTCTGCCAGGTGATATTCCAGCTTATCCCGTCCCAAACACATCAGTTCATAAGAAAAGCCATTCGCACGGATGCTGAAATAAGCCGCATAGTAGGCCAGCGGATAAAAGACCTTACAGTAAGCCACGCGCCATGCCATCATGACATAGGCCGCTGCATGGGCTTTCGGGAACATGTATTTGATCTTTAAGCAGGAATCAATGTACCACTGGGGCACATCATGCTTTTTCATCTCCTCGATCCATTCAGGTTTTAAACCTTTTCCCTTTCGCACGCTCTCCATGATGGTAAAGGAAAGTCCCTCTTCAAGTCCCATCTGGATTAAGTAGACCATGATATCATCACGGCAGCAGATGGCGGTCTGGATGGTAGCCTGTCCGCTTAGGATCAGGTCTTTTGCATTGCCAAGCCATACATCCGTACCATGTGCCAGTCCGGCAATGCGCACCAGGTCGGAAAAATATTTCGGCTGGGCGTCCAAAAGCATCTGCATAGCAAAGTCTGTGCCAAACTCCGGGATGCCGAGTGCCCCAAGCTTACAGCCGCCAATGTCCTCCGGTGTGATGCCAAGAGCCGAGGTATTCTGAAACAGGGACATCACCTCCGGCGAATCAAGCGGAATATCCTTTACCGGATCAAGGCCGGTTAAGTCCTGCAGCATACGGATCATGGTCGGATCCTGGTGTCCCAGGATATCCAGCTTTAACAGGTTATGATCGATCGAGTGGTAGTCGAAATGAGTCGTGACGGTGGAGGTGGTCATGTCGTTTGCCGGTCTTTGAACCGGGGTAAAGGAATAGATCTCCTCTCCGATCGGAAGCACCACAATGCCGCCCGGATGCTGCCCCGTGGTGCGGCGCACACCCACGCATCCCTGCACGATCCGGTCGATCTCGCAGTTTCGCTTGTGGATACCGCGTTCCTCGTAGTAGCGCTTGACAAAGCCGAAGGCCGTCTTATCTGCCAGAGTACCGATGGTGCCCGCGCGGAAGGTCTGACCCTTTCCAAAGATAACCTCCGTATAATCATGCGCCTTACTCTGGTATTCACCGGAAAAGTTTAAATCGATATCCGGCTCCTTGTCTCCCTTAAATCCAAGGAAGGTCTCAAAAGGGATGTCAAAGCCTTGTTTGGTCATCTTTGTGCCGCATTTGGGGCAGTCCATATCCGGCATGTCACAGCCTGCCATACCGGAGAATTTTTTGACCTCCTCGGAATCAAAATCCGAATAATGGCAATTTGGACACAGATAATGCGGGCTTAGGGAATTTACCTCCGTGATGCCGGCCATATTTGCCACAAAGGAGGAACCTACGGAACCACGGGAACCAACCAGGTAACCGTCCTCGTTAGACTTCCATACCAGCTTCTGAGCAATGATATACATCACGGCAAAGCCGTTGGAAATGATGGAGTTCAGCTCTTTTTCCAGACGTGCGGATACAATCTCCGGAAGCTCCTCTCCATACATCTCATGTGCCTGGTCATAGCAGATCTTGCGGAGGGTCTCATCCGAATTTTCAATGACCGGCGGGCACTTGTCCGGCCGCACCGGCGAGATCTTCTCACACATGTCCGCGATCATGCGCGTGTTGGTGATGACAACCTCTTCTGCCTTATCCGGACCTAAATACTCAAACTCCTTTAACATTTCCTCGGTTGTCCGAAGATACAGCGGGGCCTGCTCATCGGCATCCGAAAAGCCCTGTCCGGCCATCAGGATGCGGCGGTAGATCTCATCCTCCGGATTTAAAAAGTGCACGTCACAGGTAGCACAGACCGGTTTGGAAAGGGTCTCACCAAGCTTAATGATGCGGCGATTGAACTCTTTTAAGTCTTCCTCAGTCTTTACCGGGCTTTTTTCATCCCGCAGCATAAAAGCATTGTTTCCTAATGGCTGGATCTCCAGAAAGTCGTAGAAATTTGCGATCTTTACAATGTCGCCTTCTGGAAGCCCCCGAAGCAGTGCCTGGTAAAGCTCTCCCGCCTCGCAGGCCGAACCGATCAAAAGGCCTTCCCGGTATTTGTTTAAGACGCTCTTTGGGATACGGGGGCGCTTTGCAAAATAATCGATATGCGACCAGGATACCAGGCGGTATAAGTTAATGCGTCCCACCTCATTCTTTGCAAGGATGATCACGTGGTTGGTCGGCAGCTTCTTGATCATGTCTGCACTCAGGGTGCTCATACTGTTTAGCTGCTCTAAATCTTCCACGCCGCGCTCCCGAAGCATTCCGATAAATTTTACAAAAATTTCTGCCGTACAGCCTGCATCGTCCACGGCACGGTGATGGTTTTCCAGAGAAATATTCAGTGCCTTTGCCACGGTATCCAGCTTGAAGCGGTTTAAGTTCGGAAGCAAATGTCTGGCCAGTGCCACCGTATCCAGCACAGTCGGGTCAAATTCGAGTCCCAGAAGCTCGGCATTCTTTGATATAAAGCTGACATCGAAGGAAGCATTGTGCGCTACCAGCGCGCAGCCTTCACAAAAGCTAAGAAACTGCGGCAGTACCACATCGATCTTTTCTGCCGGGAGCACCATGTTGTCATTGATGCCGGTCAGCTGCTCGATCTCAAAGGGGATCGGCACATCCGGGTTTACGAAGGTGCTGAATTTGTCGGTGATGACACCGTTTTCCACCTTGACCGCACCGATCTCGATGATCTTGTTCTTCTCCGGACTAAAGCCCGTGGTCTCGATATCGAAAACCACAAAGGAATCTGCAAGGCTCTGACCCTTTGGATTCTCGACCAGATCCTTCATGTCGTCCACAAGATACCCTTCCACGCCATAGAGCATCTTGAAGGGATCGTTTTTATCTAAGGCATGGCTTGCCTCCGTGAAGGCCTGCACACAGCCGTGGTCGGTGACTGCCAAGGCATCCATGCCCCATTCCTTCGCTTTTTTTATGATGCTTGCCACATCGGATACGCCATCCATGTCGCTCATCTTGGTATGGCAATGCAGCTCTACGCGCTTTACCGGGCTGTGATCCATGCGTTTGCTGGTAAAATCTTCGCTCTTTTTGATGCCGCGCACGGAGCCGATGGTCAGCTCGCCGTCGAAACGGTCTATGGTCGTCATGCCACAGAGCCGGATAAAGCTCCCCGGCTTGATGGCCGCATTTAAATCTTCTAAGGTATCCTCGTTTGCAAAGACCTTGACCGTAATGGTATCGGTAAAGTCTGTTATGTGGAAGATGATGATCGTCTTGCCGCTTCGAAGCTCCCTGCTGTCCTTATCCAGGATCTTGCCGCGCACCGCTACTTCGCCGATCTCGCCTTCAATCTTTTCGATCGTGATAAAATCATCCTCAAAATCGCGCCCGAACAGGACGTCCGGGTTATCGGATTTTTTGCGGTAGCCGCCCGAGCTCCATTCATTTTTCTTAAACTCTTTCCGACCTGCCGGTGCACCTGCTGCCGTGTTTTTGTTCCCGGAAGCACCATTTGTGTGAGCAGCTGCCTTCCCTGCCGCACCGGGATTTGTGGTAGGCTTGGCTTTTTCCTGGCTTTTTGCGGACACCGGTGCATCATCCGTTCCGGTTTTTTCGCCAATCCCAAGCACGGAAGCGACCTTTGCCGTCATGCGCTCAGCTTCCTGCTTTGCCTGCATTTCCCTCTGGATGGAGGCCTTTGCCCGCACCGGAGGCACATATTCGTATTCGATCTCCACCGGGATCTTGCATCGCTCATAAAAAACCTTTTCCAATATGCGCTTTAACTCACCGGCCTTGTCGCGGTTTACCATGGTATCTTCCACCGTCATATGGAGAAGCTCCGGTTTCGGAAAGGTACAAACGCTCTTTCGGAAGATGGAATATTCCACGATGCTGTATTCCTTTAATTCTGCCTGGAGACTGTCGCGGTATGCCGTCAGGAGTTTTTCCGGTGTATACTGCTCCGACAGCTGATAGGTTTCAAAAATCTTGATCTGGATCTGCTTTCCGGGAAAGAGCTGATCCCGGATTCCTTTTTCAAGCGCCCAGATATTTCGTTTGTCAATCAGTCTGGGACTTACGATATAAACACGAAGAGAGCTTCTATCCCTGGTCATGGACACACGTTCCACGTTTACCAGGGTTAAAAGCTCCTGCATCTGGTCTGTCATATGTAAGCCCGGAAATACTTCCAAAAATGCTTTCATATATGATAAATTCCTCTGTTTTAAACGATGCCGCTTACTGCTTCTTGCGGGCAAGCTCTGAAAGTTCCTCATGGAGTGCAAAAAGGAGCTGATCCTCCGGAAGCTTTCTTATGACTTCCCCCTTCCGGATCAGAAGTCCCTCACCGCAGCCGCCGGCAATGCCAAGATCCGCCTCTTTTGCCTCTCCGGGTCCATTTACCACGCAGCCCATGACCGCTACCTTCACATCCAGCTGCCCGAATTCCGTTACCATGTTTTCCACCTGGTTGGCCAGACCGATCAGGTCGATCTTGGTTCTTCCGCAGGTTGGACAGGAAACCACTTCCACACCGCCCCGGCGCAGTCCCAGGGTGCGTAAGATCAGCTTTGCAGACTTGATCTCTTCTACCGGATCTCCGGTCAGAGAGACACGGATGGTGTCACCAATGCCCTCATGCAGGATGATGCCAAGGCCGACAGCCGACTTGATGTTTCCGGAGGTTAAGGTGCCGGACTCGGTAATACCGACATGCAGCGGATAATTGGTCTTTTTGCTGATGATCTCATGCGCCTTTACGCACATCATGACATCGGAGGACTTGATGCTGATGACCAGGTTGTCGTATCCCATCTGTTCGATCATGGCCACCTTCTCAAGGGCACTCTCTACAATCCCCTCTGCCGTCACTCCGCCGTATTTTTCTATCAGCGGCTTCTCTAACGATCCGCTGTTTACGCCCACCCGGATCGGAACGCCGTACTCCTTGGCCTTGTCTACCACGGCTCTAACACGTTCTTCACTTCCGATATTGCCCGGATTGATGCGGATCTTGTCTGCCCCGCACTCCATGGCTGCAATGGCCAGACGGTAGTCAAAATGGATGTCTGCCACCAGAGGGATATGGATCTTGCGCTTGATGCTCTTTAGGCTTTCTGCCGCCTCCATGGTCGGCACAGCCACACGGATGATGTCACAGCCCGCCTGTTCGAGCTTTAGGATCTGTTCCACCGTGGCAGCGGCATCTTCTGTTTTTGTGTTGCACATTGACTGGATCAGGATCGGACTTCCCCCGCCAATCTTCCGGTTTCCAATACGGATCTCCTTTGTGATCTTTCGTTCCATATGCACGTTTCCTTCTTCCTTTATAAACTCATAACCTTTCAGAGCAGGTTTTTGATATCATTGCAAAGCACCAGAACCATAAGCGCCATCAAAAGCGCCATGCCGGCCATATGGACCATGCCTTCCTTTTCCGGATCGACCGGCTTTCTTCGCACCAGCTCCACAAGAAGAAATACCAGACGGCCTCCGTCCAGAGCCGGGATGGGAAGCAGGTTCATGATCCCAAGGCTGGAGCTTAAAAGCAGCACCCAGTTTGACATGGTCAAAGCAACTGCCCAGGCACTGATCTGGCGGCTCTCCTGCACGGTTTCGCCTACCATATTTACAATGCCGACCGGGCCGGTCACTGCCTGATCTGCACGGATCTGGCGCCGGATGAGCATGCCAAGTCCTTCGATGGTGGAACTGACGCAGTATTTTACCTCATAGGCACTGCAGCGGATGATCTGGCCAAAACCATGAACCTTTTGATAGCCGCCAAACTGTACGCCCATCATGTAGGACTGGCGTTCTTCGTTATAGCTTGGAGTTAGAGTCACCAAACGCACTTCCTCGCCGCCATCTTCCTGTGGCCGTTCATATTGCACCGTCAGCTCTTTTCCGGGATGGGAAAAGGTATAGAGCATGATATCCCGGTATGCCTCGATCTTCCTTCCGTTGATCTTTGTGATACAGTCCCCGGCCTCTAGTCCTGCTTCCTCTGCCGGGCTCCCCTCGATCACACCGATTAAGACTGGGTTATCGTGACCGATCTGGGAGACGATGACCATGGCAAACAAAAAGGCCAGGATAAAGTTAAAGACCGGCCCTGCCGCAACCACGGCAATACGGGATAATACCGGTTTATTGGAAAAGGCCTTCGGATCTGGGTTGTCGGTATCCTCTCCCACCATCATGCACGATCCGCCAAATGGCAGGATCTTGATGGAATATCGTGTTTCCCCTTTCCTGAAACTGAAAATACGCGGACCCATGCCCACGGAAAATTCCACAACTCCGATCCCGCTGCATTTTGCCAGCAGAAAATGACCGAATTCATGCACCAGTACGATAAATCCAAACAGCAGCACTGCCGCAAGAATATTCAGCAAACTACCACCTGCTTTCTATATATTCATAAGTTTCCCGCTCTGCAGCCAAAATCTCATCTACATCCGGATTTTCTACGACCTGATGATGCTCCATGGCTCCCTCGATCATATCGATGATGGTCAGATAGGAAATTTCACGATTTAAAAATTTTCCGACTGCGTACTCGTTGGCTGCATTGTAAACAGTAGGAAGGGAACCACCGCGTTTTCCTGCCAGGTAGGCAAGCTTCAGACCGCGAAACACCTCCATATCCGGATCTTCAAAGGTAATGCGGCCAAGCTTTGCAAAATCCAGGCGCTCTCCCGGCAAAAATCTGCGTTCCGGGTAGTATAAGGCATACTGGATCGGCAATTTCATATCCGGAGTGCCAAGCTGAGCGATGATCGCGCCATCCTCAAATTCTACCATGGAGTGGATGACACTCTGCGGCTGCACCACTACCTGCACCTGATCCATCTCCACACCAAAGAGCCAGCGGGCTTCCATGACTTCCAAGCCCTTGTTGACCATGGTGGAGGAATCGATGGTGATCTTTCTTCCCATAGTCCAGTTGGGGTGCTTCAGGGCATCCTCTGGGCGTACCAGAGCAAGCTGCTCTTTTGTGAACCCTCGAAACGGACCGCCGGACGCGGTCAGTAAGATCTTATGGACTGCCTTTTTGTCTTCTCCGTTTAAGCTCTGGAAAATGGCACTATGCTCACTGTCGACCGGAAGGATCTTCACACCCATCTCCTTTGCCAGAGGCATGATGATATGTCCGGCCGTGACCAGAGTCTCCTTGTTTGCCAGGGCGATGTCTTTTCCTGCCTTCATGGCTGCGATGGTCGGACGGATGCCGATCATGCCGACAATGGCCGTAACCAGGATTTCACTTTCCGCAACGGTAGCCACTTCGATCAGACCGTCCATTCCGCTTACCACCCGGACTGACAGATCTGCAAGGTTTGTTCTTAATTCTGCTGCCTTTTTCTCGTCCCAGACACACACCAGGGATGGATGAAATTTGCGGGTCTGCTCTTCCAAAAGCCGGATGTTGCTTCCGGCTGCCAGGGCAATGACCCGGATATCCTGATTATGCTCCACAACTTCCAGAGTCTGGGTGCCGATGGAGCCTGTAGAACCTAAAATCGCAATGCGTTTCATTGATGTTCCTCCAATCATAGATCGACTATAGCGCTGCTTTTTTGCAAACGTCGCAGCTCATGCGCTGCACGGACTGCCGCTTTCTTACGGCAGAAACAGCAGGGCAAAAAAGATGGCCGGCGCGGTAAAGAGCATACTGTCAAACCGGTCAAGGATGCCTCCGTGTCCCGGGATCAGGTTGCCGTAATCCTTGATATCATGATTGCGCTTGATAGCGGATGCCGCCAGATCTCCGATCTGGGAAATGACCGCCGCAATGGCACAGGACAGGGTACAGGCAAGCTGCGGGTTCATAAGCTCCGTCATACGGCTCTGAAATGCCAAAGAAAAAAGAAAGCCAAGAAGCGCCGCACCGACCACACCGCCCACGGCACCCTCGATGGATTTTTTCGGGCTTAAGACCGGAGCCAGTTTGTGTTTTCCAAAGAGCATTCCCACGCAGTAAGCGCTGGTATCGCAGCCCCAGGAGCTTAAAAAGATCAGCCATACAAGATATTTGCCATCTCCCATGGCACGGACCTGATACAGGTAGGACAACATCACGGCCACATAAAAGACCCCAAAGAAGGCTTCGGCCACCTCTTCCGTGCGATACTTCGGAAAGGTAAAAACATAGATCGCCATCATGATCATGAGAGCCGCAATGGCCATCAGTGTCACATAGTGATGGCCGTCAAACCAGACAAGGCCATAATAGGAAAGGGCTGTAAGATAGCCCACAATGCCCATGGCATTTTTTTCAATCTTTAATACCCGGTACAGCTCAAACAGACCGATCAGGGAAATACATGCCGTGACTGCATACAACAGCGCCCCGCCTTTTCCCACGATCAAGATCGCAAGGAGCACTAAAATAATTCCGCTTACCAGACGTTTTCCAAACATACTCACACCGCCCCTTTCTTTCGCTTATCCGTGTACACCGCCATAACGGCGATCCCTCCGGTTGTAGGCAATGATCGCATTTTCCAGTTCTTCCCGGTTAAAATCCGGCCAGAGACAGTCCGTTACATAGATTTCCGTATAGGCAAGCTGCCATAACAGATAATTGGAAAGACGGATCTCTCCGCTTGTGCGGATGAGAAGATCCGGATCCGGCATTCCGGCAGTATCCAGATAGGAAGCAACCACCTGCTCCGTGATCTCTTCCGGCTTTCTGTTTCCTGCCAGGCAATCCATGGTCAGCTTCTTTACGGCGCGTGTGATCTCATCCCGACCGCCGTAATTGACCGCGATCACAAAGGTGAGCCCTGTGTTGTCCTTTGTTTCTCTTTCTAAGCGGTCAATTCCATCAATGATATCCTGGGCAAACCGGGTTCGGTCACCGATCATGCAGACCCGTACATTATTGGCGGAAGCCACCTTTAACAGACGGACCATATAAAAGCGGAACAGCTGCATCAGCGCTCCCACTTCCTCCGCCGAGCGCTTCCAGTTTTCCGTGGAAAACCCATATACAGTCAGATATTCTATTCCCATACGGGCTGCGATCTCAACGGTCTTTTCTACCGTCACACAGCCTTCCTTGTGTCCCATGGAACGCGGCAGGCCACGTTTTTTTGCCCAGCGTCCGTTGCCGTCCAAAATCAAGGCAACATGTTTCGGGATCACCATCCCATCTAATCGATCCGACATTTTTCTTCCTCCAGCTTTGATAACTCTATACACGGAAAAGGGGAAGATTGCTCTCCCCCTTTCCCTTTTTTCTTCTCAGAACGTACCAGGGACTGATCTGGTTTCCATCTGTACTAGACGGTCATGAGTTCCTTGGTCTTGGTCTCGATGGCCTTGTCTACTTTCTCGATCATCTTGTCTGTGATCTTCTGGATCTTCTCTTCACCCTGCTTTAACTCATCCTCGGAGATGTCTCCTGCTTTTTCCATCTTCTTGATGCTGTCGATGGCATCGCGGCGGATGTTGCGGATCGCAACCTTGGCGTTCTCACCTTTTTTCTTGACATCCTTTGCAAGATCTTTACGGCGTTCCTCAGTAAGCTCCGGGAATACCAGGCGAATCACATTGCCATCGTTTGTCGGGTTGATGCCAAGGTCAGAAACCAGGATTGCCTTTTCGATGGCCTTTAACATATTCTTTTCCCATGGCTGGATCACGATCATGCGTGCTTCCGGAACGGTGACGTTACCGATCTGCTGGATCGGGGTAGGGGTTCCGTAGTAATCTACACGAATGCGGTCTAATACGTGCGGGTTTGCACGGCCTGCGCGGATGGATGCATATTCATCAAGCAGCACATCCAGGGATTTTTCCATTTTGTCCTCATATAATTTTAAGTGTTCCTGCATAACTTCCTCCTGTTAATCCACGGTCACGATCGTGCCGTTTATTTTTCCCTGCATTGCATTTGCAATGCTATCTTTCTCGTTCAGATCAAATACTGCCATAGGCATCTTATGCTCCATGCACATGATGGATGCGGTCAGGTCTACCACAGCAAGCTTCTGATCGATCACTTCCTGAATGCTGATGGTGTCATATCGCTTCGCATCTGGATTCTTCTGCGGATCACTGTCGTAGACACCGTCAATGGATTTTGCAAGCAGGATGCAGTCTGCATCCATCTCTACAGCGCGCAGGGTAATGCCGGTATCGGTAGAGAAATACGGATGTCCGGTGCCGCCTGCAAAGAATACGACTTTGCCTTCCTCAAAGTAACGGTTGGCCTTGTCCTTGGAAAACAGTTCTGTCACTGCACCGCAGACAAAAGGAGTCAGGATCTCTGTTTTCATGCCTGCATTGCGGAAGATTTCAGAAACATAAATACAATTCATGATGGTTGCAAGCATACCGATCTGGTCTGCCTTCGTGCGCTCGATGGCGTCACTGGTACGCCCCCTCCAGAAATTGCCTCCTCCGATGACGATGCCGACCTGAATGCCTGCATCCACGGAAATTTTCACCTGTCTGGCAACCTCTTTGACTGTATCTTCGTCAAAACCGGTTTTTTTCGGTCCGGCAAGTGCTTCACCGCTTAACTTCAAAAACACACGTTTCATGTCCATATGGTTCTTTGGTCTCCTTCTCTCACAATCTGGTATCATCATAACATATCTTCCATGTTTTGAAAAGAGAAAAAAAACCTTCCTTCCTCTCCCGGGGTTTGGCATTTCACACACACGGCTGTGCTGTAACCAGGCACAGAACATTCACGAAAAAGGTACTTACCGGAATCTTCTCCTGCAAGTTTTGGCGGATCTGTAAGATCCATGGAAAAGCTGTCAAGAGGCAGTTTCATCCCCAGACCATTCACCTTCAGATAACTCTCCTTTAAGGTCCACAGACGGCAAAAGAGGTGATCCTGCTGTTCTGTTGTTTCAGCATGAAAAAGAATGTTCTGTTCCGATTGCGAAAAAAAACGGTTTGCCACGTCCATACGTGCCTTCTGACTGCGTTCTACATCACAGCCCACCGGACAGGAAGAAAAAGCTGCCATGACCATTGCCTCGGAATGGGACAGATTAAACTGGATCTCCGGATACTGAAGCAGACAGGGTTTTCCGTTTTCCACCGTTCCAAAGCATTCGGTGCGTTCCGAAAGCCCGTAGCGCATCAGCCCCTGGTCTAAGAGCAGACCGGCACCAAGAGAAAGTCTTTGATCTGCTTTATAACGAAGCCTGGCAATCTTTCCCTGTCGTGTTTGAGACAAACGACTCTTTAGAGCCGCCTCCTGCTCTTTGGTAAGTGCCTGATCTACGCGCATCATCGTTACATAAATGTCCATTTTCTATCCTCTAAGGTAAGCTTTTTATAGAAAGCAAGTTTTTCTGTATAAAGCGAAACGACCGGTTGGGGAACCGGTCGTTTCAGGAGAAGGTATTTCGTTTTGTTGCAAAAACTATATAATGTATTGGGGGGTTTACGTCCATTATAGTATCATACTCAAAAGAAAAAGTGTGCACAAACCTGACAAAATTTGTCATTGTTTTTTGTGCACACCTTACAACTTTAGTTTGCAGATTCTGCAGCGGTCTCTTCCACGGTCTCGCCCTCGACTGCTTCTGCCTCAGCATCAGCGTCTGCATCCCCGTCCACTTCGCCCTGAAGCGGTACAAAGAGGCTCTCGGCATAAGCCTGGATGTCCATGCCGTCCAGATCAGATCCCGTGACACTTAAGGAATACATAACGCCCGGAACTGCATCATACCAGTTGACCACCTGAACTCCGTCCTCTGTCTCGGATCCCACATAGTTATAATATTTTGCTTCCCGGTTGGTAACCACGCCGTCTTCCTCTGCGTCCCAGGTGTAATACATACCGGAGATATCCGTAAATTCATTGGCAAACTGCATCCGGTATATAAAGACCATGCCGTCGAGTGTGTAATCCATCTGAGCGAGCATATCATCTTCCATGTAGGAATAGACTACATCGGTTGCACCCTCTGGTGCTTCCATATCAAAACCGGTTGCCGCAAGGACACCTTCTCGGTCGGACGTTGTCCACGGATTTGCCATGCCCTCTGCTTCCGCTTCGGTTTTTGCAGCATCTGAAGATTCAGCTGCCTCGGTAGTCTCGGCAACCGGAGTTGCGATCTTCTCATGCTTTGCGCAGCCTGCTGCTGCCGTGCTGATGGCCATTGCAGCCATTACCAGAACTAATTTTTTTCTCATAATCTCCTCCAAAGTATTCCTATATATTTATGGTTTTTAAAATATCAAGCTGCTCTAACGAAACGCTTCCGCCGGAAATCAGGAAGCATATCTTATCTGTCTGTTTCAGTGGAATCAGCCCCTGAAGGACTGCACCGATCCCGATCGCAGAGGAAGGCTCGCATAACAGTTTCCCTTCTGTTAAAAGAAGCTTCCATCCCTTTAAAAGGAAGGTATCCGCAACATCCGCAAACCCATCGGTATGAGCTGCCACACAAGGAAAGCAAAGATCACCCGGGATCTGTGCAACCAGGGCATCCGCAATGGATTTTTCCGGTTCCACCTTCACAGGCTTTCCTGCTTTTAAGCTTTCCGTATAACGAGGCAGCGCTGCAGGTTCCGCACCGTAGACCTTTGTAGCCGGAGAAAGTGCTTTGATGGCAGTGGACACACCGCCGATCAGTCCGCCTCCGCTTACCGGAACCACAACCATGTTAAGTTCCGGACACTGCGTTATGATCTCTAATCCTGCCGTTCCCTGCCCGGCCATAACCATCTCATCGTTAAAGGGTGGCACCATGGTGGCTTTGCGTTCGCTGCATATCTTTGCAGCCACCTCAAAGCGCTCGCTGACATTGCACTGTATGATCTCGGCACCCAGGGCGCGGATGGCATCCACCTTTACCTTTGCTGCTGTATCCGGCATGACAATGGTAGCTTTTGCACCAAGGAGCTTGGCTGCATAGGCAATTCCTTTTCCGTGGTTTCCGGAAGACGCAGCCACGATCCCGCAGGCAAGTTCTTCTTTGGAAAGAGAGAGCACCTTGTTCATTGCGCCGCGCAGCTTAAACGCTCCGGTGATCTGCATACATTCCGCTTTTGCATAGACCTCGCAGCCAAGATAGGCATCCAGACTGTGCAGCCGAAGCAGAGGAGTCTGCACAATATAAGGAGCAATGCGATTTTGGGCTTCCTGAATTTCTTTTAACGTAACAGTCATACCAGTACCTCCTTGTTCATATCGGATCGCAGTTCGTGCAACATTCAAACGGTTCCTGTCCATGTGCTGCACGACCAACAATGGAATTTGCTACAGCATAGCACGAAACCAGAGTTTTGTAAAGCAGCCCCCTACACCACTTTATGTCTCAGCCATTTGCGGCTCATAAAGCGCAAGGTAAAGATGATTCCACGGATCGTCCAGTCGGTAAACATGCCGATCCATACCGCGATTGGTCCAAAACCATGGACGCGGCAAAGGTAAATGCATAAGGTAACACGAAACGCCCACATGCTGATGCAGGAGACGATCATAGAAAAGCGCACATCACCGGCAGCCCTCATCCCGTAAGCCGGAATAAAGGCAAACACCCATACGATCGGTTTCACGACCGTGATCCAGCCGACCATATAAAGGCACATCTTTGCGCTCTCCGGCTCCATACCACCTAAGATCGTGACCGGCTTCGTAGCAAGAAATACGAGGACACAGCTTGCAAAAATCACGATCTCTGCAAGGATCGTCAGCTTCTTAATATAATAGATGGCCTCATCCTTGCGGCCAGCACCAAGGCACTGCCCCACGATCGTCATCATGCCGATCCCGACTCCGATGGCTGCGATTCCGTTTAGGTTCTCCAGAATATTGGTCATAGCCTGTGCCGCGATCGCAACGGTTCCAAGCGTTGAAACCGTGGACTGGATCGCAAGCTTTCCAAACTGGAACATGGCATTTTCAATCCCGTTTGGGATTCCAAGAGACAAGATCCGCATGATCCGGTGTCCATCCGGTCGAATCTGGAGATAATCCCTTACCGTGATCTGCTGGTTTTTATTCCTTAAAAATGCAAAGACAGCCACTGCCGAGATCACCCTGGAACCGAGCGTTGCGATTGCCGCACCGGCAACTCCCAGATGAAAGCCCCAGATCAGGATCGCATTTCCGGCTATGTTCAGGCCATTGGATACCACTGCAATGGTCATCGGCAGCTTTGTGTTGCCCTGGGCACGGTAGATGGAGGAACCGGCATCATAGAGTGCGATGAACGGAAACGAAATGGCCGTAAAAAAGAAGTAGATCTGAGCTGCTTCCATAACATCTGCTTCCACACTGCCAAAGATAAGCTGCAACAGCGGTCTGCGTGTCAGAAGACATACCGCCATGACTGCTGTTGAGATCACTGCCACGACAAAGGTCAGCTGCCTGGCCGATTCTTCTGCATTCCTCTTATCCTTCAGACCAATGTACTGAGAACATACAATGGTTCCGCCCGCTGCCAGCGCATAAAAGGCCTGTATGACCAGAATATTGATGGCATCCACAAGGGAAACCGCCGAGATGGCGGCTGAGCCGACATTGCTGACCATCATGCTGTCCGCTGTTCCCATCAGCGAATTTAAAATCTGTTCCACGATCAGTGGTACCAAAAGGATTCCAAGGTCGCGGTTGCTGAACATATGGTTTATCTTTCTAGATGCATCCGAATTCATGCGTATTTCTGGATCTTGATCCAGTCCTCCTTTGCAAACATATGACACCCATTATAACGTTTTTGATGGCAGGAATCAATTTCCATTTTTCACAGAAAAAGGCTCCAAAAAGCCCATAATTGTTAGAATATAACAGATTTATGAGATTCTTGAAGCCTTCATGCATTTTAAATTCTGTTTACGGTCAAGCCTTTGCTTAAGCGTTCATCTGCTTTGCAACTTCCTCTGCAAAGTTCTCTTCCTTCTTCTCAAGGCCTTCACCGGTCTCAAAACGAACAAAGCCCTTTACAGTGATGTTTGCGCCGTTCTCTTTTGCTACCTGAGCTACGTACTGAGCTACGGACTGCTTGCCGTCCTCTGCCTTTACGTAGGTCTGGTCTAAGAGGCAGATCTCTTTCATCTCTTTGTTGATACGACCCTGGATCATGCCCATGATCACTTTCTCCGGCTTGGAAGCTTCCTTCGGATCGTTCTGGATCTGAGCCATCAGAATGCCTTTCTCGTGCTCGATGAACTCAGCGCTAACCTCATCACGGCTGGTATATTTCGGATTTAAAGCTGCGATCTGCATAGCGATGTTCTTGCCCATCTCTTTTACAGCATCGTTTACAACGTCGGTCTCAACATCAACCAGAACACCGATTCTTCCGCCAGCATGGATGTAGGATACAACAACACCATTCTCCTCTACAACCTGTTTGAAACGACGGATGTTCATGTTCTCACCGATGATGGAGATCTGGGAAGACAGAGCCTCTTTTACAGTCAGAGTCTCGTCTGCAGCCCACTTTTCAGCCATGAAGGTATCCATATCTGCTGCGGTAGTGGTCAGAGCCTGTGCTGCAACCTGTGCAACGTAAGCCTGGAATTTTGCATTCTTTGCAACGAAGTCGGTCTCTGCGTTAACCTCAACTACAACTGCCTTCTTCTCGTCATCGGTCATAGCGGTTGCTACGATACCCTCTGCTGCGATACGGCCAGCCTTCTTCTCTGCGCCAGCAAGTCCTTTCTCTCTTAAGAACTCTACTGCCTTGTCCATATCACCGTCGGTAGCTGCAAGAGCCTTCTTGCAATCCATCATACCTGCACCGGTCATTTCTCTTAACTCTTTTACCATTGCTGCAGTAACTGCCATTGTTAATTCCCTCCATATATTTTTTTGTTATAACATTCTCTCTTAAAACAGAAAGTGCCCCGGCCTGCATATTTTGCAGGTCGAAGCACCTTATTCTCGATTAAGCCTCGGTGGTCTCCTCTGCCTCAGCAAAGTCAGCCTGAGCCTCACCCTGGTTTGCCTCGATTACTGCATCTGCCATCTTAGCCACGATCAATTTAACGGCTCTGATTGCATCGTCGTTACCCGGGATCACGTAGTCAAGCTCTTCCGGATCACAGTTGGTATCAGCGATACCGATTAACGGAATACCCAGAGTATGAGCCTCCTGTACGCAGATTCTCTCTTTTTTCGGATCTACGATGAAGATAGCATCCGGCAGTTTCTTCATTTCTTTGATACCGCCAAGGTTCTTCTCGAGTTTCTCCCACTCTTTCTTGATCTCGATAACTTCCTTCTTCGGCAGTACGTCAAAGGTACCGTCCTCAGACATGGTCTCGATTGCTTTCAGTCTTGCAATACGGCTCTGGATGGTCTTGAAGTTGGTCAGCATACCGCCTAACCATCTCTCATTTACGTAGAACATGCCGCAGCGCTCAGCCTCAGTCTTGATTGCGTCCTGAGCCTGTTTTTTGGTACCAACGAACAGGATGGTTCCACCGTTTGCAGCGATATCAGATACTGCATTGTAAGCCTCATCTACTTTTCCTACAGATTTCTGTAAGTCGATGATGTAGATACCGTTACGCTCGGTATAGATGTACGGAGCCATTTTCGGGTTCCATCTTCTGGTCTGATGTCCGAAATGAACACCAGCTTCCAACAGCTGCTTCATAGAAATAACGCTCATGTTTGTTTCCTCCATTTGGTTTTTTACTTCCGCCTGCGTCTTATGCTTCCTCCGGGACCTTTGGCACCACCATCAGAATCGGCAGACGTGTTTTTTGTCAACTTCACCATATTATCATATCCAGCCGTGTTTGACAAGGACTTTTTCATGGTTTTATTTTGATGTTTTGATATTTTTCAGTTCGTCAAAGACTACATCGTTCAATACCTTAATATAGGTACCCTTCATGCCGGAGGAACGGGATTCAATGACACCGGCACTCTCAAACTTGCGGAGTGCATTGACAATGACCGAGCGCGTGATGCCGACACGGTCTGCGATCTTGCTGGCTACCAGAATGCCCTCATTGCCGTCAAGTTCATCGAAAATATGCGTGATGGCTTCAAGCTCTGAGAAAGACAGGGTGCTGATGGCCGATTTAACGATCTGTACCTTGCGGGTCTCTTCTGCATTTTCTTCGTTGA
This sequence comes from Oscillospiraceae bacterium, assembly GCA_963642615.1. Classification (GTDB taxonomy): domain Bacteria; phylum Bacillota; class Clostridia; order Lachnospirales; family Lachnospiraceae; genus Brotaphodocola. The sequence continues at coordinate 86,633 of CAVIHW010000001.1, read as the reverse complement.
CGGAGCGCATCATCTCAAGGCCTACTACAGTGGTTCCGTATTCGCTTAAAATGATATCGTCGATGTCATACTGCTCGTCACACTTATAAATAAACAACGTGCCAAGGCGCTCTCCCGCAATATCGATCGGGGTGATGATAGCCTGGTATTTCTTCACGTTTTCTTCTGCAAATCCCAGTGTTGCGAGATTTACATTTTCTTTTGTGGAAAGGATGCTAAGCAGCCGTTCATTGAGCATGCGGTCTACAAAACCGCCCACCTGATCTTCGATCAGTTCCTCAATCTCATCAACTCCCGGGCAAAGGCCGACACCGAGAACCTTTCCTTTTTTACTGATCACCAGAATATTGGATAACAGGATCTCGCTTAAAACTTTGCAGATGTCATTGAATACCACTTTATGGGAATTGTTGTTATGCAGTAACTTATTGATTTTTCTGGTCTTATCAAGAAGCTGTACACTCATTTCAAAAAACCTCCTCAATTCATTGATATTCTTGTAAATATGCTTCTCCAATATCTAAATACTAGCATGGTTTTCAACGAATAACAAGAGTTTTTTGAAATTTTCAATTAATTTAATCATTGTTCTGTTTTGTTTGTATCTTTTTTGATATTTGCAGTATATCCGCACTGTTCATTGGAACAGAGGAGCTTACTGCCCTTCTCAACCATATATTGTCCGCACTTCGGGCAAAGCTCGGAAGAGGGTTTTTGCCAGGACATGAAATCGCATTCCGGGTTATTTTCACAGCCGTAATAACGTCTGCCCTTCTTCGTCTTTTTAATGACAATATCTTTGCCGCATTTCGGGCAGGCCACTCCGGTTTTTTCCAGATAAGGCTTGGTATTTTTGCAGTCCGGAAATCCCGGGCAGGCCAAAAACTTTCCGTGCGGTCCGTATTTGACTACCATGTTGCGTCCGCATACATCACAGATGACATCGGATACCTCGTCCGCAATGTGTACCGACTCCAGCGTTTTTTCTGCTGTTGCTACCGCTTCATCCAGATCCGGATAGAAATTGGAAATGATAGTTTTCCATTTCACGGTTCCATCTGCCACCTTATCCAGGAGCAGCTCCATATTTGCGGTGAAGCTTAAGTCTACAATGCTCGGAAAGCATTTTTTCATAATGCCGTTGACAGCCTCACCAAGCTCGGTCACGTAAAGATTCTTATTTTCCTTTGTGACATAGCGTCTTGCCAGGATGGTGGTGATGGTCGGTGCATAGGTACTTGGTCGTCCGATGCCCTGTTCCTCCATGGCCTTTACAAGGGATGCCTCGGTATAATGAGCCGGCGGCTGGGTAAAATGCTGACTCGGCTTTAATTCGGAAAGGTTAAGGATATCTCCTGCTTCCAGCTTGCCGATCAGTGCATTTTCCGCTTCCTTTTCATCTTCCTGCACATAGACCGACATAAACCCATCAAAAGAAAGCTTGGAAGCGGATAAGGTAAAGAGATACTCTCCCGCCGCCACCTTGATGGAGGTTGTGACATAGACTGCCGGCTGCATGCGGCTTGCAGTGAAACGTTTCCAGATCAGCTGGTATAAACGGAACTGATCACGCTGCAGAGAATCCTTGACCTGCGTCGGAGTCAGGGTAATGTCCGTCGGGCGGATCGCCTCGTGCGCATCCTGGATCTTTCCTGAGTTTTTCTTTGCCTGTTCATGCTTTAATACATAATCAGTGCCGAAGGTGTTTTCCACATATGCACGTGCTGCTGCGTCTGCCTCCTCTGCAATTCGGGTGGAATCCGTACGCAGGTAGGTGATCAGACCGATAGTTCCATGTCCTTTGACGTCCACGCCCTCATAAAGCTGCTGTGCAATCCGCATGGTCTTCTGGGTAGAAAAATTTAAAACCTTGGAGGCCTCCTGCTGGAGTGTACTAGTGGTAAACGGGATCGGCGGTTTCTTGCTGCGCTCCCCGTATTTTACATCTTCCACTACATAATCCTGACCTTCTAAGGATGCAAGGATCTGATCGAGTTCTTCTTTTTTATGGATTGCGATCTTTTCCTTGCGCGTGCCATAAAATTTTGCATTCAGAGTCTTTTTGCTTCCCTTCTGGGCAAATTCCGCCTCCAGGTTCCAGTATTCCTCCGGGATAAAAGCTTCGATCTCCTCTTCGCGGTCGCAGATCATGCGAAGTGCCACGGACTGCACACGCCCGGCACTCAAGCCGCGCTTCACCTTTGCCCAGAGTAGCGGGCTGATCCGGTAACCCACCATACGGTCAAGCATGCGGCGGGTCTGCTGGGCATCCACAAGATTCATATCGATGGAACGCGGTGCCTTTAAGGAAGCCTTGACCGCGTTTTTGGTAATTTCGTTGAAACTGATCCGGTAAACCTTTTTGTCCTTTGCCTCATCTAACTTCAGTGCCTTCATCAGATGCCAGGAAATGGCTTCTCCCTCACGGTCAGGGTCCGTTGCAAGATAGATCTTATCTGCTTTTTTTACTTCCTTTCGAAGCTTAGCCAGGATATCTCCTTTCCCGCGGATCGTGATATATTTTGGTTCATAATCATGTTCCGCGTCAAAGCCGAGGCTGCTTTTTGGTAAATCTCTCACATGTCCGTTGGAAGCATCCACTTCATAGGTGGAACCAAGGAATTTCTTGATCGTCTTGACCTTGGCCGGAGACTCCACAATCACTAAATTATTTGCCATAACTACTCCTAAATACCGGATCATAAAAAGCCCCCTTCGGGCTTTCAGATCTTTTTTCCATAGTAATGATTCGCCGTGCGAAAGACATATCCCTGCAGCTCAAGCTCCAGCAAAATCCCCATACATTCGCTGATATCCATGCCGCATTGGTCTGAAATTTCTTCCAGATGTTTCGCCTTGAAATCTAGGCAAGCATACACCATTTTTTCAGGCTTTGCAAGTGCCTTTACATTTTTTTCATGAATAATTAACCTTTTATCACACTTCACACCAAGGTATTCTAAAAGATCTCCGGGCGAAATCGCCATGTGTGCCCCTTGCTGGATGAGGCGGTTGCAGCCGCTGCTTAAATGATCCGTGATCCTTCCCGGCACGGCAAAAATCTCCTTTCCCTGATCAAGTCCCAATTCGGCTGTAATGAGAGAGCCGCTCTTTTCTTTCGCCTCCACCACTAAGATCGCATCGGAAAGTCCGCTGATGATCCGGTTGCGCATCGGAAAATTGGCTTTTAAGGGTCCGGTATCCAATGGAAATTCCGAAAGGATGCCGCCTTGTTTTAGAAGCTTCTGGTATAACTTGTAATTGGCAGACGGATAACAGATATTTACACCACAGCCTAAAACCCCAAAGGTGTCTGCCCCAGCCTTTAGGGCACCCGTATGGGCAGCACCGTCAATCCCGAGTGCCAGCCCGCTTATGATCTGCACCTGGTTTCTGGCCAGGAGTTCTGCAAAGGCACCTGCAAGCTGGCTGCCATATTCCGAACAGCCCCTGGCACCCACGATCGCCACTGCAGGACGCTGCGGATTTGGAAGCTTTCCGCGCACATAAAGCCCCATCGGATAACCATGGATATCAAGGAGCTTTCCTGGATAGTCTAAGTCAAGCGGTGTGACAAAACGGATTCCTTTTTCCGGAAGCTTCTCGTATGATTCCAGATATTCGTTGAGATGCTTCTTTCCCTCTTTCAGTGCTTCCATCTGTCCTTCCCGCAACAGATTGCTCTCCCTTAGCGCTGTTTCTTCTATATTAAATAGGTTTTGAAATCCTCCAAAATACTCTCCGAGATTTTTGATCGAGACCGCACCAAGAAGCGAGATCTGATTCAGGCAGAATAACATGCGGCGTTCCCTTTCTAAATACTCAGCCGATAAGGTTCTGTCTTCTGGTAAAAACGACATTTTATTCTCCTTCCTTTCCCCAGTAGCGTTCCTGAAGATCACGGTAGGCGGCTGCCTCACTTAAGTGATGTCTCTGGATCTGCTTGCTTCCCTCTAAATCTGCAAGAGTGCGCGCCACCTTTAAGATCTTGTGACAGCCCCTCGCACTCAGAGCCAGTCTGGTGAAAATCTGATTTAAGTAAGCTTCATCCTCCTCGCTTAATTTACAAAACTGCCTGATTTCCCGGATCCCCATCTCACTGTTGGTAAAGAGTCCACATCCTGCGTACCGTTCAAGCTGGATCTTTCGCGCCCTTTCTACCCTGTTGCGGATCATCTCTGAAGTTTCATTCTCTTGAACTGTGCGGATATCCCGGTAAGTGATGGGTGCCGCCTCCACGCAGATATCGATCCGGTCAAGAAGGGGTCTGGAGATTCGGCCTAAGTACTGGCGCACCTGATGTCTGGTACAACTGCAGCGTGACCGGTCCGGATAATACCCGCAGGGACATGGGTTTAAGGCTGCCGCCAGCATAAAATGCGCCGGAAAGGTATAACTGCCATTCACGCGGGAGATCGTGACCTGATGTTCTTCCAGAGGCTGCCGTAAAATCTCCAGTGTTTTTTTCTGGAACTCTGCCAGTTCATCCAGAAACAGCACACCTCGCGAAGCCAGGGAGATCTCACCGGGTTTTGGCCAGAGTCCTCCTCCTGTCAATGCCTGGGCGCTGATGGTATGATGCGGAGCCCGGTATGGTCTGGTGCCGACCAAGGCATGTCCTTTTGGAAGCATCCCGCAGATGCTGTATACCTTTGACACCTCCAGCTGCTCCTCTCTCGTCAGAGACGGCATGATGGTTGGGATCCGCCTTGCCATCATGCTCTTTCCGCTCCCCGGAGATCCGATATACAAAAGGTTATGTCCGCCTGCCACAGCCACCTCGGTTGCCCGACGCATCAGCTTCTGCCCATTGATCTCCGAAAAATCCACCGGATAATCCGTATCCGGTTCCGATGCAGACTGCGACGTTTCCGGACGAAGCTGGTCCGGATCATTTAAAAGCAGGGTGACTTCCTCCAGATTTTTTATTTTTATGATCTCCATGCAGGCAGCTGCCACGCCTTCCTGCACGTTTTCCTCTGCCAGAAAGCAGCGCCGGATCCCCTCTTTCGCCATGGCAAGTACCATAGGAAGGACACCCCGCACCGGTTTGATGCGTCCATCCAGTCCCAGTTCCCCCAAAAACGCAGTTTCTTTTAATCCACCCGGCAGGATGATCCCATAGGCTGCCAACACCGCAATGGCCACCGGCAGATCACAAGCCGTTCCTTCTTTTCTCACATTTGCCGGTGAGAGGTTCACTGTGATCTTTTTGGTCGAAAGATGATAACCAGAATTGCGCATGGCCGTGCGCACTCGCTCCTCTGCCTCCTTTACCTCCGAAGCCAGGGATCCAACCATATAAAAACCGGGAAGTCCATCACTCACATCTGCCTCCACCTGAACCACATACCCGTCAATGCCGCAAAGGCCGCCGCTGTATACTTTACTGAACACATCCATGCTCCTTTCCTTTGATCTGTTTGCGTACAATAACACTATATCCACGAACCGGAATAAGAGCCAGGATTTTCTGCCGCATAAATCGTCAGATAACGCATCAGAGGAGGCGTCACTGACGCTTTCTCGAATATGCACAGAAAAAAGACCACCACCGGCATTTCAGCCAATGAAGGTCTTTTCTTAAGTTCAATATTGGATTTGGTATCAACCACACCCGAATCTCCGAATTACAGCGGAAGGATTCCGAGCAGTGCAGCAAACAGCATGCAAAGGATTGAGAAGATCCATACATAGCCGAAGCTAGCTTTGATGTGATCCTTGATATCCACATCTGCCAGACCGATACCAAGCAGGGTTGCCGGTACCATCGGGCTGATGAAGGTTGCACAGTTACGGCAAACAACCATAGCTACTGCGATCGGGAATGCCTCTACACCGAAGGAAGCACCGATTGCGATCATAACCGGAAGCATACCATAGAAGTAGGAGTCGGTATCGAAGCAAAGTGCTAACGGTACAGACAAGATACCGATCACTAACGGCAGATGCTGACCAAGAGCAGCCGGAAGAACCATGGAGATGATGCCAGCCATGTTGGAAACAACAGAGGTCTTTAACATCTCAACACCCGGTTTTGCGATCACTGCAGAACCATCTGCATTGAAGCCATATACCAGGATACCCATTAAAACGGCTGCGCCCATCAGGGTGGAGCACATCATCAGAGCCGGACCTGCATGACGGTTGATCATCTTCTTCTGAAGCTTGATCGGGGTGTAGTTTACAAGCAGTGCTGCTGCAACACCCAGCATGAACGGGAAGTAGCTCGGGAAACGATCCCATACTAACATAGCGATAACTGCGATGGTAAGGCAGATATTGAATGCAAACAGCTTCGGTCTTGCATACTCGTTCTCATCAGCCTTGTGCTGAGCCTCTTCTGCTACCTCTTCTGCGCTGGCGTTCTGTGCCAGCTTACCATTGAGGCCTGCACCTCTTCTCTTCTCCTGGATACCTGCAAATACTGCATGTGCAAGACAAAGAACGATACCAAAAACCTGGATCGGGATCAGTCTGCCCCAGAGCTGTCCAGCCTCCATACCAAGTACGGATGCGGCACGCATGGTCGGGCCTGCCCAAGGCATCAGGTTTAAGACACCCATTGCCAGAACTGCCACACGAAGCAGGGTGGACGGTCTCATGTGCATCTTTTTGTAAACCGGAAGCATGGACGGAACTACGATCAGGAAGGTGGAAGCACCGCCGCCATCGAGATGGCCGATCAGTGCGATGATCGCGGTCATTACGGTTACACCGATAACATTGTCACCAACATGCTTCATCAGCTTGTCGATGATGACATCAAACATACCTGCATCGGTCATGATACCGAAGAACAGGACTGAGAATACAAACAATGCTGCGGTAGGGCCGGTACTCTTAAATCCGCCCTTGATCAGGTCACCGATCTCATCGATGGTATAATATCCGCCAACTACCAGGATCAGAGCCAGGATGGACGGAAAGATGATGAATGCCATAGCCGGCGTGGTCTTACTCTTAAACAGCGTTACTACTAAGGCAACGATACAGGCAAAGCCTAAAATACCTACTACTAATTCTGACATAATTTTTCCCCTATGTTATGTGTAAGTGTTTTTTGTTACCGCCGTTTCCGGAGATTCCCCGCCCCGGAAGCGGCAAAAGGTTTTTGTGTATCAATCAGTCTTTAAATTCGTACTCTTTGATCTCGCGAACGACATCCAGTACGGTACCGTCACGGCTCTCGATGATGCCGACTACGCGGTCACCGAACTGAACCGGATCCGGCTCGCCTACGATGGCATAGGCCTTGTCACGCAGCTCCTCGATGGTGCAGAACGGAAGCTTTACATCCTTCATGCACTCGATCAGATCCTGTCTGCGCGGGTTGATGGCAATACCGTAATCGGTAATGACAACGTCTACGGTCTCACCCGGAGTGGTTACGGTAGTTACGTTGGTGCAGATTGCCGGGATTCTGCCCTGCAGAAGCGGTGCGATAACGATGGTGCATTTTGCGCCTGCAGCAGTATCCGGATGTCCGCCCTGGGCACCGGTGATCATACCGTCGGAACCTACAACTACGTTACAGTTGAAGTTTACATCGACCTCAAGGGAAGCCAGGATAACGAAGTCAAGCTTGTTTACGTAAGCGCCCTTGTTGAACGGATCTGCATATTCCGATGCGGAGATCTCGATGTGGTTCGGGTTGGATTTGATGGACTCGATCGCGCCCATATCGAAATCCTGAGTATCTACGATCTTGTCGATCAGACCCTTTGCAAGCAGGTTGCACATCGGGGTGGTGATACCGCCAAGACCAAGTCCCATCTTGATGCCGCGCTCCTCCATGATCTTTCCAAGAGAGATGGTGGATGCGATGGACGCACCGCCAACACCGGTCTGGTAAGAGAAGCCATCCTTAAAGTAAGGAGTGTTGATCACGAACTGGGTGCAGTAATCTGCCATCATGATCTTACGAACATCGGTGGTCGGCTTTGCTGCGCCGGTTGCGATCTTTGCAGGATTACCGATCTCATCAACCACGCAGACGAAGTCTACCTGAGTCATGGAAATACTTGCCGGGATGTTCGGGAACGGTACGAGGCAGTCAGTGATTGCAACCACGCGGTCTGCATACTGAGCATCTACCATGGCATAGGATAATACGCCGCAGTCGCTCTTTCCGCCGTTTGCTCTCATGTTACCGTACTCGTCACAGGTCGGTGCACCGATGAAGGCAATGTCAATATGAACCTCGCCGGACTCTACTGCTCTTACACGGCCGCCGTGGGAACGCATGATAGCGATGTCTCTTAACTTGCCGGTAGAGATTGCCTCACCGATCTTTCCACGTACACCGGAAGACTGGATTCCTACGATGGTGCCGTCCTCGATATAAGGAACGATGGCATCGTTCGCCTTACCAAGGGAGCTTGCGCAGATGGTAATGCCCTTGATGCCCATCTTGTGGATCTCGTCCATAACCATATTTACCACATAGTCACCCTCACGGAAATGATGGTGGAAGGAAATGGTCATACCGTCCTTGATCTCACATTTTACCAGAGCCTCATGGATGTTCTCCACGATCTTGCTTCTCTTCGGATCCATCATGGCATGGGCCTTCGGAGCAGCCTTTGTATACTCGTAGTTGTCGTAAGCATAAGCGCCTTTGAACGCTTCCTTACCGGTTGCCTTTAATACCTCTTCCGGGATTTCTCTTCCTACTGCATTGATCATCTTATAAATCCCCCTCATATACGCCTGATGCTTTTGCCAGGGCAATTGTTCTCTTTGCTCCATCGTAGAATGCGATATCGATCATCTTGCCGTCTACGGTAAATACGCCGATACCAAGTGCCTTCTTCTCATCGATCTCTTTTACAACCTTCTCTGCAAAGATGATCTCTTTCTGGGTTGGGGTAAATATTTTATGAACAACATCGATCTGACGCGGGTTAACGAGGGATTTACCATCAAAGCCCATCATCTTGATCATCTTTACCTCTTCCTCGAAGACATCCATGGCATCCAGGTTGGTAAATACGGTATCCCAGCACTGTACGCCTGCTGCTCTTGCAGCGATGATCATCTGCTGTCTTGCACCCTGCAGCTCAACACCGGTTCCGGTGATGACAGTCTGCAGATCCTTGGTGTAGTCACCGCCGGAAAGTGCGATACCGATCAGACGGTCAGAAGACTTACAAACCTCAAGAGCATTTAAGACGCCCTTACAGGACTCCAAAGCTGCCATAAGGAGGGTGGAACCTTCCGGTCTGCCAAACTCTCTCTCTGCTGCCAGCACATGCTCCTCGACGGTGTGGACATCCTGTGCGGTCTCGGTCTTTGCGATACGGATGGTATCAGCACCGCCTGCCACGCAGACACGGATATCTTCCTTCCAGTGCGGAGTATCCAGGCCATTGATGCGGACAACGCGCTCAACACCACGGTAATCGATCTCCTGCAGTGCATGATACAGGGAGTATCTTGCTGCATCTTTCTGGTTCTCTGCTACTGCATCCTCCAGATCCAGCATGATGGAATCCGGTTTGTAGATGTACGGATCCTTGATCAGACCTGGCTTCTGGCAGTTTAAGAACATCATGGAACGTCTCAGTCTTTTTTTGTTCGGATGGCTCATTATTTGATCACACCTCCCCATGGAAGATTCTCAGTGATATCGTTGGAACGGTATACTGCGCACTCTACACGTGCCTTCAATGTGCAGTCCAAAGCGCCCTTGTCCACAACTGTCACCTTTGCGTCTTTTACGTCCAGACGGTTTAAGGTTTCAAGGACAGTTGCCTTGATCTGCTTTCCAAACTGATGGATGACACTGCTCTCGATGGAAAGTTCAACCGTACCATTGCCCGGCTCTACGGTAACCTGGGCATCACTGGATTCCAGGGTTCCTGCCATGGCAGCTTTCTTTACTTCCATTTTCTTCCTCCTTTTTGTCCTAAGACAATCAATACGAATTCGCCGTATGTCTTTGCTACACACCGGTTTTTTATTCTTCCACATTGTATCACTCGAAGTACAATCTTTCAAATACTTAAATTATTATATCGAATATAATTTGTTTCCTATGTCTTTTTCTTTTTTGATAATCTTTATCCTATGCAGCCATGATGAAAAAGTTATGTTCCCTTATACAATTGAATCCGGTCTGATTTTATGCTATCATTAATGGATAACATTGCTGCAAAAGGGGGAGTTTCTTATGAACATTAAGCATGCCCAGTACATGCTGACCGTCATGCAGGAGGGAAGCATCACGGCTGCTGCAAAAAAACTATATATTTCCCAGCCATCCCTAAGCCAGATGATCAAACTGGTGGAAACCAATCTCGGAACAGCCATATTCAACCGTTCCACGGATCCGATCACGCTGACCTATGCCGGTGAAAAATATATCGAAGCTGCCAAGCAGATCCTTACCATTAACAACAACCTGCAAAAAGAAATCGACGAGATCAACCACGAAGACCACGGCTGCCTGAAACTGGGGATTCCGGTGCAGCGTGCCATGCAGGTGCTTCCCTATGTCCTGCCACGTTTCATGAAGCAGTATCCGTATGTTGATATTGAACTGCATGAGCATGGTTCCACCTCCACGGAATCCATGCTCCTTGAGGGTTCCCTGGACCTTGCCTGTATGACAACCTATCCCAAGCACGAGGAATTAAACTACATCCTGATCGAGGACGAAGACCTTGTGCTTTTGACCAGCAAAAATACAGACCTGGCAAAGCGGATCCCGTCCGGCACGCCAATCGACATCAGTGAAGCCCGCAATGAGAAATTTATCTCCAGCAAAGAGGGACACAATGTCAGCACCGTGCAAAAACAGCTTTTTGCGACCTACGACATTCAGCCAAAGATCCTGTTAAAGACCACGAGCATCGAGGTGGGGAAACGCACTGCCATTGCCTGCGATGCCGTGATGATCTGCCCAATCAACTACATCGAAATGTCACCGGAGCTCTATCCGTACTGTTCTGTCTATCCCATCAAAGGGATCGAAAACCAGAGAAGCTTTTACATCTGCCACCGGAAAGACTTATATCTCACCAAATACATGCGGGATTTCATCCACATTTTGACTGAGGTAGACAAACCGTTCTTACACGGAACCGTCTTCTCTGGTACTGCAAATTGATAGAGTTTAAAAAAGAGTTTCCGTCTCCGAGTCTTTTCAGATCCGGAGATGGAAACTCTTTTTTTACATTTCTATATCAATCCAAAAATGAGCGGATCGTCTTTGGTGTACGGTAATTCCAGGTCGAAATCTTGATTCCGCTTCTTCTGCTCGCCGCATGCACGATCTGTCCATTGCCGATATACATGGCCACGTGGTTGACGGTACCTTTGCTGTTGGTATAAAAGATCAGATCACCCGGGCGCATCTCGCTGGAGTTTACTGCGCGGCCGGTCTTTGCCTGTTCCCTGGACGTTCTCGGAAGGCCCACTCCGGCCACATGGCTCAGCACGTACTTCACAAATCCGGAACAGTCTGCGCCGGTATGCGGATCATTGCCGCCCCAGACATAACGTCCGCCCACAAACTGCAGTGCGTAATTGACCACCTGGCTTCTAAGAGAGGAGCTCTGGTTTGCCTTTTCTTCGAGCGGTGAGAATTTGATCGCCTCGTCTAATGCATAGCGCACTTCCACGTTGTTGTCACGCGTGGAGATGTAGGCATGATCCGTACTTTCTCCGTTTTCTCCATTTCCTCCGTCACCGGTATCCAGCTCGATCTCCACCCAGCCGTCTAACTGGGATACTACCGAATAGCGTTCTTCCTTGGAGATCTGGGTCCAGATCTTTGCGTCGGTATTGGGTTCTGCGCGAACGTTTAAGCGATCCGTTGTCACGATCGCCATGAGGGAAGCCGCACCCACTGCAAGGTCTTTTGCCTCCTGCCCCACTGCCACATAGTTTGGATCTGCTGCCACATATCCGGTGATGGATCCGGATTTGATCTTATACCAGCCATCCAGAGTTTCTAAGATCTCGCCCGCCGCCTTGCTCGGCAGCTTGCCGATGATATTGGCAGATGAGTCAGTACTTGGCTCCTTGCGGATATTTAAGTAATTATTTACCTTCGAGATAAGGAGATTGTCATACTGGTTTAATGCCATGGCTTTCAGATCCAGTTTCCGTGCCTCATTCAAGGCCATTTCCACCGTGACATAATCTGTAGAAAGATAACCCTCCGGAGTCTTTACCCAGCCTTCCTGTTCTTCTTCCACCGGGTAGCGTTCGTTGATCAAAGCCTGCCCCACCACATTTGTCGGATCCAACGCCGGTTCTTTTCGGATATTCAGATTTTCCGTCTGGACAATGGCCATCTTGGTGACGTACTCCAAGGCTTTCGTCCGTGCCTCCTCGCCACTGATCACATATTGGTTGTGGATATAGCCTTCTATCCCACCGGAAGAAATATGATCCCAGTCACCCTCGGTATCTAAAATTTCGCAGGCACTGTTCTCTTCGAGTTTTCCGATGATATTTCCGTCTGAACCGGGCGTTTCCCGGACATTTAAGTATCCGGACACCTGCACAAGACCCAGATTCTGATAAGAATCCACGACAGCCTGTTTTTCCGCTTCCTCCAGCCGGACTTCGGTTTCTGCCTCTTTTTCAGCCACTTCCGGCTCTGAAACCGCCTCGGTATCCGAAGCCGCTGTAATGGTGATCTCACCTTGCTTTTTTATGGAAAATACACCTTTTTTCCACAAAAAGACAGCAAAAAAAGCCACAAGGATCAGCAAGATCCCTGCTCCTGCCTGATACAGATACCGGGATCTTCTTTTGCGCCTTCTGGCTCTCTTTATGATCTGGCTATAGTCTTTCTTTTCTTCAGACATGGTATTCTCCTCATTTATGTGAAAGTCGTTTTATCATGATGTCAGGGACAAAGAAACCTTTGCCCCTGACATCATATCATACCTTGTCTGATATTTTAATAGATAAATATGAAAAAAATGTTAACTTTTTATTACATGTATTACAGCATATGCAGCCTATGCCTTTTTCTGATTCTGTGCTGCCTTCGCCTTGGCAAACGCAATAATCATGTCTGCCGTGCCGTCTGCGCCTAAAACAGAGCTGTTGATACACATGTCATAGCTTCTGGAATCGCCCCATTTTTTGCTGGAATAGTAGTTGTAATAGCTGGAACGCTTCTTGTCGGTCTTGACCATGATGTCTTTTGCCTTGGCTTCATCTACCTGGTAAAGATCTTTGATGCTCTTTAACTTATCTTCTTCATTGCCCGTGATGAACACGGAAACCATATTCGGATAATCTGCCAGCGCATAGTCTGCACACCGTCCCACGATCACACAGGACTCTTCATTGGCAATCTTTTTGATGGTATCAAACTGTGCCAAGAAGATCTTGTGATTGATCGGCATATCCATATAAGCTGAAGTCGTATAACCCAGAGAATAGGTATCCATGACCAGAGAATATAAAAAACTGCTGGTCGGTTTTTCATCGTGGGTCTCAAACAGTTCCTCACATAATCCGCTTTCCTTGGCGGCTCTGGCAAGAAGCTCCTTGTCATAGCATTTTACGCCAAGCTTTTTGGCGATTTCCTGACCGATCATCTTTCCGCCGCTTCCACACTGACGTCCGATTGTAATAATAAGATTTCCACTCATACTCGATTCTCCTTTCAGCAAACGCCTGTTGTAATCTTTCTATTGATTTAATTATAGCATAAATCTTTCAAAATGCATAGAAAAACGCGCAACTTATTTGTTAATTTTCTGATAATGTCAGACTTCCTGTTCCAGTTTTTTCAGCAGTTTTTCAAAATACTCCGGCAGGGGTGCACAAAATTCCATATATGCTCCTGTGGTCGGATGGATGATCCCAAGGACTCCCGCATGAAGCGTCTGTCCCTGAAGACCCGAAAACGGCACCTTTGCGGGACCATATACCTGGTCTCCCAGAAGCGGATGTCCGATGCTTGCCATATGGACACGGATCTGATGCGTCCTTCCGGTCTTAAGCTGGCATTCCACATAGGTAAAACGGCGGAAGCGTTTTAAAACATGATAATGTGTGACCGCCTGCTTTCCGTTTTTTTCGTTGATGCTCATTTTTTTTCGATCCACCGGATGGCGTCCGATGGGCGCATCGACAGTTCCATCATCGTCCTTGATCACACCGTGAACGATCGCATAATATTTACGGGTAATGGAATGAACCTTCAGCTGTTCTGCGATCGCATTATGAGCCTTGTCATTCTTGCAGACGATCAGCACACCGGTCGTATCCATATCGATCCGGTGCACGATGCCCGGACGCATGACCCCGTTGATCCCGGAAAGCTCCTCTTTGCAGTGATACATCAGTCCATTCACCAGGGTACCGGTATAATGCCCGGCTGCCGGATGCACAACCATCCCCTTTGGCTTGTTGATCAGGATGATATCGGAATCCTCATAGAGGATATCCAGATCCATCGGTTCTGCTGCAATCTCTGGCTCTATGGCTTCCGGCACGTCCAGACAGATCTCGTCATCTTTCGATAACTTGTAATTGCTCTTGACTGTTTTACCGTTCACCTTCACATGACCGTCTTTTAACAGTTTCTGGATGTAGGAACGGGACAGCTCTTCCATCTGCTCGCTCAGGTATTTGTCGATCCGCTGCGTATCGAACGAATCCATCGTCAGATTGTAGATCACCGGCGTTCCCCCTTCTTCCACTCAAAGACAGCCAGGTCTTCTTCTTTGTAAAAGAAGCAAAGGAAACATAAAAGGGCAGCTGTAGCGGTTGTGACATAGATATCCGCCACATTGAAAATTGGAAAATCGATCAGTTTAAAATAGAGAAAGTCCACAACATAGCCCTGCGTGCAGCGATCTACCATATTTCCAAGCGCTCCGGCTGTGATCAGGATGGTACAGATGCGAAGCCCGGTATAGCGCAGGCAGCTCCATCCCGGCATACGCCACATCACATAAATAGCAGCCGCAAGCACAACTGCACCGATCAGGAAAAAGAAGGCCTGCCTTCCCTGCAGCATGCCAAAGGCCGCCCCCCGGTTTTCTGAATACAGCAGTTCAAATACTCCGTTTAAGATTACAAAGGGCGTTTTCCCCTTCAGATGTGCCACAGCAAGAAGCTTTGTATACTGGTCAGCCAGCACCAGAACCAGGCTTAAGGCTGCCCAGGAAAGAAGATTAAATCCTCTCGTCTTCATCGGAACCTCCCATCAGCCAGTCAAGGCAGTCTGCCATCTCCTCATCCGTCACCGTCCGGTCGATAAACGCTTCCCCGATCCGGTGAAGCAGAATAAATTTGATCCGTCCGGAATCCATCTTTTTGTCATTCTTGGTCGCTGCGATGATGGCTTCCTTTGTCAGTCCAAAATCGGCAATGGAAACCGGCAGTCCAAATTCTGCAAATACCTCACGGACATGCAAGGCATCCTCCAGGGTGATCTCTCTGCGTTTTGCAGAAAGCCCGGCTGCCGCAACGCTTCCGAGCGCCACGCACTGCCCATGCAGCAGCTGAAACTGCATCAGCTTTTCAATGGCATGACCGAGTGTATGACCAAAGTTTAAGAGTCCGCGGATCCCCTGCTCGGTCGGATCCTGTTCCACCACATCACGCTTAATGCGACAGCTGATCAAAACCATCTGCTCACAGATGGAAAGATCACGCGCAAGGATCTCCTCCCGGTGAAGCTGCAGCCACTCGTAATAGTCTGCATTCATGATCAGACCGTGTTTGATCACCTCTCCCATCCCACAGGCGAACTGTTCCTCATTCAGGGTAAGAAGGCTTTCTGCAGCCGCATAGACAAGCTGCGGCATATGAAATGCACCGACCATATTCTTATAGGCATCGAAATCCACACCGGTCTTGCCGCCGATGCTGGAATCTACCTGAGAAAGCAGGGTGGTCGGAACCTGAATGAAACGGATCCCGCGAAGATAGGTGGCTGCGGTAAATCCGCAAAGATCACCTACCACACCGCCGCCCAAGGCCACCAGCATATCATTGCGGTCGTAGTGGTTCTGGATCAGAAATTCGTATAAATTTCGCACCGTATCCAGGTTTTTGTTCTCTTCTCCGGCCGGAAATACATAAAGATGTACTTCCCTGCATACCGGCTGCAGCTGGTTTATCACTGTTTCCGCGTAAAGCTCAGAAACCGTGCTGTCGGTCACCACGCAGAGTCTTCTGTTTTGTACGGACAGGGATGCAACCTCTTTTCCCAGTCTGTCAAAATTTTCTTCCATCACGATATCGTAAATGGGTTTGTTGTCCCGATGTACGGTCATGCGTTCACTCATATTTTTGTACTCCTTTCCTGTCTTAGGATGTCATTTCCCGTGAAATAAGGAAACAGACAATTTCCTGCCGGTCTGTCAGAAAATTGTCTGTTTCCTTATTTCTTCTTCATAAAAAGGCAAGCAATCTGTATTCTTTACACTTTACAGGCGGATATTCAGTCCGGATACATCCAGTGCACCGTTTCCAAGCATTTCCTGGAAGTCACCGGAGAGCTCCACGGATTCCGGTGTAGCAATAAAGATATAGCTGGAAATCTTCTGGAGATTTCCGTTCATGGAGTAGGTGGAACCTGACGTAAAGTCAATGATCCGCTGTGCGATCTCCGTATGGATCCCTTCCATATTTAAAACTACTGCCTTGCCGGCCAGCAGAAAATCACAAATTTCCCTTGCATCCTCGATGGTAGTCGGCTTTACCATGGACACTTCCATGTTGCGCTTCATCGGTACTACTTTTGAAGAACGAGAGAAGAATCTTGGTTTTTCCTCGACTCCGTCATCGTAGTTATCAGACTCCTCACGTGCCTGAAAACGTCCCCTTTTGGCTGGCTTTTCATCCTCATATTCTTCATCTGGGCCAAAGTATTCATCCCCGTCGTCCGGGCTGAAACGCATGGTATCCATGAATTTGCTCAAAATGCTCATAACCTGTCTTCTCTCCAATCCTTATCTGGCACCGAATATACCGGTACCGACTCTTATCATGGTTGCCCCTTCCTCTATGGCAACCTGATAATCTCCGGTCATACCCATAGAAAGGACACACATATTAACATTATCAATGTTTTTCTTTTTGATGTCAACAGATAATTGATATAATTTTCGAAAAACCGGACGATTTTCCTCCGGATCATCCACGAAGGGGGCGATCGTCATAAGACCCTCGATCTGTAAATGGGAAAATGCCGCAATCTGCTCGGCCATCGTGAGCGCATCCTCCGGCATAATGCCGAATTTGCTCTCTTCTTTTGCCACGTTGATCTCTAAGAGGATCTTTGCTTTGATCCCCAGCTTTTCAGCTTCCTGGTCGATCTGTTCTGCCAGGCGCAGCGAGTCTACCGAATGGATGAGCACCGCATGGGGAAGTACCTGCTTTACCTTGTTTCGCTGCAGATGTCCGATCATATGGAATCTGGCATCCTCCGGCATGGCCGGATGCTTTTCTAATATCTCCTGAACCTTGTTTTCCCCAAAATCCCGGGAACCGGCCTCATAGGCCTCTTTGAGCATGGAAAGAGGCTTGGTCTTGCTGACCGAGATCAATGTCACTTCACTGACATCTCTTCCTGCATTCTTGCAGGCTCTCCGGATATTTTCTCTTACTTCATTCAGATTTTCCTTTATGCTGTTCATAGTTTGTCTTCCTTTACTGATAGATCAACTGGCCTTCGTATACGGTGTTGGCATCAAGCACAATATGGTCATATACCGAAAGTCCGTAACTGGTTCCTTTTTTTATGGAATAATATTCATCATTGGATTTGATGATCTCGATCTGTTTAAATACGGCATAACCCTTGTTGATATTGTAAACGCCCTCCAGCGTTGCACTCTGTCCGATCTGATACCGATCCTGAGAATCAGGCTTTACCACATAATCCCCGGACTGAAGCGGAGCATCCTCTCCTTTTTCAACATAATAATACTCATCCGTCGCATAATAGATGGAAACCGGCACAAATTCCACCGCTGTCCCGCTTTCGGAATAGACCTCCTTCATGAAACCGGTATCACTGCTGTCTCCGCCCTGAACCATATATTCCAGCGGGATCAGATAAAAGTCTTTTTCCGTCACCGCGGTAACCGGAATCTTCAGGCCGTCCGCCCGCTCTGTATCGACTTCAAAGGTAACGTAGCGGTCGGAAGCAAACTGTACCATGTACTGGCTAAGATCTAGCTTTCCGTATGAGGCTCCATCCGCACCGGTGATGATGGAAAAATTTCCGGTCGTATCCAGGTCATTTGACGAAAAGGTGACATGAAGCTGCGTCTGGTCTTTATATTCTTCCACGGCATCATCCGTTAATGGAAAAACAATGCTCCAGTCTTCCGAGGTGATCAGCTTATAAACCGGGGCGGACTGCTCGATCAGCTGCCCCGCCTTTGTGATTGCTTTGGAATAACCGGACCGGTCAAAGCTGCTTTCCGTGATCTGATCTGCTGTAAGGTCTTCAAATCCGTCCACAGCATAGGAAACAACACCGGATACCGGTGCAGTCACCTGTACAAAGGAAGCCCCTGCCTGCTCCATGATGCTGTCAAGATTTCCCAGCGCATTAAAATTGGCATATTCCAGAACAGCCGCCTCCAAAGAATACTGTAAGTCATAGGTGTTCTCGAATTTGTCATTGCTGTAGCTCATGGAAAAGGAGGAAAGCTGGCGCTTGATGTCACTTAAATTGGAATCTGTCAGTCCCACATTCGCATCCGGGTTTTCCTGGAGCAGTTCCGCCATATTGCCGGACTCATCAATGGAATAAATGCGGGTTCCGATGGCCGCCCGCTTTCCTTCCCGGATATAGTAGTTGATGTAGCCTGCCCGGTCTGTATGCTCCACCCGTTCATTTCTCAGGATGATCCCGGTATACTGCCGGTCATTTACGATATTGCCTTCCACCACCTCATAAAACTGGATCTTCTCTTTTTTCAGATAGGTATAAACACTAAAAAGCAGATAAACAAAGATGATCGCAAAGATGATCATGCCTACGTTTATATTGCGCGGATGGCGATACCTGATGATTTTCGATTTTTTCTTTTTTGCCAATGTCTCTTCCTCCCGGCAAAATCTGATAGGTTGATGGTCATGCTCCGCATGGATCCTGCGTTTTCACACAAACAGCCGGGGAGAACCTGCCGCCCCGGCTGTGTAAAACACGACTTATGTATTACAGGGAAACCACTACATCTTTCTGAGCATTCTCCGGCATTTCAGCTGCATCCATGGAAATGCTCAGTACGAAGTTTACACTGTACTTTTCGCTGATCGCCTCGAGTGTTGCAATCGTCTCACCGATATCTTCTCCCTCTAAACCCGCAAGCTTCAAAAAGCTGTCTAAAAACATCGTCTCAATATCATGATCCTGGGAAATGATCCCGCAGATAAAACCAACAAATCCCTGGCTGCTTGAAACCGGGTACTCATTGACGTTGATGAGACGGATCCGGTTATTAAGCTCATACATGTGTTTGGAACTCTTATCCAGATAGACAACAGAACCGGTAGCTGATTTAATTCCGTTATTTGCCATATCTAACAGATGTTTTGTTTTTCCTTTGCCTTTTTGGCCTGCAATGATCTGAACCATACTCGTGTCCTCCTTGGGTTTATTGAATCTGTATAAAAATTGTTTTATTATTATCGTAATTATAGTACAAATATATGGAATACGCAATCACTATTTGACTATTTTGCAAAACTATTTCATGATTCCCGGTCATCCACGATCTTACTGATCAGATTTGTCATGTTCTCGTAAAGGACGTCCCGGCTCTCCGCTTTCAGGACTACGGAAATATAGTCATCCGCATCTGCATCCTGAGCATCCAGGATCAGGCACGATCCGGCTGCTCTGGTGGTTCCGGTCTTTCCTCCGATCACGGTAACTCCCTCGGGTGCTCTGGATTTTCCATTCAGATACTGGTTGCTGTTTTTCCATTCCTGGGTCTTTGCAAGACCGGTACTGTCTGTATACTGTGCCTGATAGGACACAGTGCTTATGATCTGGCGAAACTCAGGATATTTTAAGCATTCTTTAAAGATCAGATACAGGTCATAGGCCGTTGTATAATGATCTTCATTGCTCAGACCATGAGGATTTACAAAATGGGTGTCCGTTGCGCCAAGAGCATGGGCAGTCTCATTCATCTTCTCTGCAAACGCCTCTGTACTGCCCGCCATATAGACGGCAATGGCAGCACCGGCATCGTTGCCGGACGGAAGCATGAGACCGTACAGGAGCTGTTCCAAGGTCAGGGTGTCGCCCGGATTGATATGAGCAAGGGACGCCCCCGTTTCAGTGATGACAGTCTCCTGACCCACGGTTACCGGATCACTTAAATTGCCATCCCGGATCGCGATCAGCGCCGTCATGATCTTGGTAATGCTAGCCGGATACATGCGTTCAAATGGATTTTTCTGAAAGATCACTTCCCTGGAATCCACGCCAAAAACCGCTGCGGCCTGCGCTGTCACGAGAGGGTCTTCCTCCCCTTCTGTTCCGGTAACGACACAAAGATCCTTTGCAAAGGAATCTGCCTGTGCATGGTCCCAGACCTCCTGTGCCATGGTCTCCATACGGGATGGTTCATAAGCAGGCTGCGTCTGGCTGCCGCATCCGGCAAGGAGCAGGCAGGCAGACACACAGACTGTTGTGATCAAATATCTTTTTTTCAAAACCGGCACCCCTAACGATATACTTCGCGCCACTCTAAGTCACCGCGGTCAAGCGCCTTGATCAGAAGCTCTGCAGTGGCAAGATTGGTAGCAAACGGAATGTTGTAGATATCACACAGGTGCACCACATCATTGACATCCGGATCATGTTTTTTCGGATGCAGCGGATCACGCAGGTAAATGACCATATCCATATCGTTGTGCTCGATCTGTGATGCCAGCTGCTGCTGCCCTCCCAGATGTCCAGCCAGATACTTGTGTACATTTAAATTAGTTACCTCTTCAATGAGGCGCCCGGTCGTACCGGTTGCATACAACTCATGCTTATTTAAAATTCCTCTGTATGCAATACAAAAATTCTGCATCAGCTTCTTTTTTGAATCATGTGCGATCAAACCGATGTTCATAACAGAACCCTCCTTTACTAGTTACTTACTTTTCTCTGAAGACCTACATTCATTACCACACCTACCCCCAGATAGACACTTAAGAGTGAACTTACTCCGTAACTGATGAACGGAAGTGGCAGTCCGGTATTTGGCAAAATGCCTGTAGCTACAGCTATATTAGCAAAACTCTGAAACGCCAGCAGGGAGGCAAGTCCCACACAGAGGAGGCTTCCCATAAGATCCCTTGCCCTGGCTGCCATGACCAGACATTCATAGACGGTCAGGGCGATCAGAAAGATGACGGCCATGCAGCCAACAAAGCCGAGCTCCTCTCCAATGACGGCAAAAATGAAATCCGTCTGTTCTTCGGAAAGGAAATTGCCATTCTTTACCGATGCCAGAGTATTGTTATTGAGTCCTTTTCCCTGCAAAAGTCCAGAGCCAATCGCCATGATCGAGTTATTTTGCTGGATATTGGCTTCTGCATAGTTTGCAGGATCGATAAATGCCATGATGCGGCGCACCTGATAATCTTTCAGAAACGGCACCATGTTGTATTGGATCAGATAAATAAATACTGCACCACAGGGAATTACGATTGCCAGTGCTCCAAGGATCCAGCGGTAACTCAATCCTGCTGCATACAGCATACAGAGAAAGATCACCATGGTCACAAGGCTGGTGGAGAGATTCGGCTGTAAAAAGATCAGGCCAAATGCGGCCAGAAAGAACAGGCCTGCAAAAAACAGGATCCGAAACTCATTGATCCGCTCCTGATATTTGGAAAAATACCAGGCAAAAAAAATGATCAGGCCAATCTTTACAAACTCGGAAGGCTGGATCTGTCCGATGACCGGAAGCACCAGCCAGCGTCTTGCCACACCCCTGCTTACACCGAATACCAGCACAGCAAGCAAGAAAGCCAGACTGGCACCATAGATGGCCGGTGCAAAGGAAACTACTTTATGATAGTCTGCAAGGGACAAAACGACCACTGCCGCGAGCCCGACTATGATTCCTATGATCTGCTTCATGACCATGGCTTCATCCTGGTTGGATGCACTCCGGATGATCAGGACACCCGTGATATTTAAAAGCAGGACATAAAGGAATAAGCGAAAGTTGTAATTTCTGAAGTTGTAGTCTAAAAGCATGTTTTATTCCCCGTTGGCACAGGCTGCAGCAAAAAACCGCACAATCGTGCCTTCAAATTCATTTTAACCTATATTAAGAAATATTTCCAGTATTAATTGAAGTTTAACATATTTAAGAAGGATTTTTTTATTACTTTCGTACAAATACTACAATTTTCTACAAAAGCGATCATCGGTCCCTTTCCAAGCTTTCGGCCTTTGTCTCCGTAATGGCAGGAAATGTCACCAATCCGCAGCTGCAAAGGGACCATCTCCATGGCAGCTACGACCGCGTCTGTATTTGCGGGAGAGCCGGCAGACACGCTGCCTCGCAATTCTCCCATGACGATGACATGTCCCTTTGCCGTCACACGAGCACCGTGCCGCACGTCCCCTATGATGACAAGGCTCCCCTCCGATTCGACCACATCTCCCCGATGCAGGTCTCCCCGGTAAAACTCTCCGGTACGCATGGAAAGCTCCATAAATTTCCGGTCAAGCTCCTTCTCGCACCGCTCAAGACGGGAAAGATCCTGGTCTAGGAGGCAGATCACCTCAATGCCAGAATTTTCCGTGATCGTGTTGACGATCTGCATCTCCTGGACTTCTGAAAGCGGCCTTCCGCAAAGGGAAAGCGCCATCTTGGCATTCCCCCAGAATTTTGCCGAATTTTTAAACTTTGCAGCAAGCTCCAGGATCAGCTCCTCAAAGCTGCATTCAGGATCGAGAATGACCGTCATACCGGCCTTGCTGCTTTTGATCACAATCCTGTTTTTCATGTTTTCACCCGCTCTCCAGTTTTAGTCTCCAACCTTGATGTTCGATACTTCCAGGGCTCCATTGCCAAGGATGGTATCCAGATCGGTATATCCATAGTAAAAGCGGTAAACGTTTTTTGCTACCATTGCCGCATTGGACGAAGAATATCCGTATGGGATATTTACTGTCACACAGATTTCCGGATTGGAATAGGGACCGTAGGAAATGAAGAACGCGTGGTTTCCGCGGCTTCTTGACTCCTGTGCCGTACCGGTCTTACCGGCAATCTCCACTTCCAGATCTTTAAAGATCTTGCTTACGGAACCGCTTGTAACTACGGCACGCATACCCTGATGCACCGCATCCCAGGTAGAATCGGCAATATCTACATGACCCGTAGCTTCCGGTGTGAAATCCTTGATCAGATTTCCCTGTGCATCTGTCATCTTATCAAGCAGGCTTAAGTCGTATACGGTTCCGCTGTTTGCGATCGCCGCCACATAGCGGGACAGCTGTATATTGGAATAGGAATTCGTTCCCTGTCCCATAGCAGAACGCTCAGGGTCTTCTGTGGTAAGCTCCGGTGTGGTTTCCGGGATCTCAATGCCGGACGGACGATCCAGTCCGAACATGGAGGCATAACGGCGGATGGTATTGACACCCATGTCGGTTGAATAAACCAGGGTATCGCGGTCTGTCGACAGCCGGTGCGCCACCTCTGCAAAGAAGTAGTTGCAGGAATTCTGCAGGCCGCCGACAACATTCAATGCACCGTGATGTCCCGGATAGATCCAGCATTTGATGGACGGATCCACTTCCTTATACTCACCGGTACAGTCAATGGTCTCATATGGCGTGATCACCTTTTCCTCCAGACCTGCAATGGCCGTGATCGGCTTAAAGGTGGAACCCGGTGCCTTCTTTGCCTGCGTTGCATTGTTATAAAGCGGCAGGGACAGATCTTCCTGGAGCTTTCGCATATAAGCCGGGTCTGCACTGCCTGACAAACGGTTATTGTCATAGCTTGGATAGGTAACCAGCGCCCGGACTTCTCCGGTATTGACATCCGTGATCACAACACCTCCCGTGCAGGGGTCAAGAGCCAGCTGCGCCGGTGTGATCTCGATATTTTCAATCTTTTTCCGGATAAACTGGAAGGCATATTCTTCTCCGTTTGCCGTAAGGAGCGCTACCTCGTTTGCATCATACGGAAGCACTCCCTGGGCATATAAAGCCAGGCAGAGCTGGCGTCCCGTGATCACCTGATCATTGACCAGGTACCGGTAGATGCGTTTCGTAAACTTTGCATCATCCTTTAACTGGTTTAAGACATAATCCACCAGAACCTGGTAGATATCGTCCGCACTGGAATACTTGCTTGTGACATCCAGCTTTGTCGTATCGATCCAGTTTTCAGAAATGCCGGCATAAATATAATCCCTCAGGCTGATCTCATCGTTTTTCCAGGCCAGATAGCTTTCACTGTTCTGGTCGATCCGGTCCTTCTGGACAATGCCGATGGTAGAGTCAGAAAGCCAGTTATAAATGTAGGCCATATAAGCCATCATATCCTGCGGCAGATCCTTCATCATGGTTGGATGCTCACTCATCAGTTCGTAGCGGATCCGCTCAAGGATCTGCTCTCTTGACGAGGTAAATGTAGACCAGATCTCACGCTCTACATCCGTTGCCTCCTCCGATGCCATATGACTTAAGGAAAGCACATTGTTGTTGATCAGCTGATAATAGGCATCCTTGACCGGAATGCTGATCTTTGAGGAATCCGTGATAGCCGAGGTATCAACATCCTGATTGACCAGTGCCTTGGCCACGATTCCTGCCAGCTGCTGCTCGATCAGATGATAGATACCGATCTGCAGATCGCGGTCTATGGTCAGGTAAATGTCATTTCCGGTAGTGGCTTCCGTCTCAGAGACTACCTGCATGACATTTCCTACATTATTAACAACCAGATTGCGGTAGCCCTTATGTCCCTGAAGCTCCAGCTCCATGGAAGCTTCAATGCCGGTTCTTCCCACGATATCGTTGAGGTCGTACTCCGGATTCGTCTTTTTGAGTTCCTCCAGCTGATCCTCCTGTACCTTTCCGGTATAGCCAATGATTGGGGCAAAGTATTCTGCATCATTGTAACGGCGGATCGTGGTCTCTGCCACTTCCACACCTTTTAAATCTGCGGCATTCTCCATAATGTCCGCCACAGTTTCATCATCCACCCGGTCACAGATCGTGGTAGCCTCGTATTTTTTATAGGCCACCAGGGACATGGTATAACGGATATTGACCAGCTGTACCAGCTCTGAATCTGTAAGGATCAGCGGATTTCCCTTCTCATCCTTCATCTTATCCAGGCCATAAGCAGTCTTCTTCTGTTCGATCAGCTCCTTCGCAGTAACAGCGGTCGGATATTTTCCTTTTTCATCATCCAGTTCATCAACCGATCTGCGTCCGTAAAAATCGCGCAGGAAACGCTTCCTTGCAGCTTCCGTGGAAGAAGTATAGGAAAACTCTCCATCCTCGTTTAACGCGATCTCCAGTTTGCCCTGTACCTGGTACCCGTGTTTGTTCAGGATATGCACCAGTTTTAAGAGCATGGCATTCATACCGCTGCTTTTCTTATAATCTCCGGTATCCTGTACCGTAACGGCATAAGCCAGTTCGTTGTAGGCAAGGAGGTTGCCGTTGCGGTCATAAATATTGCCTCTGGTACCCGGTGTTGTCACGGTCTTTTCGATCATCTGGACATAATCCTCCAGATAAGACTCACCGTTTACAATTTGAAGATCAAAAAGTTTGACGGCAAGCACCAGAAACATGCCGGTAAATACCAGTGCCAGTGCAAAATAGCGGGAACTCAAGACTCGCTTAAAAAAATCAACTGTTTTATGAAAGAAATCCTTAAACACGCTTATGTCTCTCCTAATCAGTCATCAGTATTCCCGTTCACGCCGGTTGGCAAGCTCATCCATCCGCCGGTTCGCTGTCAGGAAAAACCGGTAGATCAGTAACGTGGTCACCACCGTAAAGATCAGCTCCGGAATGATGATCTCCCTCACATAATAAAGAAAATCAAGACGGTTGCGGATCAGAAAACGGAATACGTAAATATACAGGTTATAGATCAGTTCATTGACCAGGCTCATCACCAGAGGCAGGTTAATATAGTCCTCATAATAATACTGGGTGCAGATGCCGTTGAAATAACCAATGTTTACAAACAGCAGCGTATAAAAACCGAACGGTCCGCTGTAGAACAAATCTAACAGGATCCCGGCAAACAGGCCATACAAAAGCCCTGCTTCTTTTCCGTAAATGAATCCAAAGGAAAAGGTTAAGATCAGCAAAAGATTCGGTGTTGCAGTCAGAAACGGCAGCAAGGGAAAGACACAGTTTTGAACCGTAAATGCCAGGATCATCAATACCACATTCAATAAGATTCTTCTCATGAGCCCTGCTGTACCCCTTCTGTCGTTTCATCCGTAATGGTCTCTTCTTCTTTTAATGTTGTGATCACCAAGACCTCCTGCAGGCTGTCAAACTGAGCTGCCGGGATCAGGTAACCGGATTTTGTCAGACGGCTCTGATCCGTTGTGATATCAGCCGCATAGCCGATCAGGATCCCAGGCAGAAATTTGGAACTGATATTGGAGGTCACGATCCGGTCTCCGTCTTTTAGATCTGCATCCTGGGATACATTGCTGATGCGCAGGCGTCCCTCGCTAAACAAGGTCAAGTCTCCCGATACGATACAGATATCCCCCGACTGCTGCGCCATGCCGCTGACGCGGCTCACATCGTCTATGATGGAACGGACGGTTGCATAATGAGCTCCCACGTCTGTAACGATCCCGACCAGTCCTCCTCCGGCAATGACATTTGCATCAACCTGGACGCCGTCTGCGGAACCCTTGTTGATCCGAAATACCTGAAACCAGTCACCGGAATCCTTTGCAATGACTCTGGCTCCGATCTTTGTATACTGCATATAATCCTGATCTAAATCGTAAAGCTTTCGAAGCCTCTGCAGTTCAAACTGTTCTGACTGTAAACGGCTGTTCTCCTCCACCAGTGTGTCGATCCGCTGCTGGAGCGCCTGTTTTTCCTCCATGGCACTGTGCAGGGTACTGTAATTGCTGATCCCGTTATAGAGGGAGGTGCCTACCCGGTTGACTCCGGACTGGAGCGGGCTTAAGACATATCCCACACCGTTTCTGAGCGGATTTAAAAATCCATCCTTAAACGATGTGATGCCGATCAGCAGAATGCACAATATCGACAAGCCGATCAGAATGTATTTGCTGCGTTTTGATTCCATCTGTTATAATCCCCGTTCTTTTATACTGACATAAGTGCCGTCACCTATGATGATATGATCTAATACCGCGATCCCGATCAGCTTTCCGGCCTCTTCCACCCGTCTGGTAAGGAGGATATCCTCCCTGCTGGGTTCCGGATCTCCGCTCGGATGATTGTGCACCAATATCAGGCTTACCGCCTGAAATTTCAGTGCCTGGATAAAAATTTCCCTCGGTGTGGCGAGAGACGCATTCACCGTCCCCTTGGACAGTGCCACGTCTCCGATCATGTTTTGTTTCGTATTAAAAAGCATCATATGGAACTCTTCCTGTTCCTTATGACGCAGATCTTCCTGGTAATAATCTGCTACCTGTCCCGGATCCTGGAAACGGACCGGGCTCTTTACGGCCTTGCGTTTCCAGATGCGCCTGGAAAGCTCCCCGATGCATTGAAGCTGGACGGCCTTTACCTGTCCAATCCCCCGTATGCTCATAAGTTCCTGCAAAGATAAATGCAGCAGCCCCAGAATCCCTTCTCCAGGTCCAGCTAACTCCAGGATCCGGGCAGCCAGTTCCAGGGCGCTTTCTTTTGCACTTCCGGTTCTTAAGATCACAGCAAGCAGCTGTGCATCGCTTAAATGTTCAGGACCGGAAGTGATACACCGTTCATAGGGCCGCTCGTCGCTCGGCAGCTCTTTCATTTTTTTATGGTTCATGATTTCCCCTCCGTTCTCTCTCCAAGTACGAAGCGAAAGGAAATCCTTAGCGATAATCAGTTTACCACAATTCCAATATCGTGTATACAAAAAAATAAAAACTTTAGAAATGCTTAATCTTTTTATAAACTTACCAGTCCTGCCTCTGCCATTTTCTGGAGGGACATCAAAATTCCAAGCTTTGCATGATACCAGGTCAGACCACCCTGGAAATATACGGCGTAAGGGGGTTTGATCGGCCCGTCCGCGCTCAGTTCAATGGAAGATCCCTGCACAAAGGCACCTGCAGCCATGATGACCGGTGCATCATATCCCGGCATATCCCAGGGCTCCGGGGAAACAAAGCTGTCCACCGGTGCTGCTGCCTGGATTCCCTGGCAGAAGGCAACCATAGCCTCCGGGCTTTTGAGTGTTACGGCCTGGATGATATCATGGCGGGATTCGGTACTGTTTGGAACAACATCAAATCCCAATTTTTCGTAGACATTCGCTGCAAAGATCGCGCCCTTTAATGCACCGGCAACCACGGTCGGAGACAAAAACAGCCCCTGGTAGAAGGACTGGTTCAGTCCCAGGCTCGCTCCCACTTCCTTTCCGAGTCCCGGAGCACTCAGGCGGTAGGATGCACGCTCCACGCAGGCCTTCGTTCCCACGATATAGCCGCCGATCGGTGCCAGACCGCCGCCCGGATTCTTGATCAGGGATCCGACGATCATATCAGCTCCCACATCGGTCGGTTCGATGCGTTCCACAAATTCACCATAGCAATTGTCCACCATACAGATCACATCCGGCTTGATGCTCTTGCAAAAAGCGATCAGCTCTCCGATCTGCGTCACCGAAAAGGTAGGGCGGGTTGCATAACCCTTGGAGCGCTGGATCGTGATGAGCTTTGTCTTTTCATTGATCGCCTTTTTGATATTCTCATAATCAAAGCTTCCGTCAGAAAGAAGATCCACCTGACGGTAGATGACGCCATATTCCTTCAAAGAGCCTACCGATTCCCGGATACCGATCACTTCTTCCAGGGTATCATAGGGTTTTCCTACCGGGGAAAGCAGCTCATCTCCCGGGCGAAGGTTGCCGGACAAAGCCACATGCAGGGCATGGGTTCCGGAGATCAGCTGGGGACGAACCAGCGCATCCTCTGCATGGAATGCCTTGGCATAGACAGCTTCCAGGGTATCGCGTCCCAGATCATTATAGCCGTAGCCTGTAGTCGCGGCAAAATGAATGTCACTTACCCGTGCCTCCTGCATGGCCTTTAATACCTTCATCTGGTTGAATTCCGCGTTTTCATCAATGGATGCAAACCGTTCCTTTAAACTCTCCTCGATCTTTGTTCCATAATCCAGAACCTCCTGGCTGATGCCAAGCTCTTTATACATTTCACTCAGTTCCATTTTGCTCTTCCTTTTTTCTTCCTTCCAAATAGTCATGACAAAGATACTCAAGGACAGCGTCCTGGTCATTTTTGTTCTTTGTCTGTGTTTTTCTCCATAAGGCATCCGGATCACCCAGAACGATCATGCGCACGTCCCGCTCCCGTTTAAACCAGGTCAGCTGACGCTTTGCAAAATGCCTCGTGTCGCGTTTGATGATATAGACCGCCTCGTCAAGGGGAATACTTCCATCCAGGTAGTCCAGGATCTCTTTATATCCGAGTCCCTGCATGGCCACCATATCCCGGGTGCATCCCATCTCTTTTAACTGCTTCACTTCCTCGACCAGTCCCTGTTCCATCATCTGGTCAACCCTGCGGTCAATGCGTTCATACAAAGCAGCACGGTCTCTTGTGAGCACATAATAATACAGGTCGTAGGGAGACTTTTTTTCGTGTTCCCGCTCATTATGTGTGGAAATCTTTTCTCCGGTCAGCCGGTAATACTCAATGGCGCGGATGACTCGCTTGACATTATTGGCATGAATGGCCATGGCCGATTCCGGATCGATCTCCTGTAACATTTCGTGCAGGCAGGTCTCTCCTTTTTTTTCGGCCAGCTCTTCTAATTCTTTCCGGATGCTGCCATTGTCTTCATTTTTTGTAAAATCAATATCATAGGCCAAAGCCTGGATATAAAATCCTGTTCCTCCGGTCACGATCGGCACATGTCCCCGCGCATAGATCCCTTCCATAGCTTTTTTTGCCATGGACTGAAATCTTGTAACGTTGAATTCCTCCCAGGGCTCAAGCACATCGATCAGATGATGAACAACCCCGTCCATCTCCTCTGCCCGGATCTTTGCCGAACCGATATCCATATGGCGGTATACCTGCATGGAGTCTGCACTGATGATCTCGCCATGCAGTGCCTTTGCAAGCTCAATGGACAAAGCGGTTTTTCCCACAGCGGTCGGACCTGTCAGCACGATCAGCGGCTGTTTCATAGCTGCTCCTCCTTATCAGACAATTCGTTTAAATTTCTTTTCCAGTTCATATTTACTCATGGAAATGATCGTCGGTCTTCCATGCGGACAGGCATACGGATTTTCCAGTCCCAGAAGCTGGTCGATCAGGGCATCCGCCTCTGCTGCACTCAGTACATCATGCCCTTTTACGGCCGCCTTGCAGGACATGGATGCTACCTTTTCGCAGATCATATCCGCATTTCGCGCCTGTACATCCTCTGAAAGACTGTCTAACATTTCCAAAAGAAGTTCCTTTTTTGCAATGGAAAACAGATTGTCCGGTACGCCGCGCACAGCATATTCCTTTCCGCCAAAGGGTTCGATCTCAAACCCGATGCTGGTAAAGATCTCCATGTTTTTTTCCAGCATAAGTGCCTCTTTGCTTCCCATCGTCAGGATGATGGGCGGATGGATCTGCTGACAGGTATATTCCCTGTTTTTTAAGGAATTCATGGTTTTCTCATAAAGCACCTTCTCGTGAGCTGCATGCTGGTCGATGATATAGAGCTGGTCATCAAATTCCACCAGCCAGTAGGTTGCAAACAGCTGGCCGATCAGCTTATGACGTCTGCGGGACTCTGGCTCTAAAAGTTTTTCCTCAAAGAGATCCATCTGAACGGCTTCTTTTTGAATTTCAGGCCGACTTCCCGGTTGAGTTTCCTGCTTCGGATCTGGTTGTGTTTCCGATTCAGTTTCCGGTTCTTTGATGGATTCTCTGACAGGTTCCGCTTCTTTCAGAATCACTGTCTCCGTCTTTCCCGGTTCCTGCAAAAGAAGGGCTGTCAGTTCCTCATTTACCTGATAATCCTCCTTCGTTTCCGTATGCGGCATCTTCGTCCGCTCGCTGCGGATTTGTGCGGTGGCCTTTAGAGCCGGCTGCTCTCCCGGCCTGGTCTTTAGCCGGTATTCTTCCGGAGACTCCTTTAATACATAGGCGTCTTCCCTTCCCACAGACACAGCAGGCCTTGCCTCAAACAAGCCTTCTCTTTCCTGTTTTTTTCGATTCTGTTCAAAAGGCTCCGGGATCGGGATCCGTTTTTCTGCTGCCACTTTTGTTTCCTGTCTGTCTCCGGAAAATTCCACCTTCGGGATCAGCTCCTTTTGGCTTAAGGCTCCTGCCACAGCATCCCGCACCATGCGAAACACCTTTTCTCCATTCTGAAAGCGCAGTTCCATCTTTGTCGGGTGGACATTCACATCCAGAAATTCCGGTTCAATCCGAAAATGCAGCATGGTAAACGGATATTTGTGCTGCATCATAAACGGTTTATAGGCTTCCTCAATGGCCTTGCTTATGATGCTGCTCTTGATGTATCTTCCATTGATATAGTAGTTTTCAAAATTCCGGTTGCTCCTTGCAATGACCGGTTTTCCGATAAATCCATCCACCGAAAAAACATCTCCCTCAACAGAAACCGGAATCAGATTTGCCGTGATCTCACGCCCGAAAACAGTATAGATGATGTCTTTCAGGTTGTGATTTCCGGAGGTATGCAGCTTATTCTGATTATTCTGGATAAAGCGGATCGAGATCTCAGGATGTGACAGGGCGATCTTTTCCACCAGGTCTGCCACATGGGCGCCCTCGGTCGTTGGCGTCTTTAAAAATTTCCGGCGTACCGGTGTATTGTAAAAAAGATTCCTTACAATGAAGGTAGTCCCGTCCGGCGCTCCGATCTCTTCCATGCTCCGTTCCTGTCCTCCCTCGATCTGATAGCGGTTTCCGGTCAGAGAGCGGCTGGTCTTGGTGATCAGCTCCACCTGTCCAACAGCAGCGATGCTTGAGAGTGCCTCACCGCGAAAGCCCAGAGACGACACGGTAAACAGATCCTCCACCGATTTGATCTTGCTGGTGGAATGGCGCAGAAATGCCAGCGGGATCTCATCCTTTTCAATCCCGCAGCCATTGTCGGTCACCCGGATAAAAGAGATGCCTCCCTCCCGGATCTCCACTGTTACAGCAGTAGCCCTGGCATCGATCGCGTTTTCCAGAAGTTCTTTTACCACGGAAGCCGGACGCTCAATGACCTCGCCGGCTGCGATCTTATTGATGGTATTCTGATCTAATACATGAATGTTTGGCATGCTGCACCTCCGGCTTTGTTACTTTTCATCCCCGCCCCAGCGGTTCTTTAACTTTGTCTGCATCCGGTAAAGGGTATTTAACGCATCGATCGGTGTCATGTTGCCCAGTTCCAGGCTCTTTAATTCCTCGATGATGTCATCTTCCCGTACTGTGTCAAACAAAGTAAGCTGGCTCATCTCCACATCATCCGGCTTTGGTACCGGTTTGTGGCCAGGCTTTGCACTTCCCTCGGCGATCTCGCGGGTGCGGGCTGTTAAGTCCGAATCCACAAGCTGCTCCATCAGTTCCTTGGCACGGCTGATCACGGACTCCGGCACACCTGCCAGCTTTGCCACCTGGATGCCATAGCTTTTATCGGCACCGCCTTTTACGATTTTTCGTAAAAATACGATGTCATCGCCCTGCTCTTTTACGGCGATACAATAGTTGGTGACGCCGCTCATCAGGCCTTCTAACTCGGTCAGTTCGTGATAATGGGTTGCGAACAGGGTCTTTGCACCCAAAAGCCTGGTGTTGCTGATATGCTCCACCACAGCCCAGGCAATGCTCAGCCCGTCAAAGGTGCTGGTGCCTCGCCCGATCTCATCTAAGATCAGCAGGCTGTTTTTGGTGGCATTGCGCAGGATGTTTGCCACCTCCGTCATCTCCACCATGAAGGTACTCTGACCGCTTGCCAGGTCATCGGAAGCACCGACCCTCGTAAAGATACGGTCGCAGAGGCCGATATTTGCCTGATCAGCAGGAACAAAGCTTCCGATCTGTGCCATCAAAACGATCAGGGCAGTCTGACGCATGTAGGTGGATTTACCTGCCATATTCGGGCCTGTGATGATGGAGATCCGGTTTTTGGAGTTGTCGAGGATGGTATCATTGGCCACAAACATATCATCCCTCATCATCTTTTCCACGACCGGATGACGCCCGCCCTTGATCTGGATCACGCCTTTTTCGTTGATCTGTGGTTTCACATAATTATTGCGTGTTGCCACGACAGACAGGGATACAAATACATCCACGGCCGCGATCGCACGTGCAGTCTTCTGGATCCGCACCACCTCTGCCGCAACAGCATCCCGCACTTCACAAAACAGGTCATACTCCAGGGAAAAGAGCTTATCCTCCGCTCCCAGAATCACATCTTCTAAGTTTTTCAGCTCATCCGTCGTATAACGTTCCGCATTGGTCAGTGTCTGCTTGCGGATGAAATATTCCGGAACCAGATCCTTAAAGGAATTGGTCACCTCGAAATAATAGCCAAATACCTTGTTATACTTAACCTTTAAATTTTTGATCCCGGTCTGGTCGCGTTCCCTGGCTTCCAGCTGGGCAAGCCAGTCTTTGCCCTCCGTCTTTGCATGACGCAGGCGGTCTGCCTCCTCATTGTAGCCGTCCCGGATCATGCCGCCCTCCCGGACGGTAATGGGCGGTTCCTCCACAATGGCGCGGCTGATCAGGTCACAAAGATCCTCAAGCGGATCCAGCTCTTCTTCCAGTTCCTTTAAGGCATCGGAGGTAAACTCCGAAAGAAGCCTTTTGATATGCGGCACCATCGCAATAGAATTGCGAAAAGCCAGAAGGTCCCTCGGATTTGCCGACTTGTAGCTGATGCGGCTGATCAGGCGTTCCAGGTCATAGACCGGATTTAAATATTCTCCCAGCTCTTCCCGGTTGATATAATTCAGATTCAGTTCCTCGATTGCATTCTGACGTTTTAAGATCCCGTCCTTTGCAATCAGCGGCTGCTCGATCCAGGTTCTTAAAAGTCGCGCGCCCATGGCCGTGCGGGTCTTATCCAAAACCCATAAAAGGCTTCCGCGCTTTTGCTTTTCCCGCATGGTCTCTAAAAGCTCTAGGTTTCTCCGGGTCGAAGAATCCAGCACCATGTAATTTCCTGCAGCGTAAGGCACTATGGTAGTCAGATGCTCTAACGTGCTCTTTTGCGTTTCATACAGGTAGGTAAGCACCGCACCGGCAGCGATCACACCGCAGTCATAATCCCCAAGGCCCAGTCCGTCCAGGCTTTGTACCTTAAAATGCTCTTTGAGGATCTTGCGGCAGCTCTCGTCCTGGAAGAAATGCGGATCCAGGGAAGATACCGTAAAATGATAGCGGTCCTTTAAGTCCTCCAGACTGATCCCGGACATGGAAAACGCATCATTGCAGATGATCTCCGCCGGAGAAAATTTATGGATCTCATCAAACAGGGCACGGTCATTTGGCACCTCTGTCACAAGGAAGTCTCCCGTTGTGATATCCGCAACGGAGACTCCTATCCGGTCTGCCAGATAGACAATGCCCATCAGGTAGTTATTCTTTGTCTCATCTAAGGCCTGGTCACTGGTGATCGTTCCCGGAGTGACAACGCGGATCACTTCACGCTTTACCAGCCCCTTTGCCATTTTCGGGTCTTCCATCTGCTCTGCGATGGCAACCTTGTAGCCCTTTTGCACCAGGCGGCTTAAATAGCTGTCCACGGCATGATAAGGAACGCCGCACATCGGTGCGCGTTCCTCAAGGCCGCATTCCTTTCCGGTCAGGGTGATCTCAAGTTCTTTGGATGCTGTCAGTGCATCATCAAAGAACATCTCATAAAAGTCACCCAGGCGGTAAAATAAAATACAATCGCTATACTGTTTTTTGGTCTCCATGTATTGGGACATCATTGGTGATAATCCAGCCACGTCTATTTCTCCTGTCCTTCTACATCATTACCGTTCATTCCAACCCGGGTTCCCATATAATAGAAGCCCTTGGATTCCTCAAGCCATACATCCACGATCTTTCCAATGAGGCTTTCATCTCCCGGAAAATGTACGACCGTGTTGTTGCTCAAGCGCCCGGTCACATATCCTGCCTGGTGATCATCCAGAGTTTCCACAAGTACTTTCTGAGTGGTATGAAGGTCACGTCCGCATACCTCAGAGGAGATTTTCTGAACCTCCTTTAACAGGCGGTCAAAACGATCTTTTACGACATCCTCCGGTACCTGCTCCATGGCTGCTGCCGGAGTTCCGGTGCGCTTGGAATAGATGAAGGTAAAGGCACTGTCGTAGCGGACGCGGCGTACCACATCCATGGTCTCCTCAAAGTCCTCCTCGGTCTCTCCCGGGAATCCTACAATGATATCCGTTGTCAGAGCAATATCCGGGATTTCTTTGCGGATCTTATCTACCAGGGTCAGATATCCTTCCTTGTCATAATGACGGTTCATCAGTTTCAGGATGCGGCTGCTTCCGGACTGCAGCGGAAGATGCAGATGCAGGCAGACTTTTTCGCAGTCACGCATGGCCTCGATCAGTTCATCTGACAGATCCTTCGGATGCGAGGTCATAAAGCGGATACGCTCCAGCCCCTCGATCTTGTTGACCTCACGGAGAAGTCCGGCAAAGGTCATGGGCTGTTCCAGATTTTTTCCATACGAGTTTACATTCTGTCCCAGAAGCATCACTTCCACGACACCGTCTGCCACCAGCTTTTTGATCTCAGCGACGATATCCTCAGGTTTTCGGCTTCTCTCACGTCCCCGCACATACGGCACGATGCAGTAGCTGCAGAAGTTATTGCATCCAAACATGATATTAACACCGGATTTAAAGGAATATTTCCGGTCTACCGGAAGTTCCTCCACGATCTTGTCCGTATCCTTCCAGATGTCCACCACCATGCGGTTCTCGCTCATCATGCGGCAGCATAAGAGTTCTGCCAGCTTAAAGATATTGTGGGTTCCAAAGATCAGATCTACATAGGAATAGCTCTTCTGGATCTTTTCAATGACGGACGCCTCCTGCATCATGCAGCCACACAGAGAGACCATCATGCCCGGACGTTTTTTCTTTAAGGTCTGGAGATAACCAAGTCTTCCATAAACCTTCTGGTTTGCATTGTCCCGCACGGTACAGGTATTGTAAAGAACCAGGTCTGCATTCTCAGACTCTACTTCTTTTAAGCCGATCTGTTCCAGTATCCCGCAAAGCTTCTCGGAATCCCTGGCATTCATCTGACAGCCAAAGGTTGCGATATGGAAGGTTCCGTACTTTTCTTCTGCCATCAAATCAGAAAGCAGGGAGGCTTCGTAACGCTCTTTCGCTTCTCCACTTTCAAGAAGTCTTTCAAACTGCTGCTTCCATAAAATTTTTGCCTGTTCTATAAAATAATACTGTCTGGCACCTTCCTCCTCGGGTGCCGCAGCACGAAGCATTTCAAATTCCGGTGTTTCGTTCTGTTTGTATGTTTTCATTTCTTACCTCATATAGCATATTTTCATTTCTAAATCTTACGGTCTCACCTGTCCGTTTCCGTAGATGATGTACTTGGTGGTGGTGAGTGCCTTAAGTCCCATAGGCCCCCTTGCATGGAGCTTCTGGGTGCTGATGCCGATCTCGGCTCCAAAGCCAAACTCTCCGCCATCGGTAAAGCGGGTAGATGCATTCACATAGACTGCTGCCGCATCGATCCGGTTTAAAAATTCCTGGGCATGGTCATAATCCTTTGTGATGATGGCCTCGGAATGCCCGGTATTGTAATGATTGATATGGCGGATCGCCTCATCCAGGGAATCTACCAGTTTTAAGGACAGGATATAATCCAGATACTCGGTTCCCCAGTCTTCCTGCGTAGCCTCACAAAACTCCGGCACAATGGCTCTTGCCAACTCATCTGCCCGCACTTCCACAGATTTTTTTGCCAGGCGTGCCGCCAGAAGCGGAAGAAATTCCCCCGCAATGCTTCTATGTACCACCAGGGATTCGCAGGCATTGCAGACACCGATCCGCTGGGTCTTTGCATTTTCAATGATATCCAGTGCCATATCAAAGTCTGCTGTTTCATCCACATAGATATGACAATTTCCGGTTCCTGTCTCGATGACCGGTACCGTGCTGTTTTCTACCACACTGCGGATCAGTCCTGCACCGCCCCTTGGGATCAGCACATCCAGATACTGGTTTAACCGCATAAATTCCATGGTCACAGCGCGGTCGGTATCTGTGATCAGCTGCAGAGAATCCTTCGGAAGTCCCGCGCGCTCCAGTCCGATCCTGAGCCATTTTACAATTTCACGGTTTGATTCGAGTGCATCACTTCCGCCCTTTAAGATCACGGCATTCCCCGTCTTAAAGCAGAGTCCGAAGGCATCCGAGGTGACATTGGGGCGTGCCTCATAGATCATTCCGACCACGCCAAGAGGTACGCGTTTTTCACCGATCAGAAGGCCGTTTGGACGCGGCTTCATGGAGATGACTTCCCCCACAGGATCCGGAAGCTCTGCGATCTGTAAGAGGCCGTCTGCCATGGCAGAAAGCCGGTCCGGCGTCAGTTCCAAACGGTCGATCAGCCCCTGGCTCATTCCGTTTTGTGCAGCCCGGATCACATCTTCCTGGTTTGCCGAAAGGATATCTGCCTCTCCGTCAAGAAGTGCCTGGGCTGCCTGTTTTAAACCTTCATTTTTTCTGGTAATGCCAAGATTATTTAAATACGCTGCCGCTTCCTTTGCGCGGGCACCGATCACATTCAAATCCATTGCGCCACTCTCCTTTTTTATATTTCTCCGGTCAGGACAAAATCCATCCTTTTATCGTGTTCTTCGGTCGGAAGTTTCGGATAAATCTGAAACGGATAGCAGACTGCTATCTTTTTATGCTGCGGTTCTTCCGAAAAAAAGCGGTCATAAAATCCGCCTCCGTATCCCATCCGGTCTCCCGCTTTGGTAAAGGCTGTTCCCGGCGTGATCACGCAAGCCTTCGGGCTCTCTGCCCTTTTACAGTGTTTTGCCGGTTCTAAAATTCCCCGGAAACCAGGAGTCAGATCCTCCGGTTTTGTCACCAGGTAAAATTCCATCCTCTCGCCATTCACACGCGGAAGCGCAGTCAAA
Organism: Oscillospiraceae bacterium; assembly: GCA_963642615.1. Lineage (GTDB taxonomy): Bacteria > Bacillota > Clostridia > Lachnospirales > Lachnospiraceae > Brotaphodocola. Next base: position 48,289 of record CAVIHW010000001.1, on the reverse strand, counting down.
TAACCTTTTTTTCTCAGCTCCTCCATAAGCCGGAAGGTATCCACTTCCCCGCCAAAGGAGGCATAACAGTATACCGTATCCAGAATGGGATCCGTTTGTTTTAACTCATCCAAAAGCAGCAAAACCTGCATCCGGATCTTTGCATCCATGCCATCCTTGCTGGCAAGAAATTCCGGTTTTAAAAGGTTTGCCCGATGTGCCCGAATTTCTTTCCGGATCTCTTTTTTAAGATCTTGTATCTTTGATCCCGCCATATTTTTTTCCCAGATCGGTAATGGTACCGTCTTTTTCTTCAATGGAAATGTTGTTCAGCTGCGCTCTCATATTGTTTTTGATCGCAGTGATGTATTCTTTTCTAAGCTTTGCCTGCTCGGCCTTTTCCTCCTCTGTCAGGCCCACCGCCTGGGATTTGTGATAGAGGGCATTGATGCGGTCAATGCTGTTCTGATCCATAATTTTATCTCCTTTTAGATGATCTCATATTTGGTGTTGATGTAGTCCATCAGGTCAAAATCCCGGTTTGAGTGGGCAAGAAAGAGGGTGCCCTTCTCTTCTCCGTAAACCAGATCATGGATCACATCCACATCATCCGCATTGCAGATGATCATATCGGAACCGCTGTCTGTCGCGATCCGGGCTGCGGCCAGCTTTGCCGCCATGCCTCCGGTCCCCACATCACTTCCGGCTCCGCCTCCCATGCGGATCAGTTCCGGCGTGATCTCCTCCACCAGGCCGATAAATCTGGCATCCGGATTCCGGTGCGGATCCTCGGAATACAAACCGTCAATGTCTGACATCAGAATCAGAAGATCAGCACCGATCAGCGCTGCAACAATGGCAGAAAGCCGGTCATTATCGCCAAACTGGATCTCATGGGTGGATACGGTGTCATTTTCATTGACAACCGGCACGGCACCGAGTCGCAAAAGCTCCTCAAAGGTATTCTGGGCATTGATCCGGGAGGTCTCATTGGTCATGGTATCCTTGGTTAACAGTACCTGTGCCGCAATGTGGTTATACTCCGAAAAAATGCGCTGGTATACCATCATGAGGCGCGCCTGTCCGACGGCTGCATATGCCTGTTTTTCGGATATGGTCTGGGGACGTTTCTGTCCGCCCAGAGCCTGCCGTCCTGCTGCAATCGCACCGGAAGATACCAGCACCACATCTTTCCCCTCTCCTTTGAGATCACAGATCACGCGGATCAGCTTTTCTATTTTAAACAGATTCAGTTCTCCCGTCTGTTCATGAGTCAGGGAGGAGGATCCGATCTTGATCACGATCCGTTTCTTATCTTTTAATCTTTCCCTAAACGCATTCATGTCTCTTACTCCTTAGCATCCTTATTCTGCTTCGCACGGCTGATAGCGTTTTGCAATAGCCTCAGCCACCTTTACGCCATCCATGGCTGCAGACGTAATACCGCCCGCATAGCCAGCTCCTTCCCCGCAAGGGTACAGCCCCTTCATCTCACTCTCAAACTGCTCATCCCTCCAGATGCGCACCGGAGAGGAGGTACGGCTCTCAATGCCTGCAAGCAGGGCATCCGGCCGGTCAAAGCCGCGGATCATGCCGCCAAAGCCCTCCATAGCTTCCATAAGTGCCTGGTTTAACGATTCCGGCATAATGGAGCGGACATCCCCAAATGCCCATTCTCCCCGCATCTGCGGCCTGATATCTCCAAGTGTGGTACTGACCGTATTCTGGCAAAAATCCTGATAAAGCTGTACCGGGATCTTCCCATCTGCCGCCCGGTATGCAGCCTGTTCCAGCTCTCGCTGAAATGCCACTCCGCCAAGTGGTCCGCTTTCCGGAAAATCATCCGGTGTCACGGTAACGATCAGGGCGCTGTTTGCATTTTCTCCGCCACGGTCGTGGTAGCTCATGCCATTTACTGCCAGGTGTCCTTTTTCGGAAGACGCATTGACCACATAGCCTCCGGGACACATACAAAAGGTATAAACTCCGCGTCCGCCTGTTGTCTGTCTGGTAAGTTTATAATTTGCGGCTCCCAGCGCTCCGGCCTCTTCCTTTCCGTACTGGGAGAGATTGATCATCTTCTGGGGATGCTGGATCCTCAGTCCCACCGCAAACGCCTTTTCCTGCATAGGGACACCACGCTCAAGCAGCATCGAAAAGGTATCTCTGGCACTGTGGCCAATGGCAAGAACCACGATCCGGCTAAAAAGTTCTTCTTCCTTTAATACTCCGCTTTCTTGATCTTTCCTTGCCACACGCACGCCGCGCACCCGGCCGTTTTCCGTTAATAGATCCGTCACCTGCGTATCAAAACAGACTGTTCCGCCAAGCCGTATGATCTCCTGCCTCATATTTTTTACAACCTCGGCAAGCACATCGGTACCGATATGCGGTTTATGGTCATAAAGAATCGAGGGATCTGCTCCGAATTCCGTAAAAAGCTCCAGTACCAGTTTTCCTCTTCCAAGCGGATCTTTCACCAGGGTATTTAGCTTCCCATCAGAAAACGTACCGGCTCCGCCCTCTCCAAACTGCACGTTGGTCTGTGTATCCAGCGCATCGCCCTGCCAGAAGGAGGCCACCTTTTTCTGGCGCTCGCTTACACAGCTGCCACGCTCCAAAAGGATTGGGCGATATCCGTTTTTCGCCAGCATCAGACCGCAAAACAGCCCTGCAGGTCCCGTCCCGATAATAAGCGGACGCTCCGGAAGGTTTTCCGTTCCTGCTTTGGGAAACCGATAGGTTTGTTCCGCTGCAAGACTGATCTGGGGGCTTTTTATCCTGCGAAGCAGTTCTTTTTCCTTTTTTACGGAAACATCCATGGTATAGGTATAATAAAGTTCCGGTTTCTTTCTTGCATCCAGAGAGCGCTTTTTGATAGAAAGGTTCTGGATTTCTTCCGGAGAGACGTGCAAAAGCTTTGCCGCCTTTTTTTTGAGTGCCTCCGGTGCATGATCTGTCGGAAGCTTTAACTGTGTCAGTCGTATCATAATCTAGTTTCTCCCTGCTGTTCTTCCTGCCACGGCTCCCGTACTCCAGGCCCACTGGAGATTGTAGCCTCCGCAGATGCCATCCACGTCCGTAAGCTCTCCTACCAGATAAAGACCTTTTACGAGCTTTGATTCCATGGTATCCGGACGGATTTCCCGGGTATCCACACCGCCGCAGCAGACCTGTGCCTGTTCAAAGCTGTTGGTAGATGTAACCTCCACTTCAAATTTTTTCAGCTGTAACGTCAAAGCATCGATCTTGCTGTCTTCCATATGAGCACAGTCTGTTTCCGGCCGGATTCCGGCCTGTTTTAACAAGACCGCAGATAATTTTTTATTCAGCATCCCATTTAAAAATTCGCCGGCCGGGCGATAGCCCAGCACGCTTCTTCGCTGTCTTAACATGGACTTTGTATCCTCCATGCTCCTGGAAGGGAAGAAGTCAAGAAGTGCGCTTACGTGGTTTCCTGCATCCAGTGCACAGGCAGCATAACGGCTTACCTGAAACGTCGGGATTCCGGAAATACCATAGTCCGTCAGCTGTACTTCTCCCTCATCAGCCGCCAGGGTTTTTCCCGCACTCACAAGGCGCACCACGGCCTCGCAGCGCACTCCGGAAAGCTGCTTAAAAAAATTGCCTTTGCACCGAAGCTGTACCAGTGCCGGAAGCGGCCGGATGATGCTATGCCCAAAAGAAGCAGCCAGCTGGTAGCCGCTTCCATCGGATCCCGTCACCGGAGCTGCCTTCGAACCGGCAGCCAGGATCAGACTGTCGCCCTCAAAGATGCCCTGATCGGTCTCAACGATAAATGTTTGTTTTTTCCCCTTATATGCCTTCTTGACATGACAGGAAAGCACCGTTTTGATACCAAGATGCTCTGTCTCAAAGCGCAGTGCATCCAGCACCGAGGCTGCCTGATCGGAATTCGGATAAATGTAGCCGTTTCGGTTTTTGGTCACGATCCCGATCCCGTCAAAAAAGCTCAGGGTATCCCAAACCGAAAACCGGTCGAGCACCTTCATGGGAAACTGTTTCTGACTGCTCCGGTAATATTCCGGCCTAAGGGATAAATTGGTCATATTGCAACGTCCGTTTCCCGTGGACAGGATCTTTTTTCCCACCCGATCCATATGCTCTAAAACGGTAACCCCGGCTCCTTCCCTGGCTGCCATGATCGCTGCCATCAGACCGGAAGCTCCGCCTCCAATGATCAATACATTCTTTCTCACAATTGTTTCCGTCCCATTTTTTGGTTTTCATTCACTATTCGATCACAGCCGGCTGCATGTTGTCGGTTGTGCAGATGCAGATCCAGGTTTTTCCCGGGCTCAGCGTGATCTCATTTCCGGATGCGTCGTAGTAATGGGTCACACCAAACTCGCCATCCTTTTTGCAGGTAATATCTTCCACCTGCCCATTGGAAATATAATATCCCCATCCATCTCCCTGTACGTTGATATTGCGGTACTCGGTAGAGGCATAATAGGAAGCGGCACAGTACTGGATAATGATATTTTTCACAGCAATCTGCCCTTCACTGCCCATATGCGGTCCGCCATACTGATAGCGGTAGTACAAACCGTCATCCTCATGGTATTCAAACCACGGATTGTTCAGTTTATATCCGGGTGTGACTTTCTTCGCTTCTCTGACATCTGCGCCCAGCATTACAGCCTGGCATCCTTCCTTTGCAAAACGGAAGTGTCCTTCGTAATCTTCATCATATTCCTGACTGTAGCCCAGTTTTTCGATGGCGCGCTGGATCCCTTCAAAACTTGCATAGGCATTGTGCGGTGACTTTTTATCTTTTGAACGGTAGTAAGCCGTGCTTCCTGCTCCTTCAATGCCGTTGATATTGTCGATATACTTCAGATAAGGTTTCGCAAAGGTGCTCTGGCCAAAATGTGCATAGATGGCATCAAACTCCCTTGCAAAATAAACATAATAGGTACGGCAGCTGCGCACGGAACCAATGCGGGTTAGATCATCATAATCCTCCATGATGGCAAGGTAACGGTTCATCAAAGCCTCCACCGGAGCCTCATAGACCACACCTGCCCGGTTGATCCCATACTGCGGCAATGCAGATTTGTCGTTGCTCATCATAATGGCGAGCGGACGGCGGTTGCCCTGAGATACCGGAACCATCTCACCGGTCAGATAGCTGCGGATCATGCCATCCTTCTCCACTCTTGGTTCCTGCTCGTTTGGATCCAAAGGTTCTTCTTTTGTTTCCTCTGTTTCCGGTTTCTCCGTCTTGATCTCGATCGCTTCGGTCTCCGGCTGATCTATGCTCTCCTTTGTCTCGATCCGGTTATATGGCTCTTTTTTACTGCAGCCAGTTAAGGTGAGTATCCCAAGCATCAGACAGCCGGCAGCCAAAATAAGCCCGACATACTGCTTCCCTATGTTTTTTCTCATCTATGATAGCCCTCTCCTGCCAGTATCTCTCTTTGACGGGTTTCCATGAGCTCGCGCTCTGCATCTTCCATATGGTCATATCCACACAGATGCAGCATGCTGTGGGCGATCAAAAAAGCAAGCTCCCGTTCCCTGGAATGTCCGTACTTTTCTGCCTGTTCGATCACCTTCTCTACAGAAATGATGATATCTCCAAGGATCAGCTCTCCTGTTTCCGGATTAAAATAATCCTCCACGGCCTCTTCCACGTGGCTGAAATCCGATTCTTTCTCAAACTCGATCATCGGGAAGGAGAGCACATCGGTAGGACGGTCTATTTCCCGATAGTCCCGGTTAATCTCCTGAATGGCATCGTTATCGGTAAGGATCACATTGACTTCTGCTTCATAGGGGCACTTCTCATAGTCAAGCGCAGCCGGTATGATATCATTTGCGACCTTTTCATAGTCTACATCCAGAGGCTTGTCTGTCTCATATTCAATATTAATGGTCATGGCACTGCCCGCCTTTCTGTTTTATCTGTGATACTTAAATCCCTTAAGCCTTTGGGTTCTCTCCTTTTCCGGCTGTCTGGGCTGATTCTTTTTCTCATAGTCGTCATAGGCCTGTACGATCTTTTGTACCAACGGATGACGTACCACATCACTGCTTGTCAGATTGCAAAATCCAATATCGTCGATCCGGCCAAGAACCTTCATGGCCACATCCAGACCGGAAACGGCACCGCTCGGCAGATCCTTCTGTGTTTTATCTCCGGTAATGATCACCTTGGAGCCAAAACCGATACGGGTCAGAAACATTTTCATCTGGGCAGGGGTCGTATTCTGAGCCTCATCTAGAATGATGTAGGCATTGTCCAGTGTCCGGCCTCGCATGTAGGCAAGCGGTGCCACCTCGATGAGCCCCTTTTCCTGATTATGCAAAAAGCTTTCCGCGCCCATGATCTGATAGAGTGCATCGTACAAAGGTCGTAAGTAAGGGTCAATCTTGCTCTGAAGATCTCCCGGCAGGAAACCAAGCTTCTCACCCGCCTCAATGGCCGGTCTGGTTAAAATAATGCGGTTCACATCGCCGTTTTTAAAAGCAGAGATCGCCATGGCCATGGCAAGATACGTTTTTCCGGTTCCGGCCGGTCCAATGCCGAACACAATCATCTTTTTTCGGATCATGTCCACATACTGTTTCTGGCCTACCGTCTTTGGTTTGACCGGTTTTCCGTTTATGGTTCTGCATATGATATCTTTATCGATCTCAAGAATGGCATCATCCGATTCCGTGAAACATAAGGAAAGGGCATAGTCCACGTTCTGCTCCGTGATGGCATTGCCCCGTTTCGACAATTCCACAAGATTGTTAAATACGCTCTTTGCGCGGCGGATCATTACTTCCGGTCCGATCAGCTTGATCGCCCCGTCTCTCGCCACTATGGTTACATGCAGCGTCCGTTCGATCTTCTTTAAATAACTGTCAAACTGTCCGCATACATTTTTCTCGTGTTCTGCAGGAATATCAATGATTGTCTCGATTACACTCATCCTTTTTTTCGTCAGCTCCTTCTGGTCAAATCTATTACCTTGTATTTTAACATTATTTTCAATTATTGGTAGTCTTTTTTCTATCAATTTTCAGACCCTGTTACGAAAAAATCCCTGGTCAAAGACCAGGGATTGCAGAAATACTTAATTAAATTTGCGTTTTCTTGCAGCTTCAGACTTCTTCTTGCGTCTTACGCTTGGCTTCTCGTAATGCTCTCTTTTACGAATCTCCTGCTGAATACCAGCCTTTGCGCAGTTTCTTTTGAATCTGCGTAATGCACTGTCCAGACTCTCGTTCTCTTTAACGATAACGTTTGACATAGCTCACACCTAACCTCCCTCCAGTTGTGTACTTGTGCATAATACAACTGTTTGGGTATTTTATAGCACTGGTATGATTATAGCATAAAATCTCGGTTCGTCAACAGTTTTTTTGATTTTTTTGCAACTGTATTTCTCAAAAGCTTACTGGAGCTGCTCAGCAGCAGTCTCATAAGCCTTTTCAAGGGCTGCATCTACACCGGCCGGGTTCTTGCCGCCTGCCTGTGCCATATTCGGGCGTCCGCCGCCGCCGCCGCCAACCAGGCCTGCAATTGCCTTAACCAGGTTGCCTGCATGAGCTCCCTTCTTTTGAGCCTCATCGGTTGCGGTTACCATCAGATTGACCTTGTCGCCCTGAACGGATGCCAGAACGATCACGCCCTCTCCGAGCTTATCCTTTAACTGGTCACCCAGTCCGCGCAGTCCGTTCATGTCTACGTCTGCTACTTTTGCAGCCAGAACCTTCACGCCCTTCACGTCGCGAACCTGGTTCATGACATCTCCGAGAGATTCGTTTGCCAGCTTGCTCTTTAACTTGTCATTCTCTGCATGCAGCGCTTTGATCTCTTCCAGCATGGACTCGATCTTGTTCTTTAAATCTGCCGGAGTGGTCTTTGCTGTCTTTGCAGCCTCAACAAGCTCCTGTTCCAGATTCTCATAGTAACGCATGAGACCATCGCCGGTCAGTGCCTCGATTCTGCGGACACCTGCTGCAATGCCTGCTTCCGAGAGGATCTTGAATGCGTGGATCGTGCCAGTATGAGCGACATGAGTACCACCGCAAAGCTCGGTAGAGAAATCGCCCATCTTGACCACACGAACCTTCTCACCGTACTTTTCACCAAACAGAGCCATAGCGCCAGTCTTCTTTGCTTCATCAAGACTCATCTCCTGCGTTACAACATCCAGATTTTCCTGGATCTTTTCATTTACCAGCTCCTCAACCCTTTTGATCTCCTCCGGAGTCATAGCAGAGAAATGGGTAAAGTCAAAGCGGAGTCTGTCCGGAGTAACCAGGGAGCCTGCCTGCTCTACATGCTCGCCAAGAACGGTGCGCAGTGCCTTCTGAAGAAGATGGGTTGCACTGTGGTTCTTCTCGGTAGAACGGCGGGAGGTTTCATTGACCTTTAAGGAAACGGTCTCACCTGCTGCCAGCATGCCGCTTGTCATATGACCGACATGTCCAACCTTACCGCCCTGTAAATGAATGGTATCCTCTACTACAAAGACGCCTTCGTTTGCACCGGTGATCACGCCGGTGTCGCCGCACTGGCCGCCCATGGTTCCGTAAAACGGGGTTTCTTCCACGATGACGGTTCCGCGCTGGCCATCGGTCAGGGCTTCTACAATCTCGGTGTCGGTAGTTAAAACGGTAATTTTGGATTCATGCTCCAGTCTGTCATAGCCAACAAACTTTGATGTGATCTCAGCCGGGATGGACTGGTATACCGTAACGTCTGCACCCATGTAGTTGGTTGTCTTACGTGCTTTTCTTGCCTTCTCACGCTGCTCCTTCATGGCTGCCTGGAAGCCTTCTTCGTCTACGGTCAGATTCTTTTCCTCGAGGATCTCGATGGTCAGGTCTAACGGGAATCCATAGGTATCATAGAGCTTAAATGCATTCTCACCAGAAAGCACGGTCTCATTCTTTGCAGACATCTCGCTCTCCATGTCAGCAAGGATAGCAAGACCCTGATCGATCGTTTTGTTGAACTTTTCTTCCTCTTCTGCAAGAACCTTTAAGATCATGGCCTTTTTCTCTTCCAGTTCCGGATATCCGTCTTTGGAGAGCTCGATCACGGTCTTAGAAAGCTCCGGCATAAATCTACCCTCAATGCCAAGCAGGCGTCCATGACGTGCCGCACGGCGGATCAGACGGCGCAGGACATAGCCGCGTCCCTCGTTGGATGGCATGATGCCGTCGGAGATCATGAAGGTGCAGGATTTTACATGGTCTGCAATGATACGAAGGGAGATATCCTTCTTATGATCGGCCTGATACTCTGCATGAGCCAGGGCACAGACCTCATCCAGAAGTGCCTTGTTGGTATCTACCGTAAACAGGGAGTCCACATCCTGGACAACCACTGCCAGACGCTCAAGGCCCATACCGGTATCGATATTTTTCTGTTTTAACTCAGTATAATTGCCATGGCCGTCATTTTCAAACTGGGTAAATACGTTATTCCATACCTCGATGTAACGGTCGCACTCGCAGCCTACGGTACAGCCCGGTTTTCCACAGCCGTACTTCTCACCGCGGTCATAGTAGATCTCGGAACACGGACCGCACGGACCTGCGCCATGCTCCCAGAAGTTGTCCTCTTTGCCGAAGCGGAAGATCTTCTCTGCAGGAACACCGATCTCCTTGTTCCAGATATCGAAAGCCTCGTCATCATCCAGGTAAACAGACGGATACAGACGGTCTTTCTCCAGTCCTACAACCTCGGTTAAAAATTCCCAGGACCAGTGGATCGCCTCATCCTTGAAATAATCTCCGAACGAGAAGTTTCCCAGCATCTCAAAGAAGGTACCGTGACGTGCTGTCTTTCCGATATTCTCGATATCACCGGTGCGGATGCACTTCTGACAGGTGGTCACACGTCTTCTCGGCGGGATCTCCTGTCCGGTAAAATACGGCTTTAACGGTGCCATACCAGAGTTGATGAGGAGCAGGCTGTTGTCATTATGCGGCACCAGGGAAAAGCTCTTCATTGCCAGATGTCCCTTGCTCTCAAAGAATTCCAGGAACATTCTTCTCAGTTCGTTTACTCCATACTTCTTCACTTTATTACTTCCTCCGTATCATCGCTGCCATGTGTCTTGTCACAGACAACAGCTGGATTTTCTGGCTGCTGCCTATGCGCGGTCAGCCTCTTTTTTGTCTCTGAACTTTTTTCCGCAGAGAATGCCCGCGTAGGCAATTGCTGCAAAGATAACGGCTTTTACAGTATATCCAAGCAGACTTGTCGCGATTGCTGCCATCATATATTCCTCCTTATGTTCAGAAAATCATATCAATTCATCTTTGTATCTTATCATACGAAACAGTAATTAGCAAGGCTTATTGTCCTTGATCCATTTAATATTCCACGCCCTCATCGACAAGAAGGCCGCTTCCGTCTGCCGCCGTGGTGGCAAGCTGATCGCAGCGCTCGTTCATCGGATGTCCGGCATGGCCTTTCACCCAGATAAAGTTGACCCGGTGGGGCGCCTTGGCCTTTAAGAGGCGCTCCCAGAGGTCAATATTCTTTACCGGACCGCTTTTTCCTCGTTTCCAGTTGTTTTTTACCCAGTTGTCGATCCAATGCTGGTTAAAGGCATCGGTCAGATATTTGGAATCCGAGTACAGATCCACTTCACAGGAGCGGTTTAAGGTTTCCAGAGCTACAATGGCTGCCATCAGCTCCATCCGGTTATTGGTGGTCTTTTTGTATCCGGCAGACAATTCCTTTTCATGGAGTATGCCCTTGCTGTCCGTAAAATGCAAAACCGCACCATATCCTCCCGGTCCGTCCGGGTTTCCCCTTGCGGATCCGTCGGTATAAATCTGTACTTTTGACATAATCTGTTATTCTCCTATCTGTCCCATTTGTCACATAATGCATTGATCTGGTCGGCAAATTTTGCCAGATCCTTATTGGCTCCGCCCTCATTTCTGCGGATGACACCCATCAGGCGCTCACCGGCAGCCAGAAGTCTTGCAAAGACACCACTGGCCTTCTTTGCCGGGGCAGTTTTGGTCTGGATCGGGATTCCCACAGTTTCCCGTACCCAGATGCCCTTTGCCAGGTCAAATTCAGCTCCGGAATAAGGTGCCTTGGCAGGCACACCGGTCTTTTCGGTTAAAAGTTCTGCGAAACGGTCGCAGACATCATCATTTCCATGTACCACAAAGAACTGCTGCGGCTTTTTCTCAAAGGCCAGCGCCCAGGTTAAAAGTCCGTTTTGATCTGCATGACCGCTGATATCATGCAAAACCTCAATATGAGCTTCCACATCAATGCTCTCACCAAAGAGCTTGACTTCCTTGCTTCCGTCTACCAGCGCCCGTCCTATGGTCCCGACTGCCTGGTACCCGGCAAAGATCACGGTGCATTCCCTTCTCCACAGGTTATGTTTTAAATGATGGCGGATACGGCCGGCATCACACATGCCGGAAGCGGAAATGATGACCTTCGGTTTTGTATCAAAGTTGATATTGATGGATTCGTCACTTGTGATGGAAAGCTTCAAGCCAGGAAACGAGATCGGGTTGATGCCCGCTTCCACCAACTCTCTGGTTTCCTCATCGTAGCATTCTGCCTGGTTTTCCTTAAATACATGGGTTGCTTCCACGGCCAGCGGACTGTCCACGTAAACTTCAAAATTATCATGTCCGTGGATCAGATGCTCTGCCTTGATATGACGGAAATAATACAGAAGCTCCTGGGTACGTCCTACTGCAAAGGCCGGGATCACAACATTGCCTCCCCGGTCGAGCGTTTCCTGGACAATGCGTACCAGTTCGGAAATATGGTCTTTTCCTCTCTGATGGAACCGGTCTCCGTAGGTGGACTCCATGACTGCATAATCTGCCTCTGCGGTATAAATCGGGTCACGGATCAGCGGTTTGTTGAAGTTTCCGATATCTCCGGAGAAGACGATCTTTTTCTCCACACCGTCTTCCCGCATCCAGATCTCGATAGATGCAGATCCAAGCAGATGGCCTATGTCCGTAAAGCGGATGGACACGTCCTCATTGACTTCCACCAGTTCGCCGTAATCATAACCCTCAAAATGTCCGAGCACCCCCAATGCATCGTTCATCTCGTAGAGCGGCGGCACTTCTGGCCGTCCGGCACGCCTTGCCTTCCTGTTCTTCCACTCCGCCTCCATCTCCTGAATGTGGGCGCTGTCCTTTAACATGATATTACACAGGTCACAGGTGGCGTTGGTTGCTATGACACGTCCCTTAAATCCCCTGGCATAAATATAAGGCAGCATGCCCACATGGTCAATATGGGAATGTGTCAGGAGCACAAACTGAATGTCCGACCACGGCACCGGCGGTTCTATATTTTCATAGATATTGACCCCCTGTTCCATGCCGCAGTCTACCAGGAATTTGCTTTCTCCCACTTCCAGATAATGACAGCTTCCGGTTACCTCATGTGCAGCTCCGCTGAAAAATAGTTTCATAAAACCCCCTCCTTTATATTTCCCCGGTGCAGATCGTTTCCGATCTGCATTTCATTACTTTTCATGCGTTACAAAAATACCGAACTGCTTTCCTTGATCATATCACAAAAAGGAGCAAAAAGTCTAGGACTTCTCGCTCCTTTTTCTATTATTTTCAGACACTTCGAGGTTTTTGAGACAAATCTCTTATTTTTGTCTGATATTTTCACTCATATCACTACTCACTTAAATATGCCTTCTTTACGGAATCATCATTCATCAGATCCTTCGCATCACCACTTAAGGCAATAGAACCAGTCTCGAGAACATAAGCCCTGTTTGCGATGGCAAGTGCCTTCTTTGCATTCTGTTCTACCAGAAGAACTGTCACACCGTCCGCATTAATCTTTTTTATGATATCAAAGATCTCATTGACATATAAAGGAGACAGACCCATGGAAGGTTCGTCCATAACGATCAGCTTCGGATGGGACATCAGCGCACGTCCCATTGCCAGCATCTGCTGCTCACCACCGGAAAGGGTACCTGCCATCTGGTTCTTTCGTTCTTCCAGACGCGGGAAACGTCGGTATACCTCTTTCAAGGTCTCTTCCATTTCGTTTTTATCGCTTCTGGTATATGCACCAAGCTTTAAGTTCTGTAAAACAGAAAGCTCGGCAAACACACGGCGTCCCTCCGGCACATGGGCAATCCCCATGCTTACCAGCTTATAGCCCGGGATCTTTGTAATGTCGGTTCCGTTGTAAGTGATGGTTCCTGCCTTGGACGGGATCAGTCCGGTGATGGTCTGCAGCGTTGTTGTCTTTCCTGCACCATTTGCTCCGATCAGGGCAATGATCTCCCCCTGGTTTACCTCAAATGAGATGCCCTTGATCGCCTGGATCACGCCATAACAGACTTCCAGGTCTTTTACCTCAAGTATTGCCATTGCTCTAACCTCCTACTCTCCAAGATATGCCGTGATCACGCGTTTGTCATGCAGCACCTCTGACGTCTCGCCCTGAGTCAGCACCTGGCCGAAGTTGAGAACCGTCAGTTCCTCACAGATGCCGGAAACCAGCTTCATATCATGCTCGATCAGAAGCACGGTCATATCGAAGTGGTCACGCACAAAGCGGATGGTATCCATAAGTTCTGCCGTCTCGTTCGGGTTCATGCCGGCTGCCGGTTCGTCAAGCAGAAGAAGCTTCGGATCTGTGGCAAGGGCACGGGCAATCTCCAATTTTCTCTGCTTGCCGTAAGGAAGGTTGGAAGCCTTGTATGCATACTCTTTATCCAGATCAAAGACTTTTAAAAGCTCCATAGCTCGGGCATTCATTTCTTTTTCTACCTTATAATAGCGCGGCAGGCGGAAAATGCCTTCGATCGTTGAGTAGGAATGATGATTGTGCAAGCCAACCTTTACATTGTCAAGAACACTCAGTTCCTTGAACAGACGGATGTTCTGGAAGGTTCTTGCAATGCCGGCCTGATTGATCTCAATGGTACTTTTTCCGGTCAGCTCCTTTCCATCCAGAAAAATGGAGCCCTGATCTGCCTTGTATACTCCGGTCAGCAGGTTGAAGATGGTAGTCTTTCCCGCACCGTTTGGTCCAATGAGTCCATAGAGCTGTCCCTTTTCGATCGTAAGGCTGAAATTGTCAACTGCCTTCAAGCCGCCGAATGAGATGCCGATGTTTTTTACTTCCAGCATAGCCATATTATGCAGCCTCCTTTGCAGATTTCTTGTTCTTCTTCAAACGATCCATCAGTACCGAGCGCATCTCGATCGCCTTCGGGCTGGAGTTGAAGATCATCATGACAATGAGAACCACTGCATAGATCAGCATACGGTAGTCATTCAGGCCGCGCAAAAGCTCCGGCAGCATGGTCAGGATGACAGCCGCGATCATACTTCCGCGGATATTGCCAAGGCCTCCCAGCACCACGAATACCAGGATCATGATGGACATATTGTAACCAAAGTTTTTGGGCGTTGCTGCCAGGGAAGACAGATTGTGTGCATATAAAACGCCTGCAATTCCTGCTAAAGCTGCAGAAATGGCAAATGCCATCAGTTTATATTTGGTAATATTGATTCCCACGGACTCAGCAGCGATACGGTTGTCGCGGATGGACATGATCGCACGTCCGGTACGGGAATTGATCAGGTTTAAAACGATAAAGAGCGTGATCAGCACCAGGATGACGCCAACGGTAAAGGTTGCCGCCTTCGGGGTACCGGTGATTCCCTGAGCACCCTTGATGATCACAACACCATCTGCTCCCATGCCAAGGGAGGTGGTATCTTTGATGGAAAAATGAAAACCATTGGAATCCATTCCCACATACATAACATTGATCAGGTTCTTGATGATCTCGCCAAAAGCCAGTGTTACGATTGCCAGATAGTCGCCCTTAAGACGCAGTACCGGGATACCGATGATGATTCCAAATACTCCTGCAACGGCTGCTCCGATGAGAAGTGCCAGAAAGAAACGGACTCCGACAGACGGGATCATTCCTTCCATACATTTGGTGAAAAAAGCACCGGAAAACGCACCCACACACATAAAGCCTGCATGTCCAAGGCTCAGCTCACCAAGGATACCAACCGTCAGGTTTAAGGATACTGCCAGGATCACATAAATACACAGCGGAACCAGAAGACCCTTTAACAGACTTGTCATATGTCCGGTTGCCCCAAGAAGCTGTACTAAAAGCCAGCAGGCGATCACGATCGCGTAAGTGATGCCGTTCTGTATTAATATATTGTTCTTTTTCATCACATTCACCTACACTTTCTCCGTAATCTTTTTTCCAAGGATTCCGGTCGGCCGTACCAGAAGCACTACGATAAGAACCGCAAATACGATCGCATCGGACAGCTGGGAAGAAATATATGCCTTGGAAAGGTTCTCGATCACACCAAGGAGCACACCACCGATCAAGGCTCCTGGGATGGATCCGATGCCGCCGAATACCGCAGCGACAAAGGCCTTGATACCTGGCATGGAGCCGGTATAAGGAGTCAGGGACGGATAGGCAGAGCAAAGAAGCGCTCCCGCAATGGCGGCCAGGGCAGAACCGATCGCAAAGGTGATCGCAATGGTGCTGTTGACATTGATGCCCATAAGTGTTGCCGCACCGGTATCCTCCGATACCGCAAGCATAGCCTGACCTACCTTTGTTTTGTTGATAAATGCAGTCAACGCGATCATGATCACGATACAGGTAATGATCGTAACCATGGTAACACCGGAAATAGAAAGTGCACCGCCTGCCAGTTTCAGGCTCGGCACGTTGACAACAGATGTAAACTGACGTGCGTTAGAACCAAAGATCAGAAGTGCCACGTTCTGTAAAAGATAGCTGACACCGATAGCCGTGATCAAAACAGCCAGGGAGGAAGCACCGCGCAGCGGCTTATATGCCACACGCTCGATCAAAACACCCAGTACCGTACAGGCAACTACGGCTGCAAGAACACCTGCAAGCGGCGGAAGTCCCAGGGTACTGACCAGGGTAAAAATAACAAAACCACCAACCATGATAATATCACCATGGGCAAAGTTCAGCATTCGGGCAATGCCGTAAACCATGGTATAGCCCAGTGCAATGATCGCATAGACACTGCCAAGGCTGATCCCGTTGATCAAATAAGACAGAAAACTCATGTACCTATCACCTCTTTATTTTTCTAGAAATAAAACATAGAAGGAATTATAGCATAGAGATATTTGAAGTTCAAGCAAAAGTTCGTGATTCCGTGCCATCTGTCCGCATCAGAAAGACAGTGAAAAAGAAATGGAAAAAGAAAAGGGAACCGTCGTCAGACGATCCCCTTTCGGATAATCTTCTTTTTTGCTTACTGCATCTCGTAAACGCCGTTTACGATCTTAACAGCCTTCGGTGCCTTGTTCGGCTCACCGTTTGCGTTCCATACCATGCCGGAACCGGTCAGACCATCGATGGAGATCTCGGTCATTGCAGTCTTCATGACATCGCAGATATCAGAAGCGCTCATGTCAGCGGTAACACCGCCCTCTTTTGCAGCTGCTGCGATTGCATAAATTGCATCGTAGGAATCTGCTGCGAACTGGTTCGGCTCTGTACCGTAAGCTGCCACATAAGCCTCGGTGAAGTCCTTGCTGCTCTCCTCAGTTGCAGAGAACGGAGTTAAGAGCATCAGTCCCTCTGCCAGGGAAGTATCAAAGTTCTCAACGGAAAGGATACCATCCATACCGTCACAGCCGAAGAATACCGGTGCGAAATCTTTGTCGCTTGCCTGCTTTAAGATGATAGAAGCCTCCTGATAGTAGATCGGAAGGAATACAAGCTCAGCGCCTGCGTCTTTTGCCTTGTCAAGCTGTACGGAGAAGTCTGTGTTGCTGTCTGCGGTAAATGCCTCATCAGCCACGATCTCCAGACCCTGGTTTGCAGCTTCTGCTACGAATGCCTCTCGGATACCAGAGGAATACTCGGTAGAGCTGTCATAGATGATTGCGATCTTGGTAGCCAGCTTGTTCTCGCCGATGTACTGAGCGGAAGCGGTACCCTGATCCGGGTCAGCGAAGCATACGCGGAATGCGTTGTCGGTTGCCACACACTCAACAGCGGAACCGGACGGAGTGATCAGGAACAGATTGTCTGCCTCAGCCTCTGCGCCTACTGCGATACACGGTTTGGAAGTGGTCGGTCCGTCTAATACCTGCATACCCCAGTCTTTTAAGGTATTGTATGCGTTGATGGATTTCTCCGGATCGTTCTCATCATCCTCAGCCTTGAGCTCAAGCATCATGCCGTCGATACCGCCAGCCTCGTTGATCTCCTTTACTGCCAGATCTGCACCGTTTGCAACTGCGTTGCCGTAAGCTGCTGCTGCACCGGTTAACGGTCCGATCACGCCTACCTTTAAGGTGCCGCCCTCTGCGGTCTCTGCTGCTGCCTCAGTCTCTGCGCCCTCAGCTGCGGTGGTCTCTGCGCTGTCTGCAGCTGCTGCAGTGGTCTCTGCGGTCTTGCTTCCGCCACATGCTGCTAAGGATGCTGCAACTACGGCTGCCATACCTAAACTAGCCAGTTTCTTTTTCATAATAGTTCCTCCTCTTAATGAAAACAGGCTCCCTGAACCTTCAGGAAGCCGTGCCCTTAAAGCTGAAATTATTATAGTAGTCTCAAAAAAAGTTGTCAAGCGTTTTCGATAGGAAAAGTGTAAGCTCGAATATTACCAATCAATATTCTCACTTTCTACTGTTTTATCCCGCAGCATGAGGTCGTTGACAGCGTCTTTTGCAGATTTTCCGTCAAACAGCACTTCATTGACCGCCTTGACGATCGGCATGGAAACCTGATATTTTTCTGCCAGCGCAAGTCCGGCCTTGGCAGAATAGACGCCCTCTACCACCATCTGTACCTCGTCCATGGCCTCTTTCATGGAATAGCCTTTTCCAATGAGGATACCTGCCCGGCGGTTGCGGCTGTGCATGCTGGCGCAGGTTACGATCAGGTCTCCGATCCCGGTTAAGCCCCCAAAGGTCTGAAGTTTTCCACCCATGGCGGCGCCAAGGCGACTGATCTCGGTAACTCCTCTGGTGATAAGCGCTGCCTTTGTGTTGTCTCCGTATCCAAGTCCATCAGCAATTCCGGCTGCAAGGGCAATGACATTTTTGAGTGCTCCGCCAATTTCAATTCCCAGAATGTCCGGACTGATGTACACCCTAAATACCGGGCTCATGAAAATATTCTGGATCTTTTCTGCGGTTTTTCGGGTCTTTGCTCCGGCAACGCAGGTAGTCGGAAGTCCCCGGCTCACCTCCTCTGCATGGCTCGGTCCGGAAAGCACGGCCACATCAGCACCCGGAAGTTCTTCCTCGAGAATATCCGACAGGGTCATAAGTGTGGCTTCTTCAATGCCTTTTGCCACATTGACCACCAGCTGCCCTTCCTTTAAGAAGGGTTTCATCTTTTGTGCCGTCTCCCTCACATAGATCGAAGGCACCGCTGTCACCAGAAGGTCTTTCTCCCTCATGGCCAGTTCCAGATCGGATGTAAATTCCATATCATCCGGAAGCACCAGATCCGGCAGAGTCTTTAAGCGATGTGTCGTGCGAAGGCTCTCTGCATCCTTTTCAAAAACAGACCATTCTGTCACCTGATGACCATTCTGATATAACAGGAAGGCAAGAGCCGTTCCCCAGCTTCCTGCACCAATGATACCAACTTTTGCCATGTATCTATTCCTTTCTGGCACCCAGCTTGTTTTCTGTGCCGTTTAACAGTCTGCGGATATTGGCATGATGGCGCCAGATCCCCATGACCGAGATCACGCCTGCCACGGCGTAAAATTCATTTAAATGTGCCGGTGCAATGCCAAAATCGCCATGCCGGCCACAAAATACCATACCGATAAAGAAACAGATCATAACCAGAATGGAGCCCAGGGAAACATAGCGGGTCAGGGCAACCGCAGCGATAAAAACTACAAGGCAGACCAACATCACACGCCAGTCTGTGGAGGCCAAAAGCCCTGCAGAAGCTGCAATGCCCTTTCCGCCCTTAAATCCCATATAGAACGGAAAGTTGTGTCCCAGGATCACACCAAATCCGGTATAAAGAAGATATACGTACATCAGTTCCGGCTGGCTGCGAAACAACAGCCTGGTGCACAGACAGGCAAGGATCATCTTTCCGGCATCTCCCAGAAAAACGATCAGGCCTGCCTTTTTTCCCATCACGCGCAGCACGTTGGTACTGCCGGAATTGCCGCTTCCGTAATTGCGGATATCCATATGTTTAGATCTGCTGTAAAGGTAACCTGTCTGAAACAGACCGAACACATATCCCATGATCAGACAAAGTGCTCGTTCCATCTACTCCTCCTTTCCATTCCTTTCGCGGATCAGGAATTTCAGGGCAGTTCCCTTAAATCCGAAGGAATCGCGGATCCGGTTTTCCAAGTATCTTACATAGGAAAAATGCATCAGTTCCTTGTCGTTTACAAAGATCACGAAGGTCGGCGGTTTTACGGCAACCTGGGTCATATAGTAGAGTTTCAGGCGTTTGCCCTTGTCAGACGGTGGCTGCTGCATGGCAACGGCCTCGGTCATGATCTCGTTGAGCACGCCGGTTGCGATACGCAGGGTCTGGTTCTCGCGCACCATATCGATCAGCTCGAACATCTTGTTTAAGCGCTGGCCGGTGACCGCAGAGATAAATACCATCTCGGCATACTGCATAAACGACAATGTATCCTTGATCTTTTTGGTAAATTCATAGATGGTCTTGTCATTCTTTTCAATGGCATCCCACTTATTGACGGCAACAATGATGCCTTTTCCGCGGTCATGTGCAATTCCCGCGATCTTCGCATCCTGCTCGGTCACACCCTCTGTTGCATCAATGACCAGGATCACGACATCGGCACGTTCCACGGCGGAGACGGTGCGGATGATGCTGTAGCGCTCTAAGTCTTCCTTGATCTTGTTCTTTCGGCGCAGTCCTGCGGTATCAATAAAAATATATTCCGTTCCGTTATATACCACCTCGGTATCGACCGCGTCACGTGTCGTGCCTGCAATATTGGAAACGATCACGCGGTTTTCACCCAAAAGCTTATTGATAATAGAAGATTTTCCTACATTTGGTTTTCCGATGATGGCTACCTTCGGGCGCTCATCCTCTTCTTCCTCGATCTGCTCGATGGTAAAGTGCTTGGAAACCTCATCTAACAGATCACCGATCCCCAGACGGGATGCTGCTGATACCGGGATCGGGTCACCGATTCCCAGATTATAAAACTCATAGACATCGTTTCCGAATTTCTGGATACTGTCTACCTTATTGACTGCCAGTACCACCGGTTTTCCAGATTTTCGCAGCATATCTGCAACCTTGGAGTCTGAATCCTGCAGTCCCTGACGCACATCAACAATGAAAATGATGACATCTGCCGTATCAATGGCGATCTGTGCCTGCTCGCGCATCTGCGCCAGGATGATATCACGGCTGTCCGGCTCAATACCTCCGGTATCGACCAGGGTAAAATTCATATTTAACCAGGTACAGTCCGCATAGATCCGGTCTCTGGTCACACCGGGCGTGTCCTTGACAATGGAAATAGTCTCACCAGCCAGTACATTGAACAGGGTAGACTTTCCAACGTTCGGACGTCCTACAATGGCAACGATTGGTTTACTCATGTGTAATCTCCTTTAACTCATATCCGTCATAGACGGTATCATGTTCTTCATTCAGGCCAAGAACGGCATCCACCAGCTCCTGACCGCTTGATTTTACAATATTCACCGGAACTTGTAAAGCGTTTTGCACATCGGTACGGGTAAGGTCATCGAGGAATACCTCCTCTCCGCTGCGGAACATACAGATGGGAAGCAAAAGCCGCTCACCCAAAAACACCTGTGACATCTGCTTTTTTAAATCCTGTCCGGTGATCAATCCTGCAACGGTAATGCTCTCTCCAAAAAAGTCATTGCGGATCGCATACAGATGGACTTTCTTCTGTGGAAATCTCGCCTCGATCTTATCTAATTGCCTTCTCAGATACGGATAGGCAAGCCTTCCGGTGGCGATGGATAATTCTTCCGGTTTCACCTGCAAATCCTTAGGGAGTTCGTTAAGGGCTTCTGTCACTTCTGTATCTAGAAGCCTTAGCATACCGACACCGTTTTCCAGCTGCGGAAAGCCATCATAGCGTTCTGTTTCAGGGAGCTCACGCTCGGCCAGAATATAAAATTCATCACTGGCATGAATGAAATGGATGCCGTACTGGGCATAGACGATCTTCTGCCATTTTTCAATGATGTCAATGGTGCTCTCTGCATCTTCCTTTTCAAAGGGCTTTAGCGGATATAAGCCATCCCGGTATTTGGAAAGACCCACCGGAACGACAGAGGCACTCTCCATATAAGGAAGATACTTTGTCATATCCCGGATGGTCTGATCCAGCTCTTCCCGGTCATTCACACCCTTGCAAAGCACGATCTGTCCGTTCATGGGAATCTTGGCTTCACACAGCCTGTCGATCTTTTTTAAGGCCTCTCCCGCAAAACGGTTGTGCAGCATCTCACAGCGCAACTTCGGATTTGTAGTATGCACGGAAATATTGATGGGTGCCAGCTTAAAATCAATGATCCTCTGGATGTCATGTTCCTTCATATTTGTAAGAGTCACATAATTGCCCTGCAAAAAGGACAGGCGTGAATCATCATCCTTAAAATAAAGGGTTTCACGCATTCCCGGCGGCATCTGGTCAATAAAACAGAAAATACATTTATTGCTGCAGGACTTGTAATCGCTCATCAGACCGTTTTCAAAGGTGATCCCGAGATCCTGATATTCATTTTCAATCTCCAGCTCCCACTGCTCTCCGTCCGCCTTTTCCACCAGCATGACCATGCTTTCGCTGTCTATATAATATTCGTAATCAAAGATATCTTCCACTTCGTTTCCGTTTATGCTCAGGAGGCGGTCTCCCGGCTCCAGTTCCAGCTCCTCTGCAATGGATCCCGGATCGATGGATTTTATCAGATGTCCTTTTTGTTTCTTCATAGATAATGATAATCCTTTCTGATTTGCACTCCCTTCATCATAACAAGGTTCTTCTTCTTTGTCAAAGTAATCGCTCTTTTTCGTGTCTGCTTTACCCGGATTTTATGTATTTTTTTTACAAAATATGCCAAGGCTCTTGACGCTTACATTTTTTAAAGATATAAATAGGAGGGGGATTACAACGATTATTCTACCTGAAGGAGTATGTACGAATGGCTAACAACTATGTATTTAATGACATTCTGCCGGTAGCACCGTTAAAAATTGCTGCCCTGGAAAGCTGTAAAGATCTGGCAACCAAGGTAAATGACCACATCCTTACCTTCCGCCGCAATGACACTGAGGAACTGCTTCGCCGTAAGCAGGATCTAAATTACCGCGGCTATGATGTGGATTCCTACCTTTTAGACTGCAAATGCCCGCGTTTTGGTTCCGGCGAAGCAAAAGGCGTCATCAACGAATCCGTTCGCGGTGCTGATCTGTTTGCCATGGTGGATGTCACCAACTACAGTATCCCATACAGCGTATGCGGCTACACCAATCATATGTCACCAGACGATCATTTTCAGGATTTAAAGCGCATTATCGGCGCTTCCGTAGCCACAGCACACCGCGTCAATGTTGTTATGCCGTTTTTATATGAAGGACGCCAGCACAAGCGTACCAAGCGCGAATCCTTAGACTGTGCCATGGCTTTGGAAGAACTGATCGCCATGGGCGTGGACAATATCATCACCTTTGATGCCCATGACCCGCGTGTTCAGAATGCTATCCCGCTGCACGGCTTCGATAACTTCATGCCGACCTACCAGTTTGTGAAAGCTCTGTTTACTCACGATACTTCCTTAAAGATCGACAAGGAACACCTGATGATCATCAGCCCGGATGAGGGCGCCATGAACCGTGCCGTATATCTGGCAAACAACCTGGGGGTCGACATGGGTATGTTCTACAAACGCCGTGACTACTCCAGAGTCATCGACGGACGTAACCCGATCGTGGCTCACGAATTCCTGGGCACTTCCGTAGAAGGAAAGACGGTTCTCATCATTGATGACATGATCGCATCCGGTGAGAGTATGTTAGATACCGCAAGGGAATTAAAGGATCGCAAGGCTGCCAAGGTTATCATCTGCTGCACCTTCGGCCTGTTCACCAGCGGCCTGGAAAAATTTGACCAGTATCATGAGAATGGCTACATTGACTATGTGGTCACCACCAACTTAAATTATCGTCCGCAGGCACTCTTGGATCGTGAGTGGTATCTGGAAGCCGATATGAGCAAATATATTGCTGCGATCATCAACTCTTTCAACCATGACGTTTCGATCGGTGCTGCACTTTCTCCGACCGAGAAGATCCAGAAGCTGGTAAAACGTTACCAGGCCGGTGGATACGATTATTATCAGACCATCAAGTAACCTGGGAATTTATAAAGAGCTTCGCACAGCACGCCTGCTGTTGTGCGAAGCTCTTTTTTCTTCTTTATCGGTTAATGCTGCTCCTTCAGTGCCAGAAAAGCTGCAAGATTTCCTCTTTTCTCTCCCATGATCCGGTGGGAAAAGAGATGATCTGGATTGCATCTGGTGCAGATATCTGTAGTGTGGATCTGATGCTTTAAAATTCCCGCCTCACAAAGCACGATCTGATTTGCCCTCCACAGATCCAGCTGATACTTGCCATCCGGCTTTTGATAAAACAGTTCCTTATGATACTGCTCTGCAAATCCTTCCGCAAATTCCCTTGCCACTTCTTCTCCAACTTCAAAACAGTCCTGGCAGATGCTCGGGCCGATACAGGCGATCACATCAGCCGGATCTGTGCCATATTCCCGGTTCATAGCCTCCAGCGTGGCTTTTCCCATGCGGTGTACCGTGCCTCTCCAGCCGGAATGAGACAGGCCGATTGCCTGATGAACCGGATCGACAAAATAGAGCGGCACGCAGTCTGCGTAAAAAGTCACAAGCGTGATTCCCGGGATATTGGTGATCAGTCCGTCTACGTCACGGTAATCCCTGTCCCGCACAATGCCTTTTCCAGCGTCTGCCTCCGTCACGGTTCTGATATTTGTGGTATGCGTCTGATGGGAAAGAACCATTTTTTCCACATCCGTTCCAAGGACTGCTGCCATGCGGTGATAGTTTTCAAGCACATGCTTTGGATCGTCATTGCGGGTAAAGCTGAAATTCATGCTGGCAAACACGCCCTCGCTGACACCGCCATGACGGGTGGAGAAGGCATGGCTTACAAGACCGGTGGCATCCAGAGCCGGAAAGGACAGGTAGGTAACACCGTTTGTTTCACGGATTTCGATGGTTTGATCTGCAGGATGTGTGTTTCCGGAATATTTTATCCTCGTCTGGTTCTCTTCTATACTACTGCTTTGTTTTCGGATCCATACTTTCTGCTCCATCCCTATCCTCTCCTTTTTGCTCTGAAACTAGTTCCAAACGATTGCCCCATGTTCAGGAAAATGCATCCCGGATCCAGGTGATCTCCTCTCCCAGAATGCCCACTACGTCAAACCGGCACGGTGTATCTTCCGGATAGCGGAATCTGCAAAGATAATATTGTGCCGTATAACGTATTTTTTGCTGTTTCCGATAACCTACTGCCTCCGCCGGTGCTCCCTTTCGCTCATTTTTTCGGTATTTCACCTCAAAAAACACCAGATAGCATCCATCTCTTCCAATCAGATCAATCTCACCCTGACGACAGCGAAAATTCTGTTTTAGGATCTTGACACCCCGGCGGGTCAGAAACTCTGCTGCCAGCTCTTCTTTCTGACTTCCGGTCTCCCGCTTATTTTGCCTGTTTTCCATTCACACCTGTACTTTCTTGCTGTAGTTTCTGCTCTGTAACAGATTTAAACGAAGGATTTGATAAAGCTCCTGCGGTGGATCGGTGTCGGTCCAAGCTCCTTTAAAGCTGCAATATGCGCTGCGGTTCCATATCCCTTATGCTTTGCAAAGCCGTATTCCGGATAGATCGCATCATACTCGACCATCATGTGATCCCTGGTCACCTTGGCAAGGATACTGGCCGCCGCGATAGAAACACTTTTTGCATCGCCCTTGATGATCGGAACCTGGTTGATCGTGATTCCAGGAATAGTAACGGCATCATTTAATAACAGATCTGGCTGCACAGACAGTCCTGCAATGGCCTTTCGCATAGCCTCATAGGTTGCCTGTAAGATATTGATCTCATCGATCACATCAGGACCGACAATGCCAACACTCCAGGAAACAGCCTTTTTTTTGATCTCTTCAAACAAAGCTTCTCTTCGTTTTTCTGACAGTTTTTTGGAATCATTCAGAAAAAGGATCTCGCAGTCTGCTGGAAGGATCGCAGCTCCGGCCACAACCGGACCTGCAAGCGGTCCACGCCCCGCTTCATCAATGCCACAGATCGCACTGCAGGCCGCGTAGGTATCTTCATACTCCCGCATCACGGCAAGACGCGCACGTTCTGCCTCCAGCTTTTCACCTGTCAGTTTCCTAAGTGCCATGTTCTATGCCTCCTCACGTTTGCTTCCTGTTTCTGCAGCCGCTGCAGATACGTCTGCCGGTGGGAATTCCAGTGTGATGCGTCCCAGCTTTCCGCTTCGATAATCATCGATCACCAACGCTGCAGCACGGCTGTAATCCGGTTCTCCGCCCTTTGCCAGGCATCCTCGCACCTTCGCCACCGAAATCAGCAGGTTTTCATCCGATGCCCCGTCAATCTGGTAGCGTTCCTTTAAGACCTCCGGATAATGCTTCTGAAGGAACTTTAAAAGTTCCAGCGCCAACTCATCTTTGTTTAAGATCTCGTCATTGATCGAGCCGATAAAGGCCAGCAAAAGTCCCACTCTCTGGTCCTCAAACTTTGGCCAGAGAATACCCGGAGTATCTAAAAGCTCCAGAGTTTTATTCAAACGAATCCACTGGTTTCCCTTGGTCACTCCGGGCTTGTTTCCGGTCTTTGCGCATGCTTTTCCGGCAAAGGAATTGATAAATGTAGATTTTCCAACGTTCGGGATCCCCACTACCATGGCGCGCACCGGACGGTTCATAATACCTCTTCTTCTGTCACGCTCGATCTTCTCTTTGCAGGCTTCCTGCACCACAGCATTGATCTGCTTCATTCCGGCGCCGCTTCGGGAGTTGATCTTTACGACAAAATATCCTTTTCCCCTAAACCAGTTCGTCCATGCCTCGTTATAACGCTCACTTGACAGATCTGACTTATTAAGGAGGATCAGCCTTGCCTTACCCTTTCCAAGCTCATCAATATCCGGATTACGGCTTGCGAGCGGAACGCGGGCGTCTACCACCTCGATGATCAGGTCAATCAGTTTGATGTCTTCTTTCATGGCACGTTTTGCTTTGGTCATGTGCCCTGGATACCACTGTATATTCACGGATATTCCTCCTCTTTTTTCATATAGAAGCTACGACCGGATCAGACTGATACGGATGATCGGGAACAGGCGCAGCCACACCTTCCCGATGATCTGATCCTCCTGCACATTGCCGATATTGGCAAAGCGGCTGTCCTCACTGCTGTCCGGATTGTCCCCAAGAAGAAAATATTCTTTGTCTTCTAACTGGATCGGATTCTCTGCCAGACCGGATAGGGAAATCTTCCGGCCGCCCGGCAGGGAAACCTTCTCCTGGTTTACATACAATTCCCCGTCTATGATCTGAACCACATCGCCGGGGATCGCAACAATGCGCTTTACGTTGGTCTTCTGGTCTTCCCGCTCAAATACGACTACATCCATGCGGTTCGGTTTGCCGATCTCATAAGTCAGACGGTTCATCAAAACAATATCACCGGAATTTAAAAGCGGAGACATGGATTGTCCGTTCACCGTGATCTGTGTTCCAAAAAACACCAGGCAAAACCAGGCAAAAGCCAGCGCTACTACCACATCCACGATCCAGCTGCACAGCCTGCGGATCAGGTTTTGTTCTTCATTTTGATAAAAATCCACGAAAAATGATGTCTCCTGTTCGTTTATCTGGCAAAAAAGGGGAGTTGCAAGCAACCTCCCCTTTCATGTTTTGCCTAAATACGCAGAAAGGGACAATTTGCATTGTCCCCTGTTCCACGCTAGAATTTCGTACTTATTTTACTAATTCTTTAACCTTAGCAGCCTTACCTACTCTGTCTCTTAAGTAGTTCAGTTTTGCACGTCTTACTTTACCTTTTCTAACAACCTCGATGTTGTCTACGAACGGGGAATGAACCGGCCAGGTCTTCTCAACGCCGATGCCGTTGGAGTTCTTACGAACGGTGAAGGTCTCTCTTGCTCCGCCATTCTGTCTCTTGATTACGGTACCCTCGAATACCTGGATTCTCTCACGGTTACCCTCTTTGATCTTATTGTAGACCTTAACGGTATCGCCTACGGAAAACTCCGGTACGGAAGCCTTTAACTGTGCTGCTTCAATATTCTTGATAATCTCGTTCATTTGTGTGATCCTCCTTCATATGTTTGATGTTCTTTAATGCTTCTTTGGCAACAGAGGAACATCTCTTTTTCTCGTCACAACAGTGTTAATAATATCATAGCGACAGGTAAATTGCAAGTGCTATTTTTGCGAATTTTCATCTTCCTGTTCTGCCATTAATTCTGCCAGATACTGCCGTTCCTTCTTTGACAGGTTCGCCTCCGAAAGAAGATCCGGCCGTCTCTCCAACGTTCGCCTAATGGACTGTTTTCTTCTCCAGGTCTCAATATTTTTGTGATGACCGGAAAGCAGCACCTCTGGCACGCGCATACCCTGATAAATCTCCGGACGCGTATACTGCGGATACTCCAAAAGGTTATCATGAAAGGACTCGATCTCCGCGGAGACATCGTTATTTAAGACACCTGGAACCAGGCGGGAAATGCAGTCGATCATGACCATGGCCGGGAGCTCGCCGCCAGTCAGAACATAGTCTCCCACGGAAAGATAATCCGTTACGATCAGCTCAAGCGCCCTCTCATCAATACCCTCGTAATGACCGCAAAGAAAGACTAGATCCTCTTCTTTTGCCAGTTCTTCTGCGATCTTCTGGTTAAAGGTCTGCCCCTGCGGTGTCATGTAAAGAACGCGTGGACGTTTGCCGATGCGTTCACACAGCGCCTCGTAGGCATCGCAGACCGGAGCAGCCTGCATCACCATGCCGGCACCGCCGCCATAAGGCGTGTCATCTACATGGCCGTGTTTTTCTTTGGTATAATCCCGAATGTTGACTGCCTCAATGGAAAGCAGCCCTTTTCCGGCTGCCCGGCCGATGATGCTGGTATTTAAGCCATCTAAAACCATCTCCGGAAACAGGGTCAAAATGTGGTAATTCATAGGTTTCACATCCTCCTGCCTTGTATTTACAGATCCAACAGACCATCCAGGATATGAACGGTTACGGTCTGTTTCTCCAGATCGACATCCAGAATGCACTGCGGGATAGCCGGAAACAGATACTCTTTGCCTTCCAGACTTTCAATGACGTAAACATCGTTTGCACCGGTCTGCAAAACATCCGTCAGGGTACCAAATTCTTTGCCCTCGTCGGTTACAACCTTTAACCCGATCAGATCGGTGATGAAGTTCTCGTTCGGTGCCAGCTTCACTGCCTGATCCCTGCGGATCAAGAGATCTTTTCCTTTGTATTTTTCTATGTCGTTGATATTGTTAAACTCCTTGAACTTCAGGATGACCATGTTCTTGAAAAACTTGACGTTCTCGATGGACAGGGTCATCTGCTCTCTTCCTGTATCAAGGATGACCGTTTTCAGTTTTTTAAAACGGTTTGCGTCATCGGTGGTAGGATAGACCTTAACCTCACCGCGTACACCATGGGTGGATGAGATCACACCGACTCTTAAAGTATCCTCCATCATGTTCCTCCAGAATTGTTAACTATAAAAAAGAATGTGCCTTGGCACATTCTCCGCCTGCGGCGGGTCGCGAAAGCGACATGTTTCTTTGCCGCCGCAGTGCGATCCGCGCGGAGCGTTTTTTGATTCATAGGATGCACTTTCCTATGAATTAAAAAAACTGCCGTTGGAAATTCCGACGACAGTTTCTTATGGCTACTGTATGTCTACAACAACCTTTTTTTCTTCTTTGGAAGCGGCTGCCTTGACAACGGAACGGATCGCTTTTGCAATACGTCCCTGCTTGCCGATCACCTTCCCCATATCCGATGGGGCAACCTTTAACTCAATAAAGATTCCGCTTTCCTTTTCGGTCTCGGTAACAACCACCTCGTCCGGATTGTCAACTAATGCTTTTGCAATAACCTCAACCAATTCTTTCATAGCGGTCACCTCTCAGATTACTGAATGCCAGCGGTCTTCAGAAGCTTTGCTACACGGTCGGTCGGCTGTGCGCCGTTTGCTAACCACTCCTTGGTAGCCTCCTCGTCAAATTTAATAACGCTCGGCTCCTGGTTCGGATCATAAGTACCAACCTCAGCGATGAATCTACCATCTCTCGGGGATCTGGAATCTGCAACGATTACTCTATAGAAAGGTTTCTTCTTAGCACCCATTCTTCTTAATCTCATCTTTACTGCCATGTCAATTTCACCTCCTTAAATTATACTGAAATCATATCAACAAATACGAAACGACTGACATTCCGTATTGTCATCTGGATCACTGCCTTAGAAAGGCATCTTCAGCTTTCCGAGCATACCGCCCAGTCCGCCGCGTGCGCGCTTTCCTCCCATCATGCCCGGAAGCTGCTTCATCATCTTTTTCATCTGATCAAACTGCTTGGCAATGCGGTTCACCTCACTGATATCCACTCCTGCGCCCTTTGCAATACGCTGTTTGCGGGAAGGATTCAAAAGGCCTGGATTTGCGCGTTCTTCTTTCGTCATGGACAGGATGATGGCTTCCACACGATCCATGGATTTCTCATCCACCTCCGGCATCTGGCCTTTCATCTGTGACATGCCCGGCATCATGCTCATGATGCTGGTCAGTCCGCCCATTTTTTTGATCTGACGCATCTGCTCAAGGAAGTCGTTGTAGTCAAATTCTGCCTTTCGCAGTTTCTGGCTCATTTCCTTTGCCTTTTCCTCGTCGACCTCCATCTCGGCTTTCTCGATCAGGGTCAGGATATCTCCCATGCCCAGAATACGGGATGCCATGCGGTCCGGGTAAAACTGTTCCAGATCGGAAAGCTTTTCTCCCATACCTATATATAAAATCGGTTTTCCGGTCACTGCCCGGATGGAAAGGGCTGCACCGCCTCGGGTATCGCCATCCAGCTTTGTAAGGATGACACCGTCGATACCGACTTTATCCTGGAAATTTGATGCTACATTGACAGCGTCCTGACCGGTCATGGCGTCCACCACTAAAATGGTCTGGTCTACACTTACTGTCTCCTTGATGTTCTTTAACTCCTCCATCATGCCTTCATCTACGTGAAGACGTCCGGCGGTATCTAAGATCACCACATTGTAGCCATTTTTTGCCGCATGTTCCATGGCGGCCTTTGCAATGTTGACCGGATTCTGGTTTTCTCCCATGGAGAAGACCGTAACACCCTGTTTGTCTCCATTGATCTGAAGCTGCTGGATCGCTGCCGGACGATATACGTCACAGGCCACTAAAACAGGCTTTCGCCCCTTTGCCTTGAGCTTTCCTGCAATCTTCGCTGTTGTTGTTGTCTTACCTGCACCCTGAAGACCTGCCATCATGATGACTGTGATCTCATTTGCCGGCTTTAAGGCAATCTCTGTTGTATCAGAGCCCATCAGACGGATCAGTTCTTCGTTAACGATCTTGATCACCATCTGCCCCGGCTGCAGGGAACCCAGAACTTCTTCCCCGACAGCACGTTCCTGTACGGAACTGATGAACTGCTTTACAACCTTGAAGCTAACATCCGCTTCCAGAAGTGCCATCTTGACTTCCTTGAGAGCAGTCTTGACATCCGCTTCGCTTAAGCGGCCTTTGCCGCGCAGGTTTTTAAATACATTCTGCAGTTTATCGGATAAGCTTTCAAATGCCATGGATAACCTCCTGTTTTGAACCGATCACGGATCCTTCCGGGATCAAAGCTCCATGATGTCATTGGAAATCTGCTCGATCTCATCGATCAGGCTTTCATCCTTGGTTTCTTTAAATACTCTTGTCTTTTTATGGATCTCCTCCACCATGCGGCGCGTTGTCTGAAACTTGCTGATCAGATGCAGCTTGTCCTCGTATGCGCTCAAGGTCTTGTCACAGCGCTTGATAAGGTCATGCACGCCCTGACGGCTAATGCCGTTTTCCTCAGCAATCTCACTTAAGGACATGTCGTTATATACCACATCCTCGTAGATGCTGCGCTGATGCTCTGTGAGCAGTTCTCCATAAAAATCATAAAGCAAACTCTGTTTTACAATGCTTTCCATAACATCACCTTGGCTATCATACACGAAAGGCACCCGGCTGTCAAGTATTTTTTCTTGACAGTTGAAACTTTTTTATTTTTCCGGTTATGCGCCAATCTTCGGACAGAGATCTGACAGGCAGCACCGGTCACAATAGGGCTTTGTCCGGGCAGTACAGATCTCTCTTCCGTGCCATACCAGGCGATGACAGAAATCACTTCCCTCTTCGGGCGGTACCAGCTTCCAAAGTTCCATTTCCACCTTTTTCGGATCCCGGATGCCATCCACCAGGCCCATACGGTTTACCAGACGGATGCAGTGCGTATCTGTCACAATGGCAGGTTGCTTGAATACATCTCCCATGATCAGATTTGCACTTTTCCTGCCTACTCCGGGAAGTTTTAACAAGGCATTAAAATCCTTTGGCACTTGACTTTGATATTCGTCGCGCAGCATCTTCATGCAGGCGCTGATATCCCTGGCCTTACTTTTTCCAAGGCCACAGGGTCTTACGATTTCTTCAATCTCCTCCACCGGTGCGCCTGCCAGGGCATCCACGTCCGGAAATTTTTCAAAAAGTGCCGGAACCACCTTGTTGACCCGCTCATCCGTGCACTGTGCCGCAAGGCGCACACTGACCAAAAGCTTCCATGCTTCCTCGTATTCCAGTGTACAGTCTGCATCCGGATAAGCTTCTGTCAGTCTCCGGATGATCTCAAGCGTCTTTTCTTTTTTTGTCATAAATTTCTTCCTTTATCACGAGCTAATCGTTCGACTTGCGGTTGATAAACTCTGTCCGTATCTTGGAATAGACAAATTTCTGACTGTGATACAGGCCATAATATCCAGACAAGGTAAAGCATACAGCCACCGCGATGGCATAATATGGCATTGCAGCAAATCCAAACAGTTCAAATGCCATGAACATGGTGGAGACCGGACAGTTGGTCACGCTGACAAACAGACATACCATACCTGCAGAGGCGCAAAGTCCTACCGGCAGACCGGTTACCATGGATACGACATATCCAAAGGCTGCACCCACGGTCAGTGTCGGCACGATCTCACCGCCCTTAAATCCTGCTCCGAGTGCAACACCAGTAAATACCATTTTCAGCAGAAACGCATAAACCGGAATGGCCTCGCCTTCAAATACAAGCTCGATGATCTGTGCACCGCTTCCGTTGAACAGTCTGGACGGAAACAACAGGGTCAGACCGATAAAAAGAACCGATCCAACCACAACCCGCAGATACGGATTCGGGAAATGATTCCGGTACAAATGGCCGCACTGATGCAGCAGAACACAAAAGAGGATTCCGACACAGGCACACAGCATACCGAGAAAAACAGCAAACCAGAAGCCAGAAAAATCAAACTCCGGAATCAGGCCGATGTCATAATGTTCCGGCACAAGCCCCAGATTTTTGGAGATTGCTGCCCCTAAAAAAGCTGCAAACAGACAGGGAACCAACGCGGCATAGTACATGACGCCGATACTGATCACTTCCATGGAAAATACGCCCGCTGCAAGCGGTGTGCCAAACAGAGCCGCAAATCCGGCGCTCATGCCGCACATGATAGCAACCTTTCTGTCTTTTTCATCAAGACGGATCACCTTTCCGATCAGGTTTCCCAGGCTGCCGCCAAGCTGCAAAGCTGCGCCCTCCCTGCCTGCAGAGGCAGAAACGGCATGGCTTAAAAGCGTAGAACAAAAGATCAGAGGCGCCGTGGCTGCCGTCACATCATCTCCAGAGGAAATGGAGTCGATCACCATGTCTGTGCCACGGTTTTTTTCCTCATGCAAAACCCGGTACAACCATACAATGGCAAGACCTGCAAAAGGCGCCAGAAACAGCATCCAGTCATGTTCCTTCCAGCAAGCCGTAACAAGCTGGATTCCATGACCAAAGATGGTGCCGATTACCCCGACAATACTGCCGATCACCAGGGAGATCAAGGTCCATTTCAGGAAATACTGGATATTCTGGTGAAGCGGCTGTAGTTTTTCATCACATAAGATATTCATACTTCATCCCCGTTTTAGATCAGTCACTGTAGGTACCCTTGGACTTTACCAGTTTCGGACGATAGCCTGCATCGTTTAAAGCCTGTACGATACGGTTCTTGTGATCGGTTCCTTCTGCCTCCAGTGTGATGCGAAGCTCCACGGCCGCATTGCGGTTAATGCTGATAAACTGGTTATGCTCCAGCTTGATGACATTGCCGCGCTGATCTGCAAGCAAAGAGGATACCTTTGCCAGTTCACCCGGCTTATCCGGAAGCAGGACTGATACCGTGAAGATACGGTCTCTCTGGATCAGGCCATGCTGTACAACGGAGGACATGGTGATGACATCCATATTTCCGCCGCTTAAGATGGAAACGATCTTCTTTTTCTGGACATTCAGGTGTTTCAGGGCAGCCACGGTTAAAAGGCCGGAATTTTCCACGATCATCTTGTGATTCTCGACCATGTCAAGGAAGGCAACGATCAGCTCGGAATCTTCCACCGTGATGATCTCATCCACATTTTGCTGGATATACGGGAAGAGCTTTTCGCCCGGACGTTTTACTGCGGTACCATCTGCAATGGTGTTGACCGTCGGAAGGGTCAGGACATGTCCGGCTTTTAAGGATTCCTGCATGCAGTTTGCACCGGCAGGCTCTACACCGATCACCTTGATCTTCGGATTTAAAAGCTTTGCCAGGGTAGAAACACCGGTGCAGAGTCCGCCTCCGCCGATCGGAACCAGGATATAGTCTACCGTAGGAAGCTCTTTGATAATCTCCATGGCAATGGTTCCCTGACCGGTTGCCACATCCAGGTCATTAAACGGATGTACAAAGGTATAGCCATGCTCTGCTGCCAGCTCATAGGCATGGTCACAGGCCTCATCAAACACATCTCCGTAAAGGACAACCTCAGCGCCATAGCTTCTGGTACGGTTTACCTTCATAAGAGGAGTGGTGGTCGGCATCACGATGGTTGCCGGAATCCCTGCCAGCTTTGCTGCATAAGCCACGCCCTGTGCATGATTTCCTGCGGATGCGGTGATCAGGCCGCGCTGTTTTTCCTCCTCAGAAAGGGTGCTGATCTTATAATAGGCGCCACGCACCTTGTAAGCACCGGTATACTGCATGTTCTCCGGCTTGAAATAAACCTTGTTTCCGGTTGCGTCCGAGAAATATTCGCTGTATACAAGCTTGGTCTCCTGCGTTACCTTCTTGACTTCCTCCGAAGCGACCTCAAATTTTTCGAGAGTTAAGCCCTCTTCTTTTCCTTCCTCAACTACCTGTTCTTTTTCCATCTTTTTATCTCCTTCTTGTCTTTTAAAGTCCCCATAGCAGGACTATTCTGCCTCTGCTGCTTTTGTATCAAACAGTGCGGTTACAAAATCCTGAGAATCAAATTTTTGAAGATCATCGATCTTCTCTCCGACACCCACATACTTGACCGGTATGCCAAGCTCCGACTGGATAGCTACCGCAATGCCGCCCTTGGCGGTTCCGTCTAACTTTGTCAGGATGATGCCGGTGATGTCTGCCACCTCCATGAACTGCTTTGCCTGAGCCATGGCATTCTGTCCGGTTGTGCCATCCAGCACCACCAGAGTCTCCCGGTATGCATCCGGATATTCCTTGTCAATGATGCGGTTGATCTTTCTTAATTCTTCCATCAGGTTCTTTTTGTTATGCAGACGTCCCGCCGTATCACAGATGAGCACATCAGCCTGTCTGGATTTGGCTGCTGCCACTGCATCATAGATCACGGCCGCGGGGTCGGATCCTTCCTGCTGCGCAATGATCTCGACTCCTGCGCGGTTTGCCCACTCGGTCAGCTGTTCAATGGCGGCTGCACGGAAGGTATCGGCTGCCGCAAGGATGACCTTCTTGCCTTCGTCTTTGAGCTGTCCTGCCAGCTTTCCGACCGAAGTCGTCTTTCCGACACCGTTGACACCGATCACCAAAACGACCGATTTCCGGTTTTCAAACTCATAGGCATTTTCTCCCAGATCCATCTGTTCGCGGATGGAATCGATCAGAAGCTGTTTACATTCGGATGGTTCCTTGATGTGCTGTTCCTTCACTTTCTTTCTTAAGTCATCCAGCACCGACGTTGTCGTCTGGATTCCCAGGTCACCCATGATCAGGGTCTCCTCCAGTTCTTCATAAAAATCCTCATCAATGGCCGAGAAGCCGCTGAAGATGGAATCCATGCCGGATACGATATTCTCTCTTGTTTTGTTTAAGCCCTCAACCAGACGGCTGAAGAAGCCTTTCTTTTTTTCTCCCATTGGCAAGTCTCCTTATTATTTATATGTACCAGATTTTATGCATCCAGCTGGTCTTCGATCAGGTTGACAGATACCAGCGTTGATACCCCCTTCTCCTGCATGGTGATGCCGTACAGACGATCCGCAGCCACCATGGTGCCGCGCCGGTGTGTGATAACAATAAACTGCGTATACTTTGTCAGTTTGTGCAGATATCCGGCATAGCGGTCTACGTTGGAGTCATCCAGTGCCGCTTCGATCTCATCGAGCAGGCAAAACGGAGAAGGTTTCAAATTCTGGATGGCAAACAGGAGCGCTATGGCCGTCAGCGCCTTTTCTCCTCCCGAAAGCTGCATCATGTTTTGCAGTTTCTTTCCGGGCGGCTGAGCTATGATCTGAATCCCCGCCTCCAGGATGTCCGTATCCTCCTGTAATGACAATGTGCCGTGTCCTCCGCCAAAAAGCTCCTGAAATACCCGGTCAAATTCTTTCCGGATCTCCTGGAACTTTTCCTCAAACTGACGCCGCATGCCAGAGTCCAGTTCTTCGATGATCCCAAGAAGCGTGGCTTCCGCCTGCACCAGATCATCGTGCTGGGTCTTCATAAATTCATACCGGCCGGATGTTTCCTTGTAATCCTCAATGGCATTGACATTGACACTGCCAAGTGACCGGATCTCCTGCTTGAGCCCTTCAATATGTTTCTTTACCTCAGCAAGGGAACGTGTTTCTTCCCCCTTCAGTTCCTTGGCGGCGTTCGGTGTCAGTTCATATTCATTCCAAAGGTAATTGATCTGGCTTTCACGTCGTTCCTCCAGCTTCTCTCTCTGCGACTGCAGACGGAACAGATCCTTATCCAGACGGGTGATCCTCAAGGACAGCTCTTCTCTTTTTCCAAAGAATGACTTCTGCTGTCTGGTCTTCTCTTCCTTTACGGCTGCATGGGATTCAACCTCTGCGGAAATCTCCTGCTTTTCTTTCTCCGTACAGGCGATCTGATCCTGAAGCTTTGAGATCTCCCGATTTTTTTCTTCTATGGCAGATCCAAAATCCGTGCCATGCTCCTGTAACTGATCCTGTTCTTTTTGAAGCATCTGGATCTCCTGTTCGACACGGTGGATGTTTTCGTTTACAAAGTCCACCCTCTGTTTTCGGCTGGCGGCCTCAAGACGGATCGTTTCCAGGGCTTTTGTCTGTTCTTCCCGGATCTTTTTTTTCTGCTCTAGTTGTTCGGACATATCATCGAGCAGCGCCTGCTCTCTGTCACTGTCCTGTTTTAAAAGAGCACTTCTGGATGCCAGTTTCTTTCTGTTTGCCTCGATTTCTGCGATCTGACTTTCAAACTGGCTATTTTCCAATACCAGATCCTGATAGGAATCCCGGATTTCTTCGCGCTTATCCTCCAGCTGGTTTACATTCATCTGGCTGGTATTTGCCTGAAGCGAAACCTGGTGATGCTGCTCTTTGATATTTTCCAGCTCTTCCTGTTTCTGCTGCATGAGGCCTTCATTCATATCCAGCTCTTCCTGAAGCCGGTCTGTTTTCTTCAAAGCCTTCTCGCAGGCTGCCTCCAATTCCTCCAGTTCGCGTTTGCGTCCCAAGAGGTTGCTGGAATTTTTAAAGGCACCACCTGTCATGGATCCTCCCGCACTGAGCAGTTCTCCTTCCAGTGTGACGATCCGCAGGGAATATTTAAACTTTTTTGCCAGGGCAATTGCATGGTCGATCGTATCCGCCACCACAACACGCCCAAGAAGATACTTTGCCAGAACCTGATATTCCGGTTTTACTAAGACCAGGTCACTTGCAAGACCAATGACTCCAGCTTCCTTTAAGGCTTCCGGCTTTGTAAAGCCGCTGCCCTGACCAATGCTTGTCAACGGCAAAAAGGTCACGCGCCCATAACGGTTCTTTTTTAAGTATTCGATCAGCTGCTTTGCCGTCTGTTCCGAATCCGTTACAACATTCTGGATACTTCCGCCAAGCGCCGTTTCAATCGCGGTCTCATATTTTTTCTCCGTGGTGATCAGATCTGCCACCACACCGCGGATGCCGCGGATGCGGTCTTTCACCTCCATGACGCGGCGGATGCTTCCGCCATAGCCTTCATAGCGCTCTGCCAGGTTTCTTAAAGATTCCAGTTTTGTATAAGCCGTGCGGTATTCCTGCTGTGTTTCATTTAACGAACGGTTGAGCCGTCGCACCTGTTCGGCATACTGTCCCGCCTGCCCCTCGCACTCTGTCTCGGAAAGCTCCAGTTCCTGCAAACGTGATTTTAGCGCTGCCAGCTTCTTTTTTTCTGCCTCGAGCTGTTCATCCTGTACCGATTCGTCACTTTTAAATTTCAGAAGTTTCTGACATACTTCCGAACGGCGCAGCTGAACCTGCTCGAGCAATGCTTCAAATCGCTGATCCTGGGCATGAATGGAAGCACTCTCGTTCATGCCGCTCATCATGCGGTTTCTGGCATCCTCGATCTTCTGCTCCATGAGCATCAGCTCTTCATCAAGCGCGATCAGTTCCTTTTCTGCCGTTTCCTGTTTGCTTTTTTTCGCAGTTTCTGCCTCGCTGATCCCTGCATGGTCTTTTTGGTATTGTAAAAGCTGCGTCTTCTTTTCTTCCAGAGAATCTGAAATAGCTGCGATCCGGGAACGAATATGCTCTTCATTCATTTTCTCTGTATTGATCTGCTCCAACAAGACATTGATCTGACCCTCCAGGCTGTTTTTCTGCATATCCGCCTGGTTTATCCGGCTGCGCTTTTCATTCAGCGCTTCATCCAGCACTGCCACTTCCTGTTCCAGTTTTTCATAGGCCTCTTTTAAATGCTCTGACTGCGCATTGACATCCGACAGGTCTCCAGAAACAATGGATTCCCTGTTTTGTATCTCCTGAACCTGGATCCCAATATCTTCCGACTCCAAAAAAAACAGATTGACGTCACAGAGCTTTAACTCGTCACGCAAAGCCAGATATTTCTTTGCTGTTTCCGACTGCCTGGCAAGTGGTTCTACCTGTTTTTCCAGTTCCGATAAAATATCGCTAACGCGCACCAGGTTCTGCTTTTCATCATCCAGCTTTTTCTGGGCAATGGCTTTTCTGCGTTTAAACTTGACAATTCCTGCTGCCTCATCAAACAGTTCCCGACGTTCCTCCGGTTTTCCGCTTAGGATCTGGTCGATCTGTCCCTGTCCAATGATCGAATAGCCTTCCTTTCCGATACCCGTATCGTAAAAGAGTTCGCTGATGTCCTTCAGCCTGCATGTACTCCCGTTGATCTTGTATTCACTCTCACCGGAACGATACAAACGCCTGGACACTGTAACCTCGTCATAATCGATCGTCAGCTGATGATCGGAATTGTCGAGGGTGATGGCTACGTATGCAAAGCCCTGGGGCTTTCTGATCTCGGTTCCGGCAAAAATGACATCCTGCATGGAGCCTCCCCGCAACTGTCTGGCTCTTTGTTCTCCAAGCACCCAGCGCACCGCGTCCGCAACATTGCTCTTTCCGCTGCCATTCGGGCCAACAATACCGGTGATGCCATTATGGAACTCAAACACGATCTTATTGGCAAAGGATTTAAATCCCTGTATCTCGATGCTTTTTAAATACATGCTTTTCCTCTCAGTTTCAAAATGCCGTGGTAAGCAGCCACAGCCTCTGCCGCCTTCTTGGTGCCGCCCGTTCCGCGACCAAGCTCCTCACCCTGTGACAGAGCACGTACCTCAAAGACCTTATGATGATCCGGTCCTTCTTCCCGCAAGGTCTCATATTCCAGATGTGCTCCTGCTGTTTTCTGGATCATCTCCTGCAGAATAGTCTTGCTATCATAAAAGAGCTGCTTGTGTTCAATGTCATTCAGGATAAAACGGTGAATGAACTCTTTTGCATTAGCAAAACCACCATCCAGATAAATGGAACCGATCAATGCTTCCATGGCATCGGAGACTACCGAATTGCGTTCCCGGCCGCCCGTTGCCTCTTCTCCCTTGCCAAGAAGCAGGTAACTGCCAAGCTCTAAATCCGCCGCACAGTAAGCCAGTGTCGGCTCGCACACCAGGCTTGCTCGGATCTTGGAAAGCTCTCCCTCCGGCTTTTCCGGATATTTGTGATACAAAAAATCACTCGATACCAATTCCAGAACAGCATCTCCAAGAAACTCCAGGCGCTCGTTACAGACCACCTTATCTTTTTTGTGTTCATTGGCATAGGAGCTGTGGGTCAGTGCCCGGTAAAACAGGTTTTTATCCTTGAAATGATAACCACACCGTTCTTCCAGCTCGTTTAAGTCACGATTCATATTGCCTTACATTCCTTTCCTGTGTATTCAAAAAGGGCGGGCATGGAATGCACCGCCCCATTTTTTCTATCCTGTTTTAGTTCAGTGCGTTTTTGATCTGTTCGATCGCATCGGAAACGCTGACAATCTGCTCAGCAACTTCCGTTGGGATCTCAATATCAAATTCTTCCTCAATCCCCATGATGATCTGGAAAATGTCCAGAGAATCCGCACCAAGATCTTCCACGAAGGTGGTCTCCATGGTGATCTCATCCGGCTCGATGTTTAATACCTCTGCAATGATGTTCTGTAACTTTTCAAATTCCATAACTTTTCTCCTGACTTTTCTTTCGAAGTTTTTAGTTTCCTAAACATTCCTTGATTTTTTCATTGATCTTCTGCTCTTTGAAGGTCACGCACTGAATAATAGAGTTGCATACTTCCGTTGCCTTCGAACTTCCATGTGTTTTCACGACAAGTCCCTTTAATCCCAGCATCGGTGCTCCGCCGTACTGGCTGGCATCAAATGCTTTTAAGGTCTCCTTCAGTGCAGGCTTTACAAGCAGTGCACCAATCTTACTGCGAAGAGAACTCATCATTCCCTTTTTCACCATGGAGATCAGGGCAGCCCCGGTTCCCTCGTAAAGCTTTAAGATGACATTGCCGGTAAATGCTTCACAGACAATGACATCCGCGCCTCCATGCGGAATCTCCCGGGCTTCTATGCTTCCTGTAAAATTGATGTCCGTGCATTCTTTTAAAAGCGGGAAGGTCTCTTTTACAAGAGCATTGCCTTTCTCCTCCTCGGCACCAATGTTGACAATCCCGACCCGTGGATTTGGAATGCCGATGACATGTTCCATATAAATGGAACCCATGCGTGCAAACTGAACCAGATGGGAAGGGCGGGAGTCCACGTTGGCTCCGCAGTCTAAGAGGAGCGATACACCTTTTTCCGTCGGGATCAGTGCACCAAATGGCGGGCGTTCCACACCCTTGATGCGTCCCACCAGAACCTG
Source organism: Oscillospiraceae bacterium (assembly GCA_963642615.1). GTDB lineage: Bacteria > Bacillota > Clostridia > Lachnospirales > Lachnospiraceae > Brotaphodocola. The sequence continues at coordinate 7,365 of CAVIHW010000001.1, read as the reverse complement.
ACCGCCTACCAGAACGGCTCCGGAACTGCCGGCTGATACAAATGCATCTGCCTCTCCGTTCTTTACAAGGTTCATTCCCACTACAATGGAAGAATCCTTTTTTCTGCGGATCGCATTGACCGGTGGCTCCTCGGTCTCGATCACCTCAGAGGCAGGCATCAGCGTGATCTGTTCTTTCGGATAAGTATAGGAAGAAAGTTCTTTCTTTACTGCTTCTTCCTTTCCTACCAGGATCACATGGATGTCGCTTCGCTTATTTACAGCCTCGACCGCACCCTTTACGATCTCGCCCGGGGCGTTGTCACCGCCCATTGCGTCAACAGCTACATGAATCATAGAGTTTCTCCTTTTTGGCATCTGCCATAAAATCCATTTCGTAATTTAATATACTAGATTCCCTTCTATAAATCAATACGAACCGTCACAGAATTTTCGTGAGAATAACTGGCGAAAGAAAGCCTGTGCCTGCGGCATGTTTTTATGCCACAGACTCAGGCTTTCTTATTACTATGCATATCGAGGAGGTGCAGGTTACACGTCCTCTGATCGATCTCTTATGCCAGATTTGTATATCCCATCAGATATTTATCCACTTCTTTTGCCACATCACGGCCTTCATGGATCGCCCATACGACCAGAGACTGGCCACGGTGCATATCTCCTGCCGTAAAGACTTTTTCCACGTTGGTAGCATATTTTCCGGCCTCGGTCGCAACGTTTGTCCGCGCATTTAACTCTACGCCAAATGCATCTGCCACATACGCCTGGGCTCCTAAAAAGCCTGCAGCGATCAGCACCAGATCTGCCGGAACTTCCTTTTCTGACCCTTCCACCGGCACCATGGACATGCGTCCGGTCTCCGGATTTTTCTCAGCCTTCAGGCTGATGAGGATAGCTTTGATGAGCTTTCCGCTCTCATCCTTCACAAATTCCTTCACGGTGGTCTGGTAGATCCGCGGATCATGACCAAACACGGCAATGGCCTCTTCCTGACCGTAATCGGTCTTTAAGATGCGCGGCCACTCCGGCCAGCTGTTGTTCTCGGTGCGCTTTTCCGGAAGCTTCGGCATCATCTCAAGCTGTGTTACGGATGCACAGCCATGACGGATCGAAGTACCGACACAGTCGTTTCCGGTATCACCGCCGCCAATGACAATGACATGCTTATCCTTTGCAGAAATGTAATTGCCATCCTCCAGGTTTGAGTTTAAAAGGCTCTTTGTGGTGGATTTCAAGAAATCCACTGCAAAGTAAATGCCTTCCGCATCACGTCCCGGAACATTGATATCACGCGGATTGGATGCACCGCAGGCCAAAACTACACTGTCAAATTCTTTTAAGAGCTTTGCAGCCTTATAATTTTTTCCGACATTGGCACCGGTCACGAAGGTGACGCCTTCCTCCTTCATGACATTGATCTTGCGGTCAATGACATGCTTTTCCAGCTTCATATTCGGAATGCCATACATCAGCAGTCCGCCCACACGGTCTTCTCTCTCAAACACGGTCACATTGTGTCCGCGTTTATTTAACTGGTCTGCAGCCGCAAGGCCGGACGGGCCGGAGCCGATGACTGCGATCTTTTTATCCGTGCGCAGCTTCGGAGGCTTCGGACCTGCTTCTCCGGTCTCATAGGCCTTCTCAATAATGGCATGCTCATTTTCCTTGATGCTGACCGGATCTCCGTTCAGGCCGCAGGTGCAGGCCGCCTCGCAGGGAGCCGGACACACACGGCTGGTAAATTCCGGAAAGCTGTTGGTCTTTTTCAAACGGTTGTATGCCTGTCCCCAGTTTCCGGTATACACAAGGTCATTCCACTCCGGAACCAGATTGTGGAGCGGGCAGCCGGAAACCATGCCGTTCATCATCATGCCGGACTGGCAGAAGGGCACGCCGCACTCCATGCAGCGTGCGCCCTGTTTTCTCTGCTGCGCCTCCGTCAAAGGAGTATGGAACTCATTAAAATTCTTAATGCGCTCCAGTGGTGCAGCCGCCTTGCCGTTTACTCTGTCAAATTCCAAAAATCCTGTTGGCTTTCCCATCTTCTCTCCTCCTTACTTTCTCTGATTTGCGTAGAATGCCTCGATCTGCGCCTGCTCACTGCTTAAGCCCTTCTCTTCCATCTGCACGATGGTGTTCATCATGCGGCGATAGTCATGAGGCATTACCTTCTTGAATTTCGGCAGGTACTCGCCAAAGTGATCCAAAATTTCTTTTCCTCTTGCGGAGTTGGTGTAAGCCACATGCTCCTGAATCATCTCTTTTAATTCCTGGACATCGTACTTGTTGGTCACTTCTTCCAGGGAAACCAGTTCCTTGTTCAGGCGTTTATAGAAATCACGTTTTTCATCCAGAACATAGGCAATACCGCCGCTCATACCGGCTGCAAAGTTCTTTCCTGTAGTTCCGAGTACAACCACGCGTCCGCCGGTCATGTACTCACATCCATGATCGCCCACGCCCTCAACAACGGCTGTCGCACCGGAGTTACGGACACAGAAACGCTCACCGGCCACACCGTTGATATAAGCTTTTCCGCTGGTAGCGCCGTAGAGTGCCACGTTACCGATGACGATATTTTCTTCTGCTTTAAAGTTTACAGCCTTCGGCGGATATACGATCAGCTTTCCGCCGGATAAGCCTTTTCCGAAATAGTCATTGCTGTCGCCTACCAGCTCCAGGGTCAGTCCCTTCGGGATAAAGGCACCAAAGCTCTGTCCGCCGCTGCCGCTGCACTGGATGGTAAAGGTATCCTCCGGCAGACCTTCCGGATACTGCCTTGTGATCTCGGAACCAAAGATAGTTCCAAGAGTACGGTCAACGTTGGAGACATCCACCTGCAGGCTCTTCTTCTGTCCCTTGTTCAAGGCAGTCTTTAACTGTTTTAAGAACACCTGTTCGTCAATGGTCTGATCCAGCTTAAAGTCGTACTCCAGTTTATCATAATAGCCACGGAAGTGCATTCCCTCATACGGATTTCCAAGGATGTTTGTCAGATCTACCTTATCTGCACGCTCAGACGGGATATGATCTTTTTTCTTTAACAGCTCTGTGCGTCCAACCAGCTCATCTACCGTGCGGACACCCAGTTTTGCCATGTATTCCCGCAGCTCCTGTGCTACGAAATGCATGAAGTTTACCACGTATTCCGGTTTGCCCTTGAAGCGTTTTCTAAGCTCCGGATTCTGAGTTGCAATACCTACCGGGCAGGTATCCAGGTTGCAGACACGCATCATGACGCAGCCCATGGTTACAAGCGGAGCCGTTGCAAAGCCAAATTCCTCGGCACCCAGGATGCAGGCAATTGCCACATCACGGCCGGTCATCAGCTTTCCGTCTGTCTCAAGGATCACCTTGTCACGCAGACCGTTCATGATCAGGGTCTGGTGTGCCTCTGCCACGCCAAGCTCCCACGGAAGTCCCGCGTTGTAGATGGAGTTTCTCGGAGCCGCACCGGTACCACCGTCAAAACCGGATACCAGGATAACCTGGGCACCAGCCTTTGCAACACCGGCTGCTACTGTGCCGACACCAGCCTCGGATACCAGTTTTACAGAAATTCTTGCCCTGGTATTTGAATTCTTTAAGTCATAGATCAGCTGTGCCAGATCCTCGATGGAATAGATATCGTGATGCGGCGGCGGAGAGATCAGACCTACACCTGTGGTAGAGTGACGGGTCTTTGCTACCCACGGATATACTTTTCCGCCCGGAAGCTGACCGCCCTCACCAGGTTTTGCTCCCTGTGCCATCTTGATCTGGATCTCCTGAGCACTTACCAGGTAGCGGGATGTGACGCCAAATCGGCCGGATGCCACCTGCTTGATAGCTGAGCAGCGGTTGTTGTTCTTGGATCCCGGAACCAGACGATCCAGGCTCTCACCACCCTCACCGGTATTGGACTTGCCGCCAAGCCGGTTCATGGCAATGGCCAGGGTCTCATGGGCTTCCTGAGAAATGGAACCGTATGACATCGCACCGGTCTTAAAACGTTTTACGATGGAATCAACACTCTCTACCTCATCGATCGGGATACCACCGTTCTCATCGAAATTGAAGTCAATGAGGCTTCGCAGATTAATGGTCTGTTCTTCCTCGTTAAGTACACGGCTGTATTCCTTGAAGATCTCATAATTTCCAGTCCATGCAGCCTGCTGTAAAAGGTGGATGGTGCGCGGATTGTAAAGGTGCTCCTCCTGTCCGGAACGCTCCTTGTGACTTCCCACGCTCTCCAGGGTCAGATCAACGTCCAGTCCCAGCGGGTCAAAGGCTGTGGAATGTAAGGTATCCACATCGTTTGCAATATCTTCCAGGGTAATACCGCCCACACGGCTTACCGTGTTGGTAAAGTACTTGTCAATGACCTCTTTGGAGATACCGATCGCCTCAAAGATCTGAGAGCCCTGATAGGACTGAATGGTGGAAATACCCATCTTGGATGCGATCTTTACGATTCCGTGAAGGACTGCAGAGTTGTAATCGTTTACCGCTGCATAATAGTCCTTGTCTAACATCTTGGATTCGATCAGGTAATGTACGGACTCCTGTGCAAGGTACGGGTTGATGGCACTGGCACCAAAGCCCAGCAGGGTTGCAAAATGATGTACCTCCCGCGGTTCGCCGCTCTCCAGGATGACTGCCATGGAGGTGCGTTTCTTCGTCTTGACCAGATGCTGCTGAAGGGCAGATACAGCAAGGAGAGACGGGATCGGCACATGGTTTTCATCGATGTCACGGTCTGACAGGATGATAATGTTGACTCCATCGTGATGTGCACGGTCTACTTCCAGATACAGTCTCTCGATGGCCTTTGCCAGGGATGTATTCTTATAGTAAGTGATCGGGATCACTTCTACCTTGAATCCCGGTTTCTTCATATATTTAATCTTTAACAGATCCGTACAGGTCAGAATCGGATTGTCCACCTTTAAGATATGGCAGTTGTCCGGTGCCTCCTCAAGGAGGTTGCCTTCTTCTCCGACATATACCGTGGTAGAGGTCACGATCTCCTCACGGATCGCATCGATCGGCGGGTTGGTAACCTGAGCAAAAAGCTGCTTAAAGTAGTTAAACAACGGCTGATGTTTCTTTGACAGCACGGCTAACGGGCTGTCGGCACCCATCGCAGAAACCGCCTCTGCACCATTTAAGGCCATCGGAAGGATCATGGTCTTGTACTGCTCATAGGTGTAGCCATACGTTTTCTGAAGCTGCGCGCGCTGTTTCTTTGTCATTTCCGGCACGCCCTTATTCGGGATCGGAAGATTTTTCAACTCAACCAGCTGGGAGTCGATCCACTCGCCGTATGGCTGACGGGATGCATAACGCATCTTCAGATCTTCGTCTTCCACCAGTTCGCCCTTTACGGTATCAATAAGGAGCATCTTGCCCGGTCTTAAACGTTCTTTCTTTACAACGTGGGACTGGTCGATATCGATCGCACCAACCTCGGAAGCCAGGATCACCTGATCATCATCCGTGATATAGTAACGGGACGGACGCAGACCGTTTCTGTCAAGCACCGCACCCATCACATCGCCGTCACTAAAGACGATAGATGCCGGGCCATCCCATGGCTCCATCATGGTTGCATAATAGCGGTAGAAATCCTTTACCTCCTGCGGCATGAACTGGTCATGCTGCCACGGTGCCGGGATCATGATCATAACGGCCATCGGAAGCTCCATACCACTCATGACCATAAATTCCAGGGCATTATCAAGCATCGCGGAGTCGGAACCTTCCTGGCTGATGATCGGAAGGACCTTGTACATGTCAGACTTAAAGAACTTTGTCTCCATGTTCTCCTCACGAGCCATCATTTTATCTACATTGCCCCGGATGGTATTGATCTCACCGTTGTGGACAATGATGCGGTTCGGATGGGCACGCATCCAGCTCGGATTTGTGTTGGTACTGAAACGGGAATGTACGGTTGCAATGGCAGACTCGTAATCCGGATCCTGCAGATCCTCAAAGAACTGGCGCAGCTCCTTTACCAGGAACATACCCTTGTATACAATGGTACGGCTGCTCATGGATGCTACATAGGTATCATCATTACTCTGTTCAAAGACGCGGCGTGCAACATAGAGACGGCGGTCAAACTCCAGTCCCTTCTCAACTTCTGCCGGCTTTTCAATGAAGCCCTGCATGATATATGGCATCTTTTCCACAGCCTTGTCACCGATCTTTTCCGGATGGATCGGAAGGGTTCTCCAGCCGAGGAATTTCAGTCCCTCTTTCTTTACGATGACTTCCAGCATTTTCTTTGCCTGATTTCTTGCAAGCTCATCCTGAGGGAAGAAGAACATGCCGACACCGTACTCTCTTGCCTCTCCAAGCTCAATACCAAGCGGCTTTGTCACCTTTTTGAAGAATTTGTGGGAGATCTGCAGCATGATGCCGACACCGTCTCCGGTCTTTCCTTCTGCGTCCTTACCGGCGCGGTGCTCTAAGTTTTCCACAATGTGGAGAGCCTGTTCAACGGTACGATGGCTCGGAACGCCTTTGATGTTGGCTACGGCACCGATACCACAGTTGTCATGCTCAAAGCGCGGATCGTAAAGACCCGGAGTCTCTGGTTTTGAGGCAGGATTTTGGGGGGATGTTGCTAAGGTTCTCTGATCGCTGTCCATAAATCATTTCCTTTCCTTACTTTTTGATGGATATAGAATAGATGGAAACCGGCAAACTGTTACATAAAAAAGAGCCAAAAATCCCATGGTGAACCATAGTGATTTTCGCCCCCTTGCGATTTCCTCATTTAATCTTTCACGATAATACTACATATTTTCTCATTTGTAAATCCCTTTTTTATTTTAAATTGTCAGATTATTTGTTATTATTCGTTATATTTATTTGTTTTCAGACTTTTCTGGTTTTTTACGCAAAATAAAGCGGTGGTTTTCAGAATATTCTTCTGAAAACCACCGCTTTATTTTCGCCTGTTCTTATGTATTTGCTTAAAGAAGACTTACATCTCACCAAGGCCGCTCTCAATTGCCTTGCTTACAGTCTCCATTGCTGCTGCCTCATCTTCACCGTCACAGATCAGGGTGATCTCAGTGCCGGATTTGATGCCTGCTGCCATTACGTTTAATACGCTCTTGGCAATGATCCGCTTCTCGCCGCACTCGATGATAACATCACATTTGAATTTCATGGCAGTCTGGGATAAAACTCCTGCCGGTCTTAAGTGCAGTCCAGACGGGTTCACAACTGTTAAATTCTTACTAAGCATAGTTCACGTCTCCTTTAGAATTGTTTTCAATCTTTATAAATTTTAATACAAAATGCGACAAGTGTCAAGTTAATGTGCCAATCTCCGGCTCTTTTTTCGTTAAAAACTGTTCCATTTGACGG